>JPGV01000051.1 GCA_000724175.1 [Candidatus Thermochlorobacteriaceae] bacterium GBChlB | reverse complement strand
CCATGTGTGGCAAGGCGTATGACCCGCGCTTTATATTTGCTTATCCTTCAGCGCAGATTGCCGTGATGGGCAGCAAGCAAGCCTCTGAGACTATGCTCTCCATAAAAGTCGGACAATTAGAACGAGACGGGAAAACCTTGTCAGACCAAGAAAAACAGGCGTTGCTTAACGACATTGCAGAAAAATACACATCCAAAATGACCCCGCTCTACGCCGCCGCACGGCTATGGATAGACGACATCATTGACCCCAGAGAAACGCGCCGCATCATTTCATACTGTATCGAGGTTGCCAACGAAAATCCTGAGATTCCAAAGTTCAATGCAGGTGTGCTTCAAACCTAAGATTCGATAAAGCGACAACGTTTTTTTACATTCTGGAAACTTTATTTGTAAAGGAGTATTACCCGTCATGCTAAATCTTCTTCGCAACCTCTATTTTCAAGTCATTGTTGCCATTGTCATTGGAATTTTACTTGGTCATTTTTACCCCGACCTTGCCGTGTCGTTCAAGCCACTTGGCGACGCTTTCATCAAGCTCATCAAAATGCTCATCGCGCCGATTATTTTCACGACGGTTGTTGTCGGCATTGCTGGCATGGGCGATATGAGTAAGCTCGGTCGTGTCGGCGGCAAAACGCTGCTCTACTTCGAAGTCGTTACAACACTTGCGCTTGTCATTGGCTTGATTGTCGTCAAAGTCATTGCGCCGGGCGAGGGCATTAACGCAGATGTCTCCAAACTCGATATGAAAGAAGTCGAGCGCTACACCAACGCGGCAGCGCATCAATCGACCACCGACTTCTTCATGAACATCATTCCCAATACCTTCGTTGATGCCTTTGCCAAAGGCGAGATTCTGCAAGTGCTGCTCATTTCTATTCTGCTCGGCGTTGCGCTGGCAAAAGCAGGAAAATCTGCATCGCCGTTGGTGAGCGCGCTCGACCAAATTTCGCATGCCTTCTTGTATGTCATTAGCCTCATTATGAAACTCGCGCCTGTCGCCGCCTTCGGTGCCATGGCATTTACCATTGGCAAGTTCGGTCTCAGCACCTTGCTCTCGCTCGGCAAATTGATGCTCGCGGTCTATACCACCTCGTTTCTCTTTATCGCGCTTGCCTTAGGCTCCATTTGTTATTACAACGGTATCAGCCTCTGGAAACTTATCAAGGCGATTCGGGAGGAGATTTTCATCGTGCTTGGCACATCCTCATCGGAATCGGTCTTGCCCAAAATGATGACGCGCATGGAAGAATTGGGCTGTGCCAAACCGATTGTCGGCATTGTCTTGCCCTCTGGGTATTCGTTTAACCTCGATGGCACGTGTATTTACCTTACAATGGCGGCGATTTTCATTGCGCAGGCAACCAACACCCCCTTAACGCTCGGACAAGAGCTCACGGTCTTGCTCGTGCTGCTGCTCACTTCAAAAGGCGCGGCGGCAGTTACCGGCGGCGGGTTTATCACGCTTGCTGCAACGCTGGCTGCCGTTGGCACGGTGCCAGTCGCGGGCATTACGCTCGTGCTGGGCGTCGACCGATTTATGTCGGAAATTCGCTCCATTACCAACCTCATCGGCAATGCCGTCGCCACCGTCGTCATGGCAAAGTGGGAAGGCGAACTCGATATGCAAAAAGCGTCCGCGATTTTGCTCTCGCCGGAGACGCCCGTCGTATCGCGTCAAACGGCGGCATTGCGCGAGCCTGAACTGGAACAAGAACAACGCTAAATCTCAATTTGAACGCTTGAACTAAGATGATTATCGGAGAGACCTACCTGTCGCGGATTACGCTCTGCTTCCCAAAGTCGATGCAAATGAGCGACGATGAATTTTTCGACTTCGCCCAAGAAAATCCCGACCTCAAAATGGAACGAGACCGATTTCACCACGTCATTCTAATGGCGCTCACCGGCGGCAAAACCGGCAACCGTAATGCTGAGATTACCGCCGAACTCACGCTTTGGAATCGCGTCGCGCAGCTTGGCGTCGTGTTCGACTCATCAACCGGGTTTCGCTTGCCCAACGGCGCCGTGCGCTCACCCGACGCCGCGTTTGTAACAACGCAACGATGGAACGCCTTGACCGACGAACAGCAAACCAAATTCCCGCCGCTCTGTCCCGACTTCGTTGTTGAACTTATGTCGACCTCCGACGACCTCGCCGACGCCGATGCAAAGATGCAGGAATACCTCGAAAACGGCGCGCGGCTTGGCTGGCTTCTTTCGCCGAAAACCGCCGAAGCCTGTATTTACAAGCAAAACGAGCAGACGCGCGTCGTTAGAGGCTTTACACAATCGCTTTCGGGCGATGATGTCTTGCCGAATTTTACGCTCGACTTGAACATACTCCGATAAACTTTCAAACCCGTTCCGTTTATCCTTGTCATTCTGAACAAAGCGTAGCGGAGTGAAGCATC
>JPGV01000050.1:1526-21863 GCA_000724175.1 [Candidatus Thermochlorobacteriaceae] bacterium GBChlB | reverse complement strand
CCACACGCAGCACCCCGTGTGTCGCTGGGTGTTGCGGCCCCATGCTCAACACCATGTGGTCGGTGTCCAAGCCCTGTTCAATCAGCACATTGGTCACGCCAAGCTGCGCGACACTCATTCGTTGCGGTTCTGCGACTTCTGCCATAATTCAGAAAAAGTTAGATAATCCTTTAAGTAACAACTGCTTTGCCCTTTGCGCTTGTCAACGCAAACGGGCTTCAAGACAACCAAGGTTCGAACACAGTCAGGTTAGTTGGAACTGCTTGATACTTCTTGAAACCCTATCGCTGCCAAATGCAGCAAATGTTCGTCACAATTTTCAATACGGCACTTTGACGCCGTGGTATGTCTCTTGCACTTTGTAATCCTTCCGAAGCGGATAGCCCTCCCAGTCTTCTGGACAGAGGATGCGACGCAAGTCGGGATGCCCGTCGAACTTAATACCATAGAGATCGAACGCTTCGCGCTCATGCCAATTGGCCGCTTTCCAAATGTCCATCACTGTGGGAATGACGGGATTTTCCTTCGGGCATTTCAGGCGGAAGGCGATTTTGTGCTTGTGTGTTGCCAGCGATTGCAAGTGATAGACGACGCCGAATGTTCCGTCGTTGTAATCTACCCCCGAGAGCGACGCCAGAAAATCGAACTTCAGCCGGTCGTCTTCGCGCAAGAAATACGCGAGCGGTTGCCAAACCGAATTATCGGTAACAGGAATTGTGCCGATGCCGACGGTCGGTTCAGCGTTACCAATCACATCGCCAAATTCCTCGCGAATTATCGCAGCGATTTCGTCGGCGGTCAAGGGTTTTGCTGTTTTAGCGTCCATGCTCCCCAATGCTCCCAAGTTCAAGTTTAGACTTAATTGGCTTCCTTTAAACGGTCTCTGCGGCTTCCACGGCTTCTTGCTTATTGACAGTAGCGCCAGCCGTGTTGGCGTTAAAGGGGTGCTCGGCTGTAATGACCTCTTCGGCGGGCGCGGCTTTTGCGGCTAAACGCTTGATAGCATCTTCGCGTTTGCCTCCAAATTTTTCCTCGCGAATCAGCTCCTGAATCTTCATCAAGCCACCGATGAGCGCTTCGGGACGCGGTGGGCAGCCCGGCACATAGACATCAACTGGCACAATGCGGTCAACTCCCTTTAAGATATGATAGCCGTGTTCCCAGTATGGACCGCCGCAGTTGGCACAACTGCCCATTGAAATCACATACCGCGGTTCGGGCATTTGCTCGTAGAGTCGCTTGACACGGTCTGCCATTTTGAACGTCACTGTTCCGGCGACAATCATGACATCGGACTGACGCGGCGAGGAGCGCGGGAAAATGCCGAAGCGTTCAAGGTCGTAGCCAGAGGCGTTGGTCATCATCATTTCAATGGCGCAGCACGCGAGTCCAAAGCCCATCGGCCACATCGACGAGAGCCGAGCCCAGTTCAGCAGGTCTTCGACTTTGCTGATAACCACACCGCCCTTTTCAAATTTTGTATCCAAAAGACTACTCATACTTTTTCCTTTTCCTTTCAGAATCTTAATGTTGAGTAAAATTAAACTTGGTTATTCTCTTGCATCCTCTTGCACCACTGCGCACTTACGCGGTCGGCGCAGGTTCGGCTGGTTCGGCGACTTTCTTCTTGGCCGGCTTGTCGAATTTCTTTTCGGGCAACTTCGGTCGATTCGGCTGCGGCACCACCCAATTCAGGTCGCCCTTAGCCCACGCATAAGCTAACCCTATGGCGAGGATGCTAATGAAAACGACCGCCTCAATGAGCGCTACCGGCCCTATCTTCTTGAACACCGTCGCCCATGGAAAGAGAAACAAGAGCTCCACATCGAAGATGATAAAGATGAGGGCAATCACATAAAAGCGGATATTGAACTGCACCCACGCTGTGCCTTTGGGCTCTTCTCCACACTCGTAGGTAGAGAGCTTTTCGTCATAAGGCCGATGGGGTCTAATCAGGCTTGAGGTGATGAACCCTGCGGCGACAAAGACGACGCCGACCAGCAAGAACAGGAAGACTTTTCCAAACTCCGTGAGTTGTGCGTCCATGCGCGAGGTTGTTTTGGTTTCAATGTTAAGTCCGTTGATGTAAATCACATTGCGACATAGAAAATTTCAACTGCACCAAAAAAGTTTCACAACTTGCTCACATTCCTTCTTCTTTTCTACTTCGACCCGTGTTTTTACACAACATTTTTCCAATAACAGATGTTAAACGGCGGGATAAAATTTCTTGCATAGCGGCATATCCTTGATGAATCATTCGTAATCATTCGTAAAATGCCTCGGTGGTTTTGTATTTTTCGGCTGTGGTTCATCACTTTTGGCTTACGTGCTTTTCACTCAATCTTTTTTATTCGCCTATGAAAACGCCGCTTCTCTCGGATTCGGAAATTCAGCAGCAACTTGCCTCGCTCAACGGTTGGACAATCAACGGCACAGTGCTTGAAAAGAAATTTTCATTTGTTTACAAACAAGGCGAGCCAAGTCCGTTTATGCGTGGGCTGTTTTTGGTCGAGCGCATCGCTTCACTTGCCGAAGCGGCCGACCATCATCCTGACATCACACTCACCTACCCTGCGGTTACAGTTCAACTGACCACGCACGATTCCGGCGGGCTGACCGAAAAAGATTTTGCGCTCGCCAAACGCATCGACCTGATTGGCTAAGCATTGATTTGAGAAGCGTTGTTATTCGACCAGTTTGTAGAGGGTAAGTTTGTGTCCATTGTCGTCAATGGTCAAGCGGTTTCCATCGAGCCGATATGTAAGCGGGATTTTTTCTTTTTGTTTGCCGACAATGAGCGTTACCTGTTTGCTGTCTAACTTGTAGTAGCCTTCGGTCATTTGAATGCCGCCGCTTTCCGATTGGCGCTGCATGGTAAATCGGCTGTTCGGTTTGAACGTGTATCGGCACCAGAGCGTTTTGAGCGGCTTGCCGTCTTCGCTCGTTACATGCCACATACCGACAATCGGGTGTTGCTTGACTTTTTCTTCCGTCATCTTCAACCGTTCTTAATGGACTTGACTTAGATTAAATCTAACGCCTTTTCATTTTCATTTTCAAATTCCCTCGAAGAAAAAAGGCGACGTTGCCGCCGCCTTTTGCTTGCCATTGGCATACAGGTCTCACCGCAGGAACGCCATGCTCGACGGGTTCAAGCCAGCGACGAATGAAAACTTGCGCTGTCCATCGCGGCTGAAACAGAACACTTCGCCGGTGGTTGTAAAGTTTTTTGCGTCCGTCACGTAAATGTCGCCGTTTTGTTCATCAATCGCCAAGCCGTAAAGCGTCTGAACCCCTGCGCTCTGCAACGCGGCTCGCGTCAGAAAGCTCGAGTTCAGCACCGTATCGGCGCGCACATTGATAGTAATGATGCCGCCTCCGCTGCGAACATAGCCCACATCGCCAGAAATGACGACGCCGCTCGAGCCAAAGTTATACGTTTGCTTGACCACATCTCGATTGGCATCCACGACCAGCAGGCGCGACGGCACCAGCACTTGTGTAAAATCCGCATTGAAGACGCTCGAGGTTGAGACATACACATCACCAAACGCATCGGCCGCCATGCCCGTTGGATTTTGCCGCACCACAATTCTTGCGGTTTGAGCCAGCGTTGTTGGGTTGAGAATCGAGACGGTGCTGTCTGGCACGCGGTTCAAGCCGCCCGAATTAGCCACATACACTTTTCCGTTTTGAACCGTAATCCCGTCGGGATTCGCGCCGACTGCAATCGTTGAGACGACCTGCAACGATGCCGTGTCAATCACAGCGACCGTGCCATCGAAGCAACTGACGAACATCCGTCCGCCTGCGAGGGTCATTCGTCGTGGCTGACGAGCGACCGTGCCGTTGAAAAGCGGAATTGTTCTCAACGAGCGTCCGGTTCGAACATTGACCACTTCGATTTGGCTTGACACATTTACCACGATGAAGAGTTTATCGCCGGCGATGAGCAAGTCATTTCCCGTATCGCCCAAGCGTCGTCCGTTGACGCGCTCGAAGAAATCCGTCGTGGCGCGAGCCGAATCGAATGAATATAGCGTAAGCGTGGAGTTGTTGCGTTGGAACAAGCCTTCGTTGAGCACATACAGCCCACGCGCGGGCGGCGTTGCAGGCGATTCATTGACAGGTTCGGTGGGCTGTCGGCAAGACGCAACGAATAAAGACGCAGCGCAGAGCGCAAGCACTGCACGTGAAATAAGAGAGTAGTTCATTTTTTCTCCGTTATCAGATACGCCGTTGCGACGAGCCAGACGCGGCAATGAAAATATGGTGTGCTAATCGGGCGGGTATAGAAAAGGCTACGCCGCGCAGAGCAGCAAGGTTTGAGCAGTATGCGCAAGCCCCCCAGTAAAACTCACCATTATTGTCGATGCGTTGCCCGGCTATGTTCCCGTAGTCGTTTCGGCAAGTTAGTGTTCGGCAGGTCTCCTGACTCGTCGCGCAGTTTATTGGGTTTCCTTCCCAAAAGCAGTTTGGTGTGCTTCCAGTGAAAAACCCTCTGCACAAGTGCGACACACAGTTGCGGGTACAGTTCTCGATTCCTTTTCTAAGAAACTAACGAGATTCCCTATTCTTCACGATGATTGCTCACCGCGACACCGAACAGAATGCTTCAAGATAGCGCTTGTTCGGCGCATCTCAAAGCATCCATGTTCATCTTGCTCTCTGTTTTAAGCCTTTTGCGCCGATGTCGGTTCGGTAGTAGGCGCCGTCGAAGTGGATTTGTGAGACAGCTTCGTAGGCATCTTTGATTGCAAGTTCCAGCGTATCGGAAACCGCCGTTACCGCAAGCACTCGCCCGCCTGCCGTGTAGAGTTTTCCGTTTTCAAATTTTGTTCCTGCATGAAACACATACACTTCGCCGCTCACATCGAGCGCGCATTTGCCATCATCGAAATGACATTCGCCCGTAATGACTTTGCCCGTCTCATATCCGTCGGGATAGCCTTTGGACGCCATCACCACCGCTGCCGCCGATTTTGATGAAAAATTTACCTCTATGCTCCCCAATGCTCCTGCTGCACAAGCTTGTAAAATCGGGAGCAGCGGCTTTTTCAATAACGGAATTACAACTTCGGTTTCAGGGTCGCCAAGCCGCGCATTGAACTCAACGACTTTCGGGTCGCCGTTCTCAATCATCAGTCCAACATACAAAAACCCTTGATAGAGATTGCCTTCCGCCGCCATGCCGCGCAGCGTCGGCTCAATGATGCGCGTCTTGACTTTTTCCATCACATCGGGCGTTACAATCGGCGCGGGACTGTAGGCGCCCATACCGCCTGTGTTTTTGCCTGTATCGCCGTCGCCGATGCGTTTGTGGTCTTGCGCGGTCGGCAGCACGACGTAATTCACGCCGTCGGTAATGACGAAAACGCTTGCCTCTTCGCCCTGCATAAATTCTTCGATGACGACTTCGTTTGCCGCTGCGCCGAAAATTTTTTCCTCAAAAAATGCTTCTAATGTTTTTAATGCCGAGACTTTATCTTCCGCAATTACAACACCTTTACCCGAAGCAAGTCCACTTGCTTTGATGACAATCGGAAATACTGTTTGTTGTTCAATAAATGCTTTTGCGCGTTGATGCGATTGAAAGGTTTGAAAGCCCGCCGTTGGGATTTTGTGCCATTGCATAAATTGCTTGGCGAACGCTTTGCTGGTTTCGAGTTGCGCGGCTTGTTGGGTTGGCGCGATGATGTTGAGCTTTTCTTCATGAAAGCGATTGGCGATGCCGTGCTCGAGCGGCTGTTCGGGTCCGACAATCGTGAGGTCAATATGCTTTTCTTTGGCAAAGGCAAGCAGGGCGTCGATGTTGATGGCGGAAATTGGGACGCACTCTGCGATGCTCCCCAAATTTCTGATGCCGCCGTTGCCGGGCGCGACATAAATTTTTTCAACGTCGGGCGACTTCGCCACCGCCCATGCGAGGGTGTGTTCCCGCGCACCGCTTCCTACGATTAAAATTTTCATCTTTGTGCTGTTTATCAACGGCTGTGATGTTTTTCTCTAACTCTAACAACTCTTTTGCAGTTCGTTTATGCAAGCTATTCGTTTTGTCATTGGCTCTTCTGGTCTGCCTGAATCGCTGCGAATGCCGCTCTCGCAAGGCACAGCGATGCTCATTATGGAGCATATTCGCAACCGTCGCCTTACGCAGTTGGAAAGCATTGCCCTACACCTGAACGAGTCTTTCCCGCAGCTCGATTTGGAGGCCGCGTGGCGAGCGCTTCCGCCAAACCGACAAATTATGGCGCAAAAGAAAATCGGGCAACTGCTTGTAAGTGGCGTTGATGCCTCGCTCAACAATAATTTCTGGCAAGAGTTCACCGAGACGATGCAGTCGTAAGGTCATTACGCCGCAGCGCGCCTGCCAACACAACCGAGATCAATAGGCTTTGGCAAAGATGACTTTCTGACGCGAGGGTTTTCCGGAATAGACACACTTGCCTTCGTCGTGCAACCGATATTGTTCAATGAACGCGGCATCGGTTGGAATGCAGCGAATCGTCGCTTTGGTCTCTTCCTTAATTTTGGCTTCGGTTTCCGCTGTGCCGTCCCAATGTGCAATCGCGAAGCCCTCTTCGACTTGCGCCTTGAGTTCGTCATATGTCGAGACAGGTTTCATTTTTGCATCGCGGTAGGCTTTGGCGCGGTCGAACAGATTTTGTTGAATCGTCGAGAGCAAGTCGTGAATTTGCTCGTCGGTTTGGTCGTCTAATGCTATTGTCATTTTTTCCGATGTGTCGCGCCGCGCAATGATGCACTGCCCTGCTTGAATGTCTTTTGGTCCCAACTCGACGCGCACAGGAATGCCTTGCAGTTCATACTCGGCAAATTTCCAACCGGGCGTGTTCTGCTCGCTGTCATCAATGAAGACGCTCACGCCTTTGGCGCGAAGCATCGCCGCTAATCGATTTGCTTTTTCAAGCACGAGCGTTTTATCGCCCTTCAGAATCGGCACGATGACCACTTGCCGTGCGGCGAGTTTGGGCGGCAAGACCAACCCTTTGTCGTCGGAATGTGCCATAATGAGTGCGCCAATCAACCGCGTCGACACCCCCCAACTTGTCGCCCAAACGTATTCCAATTTTCCCTCTTTGGTTTGATACCGGCACTCAAACGCTTTTGCAAAGTTCTGTCCGAGATGATGCGAGGTTCCCGATTGCAACGCTTTGCCGTCTTGCATCATTGCCTCAATGCAGTAGGTTTCAAGCGCGCCCGCGAACTTTTCCGATTCGGTTTTTCTGCCGACGATAACTGGCAGCGCCATATATTCTTCCGCAAATTTTCGATAGACGTTAATCATCTTCATCACTTCTTCAATGGCATCGGCTTCTGTCGCGTGCGCCGTGTGTCCTTCTTGCCACAGAAATTCCGTCGTGCGCAAAAAGAGCCGCGTCCGAAGTTCCCACCGCACCACGTTCGCCCATTGGTTGATGAGAATTGGCAAATCCCGATACGATTGAATCCACTTGGCGTAGGTCGACCAAATTATTGTTTCCGATGTCGGGCGCACATACAGTTTTTCCGCAAGCTCTTCGCCGCCGCCATGCGTTACCACGGCGCATTCGGGCGCGAAGCCCTCGATGTGGTCGGCTTCTTTTTTCATATAGCTTTCAGGGATGAAGAGCGGAAAGTAGGCGTTCACGTGTCCGGTGTCTTTGAACATCATATCGAGCGCTTGCTGCATTTTTTCCCAAATCGAGTAGCCATTTGGTCGAATTATCATACAGCCGCGCACGTCGCTATAATCGGCGAGTTTGGCGTCGCGGACGACGTCGATATACCATTGATTGTAATCTTGGGAGCGAGCGGTGATTTTTTCTGCCATTGATAAAAGAAAAGTTGTCGAGAAGTTATCCGTCAATACATTTTACGGTCAAACGCCCAAGCGATTGGCGAGATGCGCCAGCCCAGAGTCGACGGAATTATCGGTTCGTATGTCGTCGAAGAAAATCGCGTATTCTTTTTCGGCAAGCACGGCGGGCATGACGCGGCTTTGCCCGATGCGGACAAGTTCCGAGAGCTTTCGCGCCATGCGTTGCGCCAGCGTGATGTCCATATTGTTCGGCTTCGCGCCGCGAATGTCCCGTGAAAATCCTTCACAAATCACCCGCTGCTGGGTCTGCAAGCCTGCGGCTTTGAGTTCTTCATAGAAGTATTCGGCGGCGTTGAGCGGCGATGCTTTTTGTTTACGCTCCTCCGATTTGTAGCCTTCGGCAACGACAATGACTGTCGAGTTGCGATGTTTAAGCGCCTCGGCGACGCGCTTCGGCTCATAGACCAATGACGGCAACACGGCCAAATGCGCGCCCGCGCCCAAGCAAGAATGCAGGGCGTGATAGCCACCCGCCGCGCCCATAAGTTCGATGATGTAGCAACGGTGGTGAGTGCGCGCGTCCGCCATGTAGCATCGAATTTTTTCCGCGCCAATCTCAACGCCAGTGTGCTGCCCAATGCACTCTGTTCCATACACATCGCTGTCGATAGTAACCGGAATGAAAAACACCTGCACTTCTTTCGGGAGCATTTTGCTGAGCGCGTTGATGCCTGCAAATGTGCCGTTACCGCCGATGCCGATGAGGACTTTCACCTTTCGCTCCATGATGGTCTTAACGGCTTTTTCCTGAATTTCCTTTTTCATGAATTCTTTGTAGCGCTCGGTGCGAAAATCAGCGCCTCGCGCCTCGCGCAGCGGTGGCGAGAATATCACGCCCGGAATCCGCTCCAGCTGTTGGTAGAGCGCCATGCCATACACCAGCCGCCGAAAATCTTCTGTTCGTCCTTTGACGAGCGAGATAAAGCCTTCATTGCACACAAACACACGCCGCTTGTCATGTTCAAGGTATTCGGTGATGAAGGCGGTTACGGGATTGTAGCCGGGCGCGCAGCCGCCGTCTTGCACCAGCAGCACGTCCATTTCACGATACATGGCTTCTTCTTCGCTTGAAGCGTTGGTCATAAGCCGTGCGAACTCCATACAAATTTTTCCGTAAATGCGCGGCGGAAAGCAGGCTTCATCTTCCATCGCTTTACGGTTGATGACCAGCGCGGTCGTCGGCTCGACCGCACGCGCAGTCCCGCTTCTCGGCTGTTCGTTAATCATTGCCGATTTGCCGCACATTTCGCCTGCCGCAAAATACCTGACCACGTGCGAGAGTTTTTCGAAGGAGAGCTTTCCCGCTTCAATAATGAAGGCTTCTGAACTGTGGTCGCCTTCGGAGAAAACGGTTTCACCGACCTCGAATTTGCAGCGCGTCATCAACTTGGCAAGCGCGGCGAGTTCGTCGGTTGTCAGACGCGTGAACGGCTCGACGCGATGCAGAAACTCTATCACCTGTCCATCTTTGAAGTCGTAGTTGAGTTGCTCTGGCATATACTTGTCCTTTTGTTCAGTTAGGTTGGCGGGTTGCAACGGTTCTAAAAATACTGGATTCTGCTTTGTCGACAAAGCGTGCGCGCTCTTTTTGAAAATGCGTGCAAAATTTGATTTCATCAACGAGTTTTGTAAATTGTTTGCTGCATTAAGCATCTTTTTTGCCCAGATGGCGGAATTGGTAGACGCACTCGTTTCAGGTGCGAGCGCCGCGAGGCATAGGAGTTCGAGTCTCCTTCTGGGCACTACTTAACCGCAGCGATGATGGGATTTAACCGCGCACAACTGCATAACGGCTTGCACGACATCGCTCAGCCGCATGCGACCGATGACTTGGATAAAGTGCATCTTTGCCGACAAGCAAAGGTGCATTTTTCACTTTTAGGCATTTGCATCACGACTCATCAACTCAACCGACAAACACCTTGCCTGTGAAACAGACCGGACTACATTTGATTATCAAACTTCAACAGCTTGACGACGACCTTTCGCTAGTCCTGAGCGAACAAAAAGGACTGCCAGAAGAAATTACATTGCTTGATGAGCAAGTCAAGTCGCTCTTGCTCCAACTCGACGCAAGAGAGAAACGACGCGACGACACGCTCGCCAAGAAAACACAACTTCGTGCCGATATTCTCGCGGCTCAGGAAAAAATTAAAAAGTATAAAGACACGCAGACCAAAGCACGAAACAATAAAGAATACGACGCGCTCTCCAAACAGATCGAGTACGAAGAACAAGAAATCAAAAAATCGGAATCTCAAATCCGCTCTATTGAAGAGGCCGAAGAGCAAATTGCACAGCTTGAAAAAAAAGGCAAAGAGTTACTTGCGGAAAATCGTTACGACGAAGTTACGCCCGATATGGTGCCCACGGACATCCTTAAAAAAAGGCTCTCCGAGGCTCAAGCGGAAGTGAAAACCAAACGCGAGGAATTAGACTCCATCATCAAAAGCACCCAAGCTGAAGTCGACGATCTGGTCAGCAAAGTCGAAAAGCATCGGGCGCTATTTTCAGGCGAGAGCCGCGTTATCCTTTCCAAATATGACCACCTTCGCAAAGGCGGCATTTCCAACGTGGTCGTCAAGTTCAGCCGAAGCGCTTGTAGCGGTTGCAATACGCGCGTTCCTGCCAGCCGACACGCCAGCATCATTCAGGGCAATTTTTATTCGTGCGAATCCTGCGGGCGCATCGTCGTCCACGAGCGTCTTTTTGAAGAAGTCGCGCTCGTGCCAAGCGAATAGCCCTCGAGTAATCTTTGCAGACCAGCCACTTCGCATTTGTCAATGCCACTTCGCTTTGCCTGCATCTTTCTTTCGGTGAAATTCGTAACTTCACTGTCGTTTTTTGAAAAGAAGCTGCGCGGCGGCGGTCGCTGCTCCGACAGGTCGGAGCAGAGGAAAGTCCGAACATCACAGGGCTGGGCGCCGGACAAGGTTTTGTCGGCAACGATGAAACACAAGTTCGGGCGGGCGAAAGCAATTTCGCTCGACAGATAGCGCAACAGAAAGCAAACCGTCTCGACGCAAGTTGGGATAAGGGTGAAACGGCGGTGTAAGAGACCACCAGTTAACGCAGTAATGCGTTAAGCTCGGCAAGCCTCCCCGATGCAAGACTATGTAGGAAAACTTTTTCCGCGAGGAAAAAAGAGTTGCCCGCTCAATTCATGCGCTTTCGGGCGCGGGAGAGTTTTCGGGTGAGTCGCATAGATAAATGACTGCCTCTCGTTCAAGCACTTGAGCGGGAAACAGAATTCGGCTTACAAGCGCGGCTTCATTTTTTGTTATCGACTTTTCGTCATTGAACAACCAACGCCCGCAGGCGTTGCGGCGCAGCCACTCCCAGTTCTTCTTCAAATGCCCTGTTGCATCGCTCGAGGATGCGCGCCGCTTTTCCCTGTTTTCCCTGCGCCAGCGCAGACTTTATGGCGAGTTCATACCCGGTTTCAAACAAACTATCTATTTGAAGCACTTTTTCCGCATACTGCTCGCACGCATCATAATTTTTTTCCGCGAAATGCCAGCGCGCTAATTCCAAAAGCGCACGCAAATAGTCGTCGCGCAGTTGATCACGTTCAGCCATGACCCACTCCGCGTCGCAGTTTTTGAGGAACTCGTCGTTGTAGAGTGCCACAGCTTTTTCGTAGAGTTTCTTTTCGCCGGTAATTTTTGCCTCTTGTATCCAGCGCCGAAAGTGGTCGACGTCGTAGTCGTAATGCTCTCCGTGCCGCCCCAGATTCAATTCGTAGCCGCCGCCTCGACTTAGCAAGAATTGGGAATCGCGACCGTTGATGAGGTCGGGCTCAAGCAGGCGACGAATAGCGGAGACGGCGGTAAACATACCCACCTCCGCGCTTTTGCTTTTGACATCGTCCCAGAATGTATCTATGATGAACGTTTGAGAGATGACCTTGCGGTGGTTGCACAAAAAGGCTTTAAAGACCATCTCTATCTTTTGACTTTGCCAATCGCCCTCTTGGAGCGTTTCGTTGCCACTTCTGACAATTAAGCTGCCAAACGCTCGAATTTGAATAGGCGCGGATGCGCCCGCAAACAAAGGTTCTTTGACCGACAGACGGGGCGTCGAGGCACCTGACTTTTTCAAGCGTTCCAGCCGCTGCTCTGCGCTTTTCAACACGGTAAGCAATGCCTCAATTTGAATCGGCTTCGGCATAAAATCCGACGCGCCCGCGCGCAAGGCGTCAATCACAAGCCCCATATCGCCGTGACTGGTAATAAAAATCACCTGCGTTGTGGTGCTTTGTTCACGAATCGTTCTCAGCACCGTAAAGCCGTCGATATCGGGCATACGAATATCGAGCAGAACGATTTTTGGTTTTTTCTTTTGGAACAGCGCCAGCGCATCGCGCCCGTCGGCAGCGACTATCACATTATATCCGTAGAGTGTTAGGGCGCGGGAAAAACTTTCGCGAATGCGACGGTCGTCATCGACCAGCATCAATTTGGGTTTCGAGGATTTTGGTCTTTCGTTGCGCACATTCTTGAGCGCGCCTTTTTTGCGGTCAGGCGACGGTTGTTCAGGGAGGCGCGTTGTTTTTTTTGGCAAGCGAGCATTGCGATTCATATTGTCCCAATTGACAGTAGCCAAAGCGCTGATTGATAAGCATCAGACGGCTGTTGAATATCTAAATCGGTAACATGAGTTCCGCCGTATTTCCGGCGCCATCAGCATGCAGCAACATCTCCAATGTTCCGCCGCAGGCCGTGATGATATGCTCCGCTACGAACACATTGTATGTGAATGTTTTTCCGGACGCGGCAATCGTGAAGAGCGGCGAATGTAATTTTGTCGAATACTTTTTAGTGTAATTTGCTCCCGTATCTGTCATTTTGACGACGACAGCGTCGGCAGTTTGGCGCGCCTCAATCGTCAGTCTCTTTTCGCATTTGACCACGCTTTCGGCAAGCCGTGCTTCAATGGCTTTGCGCGCATTGGTGATAAGGTTGAGAAACACATATTCCAACTCGATGGTATCGATGGCGACGAGCGGCAACGTTTCATCAATGCGCAGTTCAACTTGTATGCCGCGCGCTCGGAATTGTTCGCCAACGAGCTTAAAGCTATTCTCAATCGTTTCCGCCACATCTGCCCGCACGGTCTCATCGCGCGGATAAGCCAGAGCGCGCAAGTGTTCCGTGATTCGCTGAAACCGAAACACGTCGTTTTCAATATCATCGCCGACCTTGCGCAGCTCTTCGGGCGCAGTTTCGTCGGGCTGTTCAGCGAGCATTTTCAAATAACCTGCGTCTAACACAATAGACGTGAGCGGCTGATGAAGTTCATGTAAAACGCTGCTGGTGATTTCGCCGAGCAGCGCGTTCTTGCTGAGTTGCAGCAGCGTTTTCTCTGTCTCTTCTTGAACCATCACACTCATCTTTGGGAGGTGGAGTTTAGTTGTTGAGAAAAATTACATTATTGTTGTTCTCCTGCTCAGTCGTTACCATCGACGGAGTAACGAAGCATCCCCGTAACTTAAAAAACGATACCCGTTTTGTAAAGCCTCATCGTAGACTTTTTTCCAGAGCGATTTGCCTAAAAACGTCGCAACGAGCAGTATCAACGTGCTATGCGGTTGATGAAAATTTGTGATGATGCCGTCGCACAACGCATATTGATAGCCCGGTGCAATGAAGAGTTGCGTTTCGCCGGAAATCGTCGAGAGACCGCGCTGCTCCGCCCATTCCACCAATGTTTTCAGGCTTTCCGAAGCATCGGGCAGCGTTCCGCCGTCGCTCAATCGATAGGAGTCCCACTGCGAGAGCATAATGTGGTTACTGTTGCGTGCGTCTCCGTCTTTTTTGGCAAGCCGCACGCCGAACCAGTAGAGCGTTTCCAATGTGCGAACCGATGTGGTGCCAACGGCAATCATTTTTCCGCCGCCGTCTTTTCGCCGCTCAAGCTGGGCAAGCAGTTTATTGAGCGTGTCTTTTGGGACAGCGATTCGCTCACCGTGCATCGCGTGGTCGGCGACATCAGCGCTTTCAATAGGCTTGAACGTGCCAAGTCCGACGTGCAAGGTGAGTTCGGCAATGTCAATGGACTTTTCGCGGAGTCGGTCAAAGACGGCGTCGGTGAAGTGCAAGCCCGCCGTGGGCGCGGCAACCGAGCCGCCCTGTTTGGCATAGACGGTTTGGTAACGCACTTTATCGCTCTCATCGGCATCGCGCTTGAGATAGGGCGGCAACGGCACTTGTCCAAGCGTCTCCAGCACGGCAACAAACGGCAAGCATTGAGGCGACCATTGAAATCGAACCTGTGTCTCGCCGTTTGTTTTCGGTAAAATTTTCGCGCTTAAAAAAATCGGTTTCCCATTGAAAAGTCCGGCTTTGCTTAGTTCCATGCCCTCGCGGACACGCCCACCGATGAGGCATTTCCAGACCGCGCCGTCGGTTTCCATCAGCCCAAATGCATTGTCGGGACTTGCCTCTGCGGATTCGATGCACAAAATTTCGACTTTGCCACCGCTTTGTTTTTGCAGGTGTAATCGCGCCGAAATGACTTTTGTGTTGTTGCAAATAAGCAACGCCTTCGAAGGCAAGAGGTCGGGCAGTTCAAAAAATCGGCGATGCTCAAGCCGTCCGGTCAGCGCATCGGCGACGAGCAGTTTGCTTTGGTCGCGCTCTGCAAGCGGAAACTTGGCGATGCATTCCGCAGGTAGGTCGTAATCGTAGTCGCTCAACGAAATGTTCGAAAAAAAATGTGCTTGAGTCATTTGCCTTGTTAGAGTTGGAAGATTTGCTTGACCTGCGCGAGCGCATGTCGCATGTTCCTTCGCACACATGAAATTTACCGCTTTCGCCGTTGCCCTCAAAGGAATCTATTTCGGAAACTTGTATATTTGGCAAACGCTTTTGCGCCGCTCAGTCGGGCAAGTCTCAAT
Source organism: [Candidatus Thermochlorobacteriaceae] bacterium GBChlB (assembly GCA_000724175.1). Classification (GTDB taxonomy): domain Bacteria; phylum Bacteroidota; class Chlorobiia; order Chlorobiales; family Thermochlorobacteraceae; genus GBChlB. The sequence goes on along the minus strand of JPGV01000050.1, from coordinate 7,083 downwards.
GCTGTTGGTCAATTTTTATGAAGTAACCGCGTCTCAACCAATCACAACCCGTAACTTACAACCATGTCAAGCCATACTGTTTCTATTCCCACACACACTTACACCTTCGACGTCGCCATTATCGGTTCAGGTCCTGGGGGCTACGAAACCGCGATTCGTGCCGCGCAACTTGGGTTCAAGACCTGCATCATCGAAAAAGAGCCGACGCTTGGCGGCGTCTGTTTGAACTGGGGGTGCATTCCCACGAAATCGCTGCTTAAAAACGCCGAGATGATTCACGCTCTTAAACACGCCGACACGTTTGGAATTAAAGTCGATGGAATGTCGATTGACTTTCCGCGCGTCATTAAGCGCAGTCGCGATGTGGCAGGACAAATGGCGAAGGGCGTTGATTACTTGATGAAGAAAAATAAAATCACGGTCAAAAAAGGCTACGGAAAACTCACGGCGCCGCACGAGGTTGAAATTACCGGCGACGACGGCGCATCGGAAAAAATTTCTGCACTTCACATCATCATTGCCACTGGCACGAAGGCAAAGTCCTTGCCGACCGTTCCCGTCGACCGCAAGAGAATCATCACAAGTTACGAGGCGATGATTTTGCCGGAAAAACCCGACACGCTGACCATCATCGGCGCAGGCGCTATCGGCGTTGAGTTCGCTTATTTCTACAACGCGGTCGGCACGAAAGTGACCATCGTCGAATACCTGCCGCACCTCTTGCCCAACGAGGACGAAGAAATTTCGACACTCTTGGAGCGCGAGTATAAAAAGCAAGAGATTTCGTTTTTACTTGGCGCAAAAGTCGAGTCCGCCACCGTCGAGGGCGATAAAGTCACAACCGTTGTTACCGACGCCAACGGCAATCGTAAAGAACTTGTTTCCGATTACGCGCTTGTGGCAATTGGCTTAACCGGCAACATTGAGAACATCGGACTTGAAACAGTCGGCGTCGAGACCGAGCGTGGGTTTATCAAAGTCGATGCGTTTGGTCGCACCAATGTCGAGGGCGTGTATGCAATTGGCGATGTGGCAGGCGGAATGCTCTTGGCACATAAAGCATCAGTCGAGGGCATTCATTGTATCGAGAAAATCGCAGGCTTGAATCCGCAGCCGATTGACCCCATGGAAATTCCCGCTTGCACTTATTGTCAGCCATCGGTCGCGCATATTGGAATGACAGAAAAGCAAGCGCGGGAAAAAGGCTATGAATTGAAAATCGGTCGCTTCCCGTTTAAGGCGTCGGGCAAGGCAACGGCGGCTGGCGAAACGGCTGGTATGGTCAAGCTCATTTTTGACGCGAAGTATGGCGAACTTTTAGGCGCGCACATCATCGGACACGAAGCAACGGAAATGATTGCCTCGCTCGGCATTGCAAAAAAATTGGAAGCCACAGCCGATTGGATTCACAATACGGTTCATGCGCACCCGACGTTCTCCGAAGCCGTTAAGGAAGCTGCTGCCGATGCTTACGGCGAAGCGATTAATATCTAAGGAAGTTATTCAATCTACGCTTGACCAATGTTACACAAATTTAATCTGCCTGTTTTTGGCAAAGGCGCGATTGCAGCGTAATTTCGGTTTAACTCCCTGTCGTATTCGTATCGTCAAAAACTTAATTGCGATTCAAATCATGGCAGACAGCACCTACTACATCGTCATCAATGGCAAACAATACGACCGCAAACTCATCGAGATTGCCGATAAATCTGTTCAAGGCAAAGGCGACGGACGCATCTCAATGGAAGACGCGCAAGAGTTGCTTGCCGCTGTCAAAGATGGCAACGGCTACACCGACATTGAGAAAGCAACCATGGAATACATCCGCGACCACTACAAGTTCACCGACGCCGCGGACGAGTGGTTCAGGACAGAAATTCGCAAGTGGGCAGCGACCAAGTAATCGCTGCTGTTTTTAACGCAAAAGCATGCGACTCAACGTCTCAATGGGAGCCGTGTGGGCACCTCTCACCGGCTCTTTGCGGGCGGTGCCTCTGTTGGATACACGGTTCCTGTCTCTGGCACGACTGCTACCGACGCGCACGGCAACTTGGTTGGAATCGTCGCCGAAGCCATTGTGGAATAGCCTTCACTCACTTTCACGTTGCTTTGTCTGCTCAAGTTTTCGCCGTTCACTCATCACGTAAATTGCCGGCAAAATCAGCAACAGTAAAATTGCGGACGCTATCAACCCGCCAATGGCTCCGATTGTAAGTCCATACCAAATACTGCTTTGTTGCGAGCGTATTAAGAGCGGGAGAAGCGAAGCAATTGTCAAAATCGTCGTCATGAGAATTGGACGAGCGCGGTCAATTGTAGCATGACTGACAACCTCTTTTAAGTCGGCGATGCTCAAGACCGAAGATGCGTTTTGCCTCAATAAGATAAAGTCAATCAAGACGATGGAATTATTGACCACAATCCCAGACAATAAAATCAAAGACGCATACCCGCCCCTGCCAAAATTTGCGTCGAAAAAATAAAAAGATAAAAATACGCCTATCAACGATAATGGAATCGCAATCAAAATCAAAAGCGGCTTGGTGAAAGATTCATACAACGCCGCCGTTACCATAAAGATAATAACAACGGAGAATATTGCTAAACCCATTAAATCAGATGTTTTTTCATCAGAAAAAGAAAAAAAATATTGAGACTTAATGTTCATCGTATATCCCGCAGGCAGTATGAAGTTATTAGAGACCCTCTCTAAAAATCGTTGCCCAAAATCGTATCGACCTTTGTAATCAAATGTAATCCATCGCTGGTATTGCTGATTTTCACGTAGTATCTCCGACATTACCGACTGTTTTGCCACGCGCATTACCTCTGACGCCCTAACCGGTCGCTTCTGATTTGCTCCCGATTCCAATGTCAGTTCCTCAATATCCCTTGTCGAGAACTGATTCCCGCCCGAAAATTTTATCTGAGCATGTTCCTCTTTTCCGCCAATCGTTAAAAGCGTCCGAGAAGTTGCTCCGTTGGTATAGTTTTGAAGTTGATTAATTAGCGATTTGGCTTCCATGCCATATTTGGACGTCGGCTTTGAGTCGAGCAGCAAAGCGATTTCTGTTCCACTTTCGTAAAACCCAAATGCTTTATCAATTCGACAATTATCAACGCGCGGATTTTTTTGCAGTTCCTCCTTAAATGCTGCACAAATATCTTTCAATTTTTCGTAATTATATCCCAGCGCTTTAACTCGAAAAGAACTAATTTCATTTCCGCCCGAATAAAATCCCGGACCATATCCATAAACGCCAATTTTCGCACCGCCGATTCTCGCGCCGATAGCAGTCATGTCCGCCTTAACTATATAAGGCAGATTAGGCGCGGATTTTTCTGCAAAAAACACCCTGATACTTCCTTGATTTTCTTCAAGGCGCGTTACGAACTTCTTTATCCCTGCAGCGGTCAGAGAATCAGCATCAAGGTACCTTCTCAATTGATCTTCAAAACGACCAGCCATTGCGTTTAAATAATCTATATCTGCGCCTTGCGGGAGTTCTATTGCTATTCCCAACGATGTTTCATTGCCGTAGCCAAAGAACTCGGAACGAGACACATATCGGTAAAACAAATATCCGCTTCCGCCAAAAATGTAATTCAAATACGGCTTAACACTTAAAAATAAATCACTTCCAAATATGCTGTTGTATGCTGCTTCAAGTGCCGTCGATTCATCTCTTGTTTGCTGCTGCCCTGCCACGATGTTGTTTTTTTCAGGCTCAATCTTGTCGGGTAAAATCCATATTGGAACTCCAAACGCCCAAATTGTTACAAGGATAAATCGTTTTGGATGGTCAATGGTGTAACGCAGCAGCTTCGCATACATACCCGCTAAAACTACTGCTGTTCTATGCAGCACATTGTCTTCACTTGTTTTTGTCATTTCAACTCTCATATTATACACCAAAGACGGCGTCAGGGTGAACGCCACGATAAACGACGACAAAACTGAAATTGACACTGAAATCACAAATTCTTGGAAATAGAGACGTAATTCTTCAGGCAAAAAAAGAATCGGTAAAAGCGAGCCAACCGTTGTGAGCGTCGCCGCTAAAACTGGCAGAAATATCTCTTTGCACGCCGTTGTGATTTGCTCCAGATAAGATAAATGTTCGTTGCGACGCTTGAAGATATTATCAATTACCACAATCGCATTATCAGTTAAAATCCCAAACACCAAAATCAGTCCCGAGAGTGTAATTAAATTTAAGCTATATCCTAACAGCGACATTGATAAAATGCTCACCGCAAGCGAAAATAAGATATTAGCAAGTACGATAACGGAAAGTTTAACGCTCCCCAGAAAAATTAATAATACAACCGCAATGGCGACCAGCGATATAAGCGAGTCTGTCGCCAAATTACTTAACTCTCGGCGCAGTTCTTGCGTCTTGTCCATCGCCGCCGTCACCGATAAAGCTGTTAGAGTTGTCGATAGCACGTCGTCAATTACGGCTTGTATTTTATCCGCCAATAAAATGCTGTTCGATGAAGGCTCTCTGGCGATTTCTATTGTAACCGCTTCCTCACCGTTAATTCGAAACCGCGAACGCGGCTCCGGCATTTCATAATATATCTCCGCGACATCCGCAAGATTTATTGACGCCACTAACGCGGACTTCCTACTTTCACCACCGCGTATTTTCAAATTTTTTAGTGCATCGAGGGAGGCTAATTCTTCTCGGATAGATAACCGAAATGCCGCGTTTGAAAGCGTATCCCTATAAACTTCTCCCAAGGTTTGTCGACGGCTTGCGTCGCCTAATGCTGCGTTAATATCTTCTATTTTTAATCCGTATCGCAATAACTCATTAGGATTCACTTCTATTTTAATTATCTTATTTTCCGCTCCGTAAATCGTTATGTCCCCAATTCCCTTCAAAGCCGCAAGCCTTGGTAAAAGATGTTTATCCAACATCGTCTTTAAATCTGCCGCCGCCAGCGTAGCAGTTCCAGTTGAATCGCGTTGTCGCTTCGGGAAAAATTGATACACCAAAAACCCTTGTAGGTCTTCAAACTCTTTCGGCGTGTACTTTTGAAACTCGGGGCGCGAGACGCCCGACGGTAATGTTTGCCAAACCATTTCCAGCTTTTCGGATAACTCCAACTTGGCCAAATCCGTATTTGCGCCGCGCTCAAACTCAAGGCTAACCCGCGAGACCGACCCGCGAGAAATCGAGCTCACTTTCTTGATGCCTTTTACCTCAACCGCCGACGCTTCAACTTTTGCTGTTACTTGCCGTGCCATCATCTCCGACGACGCGCCGCTCCAATACGTTACAACCGATATGCGCGGGAACTCCGCTTCCGGCGACAGCGCAATCGGCAGTCGCATTCCCCAAAAAACGGAGAGCGCCAGCACAATCAGCGCGAGCATACTCATCGCTACCGGACGACTTAAAATTGTAGCTAACACATTCATACTCAAAGGGATATTCGGAGATTGACAAACTGTTATATCACGTTGTATCACAAATAGAATCTATGTAAAAACTAAATTTTAAGAAAACATGTTAACACTTTTGTACAATCACCAAAGTCAATCACC
>JPGV01000050.1:0-1439 GCA_000724175.1 [Candidatus Thermochlorobacteriaceae] bacterium GBChlB | reverse complement strand
GAAGACAATTACAATCAACAATTAAATCATTCAAGACTATGAAAAAGAAAATCGTTTTTGGGTTTGCGGGGCTGATGCTCGCGCTATTTGCTGGTAACTTTATCGGCAATGTTGAAACGGCAAAAGCAGGAGTCACATACTATAATTTAAACAGAGACTGTTGCGATAATTCTCAGGCACCTGTTTGTTGTACAAACTGCCAAGATAAACCTTATCCATGTTAAAAATAATTTCCAAAAATCCCCGAGATTAAAATCTCGGGGATTTCAATATACAACTTTATCTCTGGCTGAGATATCAAATAAGAACATATTTAAAATGTATATTTTTATTTTGTCCGTGTTCAGTATATTTTTTTTGTTGGTGGGTTGTACTCCTTCCACCCAAAAAAGTGAAAATTCTAGTTTTTCACTCTCTGCTATGAATTTAATTAAAGAGGTAGGCATTCGTGAAACAGAAGATATTCGTATTGCACGAGTAAGATTAGCCAATTTTACACACGATACGATTTTCATCTTGGATAGTCCTTCTGGCAACCTAAAGCTCTATTCTCATTCAGGAAATCCTTATGCTGTTTTATTTCAAAGAGGTGTTTCTCCAAAGGAGTTATCTCAACCAATTGCAATAGCGATTACAGATAATAGCCTTGTCATTCCGGATGCTGCTGTATCAGCAATCAAGATATTTAATAAAAAAGGAGAGAACACCAATTATGTATTTTTGGAAGACGTCAAGGCATTTACATCGGACGGAAATATATTTTATCTATCTGATAGTTTATTTCTTTCCTCTTTTAGCTTCAAATATGGTTTTGCTCAAACCCCAGTTATTACTGTTTCAGATAAAACCGGCAAAACCCTTGCTCGTTTAGGTAAATATCCTGATGATTATTATGCTTTTTCTAAAGATTCGTATCCAATGTTAGAATCTCGTTATTTTGATATTAGAAACAACTATCTTATCGCAATTACTTTTGTTTCTTCACCAGCAATACAGTTTGTTTCTATGGACAATAAGATTCAAAAAATGTTTCCATTTCAGGAGAAACGAGAACGCTATATTTCAAAAGAACGCCTTAGCAAACCCAATGCCTCGTTTGAGGAAATGTTAAAAATATCATTTATAGAAATGTATAATTATGCGATTTTCTTCGTGAACGATTCCACCGTCATCCGTGCTTTTAATCAAAAGACAGAAGAGTCTTATCAGAAAAGAAGTTTTGTTCTCCGCAAAAATTTTCTTGAAGCATATTCAACCTCTGGAGATTTTTTAGGCGAACTTCCCCTTCCCGGATACTTACACGCTGTTCGTGGAGATACACTTTTAATAGAAGAAAGCGACGAGCCTGACAACCGACGTTTCGGATTGTATCATTTAGTATGGACAAAAAATAATGTAGCCAATCAATGATTCGTATTATGCGCGAGAATATTTTGTGG
>JPGV01000049.1 GCA_000724175.1 [Candidatus Thermochlorobacteriaceae] bacterium GBChlB | reverse complement strand
CGAGTTTTGCGCCGAGCATTTTCTTGGCAGTCTCGTAAGCGTCGTCGGCGGATTTAACGACTTTCACGCCGCCGGCTTTGCCGCGTCCGCCCGCATGAATTTGTGCCTTGACGACGACCACGCCGCCGCCTTGTTCGGCAAGCAATGTTTCGGCTGCCGCCTTCGCCTCGTCCGCCGTAAAAGCCACAATGCTCTTCGGCACTGGCACGTTAAACTTTTTTAGAATGTCCTTTCCTTGATGCTCGTGGATGTTCATTTGTCGAAATGGTTGATTGGTTTTTGAAGGCGTTGTTTAAAGCAGTTTCATTTAGTCACCAAAATGCGCTGGAAGACGGCGCGCAAGTCAGTGTTGTAAAAAGTCGTTCAAGTCGTAGCCAATCGTCTCGCAAAACGACGGTCGCTCTGTAATGTCGCCGACGCCAAGTTTGTGCTTAAACCATTCTGCGCTGTCATAATCATAGACAAATCCTTCTGGCACGTCGTAGTCGTGCATCAACTCAACGACCTTGCGAAAATCTTTTTTCGCGCCTTGTTTGCCCGAAACCTCAATAATGACAAGGTGTTTGCGTTGGGCGTTATCGTAGAGCAGCACGTCTGGCGTCGGGCTTGTTTGGCTTTGGTCAATCATGGTTTCGGGAAACGGCTCTAACTGAATCCGTTTGGTTTTGTAAAGCAGATGCAGTTCGCCAGAGAGCAAGCGAATAATGCGCTGGTGTTCTAACGGCGCGTTCACTCCCATAACGGCGGGCATCTCGACCATGCTTACTTTTTGGCGTCTTCGCCGACGGCTTGTTCGGCTGCGTTACGAACAGCGTTTTTATACTCACGCAAAAAGTCTAATCGCGCTTGCACTTTTTCCATTGGCACAAGCAACTGTTGTTTGTCCATAATTGCCTTCTGGCGCGTGTGGTAAGTAATGTCATATTCGTCGCTCATGACAATCGCTTCTTCGGGACACACTTCTTCGCAGTAGCCACAGTAGATACAGCGCAGCATATTGATTTCGAATGTAATTGGGTGGCGTTCCTGCGGCAATTCAGTTTCATTTGCCTGCATCGAAATCGCCAGTGGCGGACAGACGCGGGCGCACAAACCGCACGCCACACAACGCTCGCCTGTCTTATCGGCACGCTCGACCAACACCGGACGACCGCGAAAGACCGGCTTCGGCTTCCACTTGACTTCGGGATAAGACATCGTAAACTTCGGCTTGAACATCTGCGCAAAAGTATATGCCATGCCTTTGAAAATTTCAGGCAGGTAGAGCCGCTCTAAAAACGACAACTTGATGCGCTTTATCGGAGGATTCTTGGTTTGCATGGAACTACGATTTAGGTGGTATAAAAAGCGACAAGCAAAAGGTGAGAGCGAACATGGTTGTGCCGCTATCACCTATCGCTTATACCCTATCACTTAGTTGGTTACAACTTTCTTTTCGGTGGCAGCAGGTTGCGCTTTTGCCGCAACGGCTTTCTTCGATTTCTTTGCAGAAGTCGTTTCTGCCACTTTCGCCTCTTTCGTTGAAGAGCAGCAGCTCGACATCTCGCCGCACGCTTTGGCTTTCTTAGCTTCTTTTGCATCTTGCGCAAAAGAAACAGCAGCAAGACCTAACATGAACGCGGAAGCCAACACAAACTTTTTCATAATGAATTTTCCTTCTTGATTTTGAGTTTAGAACGCTGTTAAAACGCTGCCAATATAACAGAACGCATCGTAGATGAAAAACGAGATTTCCGACATCGACCGAAGCCCTCTCGAGTTGAAAAAAATCACGCTCTCCGCGCTTATCGGAAAAATTTCAGCCTCAGAAAAAGTTGAATTGCTGCGTCGAAGCCTCGCCGTTAGGCAAAAGACGACCGTGTCGGGCGTGCGAGGCTCGCTTTTGTCCATTATCGTCGCAGAACTGTTCAAAGCATCTGCCGCCCCAGCGCTGGTAGTAATGAACGACGAGGCGCTGGAAATTCTCGAAGCAGATTTGCCAGCGCTGGTGGGTGAAAACAGCGTGTCGGATTATGTCATCGGGGCGTCGCTCACGCTCTCGTCCTTGGCGTCGGGCAACAAAAAAATCGTGCTGACCACGCCCGCCGAACTCTGCAAAAAAGTATTGCCGAAACATCAAGCCGACGCCAAGCGACTCTTGGTCGAGAAAAACGCTGCCGTTGGATACGACCGCTTTCAAGAATTTCTGACCAAGAGCGGATTTGTGCGAAAAGAATTTGTCGAGGACGAAGGCGACTTCGCTGTGCGCGGCTCGATTGTAGATGTCTTTTCCATTGGCGCATTGAAGCCCGTCCGACTTGAATTTTTCGGCGACGACGTCGAGTCGATTCGCGTCTTCGACATCAATACACAGCTCTCCGATATGCCGATTGAGCAGGTCGAGATTTTATCAAACTTTTCTGACTTGGGCGATACAGCAGAATCAATTTTAAGCTACTTACCGCCCGAAAGCCTTGTCATTACAGGCGTTTTCGGCGAATCAGATTTTGGCGAGGGAGATAAAGAGTATTTCGACCCCAAAGAAATCCTAACGAAACTCTCTGGCTTCAAGCAATTGCAATTCTTGCCGCTGACGATGGGCGACGTGGACTTTGATTCCAACGCGCAAACGAAATTCAATTCGAATTTTTCGCACTTCGGCGAAGCGTTGCAAAAAGACGCACGGGAAAATCGCATGAGCATTTTTGCGACGAAATCGCCACGCGAATTGAAAGACATCGCCGAATTTCTCAACGCCGAAGACGACCTTGCCGCCGAACAAGACGCCGCTTCGTCGTCCGACCTTGATGCGCGCATGACAACGTGTGAACCCGAAATCTCTGCGCCCGATTTCCTAACGCTTCACACACTTGCGGAAAATTTTTATGAAGGATTTGTTTTCGAAAGCGTCTCGCTCTACGCCGAAAGTGATGTCTTTGGAAAACTGCATGCGCACAAACGCCGTCGCAAAAAAAAGAAAAAGCAAATCTCGCTGCGCGAATTGCGCTCGCTGAAAATCGGCGACTACATTGTGCATGAAGACTACGGCATTGGACTCTTTATGGGCTTGGAAAAAGTCAAGGTCGGCGACGCATGGCAGGAGAGCGTGCTGATTCACTATGAGCGCGGCGATAAACTCTATGTCAATCTGCAAAATCTGCGGTTGCTCTCGAAGTATGCGTCGGGCGAGGGCAAAGCAGCGACGCTCTCGAAGCTCGGCAGCGAGCGCTGGCAGCAGCAAAAAGAGCGCGTCAAGAAGCGCCTGAAAGAGATGGCGCGAAACTTGATTGAACTTTATGCCAAGCGAAAGTCGACCAAAGGATTCGCGTTTAGCGAAGATAGCGTTTGGATGCGCGAGTTTGAATCATCGTTTATTTTCGATGAAACGCCCGACCAAGAAACTGCCATTGAGGCAATCAAAGCCGATATGCAATCCGACGCGCCAATGGATAGGCTGGTATGCGGCGACGCAGGGTTCGGCAAAACCGAAGTGGCAATGCGTGCCGCATTCAAAGCAGTCGAAGCAAGCAAGCAAGTCGCCGTGCTTGTCCCGACAACGATTCTGGCGCATCAGCATTTTAGAACGTTCAAAAATCGATTTCAAAATTTTCCCACGCGCATTGAAGTGCTGAGCCGATTTGTGCCGAAAGCTGAACAAAAGCGCATCGTCGAGGACATTCAAAAAGGCGTGGTGGACATTGTCATCGGCACGCACCGCATCGTTTCCAAGGACGTCAAGTTTAAAGATTTGGGACTCCTCATTATCGATGAGGAGCAACATTTCGGCGTGGCAGCAAAAGAGAAACTACGCGAGGAATTTCCAACGGTCGACACGCTCACACTGACGGCGACGCCGATTCCGCGCACACTGCAATTTTCAATGATGGGTGCGCGCGATTTATCCATCATCTCAACGCCCCCGAAAAATCGACAGCCGATTGAAACCATCGTTCATGAATTTGACGCCGACCTCATCAAGCAAGTCATTGAGCGCGAACTCTCGCGCAACGGACAAGTGTTTTTCTTGCACAATCGAATCAACACCATTGAGCAAATTTATGACCTCTGCAAACGGCTATGTCCGAAAGCCCGAATCCGAATTGCACACGCGCAACTGCCGACGAAGGAATTGGAAAGCGTGATGATGGATTTCCTCGACAAAGAAATCGACGTGCTAATCACAACGACGATTGTCGAATCGGGACTCGATATTTCCAACGTGAATACGATTATCATCAACCGCGCCGATGCGTTCGGCTTATCGGATTTGTATCAACTGCGCGGGCGCGTTGGGCGAAGCGAGCGAAAAGCGTTTTGTTACCTCTTGACGCCGCCCCTCTCGACGCTCTCCGAAGACGCCTTGCAGCGCCTCTCCGCCATTGAAGAATTTACCGAGCTTGGTTCAGGCTTCAATGTGGCGATGCGCGACTTGGACATTCGCGGTGCGGGAAATCTACTCGGCTCGGAACAGTCGGGATTCATCTACGATTTGGGATTCGATTTATATCAAAAAATCTTAGAAGAAGCCGTCCAAGAACTCAAATCGACGGAGTTTCAGAACATCTTTAAAGATGCAGCCGCCCGAAAAGAACAACCCACTAAGCCATGCGAAGTAACGTTCTTTTTTAACGCCTTGATTCCAAGCCATTATGTTGAATCGGCGTCGGAGCGATTTGCTTTGTATGAATGGCTCTCGAAGGCGACAAGCGAGGCAGAGGTAGCCAAGTGGGAGTCCGACCTGATTGACCGCTTCGGAAAACTGCCCGAAGAATGCCGCGACCTTATTGCCGTCTCGCGTCTGAGAATTGCAGCGACCAAGTTGCGAATCGCGCGCATTGAGATTACCGAGAAAAAATGTTCCATGATTTTTCCCGACGGCACGGACAAGGAGTTCTACGAAAGCGCGCGCTTTGGCGCCGTGTTGGAGGCAGTGCAGGGGAACAGATTAAAAAACTTTTCGCCCGTGTTCAAAGACGACAAACGGTTAAAATTAGATTTCACATTTCCGCACAATTACAACGGTCAGCCCAAACGCGCGCTCGGCACCGTGAAAGAGATTCTCGACAACATCGCGCCATAAGGCTCATCGACCATAAAAATTAGTTTCCCCCGACGAGCGCTTTTGCGTAAATTTGAACAGCAACGGTATCTCGGATACGCAATCATTTTCGAAAAGGAGAATACGAATATGCTGACGCAGTCGCCTTTGCACGCAACAGAACTCACTCCCGCCAAAGACCTTCAGTATGCCTTGACGCTCATCGCCGCAATTTGGATAACGGGCGCGGTCGGACATTTCACGCCGATTGGCGAGTGGGGAGCGTTGTTTTTGTATGTGATTGGCTCAATCGCGCTGACGCTATGGTATGGAGCGCATTTCAATGCCTTCGAGCAGATTTACATCACACGCAAAAACTTACGACAAGCCTTGACATGGGCAGGCACAATCGGCGGTGTCTTGTTCATCGTAGATGTGGTCAATACCTCTTTTTATTTCAAGAACGGCGGTGCGCCGATGGTGGAAATGGAGCGCATTCTCATCGGCATGAATTTGTTGTATGTGTTTCCCGTTTTGATTTTAGCGGAAGAATTTCTCTGGCGAGGCATGCTCTTTTCCGCGCTGATGAATCGAGGTGTGAATAAACATCTTGTCGTCGCTCTAACAACACTTGCGTTCATGCTCAATCATTATGCGGTTGCGCCTGTCGACTTTGTCGAGCGCGGGCTAATGGCAATGATGGCTCTGCCAATTGGAATCGCGAATGGCTACCTTGTCGTAAAAACCAAAAACCTGTGGTCAGGCGTTATGCTGCATGGGCTTACGATGCTGTCAATGATGTGCGATTTGTTTATTGTGCCGAAATTAATCTGAATGTGCGCGGATAGATTTTTTTCTAAGCGACGCAGTGCTATATTTACGCCTCATTTTCAGACTATTAAGAAAATGCAGGGTGAGGTAGCTCAGATGGTTAGAGCACAGGATTCATAACCCTGAGGTCGAGGGTTCGATTCCCTCCCTCACCACGCAAAGCCACGCCGGACAAGTGTTCGGCTTTTTTATTCGACAAAATGATGAACCAATTTCTTCGCGCTGTTTTCATCAATTCAAATCTTGGCTTGCTGTGGGCGGGACAAGTCGTCGCAAAGTTCGGCGAATCGCTCTTCGGGATGTCGGTGGTTTTTTTAGCAATGGAACTGACCGAGAGCAGCACGGCAACAGGATTTGTCCAAATGTCGAGCTATCTACCCATTCTCGTCTTCGGGCTGGTCGCAGGGGCGTATATCGACAAAAGCTCCAAGCGCAGCGTGATGATGGCAAGTGATGTGGGGCGAGCCGTGCTTGTTGCACTGATTCCAATTTTATTTTTTACAAAGTTGCTGACAGCGCTGTTGCTCGGTGCGATTGCATTTTTGATTGCGGCGCTCTCGGCGTTTTTCGTGCCTGCGCGTAACGCTGTTATTCCCGAACTCGCTTCCGAACATCCCGAAGAGCGGACAGTCGTGTTGCTGAAAGCAAATTCGCTGGTGCAAACATCGGAGCAACTGGCATTTTTGATGGCGCCACTGGCTGTCGGCGCGATTGGCGCGGCAATCGGCACGATTCACCTCTTCACAATTACGGCAGCGACGTTTTTCACGTCGTATCTCTTTATCATTTTTATCAAAGCAAAGGAACCCCAAAACACCGAAACGGTCAGTATTGACAAGGTTCTACGGGATTCTTTGACGAGTTTAAAAAAAGTGGCATCGAATCAACGGCTGCGCGACATTCTGGTCATCACATCGCTCAACAATTTATTTTTAATGGGCGCGGCAATCGTCGGCACGCCGATTTTCATCAAGACGGTTCTCAACAAAGGTATTGAAACCTTCGCGCTAATTGAGTTCATTTTCGCCGTCATGATGCTGCTGGTGAGTTTTCTTTTGAACGTCTTTGCGGAGCGTGTTAAAAAAATCGGCTATGAAAAAATTTGGGCGTTTGGCTTGGTGATGGACGGCGTGTCGTATTGTCCTTACGCGTTTTGCAACACGGTCGAGCAGGTGTCGTTTTTCGCTGCGCTGCATGCCTCGTTCATCATTTTAATCATTGTGCCACGCACGACGATGATTCAGCGGTTGGTGTCGTCGGAAGATTTGGGAAAAGTGTTCAGCTTGCAGAACGTGGCGGTATCGGGAATGACGGCGATTTCCTCAGCGGCGACAGGCTGGCTGTGCGACGCCATCGGCGTCAGAGAAGTCTTTTTCGGCATTGGAATTTTAGCGGGACTGTGCGGCGTGTGGGCATGGCGAGCCGTCGTGGTGCCGCAAGCAAAAGCAGAAGCCTGAACGCTCCTTGGCGCACGGCTACAAAAGTTTTCGAAACGTGCTGCGCAAAACACCCTTCGCGGCAAATTTTTCCTTGAAGTCAATCAGCGAATACGCGGGCGTCATTTGATTGGCCGCTTGCGTGTTCTGCGAGACGCCGATGTCGACATATCGACAGCCCAACCGAATCGCCCAATGCACGACCTCGTTCATCACAAAGTGAATTGGATGGTAGTCCGAAAATTCATAGTAAAGCATGTTGTAGAAGCAGAGCGCGACGCGGTCGTTGCAGCGAAACATCACCGAGCCGCCGACAGCTTTGCCTTTCAAGCGAACCAAGAACAAAAAAATGCGGTCGGGAAAAAGCGACTTCAAGCGGTAAAGCTCTTCCAAGGTGTGCGTCGGTTTGGCGTTGTGCTTGGCTTTGTTGTCGACGAGAATGGGATAAAACTCGTCGTAGCCGCGCGCGTCGTCGTGAAACTCAATCGATAAATCGGGATTGCGTTGGCACTGATGAATGTATCGCCGTGCCGTTGCGGAAAAATGCTTGGTGAAGTCGTCGGTCTGTTCAAGTTTGATGGCGTGCGAAATGTAATGCCGGTCGAAGTCAAACCCCTTGTAAGCCAGCGCGTAGTCCATGTCTTGAACCAGCACGTCTTGATAAATAAACGGGGCGGGCGTGAGCAGAATTTTTTTGAACCCGTGTTTGGACGCATACTCAAGCAGTGCATCGACGAGATGTTCGTTCATCGGATATTTCAGGTCGCCGAGAACAAAGCCGCCGTAGCTGGCGCCCATAGGCGATTCAAGGCAGGTGCCGTTTTCGGTAACGGCGGCGGGCAACACGGAGACGAGCGTTGTGCCGTGGTAAAAAAGCAAGTGATGAAAATCAAAACGCTGCGGCGGGTGATACGAAAGAAATTTCTGAAAGTGAAACAGCGTGCCGTTGTTGGAGGACGCCACAAAGGCGTCCCACGTGTTCGCCAGAGCCTCGCGGTAGGGACGAACCTCAATCATTTGAAACGAGATTAGAACTTATCACCGGCTCTAAGAGCGACTTTGAAGTTTGCTGATTTCGTCGCGGATTCGGGCGGCTTTCTCGTAATCTTCTTTGGCAATCGCATCGCTCAACTTAGCGTTGAGTTCGTCTAATTTGCTCATGGGCGTATTGGCGGGCGCGACCGCTTTTTTCTCTGTGCCGACGCCGAAGCCAGTCTGGTCGCCTTGCTTGTCGTCCAAAATGCCGGCTTCGTTCATCACGTCTTCGGAGACGTAAATCGGCGCGTCGCATCGGACTGCCAGCGCGATGGCGTCGCTTGGTCGGGCATCGATTTCGTGCATGACGCCCGAGAGCTCGCAGACAACTTTGGCGAAAAAGGTCTCGTTTCGCAGTTCGTCAATCGTAACTTCGGAGACGTTGATGTTGAACGTATCGGTGATGTTACGAATAAGGTCGTGCGTAAACGGGCGCGGCGCTTTGATGTTCTCGAGTTTGAGCGCGATGGCTTGCGCCTCGAAGCCGCCGATGATGATGGGCAGTTTTCGTTTGCCGCCAATTTCAAACAAAATGAGCGCGTAAGCGCCGTTGTTGTGCGGACTTGTCGAGAGACCAAGAATGTCAACTTGAATTTTCTTCATAGCAAGATGTTCATGTTCAAATTCATGTTCAAATCGGTCGGCGGTTGCTGTGGCGCGACCACCGTTAGTTTAAGCGTTCCGCAAAGACCATATAAAATGTTTCCCGCTTGCGTTCAATATGCGGCGGTAATTCGTAATCTTCAATAAGTGTAAGCAGACGCCGCGTTTTCTCCAACCCGTCGCCTGTCTGTTCAATATGTAGGCATTCCATTTGCAAACTAAACGCTTTAACGCGCTTCTCAAAACTGTCGTCTAAACACCCTTCCGCTTCTAAGACATCGGCTTCGGTATCGAGAATGTCCGCAAGCCAGCGACACTTTTCAGCCGCAAGCGCATCTAAGCATTTTCCTCGGCCGAGCCAATGGAGCATATCGCAGTCGCTCATTTGGTTGAGCATCGCCTCATTCAAGCCCAGCAGTTTCGCGCCAGCAGCGTGCAGTTCGACTTTGGCGTCATCGAACTGTTTGAGCGCTTTGAGGCTCAGCGCTCTGGCAATCACGCGGGCAAGTTCCTCAATCTGTCGCATCACATAATCTTTTCTATGCATATTCTCATTCTCTAAATGTCCTTAATAGCTTTGCACAAGTTTACTGGTTTTGATGATGAAAATACGTGAAAGCCATTTTAAAAGAAAGAACGGCGGCGATTTAATTGTGCGAAAGAATTTTTTTGAACTCGCTGTTAAGTTGAGGCAGAATTTCCAAAGCATCGCCGACGATGCCGTAGTCCGCCACTTGAAAAATCGGCGCGTCTTTGTCTTTGTTAATTGCCACGATGATTTTCGACGACGCCATGCCCGCAAGATGTTGCACGGCGCCCGAAATCCCGCACGCGATATAAAGTTTCGGCGAGACGACTTTGCCGGTTTGCCCGACTTGCTCGGAATGCGGACGCCAGCCAGCATCAACAATGGCGCGACTGGCGCCGACCGCGCCGCCAAGCGTTTGTGCGAGTTCTTCGACCAAGTGAAAATGTTCCGGTCCTTTCATGCCGCGTCCGCCGCTGACGACAATGTCCGCTTCGGTAACATCCAACTTACCGCTCGAAGCGACAATCTCTTTGACGACAGTTTTCAAATCCGCGCTGTCAGGCTCATAAGTGGAGACGATGACGTCCGCCGTTTCGCCGTGCGAGGTGTTGAGCGGAAAGACATTCGGGCGCAAACTAAAAATTTGAACGCTCGTTGTCAGTTCGACTGTCGCGATGGCTTTGCCCGAATAAGCGTAGCGTTTTGCAACGACTTTATCGGCTTGCAGCGACAGCTCGACGGCGTCGGAGACAAGTCCAGCGCCCAAGCGAACTGCAAGGCGCGGCGCAAGGTCTTTGCCAAGTGCGGTTGCCGCAAGAAAGACGAGCGTCGCCGATTCTTCTTTGACAACTTTGGCAACAAGTTTCGCGTAAGCTGTCGCAGAATAGTTGAGCAGGTTGGCATGCTCGAAGACGAAGACTTTTTTCGCGCCGTAGCGAGCCAGCGTGTCGGCATCGGTTTTGACGGCGCTGCCGATGACAACGGCAATGGCGGTTGTGCCTAAGTCGGCGGCGGCCGAGAGCGCTTCGAGCGACGCGCGTTTGAATTTGTTGTCCCTTTGTTCAATGAATACAACGGCGGTTGGCATACGTAAAATTGTTTTGAAGTGGTTAAATGACTTTTGCTTCGCTGTGAAGCGCTTGGGCGAGCGCGGCGGCAGAGGGGAGAATTTTTCCTGCCTGCTTTTCTGGCGGCTTTTCCAAACGAACTAATGTAGAGCGTATTGAAGCGTTGAGCGCGACCTCTTTGACGTCAATCGGTTTCTTCTTAGCCTCCATGATGCCTTTCATATTGGCGACGCGCGGCGTGTTCAAGCCTTTTTGCGCCGTAAAAAGAAGCGGCAGCGTGGTCTCGATGAGTTCTTTGCCGCCCTCGATTTCGCGCTCCAGCGTCGCCGATGTGCCGTCGGTCTCAAACTTGACCACCACGGTAACGGCGGGAATATCGAGCAGTTCAGCAAGCATGGGTCCTACTTGTGCGTCGTTGAAATCGGTGGATTCTTTGCCGAGCAACACAAGGTCGGGAACGCCGCCGAAACTGGATTTTATGGCGTCGGCGAGTGCCGTTGCCACACCGAAAGAATCTTTCGCGTCGGCTTTAATCAAGACCGCTTTATCGGCGCCCATTGCGAAGGCTTTGCGAAGGTTGGCTTGGAAGCTGTCATCGCCGACGCTGAAAATGGTTACGGTGCCGCCATGCTTTTCGCGCACTTTCAGGGCTTCTTCAATGGCGTATTCGTCGTAAGGATTGACGACGAAATTGACACCGCCGGTCTCGATGCGCTGTGCGTCGGCCGCGATTTTAATGCGGGTTGTGGTGTCGGGGACTTGATTAAGGCAAACTGCGATGTTCATAGCTTGGAATCAGAGAGATTAAAAAAACAGAGAAACTTCAAATGTTGAAATGTGCGTCGTTGCAAACAGCGCGAGAGTGAAAGGTGCAGTGCGTCCCCTCAGTCGCGCTGTTTGGGCAGTGTTTCGGTGCTTGGATAGGTGGTTGTAAATCGGTTTCGGATTCGAGCGATGGTGGTGATGAAGGCAATGACGGCGGCAGCGTCATCGGTAAGTCCCAACGGACCGAGCAGAACTTCGGGCAGAAAATCGACTGGCGAAAACAAGTAGAGCGGTGCAAGCACGAGAATAAACTTATCGAGCAGCGTGGCGTTGTTCCAAAGGTCGCGAAGAAATTTCATTGTCTTAGAAAGTTTGTTCAAAAAGCCATTGTAAAAAACGGTTTGCAAAAATAGGCGAAGTCGGCGCATTCGCAATAGGTTTTTTCTATGGAGTTTTGTTTATATTCAAGACGGGTTACAAACCTCAAAGCGTTTTGACTCTGTAACTTTCCTTAAACGCGCCAACATGAACGAACGAGATTTCTTCGACGACAACTACGACAATTCACGCCAATCGGAACGAAACGAACAACTCAAACACTCTAAACGCATCATTGACCAAGACCAACTGCATTCCATTTACGACACCGAAGAATTAGACGACATCATCAACGCGCTGCTCGACGAGGGCGATTTCAAGCGCGCGCTTAAAGCCGCGAATTATATGGTGCAACTGGCGCCGTATAGCGGCGATGGGTGGTTCAAACGCGGCGTCGCACTCGCCAATACGGGCAACTTCGACGACGCTGTTGCTGCGTTCGAAAAAGCCGCGGTGCTCAATCCGTCCGACCTTGAAACCATTATGCACTTGGGCATCACGTTCGACAATCTCGGTCGTTCTCAAGACGCGCTTGACGCCTACAACCATGCGCTCTCGCTCTATCCTTACGACGATGAAATCCGCTTCTGCAAAGCCATCACGCTTGAACGCATTGAGCGTTACGAAGACGCCGAACAGGAACTTGAAGCCTGTCTCTCCATCAATCCCGACCATCAAGAAGCCTGGTATGAACTCGGCTACTGCAAAGACATGCTCGGCAAATTAGATGAGAGCTTGACGTGTTACGATAAACACATCGCGCTCGATCCGTATAGCTGCAACACATGGTATAATCGCGGCATCATTCTAGGCAAAATGAAACGCTACGACGAGGCTTTTTTTTTTTTTCGAGCATGGCGACGGCGATACGAGATGAATTTTCGTCCGCATGGTATAATCTCGGCAATGTCTCCGCGAACATCGGCAGCATTTAAGACGCCATCGCGACCTCCCGAAGTAAGACCAAGATCTAGCCGTGAGATTAGCGCAGACTGTAGACA
>JPGV01000048.1 GCA_000724175.1 [Candidatus Thermochlorobacteriaceae] bacterium GBChlB | reverse complement strand
CCGCAAGCGATTGACTCCGCAAGACATTTTCCGAATCGCATTTTTAGCGGCAAACAAGGCACAGGTGGCAGAGGCGCGTTTTTTTGTTATCGCTTTCCAAACGGCATTGTGAAGTGGTATTTGCACCGAGAGAACGGCGAGATTTTAGAAGATAAACTCGATGCGTGTTTTTCGCTGATTCAATGCACGCCTGAAACGCCGCGCCTTATCTCGCTTCTACCCGATGCGCTTTATGAGCAAATGCGCAAGGTTGAAGAAACGTGTGTCGCACGCTATCTGCGCGACTTGCAACTTCCAAGCGACCAAAAGCCGACACTGGTGTGCTGTATGGGCATATCATGAAGTGAAAATACAGAGACGAGTATAAATCGCGCTAGGGGTTAGCGTAAAAAGTCGTCTTCATCTTCGTCGGCGTCGTCGCGCGAGAAGGATTGGTCGGTTTCGGTCGGACCAGCTTGGTGGAGAATCAGTTTCCAGCCGTCATCGGTGAGTTCAAATACGTTGGTGGCGGCAAGCACTGCGCGGCTGAAGTGGTCGGCGGCGGCGGTGGTGAGTTTCTCGCGCAAGGTAACAATGCCAACGCGCCCTAACGATACGGCTTCGACGTCTTCCAAGACAAATGTCATAGATGATGCGCTGCGAAAAATCATGCGCCAGCTTTCCAAGACATGCTCATAACCAACGACGATGTGCCAACCGGGGTGAAGGCATTTCACGTAGGGCGACGGCTTCCAAACCTTTCGCATTTGGTCGTTATCGAGCGACGAAAATGCGGCGTAAAAATCTGCATTGGCTTTGATTAACTCATCGGCTAATTCCTGCATGAAAAAACGAAAACAAGTTGAACAAATTGCTTCGGTCGAGCGGCAACATAAGAAGAAGAGTTTTCACGACAAAGCCCTCGAGCTTGTTCGGCGCGTGCCGTTTGGCAAGGTAACGACATACGGCGCGATTGCAGAAGCCTTAGGCGCGAAACTCTCGGCGCGAATGGTTGGCTATGCGCTGCATTCGGCGGTGAACACGGATGTGCCAGCGCACCGTGTTGTCAATCGATTTGGTGCGCTCACGGGCGCGATTCACTTTGGACACCCTGACCGAATGCGGCAGCTTTTGCAAGCCGAGGGCGTCTCGTTTCTCGCTGATGGCACGGTCGACATGGAGAAGCACTTTTATGCATTTCGGAAAGCGCCGCAAACAGCAAAACGGCGCAAGCCGCTTACATGAAACGCCGCAGCCAGAGTTCCGTCAAAGTGGCGAGCCAGACTTTGAGGTAAGCGCGGTAATTTTGCGTCGAGTTGTCCGCGCTGTTGAAAAAATTGTGCTTCAATCGTTGCAGTTCCGCGCTGTTGAAAATGCCGCGCTCGCGCACGACAGTTTCGGACGTGGCATCGTCAATGATGTCTCGAAATTTTCCCTGCTTCATCCAAATGCCAAGCGGAAAGACAAAGCCCATTTTTTTGCGATAAATAATTTCAGGCGGCAGTAAATCGCTGAACGCATCGATGAGAATTTTCTTGCCGGTGTTTTTCGTCACGCCGTCGATTTTATACTCTGGCGGGAGCGCGGCGACGAACTCCGCGAACTGATGGTCTAAGAACGGCACGCGCACCTCGAGCGAATTAATCATGCTCATCGCGTCAGTGTCGCGCAAAAGCGTGTTGAGCATATAAAATTTCAGTTCCAGATACGACAGTTCTTGAATCGGGTGTTTGGCGTCCGCGATTGCCGCTTCGCCGAGCGCCTGTCGATAAAGTGGATATGCCGATGTCGAGTTGTGAATGAAATCCGCTGTGAAAATTTTTCGACGTTCCCGAGCGGCTGTGATGGTGCGAATGGTGTAGGTTCGCGCCGTATCATCATAGCCGCCAAGCACACCAACAACACCGCGCCATTGCCAATTCTCGCGCAGCGATTCGGGCATGACGCTGTCGAGTCCGACGGCGACAGGTGAAACAAACGATGGCACAAAGCGCGTGAGTTTTTTTAAATCGAGCAAGCGTTGTGCGAATTTGAACATCGTGTATCCGCCGAAGATTTCATCGGAGCCAAGTCCCGAAAGTGCAACGGTAACATATCGCCGCGCAGCCTTTGAGACCGCGTAGGAATTGAGCCCGTCCGCCGACGGCTGGTCAATGCCATAGACAATAGTATCTAAATCGTTCAGGATGTCGCTTTGCGATAAAATGAGCTCGGTGTGAATAGCGCCGTAGCGCTCGGCGACCTGTTTGGCGTGATGTGTTTCGTTGTATGCTGCGCCACCTGCGTCGAAGCCGACGGAGTAGGTTTTCGTCTCTTGTCCGATTTGTCGCATTGCGGCTACGATGAGCGACGAATCAATGCCGCCTGATAAAAACACGCCGAGTGGCACGTCGCTGATGAGGTGCTGTTTCAAGGTTTCAAAAAACAAACGGCGAAGCTCGGTTTTCGCGTCGTTGTAAGAAATGGTTTTGCCGTTTTGTTTCGAGAAGCGAATGTCCCAATACCGCCAAATTTTTTCCTTGCCGTGCTGAATGGTGAGCGCGTGTGCGGGCATAAGCATTTGCACGCCTTCAAGCATCGTTTGCGGTTGAATGACTGAGCCGGTCTCGAAGAGCGCATCGAGCGCGGCGGCATTGAGGCGTTTTTCAACCAAGCCCGACGCAATGATGCCTTTGAGTTCCGATGCGAAGACGACCCCGTTTGGCGTTTTGGCATAAAGAAGCGGTTTCTGTCCAAATCGGTCGCGCGCTGCAAAGAGTTTTTTCTCGACCGTGTCCCACAGCACGAAGGCGAACATGCCGCGCAAGTGTTCCAGACAAGCGTCGCCATAGAGTTCATACAGATTTAAAATCGTTTCGGTATCGCTGTGCGATTGCGCGTTGACGCCGCGCGCCTCGAGGGCGCGATTGAGCTCAAGGTAGTTGTAAATCTCACCATTAAAGACGATGACATAGCGTCCGTTGCTCGATGCGCTGCGGGAGACCATAGGTTGTGCGCCCAGCGGCGAGAGGTCGAGAATCGAGAGACGCCGATGTCCAAGCGCGATGGTTGAGTCGACAAACGCACCGTCGGCGTCGGGACCGCGGTGCGCCATACTGTCAGTCATTTGTTGAATCCGCCGCCGCAGGTCGGTCTCATCAGCCGGCGTGGCGCTGTAAATTGCGGCGATTCCGCACATAAGTTTAGTAGTTAGGTTTTTCGATAACGGATTGAAGCACGGCAAGGGTTTCCCGCACGGCTTTATCCCATGAAAAACTGGCGACGCGCGCCGCGCCTGCATCAATGAGCGACTGGCGTATATGGCGGTCAACAATAACTTTATGGAGCGCGTCGGTAAGCGCGTCAATATCCAGCGGATTGACCATGAACGCGCACTTTCCGTTCTCTGTCATTTCGGGAAAAGAATGTACATTAGCGCAAACGACTGGCACGCCTGCCGCCCACGCCTCAAAAAGCGGGTTGCCGAAGCTCTCGTAGCCGCTTGGATATGCGAAGACTTCGGCGTATTTGTAAAGATATTTCAATTCCTCATGCGGCACGAATCCAGTAAAGAGAACGCGCTCGTTCAATTTCTTTTCAGCGACCAAACGATGCAACTTCGACTCATACGCGTTTTGCACACCGATGCCTTTTCCGGCAATCACGACTTGAATATCCAACCCGCGCTCGCGAATGAGCTTTTCTGTTGCCAAAATGAGCTTGTCTTGGTTTTTGTATCCCCACAGTGCGGAGGCATAAACGATAAATTTTCTGGTGATGCCGAATTTTCGAAATACGGCGTCGCGCTCCGACTCAATGTAATTTTTTTGGAACATCTCAGTATCAACGCCGTGGTTGACGACATGGATTTTTCTTTCATCAATGCCAACGAAATTAACCACGTCGTTTTTAATGTCTTGCGACGGCGTGATAATCGCTCGTGAGCGCTTGGCGGAAGGCGGCGTGAGCAACTTGCGAACCGTTCTGCGCGTCGAGTCAACTGCTTCGGGGTGGTGATAATACAACATGCTGCGAATGGCTACGACTGTTGGCTTCGGCGAAAAGAGCGAGACAAAATTGCCCGGGAAATAAACCACGTCGGCACGTGATTGTGCAAGAGAAAAGGGCGCGATGAGTTGTTCGCTTACGACTTTCATAGCCGAACTGCTGCTTGCTGGCGGAACTTCAACGACGCGAAACTGCTTGGTCAAAAACGGCGCGAGAATGTGTTGCTGGCGCGGGCTGAGAAAAAAATCAATGCGGTGTTTTTCTTCCAATGTGTTGTTCAGGCGCGCCAACGCTTTGGTGAAATTGACAAGGTAATTTCTGCCACCGGTATCTTCTGAGACGCTGCCCAGCGAGACAATTGCGATGTTCAAGACGGTTGAGTTTGATTAGCAGTTGATACGATATAAAGCCAAAGATAGCCTGAAATTCCGGCAACGAGAGAGGCACACAAAATGCCCATTTTGGCTACGTCAATGAGCGCGGGTGTTGTATCGAGCGCAAGGTCGGCAATGAAAATCGACATAGTAAATCCAATGCCGCCGAGCCAGCCCACGCCGATGATATGTTTAAGAGACGTGCCTTCGGGAAACGCGCCAAGACCAAACTTTACCGCAAGCCATGCAAATCCGGAAATGCCAATGAGTTTTCCAATCGTCAAGCCGAACAGCACACCCAGCGTCACAGAGTTTTGAAAGGCGTGGCTGAGGCTCTCCCAATCAACGGCGACGCCGCCGTTGGCAAGCGCAAAGACAGGGATAATGAAGAACGCAGAAAAACCGTGCAAATTACTCTCTAATTTTCGGAGCGGACTTGCCGCCTCGTCGGCAATGGTCTCAATTGCTTCAACCAACGACGCCTGTTCTTTACTCGCAAATGTCTGCCACGATGATGAACGAGACTGATGCATATCGAATGTATCAATCAAGGCGCGAATAGCGTCGCTGAATTTTTTGGGGTCGTATTTCGGGCGCGCTGGAATCGCAATCGCAATCAGGATGCCTGCAAGCGTCGCATGCACGCCCGATTTGAGCATCGCAAGCCACAGTAAAAATCCGACCAACAAATAGGGCAACATCGCCCGCACGCCCAACAGGTTTAGAACCAATAAGACAAGCCAAAAAGCGCCGGCTAAAAAAAGATAGGTGAGGTAAAGGTCTTTGGTGTAGAACAACCCGATGACAATCACTGCGCCCAAATCGTCGGCTATCGCAAGCGCTAAAAGAAATGTCATGACGGAACTCGGCACGCGCTTGCCCAAGAGCGCCAGCACGCCAACCGCGAAGGCAATGTCGGTAGCCATCGGTATTCCCCAACCGCTGCGTGCGTCTCCTTCCGGGTTGAAAAGCAAATAGAAAAGCGCAGGCATGACCATGCCCCCCAGAGCGGCTATGGCAGGCAAGGCAGCTTTGCTGATCGTCGACAGTTCGCCGACCATAATCTCGCGCTTGATTTCAAGTCCGACCAAAAGAAAAAAAATAACCATCAATCCGTCGTTAATCCAATGAATGAGTGACTTCTTGAGTTCAAAGTTGCCGACCTGAAAGCCGAAATAGAGATGCGTAACGCGACGATAGATGTCTTCGGCAGGGGAGTTGACGATAATCATTGCGATGACGATGCATGCCATCAGCACGATGCCGCCAGAGGTTTGGCGATGAACAAACTGCTCTATGGGCGAGATTAAACGCTGATAGAATTTCTCAAGCGGCGCAACATAGAGGGCAGATTCGGTCTGTGTTGGTGTGTTCATGTATAGACAAAAGTTAGGTATGACTCAAAAGTGCTTGTTAGTAACTGTGCCGGCTCACGGTGTGTCAGGCTTTGACGCGCCGTTGCTCTCGCTTACGGTTCGAATCGGGTGCGACGATTCCGAAAAATGTAACATCCGCTGCGGATAAGCAAAGCGAATGCCGTTCTCGAGCAGCGTTTTGTAAATGCTTTCGCGTAGCCCGATTTCAGCGTAAAACTTCTTCGTAAAGTCCGTAACAAAAGCCTCTAAGCGCAGAAAAATGCCAGAGTTACGAAATTCCATAAACTGCACCTCAACGTTTTTCCCTTCGGCAAGGTGCGGATGTGACTTTGCCAGACCAACTACAAGGTCGCGCACTTGGTCGACATTGGTGCCATAGTTGAGTTCAAACTCAATGAGTATGCGCGTTGGCTCGTCAGGATAGGTAAAATTGACGACACGGTTTTTGATGAGATCGATATTGGGCAAGATGATGAGGTTGTTATCGAAGTCCTTGATTTTCGTCGAGCGCAGACCGAGCTGGTAAATATCGCCGAGTGTGCCGTCGACCAAGCGGACGCGGTCGCCGACGCGGAACGGGCGGTCAAGCGCAATGATGAATCCAGCGATGATGTTGGCAATGGTGTCTTGCGCCGCCAGCGCGACCGCCAGCGAGCCGACTCCTAAACTCACCACCAGACTGCCGATATTGACGCTGAAATGGTCAAGCACTAACATCGACGCCAACAGAAACACAATAATGGACGACGTTTTTCGAACCAACGGGCCAATCGTAACGAGTTCTTTAGAGTCGTTTTTCTTGGCGAGCGTCTCGAAATACCACTCGATTAAACTGCCGACAATTTGACTGGCGGCTTTCGTGGCAACCAGCATTAAGACGACATACAGCGCCTCGCTGATGAACTTGGCAGCTTCAATTGTTCTTGGGCTGTCCGAGGGAATTACAGAGATAAGTTCGTGCGCAATTAATTGAGCCGCAAGCAATACTGCCAACGGATACGTATGGTTCTCAATCACCTCCGCGATTTGGTCGTCTAACTGCAGTTCGGTCTTGAAAAACAATTTGTGCCGAAAGGCATGCACGATGCGTTTGATAAGCCACGCAATTGGAAAGGCAGTGAGCAGTATGCCGAGGGCTTTGAGCACTGGGTGCGATTGAAAAAAATCGAAAACGGTTGTAATAGCGTCCATCATTGTATCACCTAAAAAGTTTGAATTATCTCTGCAACGTTTTCCGCATCATTCATCGAGACATCGAGATGCGTTACTAAACGAATGTAATTTTTCTTGATGCTTGAAATTAAAACGCCTTTTTCACGGAATCGCTCGACGACATCGCGTTCCGAAAGTCCAGTGTTGGACACATCAACGGCGACGATGTTGGTTTGCACAGCAGTCATATCTATTTTAAATGTCGGGTGCGCTGCGAAGGCGTTGGCGATGCACAGGGCTTTGCGGTGGTCGTGCAGAAGGCGGTCGAGATGATTGTCTAACGCGAACTTCGCCATTGCGGCAAGCACACCGGATTGTCGCATACCGCCACCCCAGAGTTTTCGCCAGCGTCGCGCTTTTTGAATGTCGCTCTGTGTGCCCGCAATCGCCGACCCAGCAGGCGCGCCTAAGCCTTTTGAAAAACAAACCGAAACGGTGTCGAAAAATTGTGCGTAAGTTTTCGGCGCAATCTTCGTTGCCGCGCAGGCATTCCACAAACGAGCGCCGTCCAAATGCAATCGTAATTTTTTCGAGCGACAGAGTTCCGAAATGCGCTCGATGTCTTCAATCGGATAAATGATGCCGCCCGCGCGGTTGTGCGTATTTTCAAGGCAAACAAGCGATGTGCGCGGATACCAATCGGCGACAGGACGAATGGCGCGGTCAATCTGTTCGGCTGTCAAGATACCGTTCTCGCCGTCAAGGGGTTTAAGCTGCACGCGAGAGAGAACGGCGGGCGCAGCGGTCTCGTAGTTGAAAATATGCGCGCCCGACTCGAGTATGACTTCGTCGCCTTCCGACGTGCTGAGCTTGACACAGAGTTGATTTCCCATGGTGCCGCTTGGAACGAACAAGGCAGCTTCTTTGCCTAAAAGGTCAGCGACTTGGCGCTCAAACTCATTTGTCAAAGTGTCTTCGCCGAACACATCATCGCCAAGCCGATTGCGAAGCGATGGGGCGGCGAACAACGCGAGCATCTCTGGCGTCGGTTTTGTAACGGTATCACTCCGAAGGTCTATCATTGGCGAGATTCAACTGAAAGCAATGTTTACAATTTTGCTAAAATTTTCCTGACGATTTCTTTTCGACGGTCTTGGTCTGTTTTCTCGTCGCACGAGTGGCAGACAAGCTTTTCCGCACTGACTTTACCGTTCATTTTTCCCGAATCAGCCAAGTCGCCGCGCCGTTCAACGTCTTGATGTGTCTCATAAAGGTAATCAACTTCCTTGCGTGTCAGTGCAACGGCGCCGCCGAGCGAGCGTGCGGCGATGAGCGTCTTTGCCGCGTGCTCTAATTTTTCTGTGCGATGTAAGGCTTCAAAGACATCACTTCCGAGAACAACGACGCCGTGATTGGCAAGTAGTATCGCATTCGCCCACGAGATGAACGGACGAAGTGACTCGGCGACTTCCGTCGTGCTTGGCGTTGCATAGGGCGCAAGCGGAACCGCGCCAATGTCTAAAATAACTTCGGGAAACACGGCGGCGTCAAGCGCTTGTCGTGCTGCTGCAAATGCTGTCGCGCAAGGCGGATGCGTGTGAACAATGCCGTTGACATCGAGACGCTCACGATAAATAAAGAGGTGCATATCTGCCTCGGTCGAGGACGTGCGTTTGCCTGCAAGAAATTTGCCATTTAGGTCGATAAGGCACACGTCGTCAATTGTCGTTTCGGCTTTGAGCGTGCGCGTGGCTGTGATGTAAATGCCGTCGGAACTCCGAAGGCTGATGTTGCCGTCGTAGCTGGCGACGAAGCCAAACTCGGCGACTTTTCGCGCCGCCTTGACAATGTGCTGTTGCAGGTCTTGGTTCATAAAGTTAAAAAGCCCCAACGCTGGTCAGGGCCTTAAAGATAACGTTTTCGCACGATGCGTTTTGCAGCTTATTCGCGCTCGGCGAGCGGAACAAATTTCTCATCGGTAAGTCCGACATAGTCTGCCATAGGACGAATAAGTCGGTTGTTCGAGTATTGCTCCAAGATATGCGCAAGCCAGCCTGCGGTGCGACTGATGGCGAAAATCGGCGTGAACAAGTCAAGCGAAATACCCATCAAGTGATAGACCGATGCAGAGTAAAAATCAACGTTAGGGTAAAGTTGTTTTTCCTGCAAGACGAGCGTCTCAATGCGGCGAGACATTTCATACCACCTTGTATTTCCAGTCCGTTTGCCCAAGAGTTCAGACATTTGGCGCAGATGCGTGGCGCGTGGGTCTTCGGTTTTATAGACGCGGTGCCCAAACCCCATGATTTTTTTCTTTTCAGCAAGCGCTTTTTCGATATAGCCATCGACGCGGCTTGGGTCGCCGATTTCTTGGAGCATTCGCATGACTTGCTCATTTGCGCCGCCGTGAAGCGGACCTTTAAGCGCGCCAATCGCGCCAGTAACGGCGGAATACATATCGGAAAGCGTCGCCGCAATGACACGCGCGGTGAAGGTGGTGGCGTTGAGTTCGTGGTCGGCGTGAAGAATTAAACAGATGTCGAAGAGCCGAACCGTTTCTTTGTCGGGCAATTTACCGGTGAGCATATAAAGAAAATTCGCGGCAAACGACAGGCTTGGGTCGGGCTGAATCAAATCGCGCTCGCTGCGAATGCGCTCATCGAAGGCGACGATGGTAGAAATTTGTGAAAAGATCTTCATCGCGCGGTTGAAATGCGCTTCGCGGGTTGTGCTTTCGTCGTCGTCGTAAAGTGCGAGTTCCGAGACGGCGGTGCGCAGCGCCTCCATCGGTGGTGCAGATGTTGGAATCGTGAATAAATGCGCAACAACTTCACGCGGCAACCGACGATGCTGCGAAAGCTTCTGACGAAAGTCGGTTAGCGCCTGCTTGTTCGGAAATTTGCCATACCACAGAAGGTAGACCACTTCCTCGAAGCACGCACCGCCATTGACGATGTCGTGAATGTCGAACCCGCGATACACTAATCGTCCGCGCTTGCCATCAATGAAACATATTTCCGACGTAGCAGCAATGATGTCTTCAAGTCCTGCTTTTTGAGTGGGCTTCGGCGGCGCGGCGTTCACGCTTGTCGCAACTGATGGGCCGTTGCCGTTTGAACCGTTGGTGGTTGTCTCTGCCATAACTTTACTCCTTGTTACTTCTGATTGATAAAAGACTGGTGTTGTGTCGTCAAACGGCGAGCGAGTCGCCGACAGATTTCGCACGGAAATCGTAAGGGGAATATAGCATTTTTGACAGGCAAATTTCCTTACAAAATGTGCGCCAGAGTTATGGCTTGACGGAGCGGTTGAGCGCATCGCGCACCGCAGAAAGCAGATGCTTCATACTGAACGGCTTGTCTAAAATGGCATAAATGCCCTTGCTTGTCAGCAACGCTTTGGTGCCGTGGTCCATATGGGCGGAAATCATAATGACCGCCACCTCTGGGTTATCCACGCGAATGAACTCGAAGAGTTCCTCGCCGCTTATATCGGGCATGCTTCGGTCGCAGATGACGACATCAATGCACGATTTGAGCTCTTCATACCGCGCAAGCGCCTCTTTGCCATTGGCGGCGCAAATGATGTGAAAGCCTGACGCTGCAAGCATCTTGCTCATCATTTCTCGTATGTTTGGCTCGTCATCGACCAGCAGAATGGCTTTCTCTAAAACAATTTTGGAGCTCGACGCAACGACGCTTGGCGTTGTAGCGGTCTCCGCTCTTGATGGTGCCGGCAGCATGAGTTTGAGCGTAGTTGGAATCGGTTCGCCGACGGCATTGACGGTGGGAAAAAGCAACGCAAACGTCGAGCCTTTCCCGACAATGCTGTCCACTGCAATCATACCGCGATGTCGTTGTACAATGCTGCGCACGACCGAAAGCCCAAGTCCCGTGCCGTCGCCCAACGATTTGGTCGTCATAAACGGCTCAAAGATGCGGCGCCTTAGGTCGGCAGGAATTCCGACGCCTGTATCCGCAACAGTCACGGAGACCACCGATTCAGCACTATCGAGCATGAAGCGCTCTTTGACCCAAGACAGGTCCGGCGTGAAAACGCTGATGGTCCATGTCCCGTCGGACGGCATTGCTTCGCGCACGTCGATGATAAGAGTGAGAAACACTTGCGCAAGATGCCACTGTCCACCGAAACTGGTCTCAGACGCAGTGTGTGTCACAATATCAAAGCGCATGGATTTTGGCATCATGATCTAAGACCACTGGGACGTAGCGA
>JPGV01000047.1:12027-31800 GCA_000724175.1 [Candidatus Thermochlorobacteriaceae] bacterium GBChlB | reverse complement strand
AAACATTCTCCACATCGTTGTATTTTTTTAGAGTTGCGCCGAGCGCGGCTCATAAAGTTTCTTTTCAGGATTGAAGTATTCCGTCCCAGAGTGCGTTTTGTTGCAAATTAAATCGTAGAGCAAATTAAAATCGTGGTCGCTGTTGGCGAAGTCCAGTTCGGTCGTGTTGATGATGAGCAGCGGCGTTTTTTTGTATCGAAAGAAAAAATAATTGTAAGCGTCGTGCAAGTCTCGGATATATGAGTCTTGTATCATTTGCTCGAATTGACGATTGCGCTTTTTGATGTTCTGCATGAGGCGTTCTGGCGTCGATTGCAGATACACTACCAGGTCGGGCTGCGTTACCGTTTTATCCATAAAGTTCACAATCGTTTCATACAACCGAAGTTCGTCGTCCTGCAAATTCAGATATGCGAAAATTTTGTCCTTATCAAAAATGTAGTCGGTGATGAGATATTCGTAGAACAGGTCAAGGTTACGGAGCTGCTGCTGCTGCTTGTAGCGCGTGGTGAGGAACGACATTTGCGTTTGAAAGGCATAGCGTTCTTGGTTTTCGTAGAAGCGTTCCAAAAACGGATTGTCTTCGAATTCTTCTAATGCCACACGGGCGTTGAGCCGTTTGGACAGCATCAGGGCAAGCGTGGTTTTTCCAACCCCGATAACGCCTTCAATGGCGATGTATTTCGCAGATGCTTGCATATCGTTAAGCGCGATTATCGCCGAGTTTCGCGGCGCAGTTTGTCTTTGAGTTCCAATTCATAGACATGATACTTGAACGCCATTCTGCCGTTGATGAACACGACGGGAATTTTCGTGCCGTATTCTTTCGTCAGATAGTCGTCGTCTTGCACTTTCACTTCGTGCAGCTCGAATGGGATTTCTCTCTTGACTTTCAGCAATACTTCCTTTGCTTCATCGCAAAGACAGCAGCCATCTTTGGAATAGAGTTCGACAAGCACCATAGATACCACTTGTATTAACTGCAGACGCTACGCGGTTTTTGCGGCAGCGCGTTTTTTTGCAGGTTGCTTTTTGTTGGTTGTTGAAATTTCCTCTGTCTCGGTCGGCGCGCCTTTCGACGCCGTAAGCGCAACGCCGATTGCGCCAGCAATGAACAGCCCAATTGAGATAAGCTGCGCTTGTGTTAATCCAAACGCAACGATGTCATTAATTCGAATGAACTCGACGAAAAACCGCCCGACGGCTTGAAGCATCACATACACAGAGAACAGCCAGCCAGCGGCTCGCGGCTCGGTGCGTAGTCTCCACAGTATGGCGAAGAATGCAATCGAGTATAACGTTTCGTAAATGGGCGTTGGATGCACCGGAATGTCAAGCGGGACGGGCTGATTTGGGAAGAGCTGCATAAAGCGAAGTTTGAGCGCAGGATTTTGAGCCGCAAGTGTCGACTCATATCCGTTTGGATAAGTCATTGCCCAGGGCAATTGACACGGCTCGCCGTAGCAGCCGTCGCCCGCGAGCAAGCACCCGACTCGACCGATGCCATAAGCAAGCATCAAGGCTGGTGCCGCCGCGTCGAAGAATTTTGGAATAGAGACTTTTTGGCTTTTGAGGTAAAAAAAATTTCCGATGAGCGCCAGAATCATTCCGCCGTAGAACGTCAAGCCGCCCGCATTGAAAAAGACGCCCGCAGGGTCGCGTCGAAACGCATCAAGATTTTCAAGAATAGAAAAAAGCTTTGCGCCAATGACGCCCAAGACAATCGTAATCATCAACACTGTTCCAGTCACGTCTTGCGTAATGCGCTTGCGTTCGAGTTCCTTCGAGACAATATAATTTGCCGTAAGAAACGACAGCGCAAGCATTGCGCCGAAACTGTGAAACTTAAACGGGCCAATTGAGAAAAGTTCCGGTAGCACTGATGTAACGCAAACAAAAATTGTGTAGCTGATATTGCACGGAAGATAAACCGCTCGAGTTCATTTTTCAATTTTTAATTTTTCTAAAATTTCGTTAAAGGTCAGTTCCTCCTGCACCGATGTGGCTAAGTTTTTCAACTGAAATTTTCCCGACTGCAATTCGTTTTCGCCTGCAATCACGGCGTAGTGAGCGCCAACTCGATTGGACTCTTTCATTTGCGCCTTGAAACTGCGTCGCAACAAATCGACGTCGGCGTCAATGCCAGCTTGCCGGCACTGCATTGCGGCAGTCATTGTCCACTCGCGTGCCGCATCGGACTGCGAGATGAACATCACCATCGGCACTTTCTTTTCGAGCATATCGAAGAGACGCAGTTTTTCCATCACGATGATGAGCCGCTCAATGCCAGACGCGAAGCCAACGGCGGGTGTTTCTTTGTCTTCGCCGAGCGTCGCTGCAAGTCCGTCGTAACGACCGCCGCCGCCGAGCGCATCTTGCGCGCCCAAGTCCGCGCTTTGCAGCTCAAATGCCGTCTGCGAGTAGTAATCAAGTCCGCGCACCAATTTGAAGTCGATGACATAATCAATGCCGAATTGTTTGAGATAGGTTTGCACCGTCTCGAAGTGCGCTTTTGACTCTGTATCTAAATAGTCTATGATGCGTGGAGCGGCGGCGATGACGTCGGCAAGGTCAGGATTTTTCGAGTCTAAAATTCGAAGCGGATTTTTCTCGAACCGCTCTTTTGAAATCGCGTCGAGCTTCTCGTAGTTCGGGCGTAAATACTCGCGTAAGGCGTCGCGGTATCGCTTGCGTGTCTCGAGGTTGCCCAAGCTGTTGAGTCGCAACACCGTGTTCTGAACGCCAAGGGTGCGGTAAATCATTGACATCAGAGCAATGACTTCGGCATCGGCTTCTGGCGCAGCGCTGCCAATACACTCACAGCCGAATTGCCAAAACTGTCGTTGTCGTCCTGCCTGCGGTCGTTCCTTGCGAAAGAGTTCACTGATGTAATAGACTTTCGTGATGGGTGCAGACGCTCGCAAGCCATGTTGCAAATATGCTCGCATCACGCTTGCGGTCATTTCAGGGCGGAGCGTTAAAGACTCCGATGACGCAGCGTCGGGCTGAAAGGTGTACATTTCTTTTCCGACAATGTCGGTGGTCTCGCCGATGCCACGCAGAAACAGCGATGTCTCCTCGAAGACGGGTGTGCGGATTTCTTCGTAGCCAAAGCGCTCAAAAACACGCCGCACCGTGCGTTCAATGTAGTGCCACTTCTGAATTTCCGACGGCAAAATATCCTTCGTGCCTTTGACAGTTTGCAGTTTCATAGCAGGCGCAGTTGAGACAAATTGGAATACAGCCGCAACAGATGGGCGACTAAATTTCGGGAAATGATTTTTCTTCCTCGACGAAGAGCGCGAAGACTTCTTCGGGCGTTGCTGCTTTGACCATTTTTTCGCGTGTCGTTTCGGCGCTAACCACCCGCGAAATGCGGCTGAGGAGTTTCAAATGCTGCGTCAGCATTTGTTCGGGCGTCGCTAATAGGAACACAAGGCTGACAGGTTCGCCGTCAATGGCAGCAAAGTCAATTTCTTTTTTGAGCGTCGCCACAGCCAGCACGGGCGCGGAGACCGCACTTGTTTTGGCATGGGGCAGCGCGACATTCTTACCGATACCGGTCGACATTTCTTTTTCGCGCTTCAAGACGTCGCTCCGCAATTTTGTTTTATCAATGATGGACGGATGCGGCGCCACAAGCATCAGCATCTTTTCAATCAAATCGTTTTTCGACTTCGCTTCCAGTCCAAGTTGAATGAACTTTTCGGAGAGAATATCGGTGAGTTTCATTGTCGGCGTTTTCTCAGGTTAAGGACGCAAATATAACAAAAGGCACTGTTGTAATTACGGCGTTACATTGGTCGAATGTGGGGTTGACGGTGACGCGCTGCCAGCACAGATGAACAATGGATTTGCTCGCAATGACGGCGTGTCGTGTCGCAGGAGCGCCGCAACTGACGCCAGCCAGACAAGCTAACAAGAGCAACATCACACATGTTTAGCCCGCGACCGCTACATTCCATACTTAACATAGAGGAAAACGACGGGCGCGGAGAAAATGAGCGAATCGAACCGGTCTAAAAATCCGCCGTGTCCCGGAATCAACCCAGATGAATCTTTCACGCCTGAGTCGCGCTTGAGCATGGACTCGACCAAGTCGCCCAGCGCACTGAAAATTCCGATGAGCAATCCCATCGCCCACAAGTGCTCTGCTGCAATAGCGGTCAGCAGGGTTTCGCCGAAGACGAGCGCGGTTAGAATACTACCGACCAGTCCGCTCAAAAACCCTTCCCATGTTTTATTTGGGCTATGTCGCTCAAAAAATTTTCGTTTAAAGACAAGGTGTCCTAAATACTTTCCGCCGAAGTAGGCGAAGGTGTCTGCAATCCATACACAGGCGAAAATCATCACGATGAGATTTCCATGTGGGTCGCTCTTTCTCAGGTCGATAAGTGTT
The DNA here is from genome assembly GCA_000724175.1 of [Candidatus Thermochlorobacteriaceae] bacterium GBChlB. Classification (GTDB taxonomy): domain Bacteria; phylum Bacteroidota; class Chlorobiia; order Chlorobiales; family Thermochlorobacteraceae; genus GBChlB. The sequence goes on along the minus strand of JPGV01000047.1, from coordinate 27,401 downwards.
GAAAGCGAGAGCGGAATGTAGAGCAATCCTAAAAATGCCGCGCCCAAGTTTTGAATCGGCGAGCCATTTTTTCGGAACAGTTCTACGGCGAGCAAGAGCACCACAAAGAGCAGTATGACGTGCGTTTCATCGACTTTGGTGTAATGCGCGTTGACGAGCGTTGCGGCGGAAAAAGAAAATGTCAAGATTTTTTCGGGGAATGCGCCGACGGCGTTGTGCATCAGGAGCAATTCATAGACGGAGAAGAGCGCGATGATGATGAGCGCAGCAATGAACCAAATACCGCCGAGCTTTGCGCTTGTAACAATCACCGGCGCGAAAATCGCGGCGACAATGATGCGTTGCGTCAAATTTGCGTTCACCGATACCTCTCCTTGCCGACGGCATTGCTTTGGGCGAAATTACAACGGCGCACGTTTGGTCTCCGAATGATACAACCGCATCAGGAGTGCAAATATCACCGCCGAGACCAGCGCAGTGCTTACGGCGACGGGCGACGAGACATCTGGCTCGTCTGAATAGATACGTTTGGCAATAAGGTCGTTCATGCCAATCTTCTCTGCGTTCATCACTGCCCAAAGCCCAACACTTGAAAATAAATTCATCGTAAAGTGCGCAAGCATCGGCAAAAGCAGGGTTCCTGATGAATACCGCAAATAAGAAATGTAGATGCCAATGATGACGAGCGGCACGGCTTGAATCGGATTGAGATGATACAAGCCAAAAATGACGCCTGTAAAAATCACGGCGTTTATCGGGCGCATCGCTCGCGAAAATCCACGTTGGACGTAGCCGCGAAACAAGAGTTCTTCGCACACGGCGGGCGTCAGGGCAATGGTTAGGACAACAATAAAAAATTCTGTTAGGCTGCGCGAGAGCGCGTATTTTTCAATGATGGCTTTGTATTGTGCTTGCAGTGTCTCGACCACATCGTTTAGCCCAAGCACATTGGTCATGAACACCAGTTGCACGTCGCCCACATAACTCGCCACGAAGTTGAGCGATAAAATTCCGAGCGTCGCTGCCAGTATTTCAATTGCAGTCGGCAGTTTATCAAGCGCGAGATAGCGACGGTTTTGCAGTGCAAAGAGTCTCGACTCCCCAGTGTGCAGCGAGGTTGCAATGAAGGTCGGGATAGCAAGAAAAGCAAGTTGCGCAAAAATTTGCACTGCTCGGTGAGCAGATAAGTTTTCATCGGTGATGCCGCCGCCTGCAATGATGTATGCCGCTGCGCCGCCAATGATTTGGTATAAAAAAAACACGACGAACAAGACGGCAAGTGCCACGACGGACGGAGAAAACTTCTCGCGCTCAAAGTAGCCCTTCAAGACCGCGCGTTCCGAAGCGGAACTTGCGGCGTTTTCTCCGAGCGTGTCGTCTGTGCGATTCTCCATTGACTACTCTTCTAATTTTGCCGTGAGCGGATTGCGAATGCCTTCCATTGAGCTAATCTCGGCGGTTATCGAGCCGACCGCAACCTTGATAGCGATTTTGAGCGGTATCTTATTGTCGTCGTCCGTCATCCAAATTAAAATTCTGCCCTCGCTTTTGAACAAGCCTGTGCCTTGCACAATCGGCTCGACGACGACGGTTTTGAACGTGCCGATTTCCGTCTCCAACACATCGCGGTATCGAATTTTAATATCGAGCGGAAAGACTTTCTCGTCGCTGATTTGTTTGAGCGGAATCACATCGTCTTTTTTGAGCGACTTTAAATCGAGCGTGCGCACGTAGAAATAGGCTGACAAAATGTCTTGCGCATAGACATCAATTGGAAACTCTTTCTTTGCCGTAACTGAGTTTGCCTTGCTCAACTCGTGGAAGAACTCAATCTCTTCGTCTTTCGAAAACTTTCCTTCGCGGATGCGCTGTTTGAAGTAAAGCGGACAGAGCGCGTTTCTGTGCAGGTAACTGTCGTAGCGGTCATCGACCTTGAAGAAGTTGTCGAAAATGGGAACAGTGTTCGCCGTGTATTCAATATGATAGACGGGTTCGCCGCGCATTGTGGTTTCTTTGACGACGGCGATTTCTGTGTTCGCTGCTTTGACGAGACCGTATTTCAAACTGTATTTCAGGCGCTCGCCAACCTTGAAGGCATTGTTAGGAAGCACGCGATAGACAAATTTTCCCGCGTCTTGCGCTGCCACGTCAAGCGTAAATATCAGCGTTAGGAAAATCGCAGTAAAAATTTTCGGGCGTCTCACTCGGCTCATTTTCAAATTGCTTTTCTGTTTTGTTTTCGTCGTTATAGTTCTTCTTCAAACGATAGCACTTGAAACGCAGATTCGACATAAAAGTTCTATGCGCGCCGTCACGACCAAAATAGCTCACGCGATAAACCTTTTAACGATAGCAGCCGTCACAAAGAGTCCCGCCATCAAGAGGCACAGCTTCGGCAGCCAATCTGTATGCTCGACGTAGAACGTCTGTCCTGATGCCAACTCGACGTTTTGAGTCGAGACCTGTTCTTCCCACCAAGGAATTTCCCCGTAGGCGCGTCCGTAGCGGTCGATAAACATTGAGACGCCCGTGTTAGCGCATCGTGCCATTGCCCGTCGGGTTTCAATGCAGCGCAGCCGTGCAAACGCCGCGTGCTGATTAGGTCCGTAGGACTTTGCAAACCAGCCGTCGTTAGTAATGACCGATAAAAACTCCGCACCGCGCCGCGTAAATTCCGCCGTTAGGCGCGGATAAATAGATTCAATACATATCACACTGCCGACGAGGACGCTGTCGCCGCTCCTCGTTTTGAATGAAAAATTTTTCACACTGCTGCCGCGTCCCCAACTCGATACGCCGCCGACGTCCATCGCCATCTCGGAGAGAAACGGCAGGTATTCCATATACGGCACACGCTCGGCAAACGGCACAAGTTCGATTTTATGATAGACTTGCGGCGTTGATTTTTTTGGCTCAATCAGCATCGCAGAGTTGAACGAATCGTAGTAGCGCTTAGCGAACTTATCGAACTTCGAACCCGCTTGTCGATCACTTTCGTTATCGTAATACATCACATCGGGAAATCCTGTAAGAAGTGGTGTATTCCATTCGGCAACATGGTTCCAAAGCACATTGCGTTTCTCGATATGCTGCGGTTGCAAAATGTAAAACGGAATGGTGGTTTCGGGATAAACAATCAAATCGGGATTATCCGACAAGACGCGCTTCGTTACGTCGTAATGTTTTTGCATAATGACATTTTCCTGTCCCGCGCCCCATTTCAAAAACGGGTTGATGTTCGGCTGCACAATCGCGACCTTAGCAACTCTTCCCGAACTTTCAAGCGGCGTGAGCAGTCGATACGCCGAATACAGAAGTGGCATGGAAATCATCACCAGCGCCGTAACAGCGGCGTTTCTGACGACGACTTGTTTTTGTGTGGCGTCCGTTGCGGCACGGAATTTTTCAACGACTGCAAGCGCTAAGACGTTGAAACTGACAATCCAAAACGAAACTCCCCAAACGCCAAAAATGTCGGCGTGCTGCGTCATCCAAAATAAATTCGCCTGCGAATTGCCAAGCACAATCCACGCGAAGGAAATATCCATATCGAGGTACATCCACTCCCATGCTGTCCAGATAAACGGCAACGCCGTGAGGGCAACAGTCCAGCCGAGACGCCGCCACACGATGTAGAAGAGCGTCAATGGAATCGTTAGGAAAAACGATTCAGCAAAGTACATCAAGATACCGCCGATGGGCGTCGAGAGCGCGACCCACCACACCGAGACGAGCGTAAAGATAAGCATCGAGAAGTAACTCAGTTTGTAATACTCGCCAAACGATTTGGTTTCTTTGAGCGAGAGAAGCAGTGGGACAAGTCCAATCCACGCAAGCGGTTCAAGGTGAATTGGCTCGTAGGTTGGAAAGGCAACGCCCAAGAGAACGCCCGACAAGAGCGGCGCGAGCCATGTTCTTTCCGTGAGCGGCGGTTTAGCGATAGTTTTTTCCTCGTTGCGTTTTTTTTTCGCTGTCGTTTTTGATGCTGTCGATGCGCTCACGCTTCAAATAATTTTGTGATTTAGGGACGCGGTTTTGTTTGCGCCTTCAAATTTGGCGGCTAAATTTAGCATAATTTCATCAAGAAAATTTGAACTACTCTCTTGCCTGCTTCATCAGTCCTTTCGCTTCACGGCACAGTTTCCGACTTGCCGCCCGATAAGTCTATCTCACACCGCGCCGCGCTCATTGCCGCCCTTGCTGACGGGGAAACAGTTATTGATAATTTTTCCGGCGGGCTTGACAATCAAACCACGCTTGCAGCATTGCGTCAATTAGGCATTGATGTTCGGCAAGATGTCGTTTCACTTGACGGACGCCCAACGCGCCGTGTGGTGATTGCCTCCAAGGGTCTTTGGAGTTTGCGCCCGCCAAACGCATTTATTTCGTGCGACAATTCTGGCTCGACGATGCGAATGCTTGCGGGTATTCTCGCCGCACAGCCGTTCAAGACGACGCTTGTCGGAGACGACTCGTTGATGAAACGCCCGATGCGCCGAGTTGCAGAGCCGCTTTTGCAAATGGGCGCAATCGTCTCTCTTTCCGAATCGGGGACTGCACCCGTCGTGATTGAAGGCATGAAACCGCTTCGCGCCATTTCATACACGCCGCCCGTTGCCTCGGCACAAGTCAAGTCGCTTGTGATTTTTGCTGCACTGCACGCCGACGGCGTTTCCGAACTCATTGAGCCGATTCAAACGCGCAACCATACCGAACTAATGCTCGGACTTGACGTCGAGAAAACGCCGTTTGGGAATCGAATCCAAATTCACGGTGGTCGCCCTATTGATGCCAAGCCGTTCAGTGTGCCGTCAGACCCGTCGGCGGCGTGTTTCATCATTGCGCTTGCGCTGCTTGCACGCGAGTCGGAAGTCGTTTTGAAAAATGTGTGTTTAAATCCGACGCGCACGGCGTATTTGGAGTTGCTTGACTCATCGGGCGCGCATTTGGCGTTTGAAAATATGCGCGTGGTCGGTGGCGAGCCTATCGGCGATGTTGTCGTCGCTCGCGCTGCGCTCTCAGTGCCGCTTCGCATTTCAGGCGAGACATTGGTGGCAAATGTGATTGATGAAATTCCGATGCTCGCGGTGCTTTCTGCGTTTGCGACAGGCGCATTTGAACTACGCGACGCCAAAGAACTTCGTGCCAAAGAATCTGACCGCATTCGTGCGCTCGTCTCTAACTTTCAAAGGTTAGGGTTTCTCTGTGAGGAATTTGCCGACGGGTTTGCAATTACAAAACGGCACGATGAGCCGAAAAGCCTTGTCAAGATTGAGACGTTCGGCGACCATCGAATTGCGATGAGTTTTTACATTGCCTCGCTTGTTTCCGCTCACGAGATTGCGCTTTCAGAGACGGCGTCGATTCCCGTTTCATTTCCGAATTTTTTTGATGTCATTCGCCCGCTTCAAAAAACTTGAGCGAAGAGTTTGTTATCTTTGAGTTGTCGCTTTTTTCAAGCGGCGTTTTGTGAAAGCGTTTTAACGATATGAAAAAATATCTTCTTTTGGTTGTCGTGTTCGTGTCGCTTTTGGCGTCGTGCCAAGAGAATCCAACGTCGCCCTTCACTCCGCCGCCGCGTCGCACGATTGGCACATACCCATTGTTCATTCCCGTCAATGACAGCAGCATCACGCTCGATTCGTCGCAATCATTGCTCTTTCGTTGGCTAACAGCAGCGACCGAATTGACTGGCAGAGTTCGACACACCCTTGTCATCGACCGCGACACCGACTTCACCAACGGCAGTGTCTTGCGGATTGAGACGTTTAACGACAGCTTGAGAGTTCCCTACCAAGAGTTTCGCTCACTTAACTTGGCGAGAAACGACACGACATTCATTTACGGTGTGATTGCCACGAACAACATCGAGACGCTGCGCTCCGCCAATCTGTATCGCTTCTATTTAAATCTGCGCTGATGCTATGATTTCCGCCGCCGCTTTGCAGGAACTTCGCGCCATCGTCGGTCGCGACAATTTTCTCGACTCCGACGCCGATAAACTGCTTTACTCCTACGACGCAACGCCGATGCTTCGCCAACAGCCCGATGCTGTTCTCATTCCGCGCTCGGCGGAGACAGTCTCGAAAATTATGCGGCTTGCCAACGAGGCGAGATTCGCTGTTGTGCCGCGCGGGTCTGGGTCAGGACTTTCGGGCGGCAGCGTTCCCGTCAAAGACTCGGTTGTGCTGCTTTTCCCACCGATGAAAACAATTCTTGAGATTGATGAAGAAAATTTCACGACGACGGTCGAGCCGGGCGTTATTACTGCAACGCTGCAAAAAGAAGTCGAAGCCAGAGGCTTGTTTTATCCGCCCGACCCGGGCAGCGCGACGATTTCAACCATCGGCGGTAATGTAGCGGAAAATGCAGGCGGACTTCGCGGCTTGAAATACGGTGTTACGAAAAATTACGTGCTTGCACTCGATGTCGTTTTGCCGTCAGGCGAACTCGTCAGCATCGGCACGCGCTCCATCAAAGATGTGCAAGGCTTGAACTTGAAAGACGTCTTTATCGGTTCAGAAGGCGCACTCGGCATTTTTACGAAAATCACCTTGCGGCTCTTGCCCAAGCCCGATGCGTCGAAGGTGATATTGATTTATGTGGAGTCGCTCTCAATGGTCGGCGCATTTGTGTCTGAAATCGCCCGCGCCCGCATTGTTCCAGCGATGTTCGAGTTCTTAGACCACACCACGATTCGAGCCGTCGAGGGCTACGCGCACATTGGACTGCCGACGACCATTGATGCACTTCTGCTCATTGAACTTGACGGACACCCTGCGGTCGTTGAGGACGACGCCGCGAAGGTGTTTGAGATTGCAAAAAAACTCGGCGCCAGTTTTATCAAAGCGGCGGAAACGGACGCCGAAGCTGCTCGGCTCAAACAGGCTCGAAAGTCTGCTTTCTCTGCGCTTGCACGCTTGAAGCCGACGACGATTTTGGAAGACGCCAGCGTGCCGCGCTCTGCCCTGCCTGAAATGTTGGAGATGGTTCAACATGAAGCCAAACGACAAAATTTACTCGTTGGAAATTTCGGACATTTGGGCGACGGGAATTTGCATCCGACATGCCTCATTTCTGAACGCGATAAAACCGATGTTCACCGCAGCGAACTTTTTTTCGAGAAGGTTTTTGAAATGGCAATCGCGCTTGGTGGCACAATTACGGGCGAACACGGCACGGGTTTGGCGAAAAAACGATTTTTGGATATGGCGGCAGGCAACGCACAAGTCGAGCTGATGCGGCAGTTCAAGGCAACGCTCGACCCAAATAATGTTCTTAACCCGACAAAGATGTTCGACGCAGCGACGTTTTTCAAATCAAAGTGTGAGCGACGCGCGCCGCAGAGTTTTCCGCCAATAACCTGAAAACCCTTGTCAACACAGGCATCGGCGGCTCAGAGCAATCGCGCTGCTTCTTTAGCAAAGTAAGTAAAAATTAAACTCGCGCCCGCGCGTTTCATCGAGAGCAGCATTTCCATCATCACGCGCTCACCGTCAATCCAACCATTTGCCGCCGCCGCTTTTAGCATCGAGTATTCGCCAGAGACGTTATAGACTGCAATCGGCGTATGAAAATGCTCGCGGGCGCGGCGCACCACATCGAGATACGCGAGTGCAGGCTTGACCATCACAATGTCCGCGCCTTCGTCGATATCGAGCGCGATTTCGCGCAACGCCTCGTCGCTGTTGGCGGGGTTCATCTGATAGGTTTTTTTATCGCCGAACTTCGGCGCCGAGCCAAGCGCGTCGCGGAACGGCCCGTAAAAGCCCGACGCATACTTCGCCGAATACGCCATGATGCCGACCTCGATAAATTCCTCGCCGTCCAACGCTTCGCGGATTGCGCCGACCCGCCCGTCCATCATATCGCTCGGTGCGACGAAATCCGCGCCTGCTTCGGCGTGCGAGACCGCCATTTTGCACAACACCTCGACCGTTTCATCGTTGATGATTTTTCCATCTCGAACCAAGCCATCGTGTCCGTGCGTTGTGAATGGGTCGAGCGCAACGTCGGTCATGACGCACAGGTCGGGAAATTCTTTTTTGATGGCGCGAATGGCGCGTTGCACAATGCCGTTATCGTTATATGCCTCGCGGGCGTCGTCTGTTTTTTCTTTGGGAATGCCGAAAAGGTCGATGGCGATAATGCCCAGCGTTTGAAGTTCCTCGCATTCGCGCAGCGCGTTGTCAATCGAGACGCGATAGATATTTGGCATCGACGGCACTTCTTCGCGCACGCTCTCACCCTCACAGACGAAGAGCGGAAAGACAAAATCAGACTTTCGAAGCGCGGTTTCCTCGACGAGCTTTCGAATCGCTTCGGTGGCGCGCAGCCGACGCGGGCGTTGCGTCAAGTTGAGCTGGTTGAGAAGATTCAGGTATGACATCAGCAGAGTTCAATGATTGACAGAGTTTGCCCGAATATAACTTTTCTTGATTTTATTGTAACTTCCGAAAATTCGGTTTGAACCCATCTGCTTACGGCGTTCTTCCCGCTTTTGAAAATGAAATTTTGAATCAAACAGGAGTTCGAACATGCCAAAATCCGCTTCTACTGCTGAAGCCGCGCTTCCCGAAAAAGCATCTGCTGCCTTGCCGCCCGAGATTGACATCACCACGCTCAAAAATTGGTATCGATTGCTTTACGCCGGTCGACAGCTTGACATCAAAGCTGCTAGCTATTTGAAAAAGGGCATGGGCTGGTCGTATCACGCGCCGTATCAAGGGCACGACGGCATTCAATTGGCGCTGGGATTAACATTTCGCGCGGGCAAAGATTTTCTTTTCCCGTATTACCGCGATATGCTCACTACGCTGGCGGCAGGTCTCTCGCCCGAAGAAATTATTTTGAACGGGCTATCGCGCGACAGCGACGTCGCTGGCGGCGGACGGCACATGTCCAACCACTTTGCCAAACCATCGATTCGAATTCAAAACGTCTCGTCGCTCACGGGCAATCATTCGCAACACGCGGCGGGCGTAGCCAGAGCGATTAAAAAATACGGCGGCGATGAAATTGCGTTCTACTCTGGCGGCGAATCAGCGTGCGCCGAAGGCTATTTTTATGAAGCCGTCAACGGCGCATCGCGTGAACTTTTGCCCGTTGTATTTGTTATTCAAAACAATCGCTTCGGCATCTCGGTGCCGGTGCATGAACAGTTCGGCACGCCTATTGTCGCCAATGTGTTTAGCGGCTTTCCAAATTTGAAAATTATCCTCTGCGATGGCACAGATGTCTTTGACTCATGGCGCGCCATGCAGGAAGCCGTCGCCTTCATTAAATCGGGCAAAGGCGCAGCAATGGTTCACGCCGATTGCGAGCGCATCGGTTCACATTCTAATTCCGACAATCACCTGCTTTACCGCACACACGAAGAGTTGGAAGAAATCAAAAAGCGCGACCCGCTTCCGAAATTTCGAAATTACTTGCTCGAGAAACAACTCTTCACCGACGCCGAGTTACGCTCGATTGAGCAAGAATGCGACCACATCATCGCCGACGCCTGCGAGAAAGGCGAACGCGCCGCCACGCCGACACCCGAATCGGCACGCCTTTTCGTCCTTCCTGATTTTCAGCCGACAGGCGGCACTGTCTATGACCTTGTAACACCGGACACCGACGCTGCACTGCACACCGACGAGGTAATTAGTTTTTTACAAGCCATCAATCAAACTCAAATCGAGGAGTTTCGTCGAAATCCAAACACGTTTTTATGGGGACAAGATGTCGCCTCAAAAGAAAAAGGCGGTATCTTCAACGCCGACAAAGGTATGCTCAAAGAGTTCGGCAACGAGCGCGTTTTTAATGCACCGATTGCGGAAGACTTCATCGTCGGCACGGCAAACGGGTTTTCACGTTACCGCGAGGACATCTGGGTCTTAATCGAGGGCGCGGAATTCGCCGACTACATCTGGCCCGCGATGGAGCAAGTCGTCGAGTGTTCCCACGAATACTGGCGCACGAAAGGGCAATTTGTGCCGAACATTGTCATGCGCGTTGCGTCGGGCGGATACATTGGCGGCGGTTTGTATCACTCTCAGAATGTTGAGGGCGCCTTTGCCACCTTGCCCGGCATTCGCATTGTCATTCCTGCATTTGCCGACGATATGCAAGGATTGCTGCGTTCCGCGTTTCGCTCACGCGGCATGACAGTCGTGCTCGAGCCAAAATTTCTCTACAACAATCCTTGGGCGAAGACCAAACGCCTGAAAGACGACATCTTGATTCCTTTTGGAAAAGCTCGCACGCGCCGCAGTGGCTCTGATTTATCTATCATCACTTACGGCACAACGGTTCATCACGCGCTATTGGCAGCGGAGAAGTTAGAGAAAGAACACCGCATTTCGGCGGAAGTGCTTGACCTGCGCAGCATCGCGCCGCTTGATAAAGAAGCCATCTTCGCCACTGTGAAAAAAACCAGCAAAGCCTTAGTCGTGCATGAAGACAAAGTTACAGGCGGGTTCGGCGGAGAAGTCGCTGCCCTGATTGGCGAGCATTGTTTCAACTATCTTGATGCGCCCGTGATGCGCGTCGGCTCTCTGGATACGCCGGTCGGCTTCTCGAAAGTGCTGGAGGCAGAAATTTTACCGAATGAGCATAAAGTCTTCGACGCTGCGCTCAAATTGGCGCACTACTAACTGCGATTCAGACGCCGTGAAGAGGGAGCCTTGCCTCCCTCTTTTTGTAACAGGCTTCACACGGACTTCGTAGAAACGCCGTGTCGTTCCGCAGTTTCGCATCAACCTTTCTTGGCTATGTCGTCGTTTTTTCAGTCGCATCGCTGGCTTTTCGTCGCGGCGTTTCTTGGCGCAATCGTTACCGCCTTGCTTTGGCAACGCACATTGCTGATTGATGTTCCAGACCCAACCATTGGCAAAGCTGAGGTTGAACACATCGCCGACACCTACGCCCGCGCGCAAGGCTTTCCAACTGAGCGCTTCATTCAACAAGCCTATGTGAATCCATTTTCCGGCGCGTTTTCAATCGCCGCTTTGAAAGACGACCTGACAACCGCCGAACTCCGTCGCGCACTTATTGAAGATAAAGTCCCGCTCCGCCAGTGGTGGGTGCGTTGGGTTCAAGATGTCCCGCTCAACGCGCCGCAGGAAGGGCTCACGCTGCGGCTGGATTTTTCGGGCAAGGTCAACGGATTTGAGCGTGTGTTCTACGATACAACAAAATTTGCCAAGATTTCACAAGACAGCGCCAAAACGCTTGCCGCCAATTTCCTTCGCCTTCATCACGGCGTTTCGATAAGCGATGGCTATGCGCTCAAAGACTCGAAGACAGATGAAAAATCGAATTACGTGGTTCACACGTTTGTTTGGATGAAGCGCGAGGCGCTCAACGACAAAGACTCCGTTACCTACGAATGGATGGTGTCGTTCAGAGGCGCGACGCTGCAACGCTTTGACCAGTTGATTGAAGTTCCACCGCAAGTTGATGAGTTGGTTCAAGCCGAACTTTCCCTCGAGGCGTCGTTTACGGGATTTCTGCCGACACTGCTCTCGTTCTTGGCGATGATTTACCTTGCCGTGCTGTTTCTCCGAAAATATCATCAAGGCGAGGTTGGCGTGAGAAGCGGACTTTATTTGTTCATTTTCTCGCTGGTAGTTGGCGTGGTTGGATTTCTTAACGTGCTGCCGTCTCTCTCGCAGGGTGTAAGTTTCGGCGCGCTACCGCGCACTGTAAACACATTGCTTTTCATTGCCTTTGGCATTGTGTTCGGGTATTTAATCAACGCGGGATTGATATTTTTTGCATGGACGGTCGGCGAATCTGACGCGCGGGTCTTCAAAACCGAGTCGAGGATTGCCGCTATGGACGCGCTCTTGCAACGTCAGTTCTTCACGCAGCCCGTTGGCGAGGGTCTATTGTCAGGCAGTTTATTCGGCATCGCACTTATCGGCATCGCACTTATCTTTCTCTTTACTGTTCAAACCTTTTTTGGCGGATGGGCGCCGCGCGCGGGAATCGGCATTGCGCTCTCGGCGGTAGTTGTGCCGTTTGCAGGCTTGTCCGAACTTGTAACACCGCTGTTAGCGACTGTGTTGCTGCGGCTGTTTCTGCAACAACGCTTGGCGCAAACTTTCAAAAATGAGTGGATTGCCGCTGCTGTTACCGGAACGCTCTCGGCGATTGTGCTACATACGCAATTGCCAATTTATCCGTATTTCTATAACATTCTCGGCGCGGTGTTGATTGGCATTTTATTGAGCGTCTTCTCCGTGCGCTATGGAATTTTAGCGGCAATGGTTGCGGATTTTGTGAGCGGCTGGATAGTCAGTCGCATTATCCCGCTTTGCGCCGCCACCGCACCGAAGTTTCTTATCACTGGAGCGCTCGAAGCCGCCGTGCTGTTGGGCGTTGTCATATTTGCCATTGCCGCAATTCGCAAGGGAAGCACATTTGAATTTAAAGGCTCTGCGTTGCCCGCGCACATCGAGCGCATCACGCAGCGCGCGCGAATGGCGCAGGAACTTGAAATCGCCAAAGAGACGCAACTGCAACTCCTGCCGCAATACGACCCGCTCGTGTCAGGACTTGATATTTCGGGCATTTGTTTGCCTGCGCTGGAAGTTGGCGGCGACTACTATGACTACATCACGCTCGGCGATAAAAAATTCGCCATTGCGGTCGGCGATGTCTCGGGCAAAGGCGTGCCAGCGGCAATGTATATGACACTCGTCAAAGGCATGGTGCAGTTCGCAGCCACGTTCATTTCTGAACCAAAGCGAATGCTTTCCGAAATCAACGCGCAGGTCTGTAAAAATTTCAAGCGCGGCACATTTATCAGCATGATTTACGCCGTGATTGATTTGGAAAAACGCAGGCTCACCTATGCGCGCGCCGGACACAACCCGCTCTTGCTTGTCGGACGCGCCGGCGATGCGACGCCTGCCCCAATGCCCAAAGGCATGGCGTTGGGACTCGTTAACGGCAGCATATTTTCAAAATTTCTGGAAGAAACATCGGTAAGTTTTCAATCTGGCGATACGCTCGTGTTCTACACCGACGGGTTCAGCGAAGCCAAAGATTCCGACGGCAATGAATTCGGCGAAACGCGACTGCTTGAATCGCTGCGACGCCACTCATCGAGAACCACTGCGAAAGACATCATCAAAAACGTCTGCCGCGACGTCCAAGCGTTCACTGGTTCTGCGCCGCGGCACGACGATATGACCATGGTGGCGATTAAAGTGAAATAAATAACGCAGACAGGGAGAGAGGATTGGCACTTTTTAGAACCTCTGCATGCTCACACACCCAAATTGCCTTAAGCGAACATTGAAACTACCATTGCCTTACCTCTCTCATCACTCTTTTGTTCCTCAGAAGAGTTTTATCATCAAGTCGCCTTTCTTTGCGGCAATAGAGGAGTCTCTCATTGACTCGTGTTCTTCTTCCTCGATGCGAGCCGGCGACTCTTCTTTTTCTTCGGGCGGCTTTCGATAGCGGCGCTCGGCTTCTTCAGCGGAAATCGGCTCGAGCGCGTGGTCAATCAGGTCGTCCATTTCAGCGAAGAACTTGAACGATATTCCAATGAGCGCGCCGCTATTGGTTTCCATCACTTCGGCGACGTCGTTTCGATTTTTTTCGGGCAGAAGAATCTCTGTGATGCCAGCACGTTTGGCCGCCAAAATTTTTTCTTTGATGCCGCCGACAGGCAAGATGTGTCCGCGCAAGGTAATTTCGCCCGTCATGGCAAGTTTTTGCTTGACATTGCGCTGCGTATAGATTGACGCCAACGATGTCAAAATTGTAACGCCGGCCGACGGCCCGTCCTTTGGAATCGCGCCTTGTGGAATGTGCAGATGCACGTCCCAATACTTGAACGCCTCGTCGGGAATCTTGAAATACTCCGAACACGACTTCAGGTAGCTTAATGCAGCTTGCGCGGATTCTTTCATCACGTCGCCGAGTTGTCCGGTCATCATCAAGCGCCCGTTGCCTTTGGTAACAGTAGATTCGATGAACAGAATGTCGCCGCCAAACGGCGTCCATGCCAAGCCGACCGCCACGCCGGGCAGTAGCACAGGCTCATCGACATCGGGGAAGAATTTCTCCACGCCAAGATATTTTTTCAAGTTGTCGGGGCGCACGTGAATCGGCTCTTTAAGCGGTTCGCGTTCCTGCCCTGAATCGCTGTCGACTTGCAAGGCGATGTCGCGCGCAACGACACGGCAGACATTGGCGATTTCACGCTCTAAGTTTCGAACGCCTGCTTCGCGCGTGTAAGAGTTGATAATTTTGCTGACGGCGTCATCGTCAACGACGAGTTCTTCTGGTCTGATGCCATGTTCTTCCATTTGCCGCGCGATGAGATACTGCTTGGCAATGTGCATTTTCTCATATTCCGTGTAGCCCGTCAGCGTAATGACTTCCATACGGTCGCGCAGGGCAAGCGGAATTGGGTCAAGTGAATTTGCTGTTGCGATGAAGAGCGCACGGGAGAGGTCATAAGGCACTTCCAAGTAATGGTCGCTGAACGTGTTGTTCTGTGCTGGGTCAAGCACTTCCAGCAGCGCTGATGCTGGGTCGCCGCGAAAATCCGTGCCGAGTTTATCGATTTCATCGAGCATAAACACTGGATTGCTCGTTCCGGCTTTCTTAATGCCTTGAATGATGCGTCCGGGCATCGCGCCGATGTAGGTTCGGCGATGTCCGCGAATCTCGGCTTCGTCGCGCACGCCGCCCAGCGAGACGCGAATAAACTTTCTGCCTAACGCACGCGCAATAGACTTGCCGAGCGACGTTTTGCCAACGCCCGGCGGGCCGACGAAACAGAGTATCGGCGCTTTCATGTTGGATTTTAGTTTCAAGACGGCGAGGTATTCCAAGATGCGCGATTTAATTTTTTCCAGCCCGTAATGGTCTTCGTTCAAGACGCGCTCAGCGTCGCGCAAGTTGATTTTCGTTTCTGAATACTCATTCCACGGCATCGCCAAGAGCGTATCGACATACGTGCGCGTAACCGAATAGTCTGGCGAGGCTTGCGGAATGCGCGAGAGCTTCTCGATTTCTTTTTCGACGACACTGTAAATTTCAGCAGGCAGTTTTTTCTTCGCAAGCAGGTCTTTGAGCTTGACTGAGTCTTGCATTTGCAAATCGAACTCGCCTAATTCGGTTTGAATTGTTTTAAGCTGCTGACGAAGGTAAAATTCGCGCTGGACTTTATCCATGTCCATTTTCACCTTCGTTTGAATTTGCTTGGTGAGTTCGAGAATTTGAATTTCGCGCGAGAGATACTCGACCAATTTTTCGGCGCGGTCTTGCAGCGATTTAAGCTCCAGAATTGACTGCTTTTCAGCGGCAGTTACATTCAAATTCGAGGCGATAAAGTGAATCAGAAACCCGAAGTTCTCAATGTT
>JPGV01000047.1:0-12012 GCA_000724175.1 [Candidatus Thermochlorobacteriaceae] bacterium GBChlB | reverse complement strand
ACATGTTTGTTCTGACCTAAATTCTCGAGCAGCGTGATGGACTTGCGCCGACCAACGCTGACAGGAATGATGACATCAGGAAAAAGAACCGTATTTCGCAACGGCAATACAGGCAATGTATCGTTGATAGGCACATCGTGCTGCGACAAGTCTGATGTTTGAGGAATTGTCTTCGCCAAGTTATCGAGCAACCCTGCAGGCGAAAGTTCCTCTAAATTGTCGTGTGTTTCGTCTCTCATGGCTAAACCTTGAACGGATGTTATCTCAGTGCAAATTGATTTGCATTGAAAATGTCGAACTTCTTAAACTGCTTCGGTAATACGGGAACTGCAACGACGGATTGTATCTTGGCGTTTGCAACAGGCTCGGCAGTTACTCCAAGCCGCCAAAACTACGGGCGGACTTCAACAAGAGCGTTGTAACGGGATTGTCGTCAGGTTTATCAACATCAAAATTGACCTAATCGGTTTTCTTTTAATGGTATTTTACTAACATTTTTTTCAGCCAAACGTTCTCGTAACACACATTTTTCACATAACTTAGATGCGATTTCTTCAGTGGCTCTTGCCGATTGCGATGCGCCTGTTGTATCGCTCGCTCCGAAAGCAGTTCACGGGCGTAGAAAATGCGTCAAAAACGTCAAAAACGGCGGTCGTTGCCGCCTTTTGGCATGGAAAAATGCTCACTGGCTGGCTTGCCGCACAGTCGCTCTTGCGGGACATCGGCTCGGACGCCCCTGTTTCAGCGGTCGTCAGCCTTTCAAAAGACGGCGAAATTCTGGCAAACACGCTCGCGCAGCTGGGGTTTCAACTCATTCGTGGCTCAAGTTCGCGCGGCAAAGCAGAAGTAAAAGCGGAAATATCATCGGCGCTGGCGCGCTGCGCCCACATTGTCATCACGCCCGACGGTCCCAGAGGTCCGAAAGAATCGCTCAAATACGGCTCGATTCGACTTGCGTCGGAACACGGTGCGGCATTCTGGTTTCTCAAAATTCACCATCACAACGCTTGGCGGCTCAAAAGCTGGGACACCTTTGAAATTCCAAAACCGTTTTCAACCGTCGAGATTGACGTCAGGCAAATTAGCCTCCCGACATTTGAGAGCGAAGATGCCCTGCGCGCCTTCACAGAAAAGTTATCCAGCGACCTTTCATCGACAGGTTACGCCCACAAATCAGAATGATGATGTTTTGCCAGTAAGAGCCATAGCAACGCCACCTGATTCATCTTTCGTATTAGAGCAGCAGTGTTGCAAGGTCGAGCTGAATGGCGTCGCAGAACGACGGCTTATCGCGAACATCGCCGACGCCCTTTTTGTATTTATGCCACTCGTTTTTCTTGTAATCATACACAAAGCCCTCCTCGATGCCGTAATCGTCGCCGTCAATCAACTGCCGAACTTTTTTCAAATCTTTTTTGACAGAGCGCGTCTTGGTGATTTCGATAATGACGGGCGTCGTTTCGCGTTCATTGTCGATGAGCATCACGTCTGGCACGGGACTCGTTTGCGTTTCATCGAGCATCGTTTCGGGCAACGGCTCAAGCGCAATGACCTTGTTCTTGAAGTAAAGTATGCCGAGTTCCATTATCAATTTCGCAATGATGCGTTGATGCTCAACCGGCGCGTTGATTCCCATCATCGCAACTTCTTCGAGCATGAGCATATCTCTTTACATTTTTTTAACAACCGCATAGCTGAAACGCCTTGATTTTTCAAGCTAAGAGAGGCGACCATTGTAGGCATTGTAATCTTTCACGACGGTGTTGAGAAACGCCTTGGGCGGTTGGTCAGTGTTAGCGATGCCCATTTTTTGCATTATCGCGGTTTTGAGTTTTTCCTGCAATCGTGTCGCGGTCGAGTAGTCGGCGTCTTTAACCGTCTTCAAAACTTCTTTGATGGTTTCAATGTCGCTTTCATTGAGCTTCGAGACTTCGTTGTAGGTAATAACGTGTTCTTGCTCAACGGCTTCGAAAATCGTGTCGCTGAGTTTGACACGGTCGGTGAGTTTAACGACCGTTGTGCCTGCGGCAATGTCGCCGATGCGCTGTCCCTTGCCGTTGATAAGAACGACCAAGACGGCAACAGCGGGCGTAAAGAGCGAGGAATCGACGATGCGCAATACCCATCGCAAAAAATACGCGCCGATGCTCGGCTCTGTGCCGTCGAGTTTAACAACTTTGATTTTCATTGCCTTCTTGCCAAAACTTTGTCCGTTCATAAAAATTTCGCAAACAAGGTCGTAAAAAAGGACGACGGCGTAAGCAAGCACTACCACAATAACGAAAAGGCTATCGTCTCGAAAAGAGTCTGATAGATTTAATACTTGAAGTAATATAGATATGCTGAAAATGTAGGCGATGATAATAAGGTAATCAATCAGCGCGGCAAGCACGCGGTCGCTAACGCTGGCGATTTCGTAACTAATCTCGACGTTCTGCGTGGTTTGAATGCCAATGGTTTCCATCGTTTTCTGATTTAAAGGTTTCTCCGTATTTTTCTATGCTCCAAAATCTACAATCCAGCAAAGATTTTCGCGAACCGTTTTTTGCTCAATGACGGAAGTATCGTTTGTAAAATCTCGGCGCGACGCTTGGCAAGCGTTTGAAAAAATGCTGAACGATTCCGCCCGCGTCTCGCCCGATGCGCTCGCCGAGTCGTTCATTCAGCTCACGGACGACCTTGCCTACGCGCGCACGTTTTTTCCGAGGAGCAAAACTACATTGTATCTCAACACGCTGACGGGCAAAGCGTATCAATCAATTTACAAAAATCGCAAAGAGCGCAGCAACCGCCTCATTGAGTTTTGGCGCAGCGAACTGCCGCTCGTCGTCAGAGCCGCGCATCGCCCGATTTTTTATTCGCTCGTTATATTTCTCATTGCGGCGTTCATCGGCGCCTTCTCGACTGCTGGTGACGACAGTTTCGTGCGGCTCATCTTAGGCGATAGTTATGTCAATATGACGCTCGCCAACATCAAAAAAGGCGACCCGATGGCGGTCTATAAACAATCGCGCGAACTGCCAATGTTTCTCGGCATTACGCTCAACAACATTCGCGTCTCGTTTTTTGCGTTTGCCATGGGAGTTGTGTTCTCGTTTGGAACGGCGTGTGTCTTACTCTATAACGGCATTATGCTCGGCGCATTTCAATACTTTTTTTACAAACAACAGTTGCTCATTGAGTCAGCATTGGTCATTTGGATTCACGGCACGTTGGAAATTTCAGCGATTGTTTTGGCGGGCGGCGCGGGCTTGGCGATTGGCAATGCCATTCTCTTTCCCGGCACGTTCTCGCGGCGCGACGCCTTTATGCGCAGCGCGAAACACGGAATGAAAATCATCATCGGATTGATTCCTATTTTCATCGTCGCTGGTTTTTTAGAGAGTTTCGTTACGCGCCACACTGATATGCCGCTCGTGCTGAGTTTGTTCATCATCTTTGGCTCGCTAAGTTTCATCGTTTGGTATTTCGTCATTTATCCGATTCTTCTTGAACAACAACGCCTAATTCAACACAGCAGCTATGACCGAAAAAATTGAGTTTCGCCAACGCCGCGAGTTCGGCGACATCATTTCCGTTACCTTCACCTATATGCGTCAAAATTTTTCGACGCTCGGCATAGGCATACTCTATGTTGGCGTGCCGCTTTCGCTATTGCAAGGCATTGTCGCCGCGCTGTATCAACGCGCAGTAACGAGCGCTCAGGACAGCACCGACCCGTTCAAGATTCTTACCAGCGTGTTTGGAGCGGAATTTTTGCTTACGCTTGCGCTCTCGCTTTTGCTGTATGCGGGCATTATGGGCGTTGTTTTCGCGCATGTTCTTCGATACATCTCCGAATCCGATAGAACGCCCATTCAGCCCTCCGACCTTGTGAGCGATATGTTTTCAAATGCGCCGCTGATTCTCATCACAACCTTTGGGCTTGGCATGATCATCTTTGCGCTTGCAATTCCAAGCGTTTTCCTGCTGTTTATTCCAGTCATTTACATCAGCATCTCGACTTCACCGATGCTCTTCGTGCGTTTATATGAAAAGTCGGATTTCTTTGCGGCGTTTTCTCGCTCGTTTAAACTGGTTCAGGGACGATGGTGGCAGGTGTTTGGAGCCATCGTAACACTTTACTTAATCGGCATCATTATTTCGTTTGCGTTTTCGCTTCCGAACATGATTGTCAGCTTCATCATCGGGCTTAATACGGGAAGCGGAAAAGCACCTGATTACGCCATTCTCTCGGCAGTTACGGGGGCGATTTCCTCCTTCGGCAGCGTGATTTACTATGCGCTCATTAGCATCGGTATTGCGTTTATTTACTTCGATTTGGTCGAGCGAAAAGAGTCGTCGGGCTTGATGGCGCGTATTGAGAAAATCGCTGACCTTCCCTCCAACCTGTCCTAACCTGTGTATGTGCCTAACGGTCATTTTTACACTTATTTTTTTTACAGTTGCCAACACCGACTCAGCCCAACAAACGTCCTCGCTCAATCGCACGGCAGCGTCGCTGGTCGAGGCGGATACGTCCGCTTCGCTTTCTTTTGAAGAGGGCGATGAGTTGGACTACGCCGTTGCCGAAACGCCCGACTCCATTTTGGCAAAACAATATGACGCGACGGCAGTTCAGTTTCGCACACTTGATTCGCTTGCGCTTGCCGAGATGCGGGCGCAAAAAGAATTTCTTTACGACCGCACACCGCCTGCCCCGTCGGTGTGGGATTTGATTCGTGATTGGCTTTGGAGACAGTTTGGGCGGGTCGTCAACACGCAAAGTTTCCAGCAGGCTTGGGACGTGTTTGTGTATGTCTTCGTGTTTTGTGCGTTGGTGTTCGTCGCGCTGAAACTAACGCAGACCGATTTACGCGGCTTATTTTACAACGTCAAAAAGTCGGACGCTCTGAACTTCCGCGACGAAGAGCAGCTCGATGTAGATGCGCTCTCATCACTGATTGACGATGCGATTTCTAAAAAAGACTATCGCCGCGCCGTGCGGTATCTCTTTTTGCGTGTGCTCAAAGACCTTGCCACAAAAGAGTTGATTGCATGGCGGCTCGATAAAACTAATCGCGACTATGTGCGCGAGTTGAAACGCGCTGATTTGAAAGAGCCACTTGCAGAACTTGTTCGGCTCTTCGAGTTCGTTTGGTATGGCGAGTTTGCCTTGAACGACGCGAGTTTTGACACGGCGAAACGCACATTTGATTCTTTCACCGTTCAACTGCGCGAAAAATGAGGTCGTATTGGAAGCCTATGTTGATTTTTGCAGCGATGTTCACGCTGCTTATCGCCGCGCAACTCTCAACGCCGAAGCCCATCAGTTGGAGACAAACATTTTCGGGCGACGATAAAAATCCTTACGGCGCATTTGTGCTGTATTCACGCCTTGCCGACCTCTTCCCCGACCAAACAGTTACGCCAACCCGCAAGTCCATCTACGAACTCTTCACGCAAACGCCTAATTACAACGACGCGATTTATAATTTCGGCAACGATTCGTTGCGCACGTTCCTCAATTTTATCATCGTTGAACATTCTCTTGGACTCGATAGCCTCGATGCGCAACTGCTACTGCGATTTGCGTCGGCAGGTAACAGCGTCTTTATTGCTGCTTCGAGTTTTGAAGGCGTTTTTGCCGACACGCTCCGCTTGAAAACGACAGACAGCATTTGGACGCCTTGGTTAGGGTTAGATATATCGTCGGATTCGCTCAAGCCACGCGACACGCTGCGCGTGAATTTTTCTACCGCTACCGCTTGCCGCAACACGCCGTATCAATTTTCGCGCATCTTTCGCGCGTCTGTCTTCACCGCGTTTGACACAGCGCGCACAACCGTTCTCGGCACTGATGAAAAAGGCAGACCAAATTTTATTCGTGTGCAGTTCGGCAGAGGCGCATTTTACCTTTGCTCGAACTATTTTCTTTTTACTAACTACCATGTTCTCTCACCTGATGGCGCAGACTACGCCGCGAAAGTTCTCTCGCACCTGCCTGTTCAGGAAACGCTCTGGGACGAATACTACAAGCCATATTCCAGCAACTCTCGCTCGCCGTTGCGCTTTGTATTGGACAACGACTCCTTGCGCTATGCCTACTATTTATCGCTTGTCGGCATTGCGTTGTTTATCTTTGTCGAGGGCAAACGACGGCAAAGAATTATTCCCATTATCACACCACTGACGAACAGCGCGGTGGAATTCGCCGAAACGGTCGGCAGGGTTTATTTTCAGCACGGCGACCATAAAAACTTGGCGGAGAAAAAAATCGAGTATTTCCTCGACCACCTTCGCGCTTACTACTACCTCAATACGGCGCAGTTTACAGAGGAGTTTTATCAAAGTGTGTCGGAGAAATCAGGAGTATCGCTCGACGATGTAAAACAACTTTTTTTGCAAATAAAGCGCATTCAAGCAGCCGAATCTATCTCTGCCGATGACCTTTTGCAGTTTGAACACGCTATTGAACAGTTTTACAATGCATCAACCATTAAGCCACATGTCGGAAGCCCTGTTTCGAAATCGTCTTGACGTGAGCAGCATGCAAGCGGCTGTCGCCGCCGTTAAACGCGAGTTGCGCAAAGTCATCGTCGGACAAGAGGAGATGCTCGACCTCTTGCTTGCTGCGCTCTTTGCCAACGGACATGTTTTAATCGAGGGCGTGCCGGGCATTGCCAAAACACTCACAGCGAAACTGCTTGCGCGCACGCTCTCCGTCGGCTTCTCGCGGATTCAATTCACGCCCGACTTAATGCCGTCCGATGTGATTGGCACATCGGTCTTTAACCCGAAAACGGTCGAGTTCAAGTTCAATCAAGGTCCAATTTTTTCAAATTTTATTTTGATTGACGAAATCAACCGCGCACCTGCTAAAACCCAGTCCGCACTTTTTGAAGTAATGGAGGAACGGCAGGTAACGGTCGACGGCGAGACTTACGCGATGCAGCAGCCGTTTTTGGTCATCGGCACGCAAAACCCCATCGAGCAAGAAGGCACATACCGCTTACCCGAAGCACAGTTAGACCGATTTCTCTTTAAAGTCGTCATCTCGTATCCGTCGCTCGAGGAGGAGACGAAAATTCTTTCGGAGCATCATGCGCGAAAGGCCGACGCTGCTGCTGCCCCGATTGAGCGCGTGCTGACGGCGGAGCAAATTGCGTCGTGCCAAGCCGTCGTGCGAAGCGTCGGCGTCGAAGAAAATTTAGTTCGATACATTGCGGCGCTTGTGGGCAAAACGCGCGCGCACGGCGACCTTTATCTCGGCGCCTCACCGCGCGCCTCGCTGGCGATATTGAACAGCGCGAAAGCCGTCGCTGCTATGCAAGGACGTGATTTCTTAACGCCTGACGATGTGAAGTCTGTCGCCGTCCCTGCTATGCGGCATCGTGTGATGCTCACGCCAGAGCGCGAGATGCAAGGCGCATCGCCCGACGATGTTCTCAAAGAAATTCTTGCCAAACTTGAAGTGCCGCGATAGTGAAATTCCTACGCAACTTTTTTTTGACGCCGCGATTTTTTGTGGCATTAGGCGCAATTGTGGTGCTGTTCGTTTTGGGATATTTTTTTTCCGGCATTGAGCTGATTGCAATTGGCGCGATGCTCGCACTCTTTGCGCTTACGCTGCTCGATGTGCTGCTGCTTTACAGCCGACGCTCCGAGACGCTCACCGCCTTGCGCCTCACACCAAAACGTTTTTCAAACGGCGACGAGAACCCGATTTACATCTCCGTTCAAAATCCATATTCTTTTGCGGCGACGGTTTCCGTCATTGACGAACTGCCCGTGCAATTTCAACGGCGCGATTTTCTTTATACACTCATGCTTGCGGCACAAAGCGAAAAAACATTCAGCTATTCGGTAAGACCAACAGAGCGCGGCGAATATCACTTCGGTGCGTTGAATGTGTTTCTGTCAAGTCCGCTTGGGCTTGTCAGCCGACGCTTCGTGACAGAAAACAACGCGATGGTTCCAACCTATCCATCGTATCTGCAAATGCGAAAGTATGAACTCATCGCCGCCTCATCGCGCCTCGCCGAGTTCGGCGTCAAGAGAATCCGGCGCATCGGGCATACGATGGAATTTGAGCGCATCAAAAATTACGCTATCGGCGACGACATTCGGACCATCAATTGGAAAGCGACGGCGCGGCGTTCCGACCTGATGGTCAATCAATTTCAAGATGAGCGCTCACAGCCAATTTATTCGCTTATCGACATGGGGCGCGTGATGAAAATGCCGTTTGAGCAAATGACGCTGCTCGACTATGCCATCAACACTACTTTGGCGATTTCAAACATCGCACTCAAAAAACAAGACCGTGCCGGGCTGATTATGTTCTCAAATGAGATTCATGCTGTCGTGCCGGCGGAACGCAAATCGGGACAACTCGCCAAAATTCTTGAGACGCTCTACAACCAAACCACATCGTTCAAGGAATCCGATTTCGAGACGCTTTACATTGCCGTTCAACGCCGTGCGCATCAACGCGGACTGCTCTTGCTTTACACGAACTTCGAGACGCTCTCTTCTATGCGCCGCCAACTTAAATACCTGCAACGCATGGCACAAAAACATTTGCTCGTTGTTGTGTTCTTCGAGAATACCGAGTTGCGTTCACTGCTCTCGCAAAATGTCGATACGCTCGAACAAGTCTATATCAAAACCATTGCGCAAAAATTCGCCTTCGAGAAGCGTGAGATTGTCTTGGAACTTGGTCGCTACGGCATTCAATCGATTTTAACTGCGCCGAAAGACCTTTCGCTCAAAACCGTGAACAAATATCTTGAACTTAAAGCGCGCGGATTGATTTAAGGACGCTGACGCGACATTGTTTGACTTTATGCAAAGTTGTATCATAAGCAACGCTGCTTCCGTTCAAAAGAAGACCGCGATGCTTGAACCCAAGTCTGCACCCGCGCCGACCGAGTATCTTGCTCGTCGCAAAAGAGGTTCTCGATTTGGACTCACAGATGGGTGCTCCTGTCGCAGCAATTGGAAACAGCATCGGCTCTGGCAGCATTGAAATGACTCAAACGGTAACTCGACAACACCTAAACAGCAACGGTTGAAACTTCTACTCTTTATTGCTTCTCTACTTTACGGCGTCGTTGTTTGGCTAAGAAACCGCCTCTTCGACAACGGCGTTTTCAAATTGCATCGCGCCTCCATTCCTGTCGTTTCCGTTGGCAATTTAAGCGCTGGCGGCGCGGGCAAAACGCCTTTCGTTGACTGGATTGTGAAATTTTATCATCGCTCTGGAAAGCGCGCGGCGATTATCTCGCGCGGCTACGGTCGAACATCACGCGGCGTCTTGCTCGTTGGCGATGGAAATTTCGTGCGCGTTGGCGGCAGCGAAGCGGGCGATGAACCACTGATGCTGGCAAGGCGTAACCCGAATACGATTGTCATCGTTGCGGAAAAACGCGCCGACGCAGTGCAGTTTCTGACAGAAAAATTTAAAGACAAGTTACCCGATGTCATTGTCCTTGACGACGGCTTCCAGCACAGGCAACTTGCGCGCGATTTGAACTTGGTCGTCATCCACGCCGAGCAGTCGCCGTTTCTCGACGCGCTGCTGCCGCTTGGTCGATTGCGCGAGCCTGCCGATGAACTGCGCCGCGCCGATATGATTTTGCTCTCCAAAGTAACAAAGTATCTCGACCTTGCGCCGCTTTACCGCGCAGTGCAGCCGTTTCAAAAACCGATGGTGAAATCACAGGTAAAAATCGTTGGGCTGCGAAGTTTCTTTTCAGACGAAATTATCCCGTTAGGTTCACAGCCGTTTCTTTACACGTGGGCGTTTGCATTTTCAGGCATTGGCGACCCGAAAAATTTTATGGAGACATTGCAATACGCTGGGCTTATCGTCAATCACGAAAAACATTTTCCCGACCACCACGCCTATACCGCTGCCGATATGGACTACATTTTAAGCGAGATGATTCGGCATAATATCAATATCGCTGTTACGACCGAAAAAGATTTTTATCGCCTAAAAGCTGACGATGCTTTATTTAATCAGCTTCGACAGGCAGCGTTTTTTTATGTCGAGATTGAATTTGATGTCTTTGAAGGAAAGTCGGAACTCGAGGCGGCGTTACTTGGTGTTCTGAACCGTAGGTGATGGCTGTGTGTCAGCATCAAGCGCAGCGTGTCCGTTGGCGCGATATCCATTAGCATCGAGCGCAGGGGGTGTTGGCGCAACGCCAGTTTCTTCGAGCATCACGTCAGTCGGTGGCAAGTCAGTTACTTTGTCTTCCTTGTCACTGCCTTGGCGGGTAAAGACGGCAGCAACGCCGATTTTTTCGGCACTAACTTTGGCGTATTTTTTAAGTTCGGCGAGAATCAAACTAATTTCTTCCATTGAGACGCGCGTTTCGCTATTGGGAATTTCAAGCATCGCCGCGCTGACGCTGAGTAACGGAAATCGTTTGGTATTGCCGTCGCGGTCTTTGGAGACGACATAGCCGTTCTCACGGTCTTGGTCGTCGTAGTAGGCTTTGACGTCCTCTTTGAAATTGACCAGCGTTTGAGACACTTCATGGTAGGCTCGCTCGAACTCGACATTCTTGAACCCTAAAAAGAAATCATCGCCGCCGATATGCCCGATGAAACAGTCGTCTCGGCTGAACATCGATTTCATAATTGAGGCGAAGAGCAAGATGACCTTGTCGCCCCTGCGGAAGCCGTATTTATCGTTGTAGGGCTTGAAATTATCGAGGTCGAAATAGACAATCACGTAGGATTCGCTGTCGTCGAGCGCAGTAGCCACATAGCTGTTGATGACATTATTGCCGGGCAGCTTGGTCAGCGGATTTTGGTCGCGGGCGGCGGCGAGGTTTTTTTCATGCAAGACGCGCAAGAGCGAGCGCATACTCAAAAAGCCGGCATATTTCATATCGTCAATCAGAATAATGCCTTCGGCGTCGTCTTCCTTGGCCATCATTTCAAGCATCTTTTCGGGCTTCGTGTTGATGTCGGTGATTGGTGTGCGCTTAACAAAATCTTTCAGTGTTTTGGTCGTCGCGGGGTTTTTGAGCGATTCGCGCCCATAGAGCGAATACGAAAAGCGTTTTAAGTCGCGCTCGAAGACGATGCCGAGCGGCGTATTGTCGGCAGTTGTAACAGGGCAAAATGTGATATTGCCGTTCTCCAAAAAATAGTTGAAGACAGTTTCCATTTCTGTCTCAATGGAGATTTGCGGAATGAACTCAATTTGGTCGAGAATGATTTTTTGGTCGTTGCTGGTCTTGCGTCGGTCGCGTTGAACTAAGTCGCTAATTACCTCGTATTTTAATTTCAACTCGTCCAATTTTTGCGTCGGCATTTGAACCAGATGCCCTTGCACCATATCGCAGCCCAAGTCGCGGCAGATGAAAAACTCTTGTTCGGTCTCGACGCCTTCGGCAATCACGATGACGCCCAAGAGATGCGCCATATTGATAATGTTAGCAACGAAGAACCGTTTTTTGGAATCGCTGGCGATGCCTGAAATAAAGAAGCGGTCGATTTTGATGAAGTCGGGTTCGGCGTGGTAAAGCATTTGCAAGCCAGAGTAGCCCGTCCCGAAATCGTCTATGGCAAGTTTGTAGGTTTGGGAGCGAATAATTTGTAACACCTGTCTCGGTCCGTCTTCTGGTTTGATTTCGTGTTGCTCCGAGATTTCAAGGCAGACGGAACTGGGCGACAGTCCGTGCTGCTGCAGCACGCGCGTCAGTCCGCCCGTTTGGAATTCTTTTTGATAAATGATTCGGTTATCGACATTGAGAAAGAGTTTGACTTTGTCGCTCAGACTGGATTGAGCAAATTTTTGAACCGCACGTTCGCGCAGGAACGAATCGACTTGGAACAACACACCTTCTTCGAGGGCAACAGTGAAAAATTCGGTGATTGAACCAAACCCGACTTGTTCGTAATTTCGCATCAGCGCCTCGAATCCAAATGCCGCACCCGTATGGATGTTCACAATCGGCTCGAACGCATAATCAATTGTATCGAAGATAATTTCGCGCCACCTTATCTCGT
>JPGV01000046.1 GCA_000724175.1 [Candidatus Thermochlorobacteriaceae] bacterium GBChlB | reverse complement strand
ACATCGCACCAACGACGAGATTCGCATTCCCGAAGTGCGCGTCATTTTTCCCGAAGGCGACCAGCAAGTCATGAAAACCGGCGACGCGCTGCGCGAAGCCAGAAAATTAGGACTCGATTTGATTGAAATTCAGCCCAACGCACAGCCGCCCGTCTGCAAAATCGCGGACTACGGCAAGTTCCTCTATGAAATCGAGAAAAAGGAAAAAGAAGCCAAGAAGAAAACCAAAACATCGGCACTGAAAGAAGTTCGGTTTCATCCGAATACAGATAAGCACGACTTCGATTTCAAAGCCAATCACGCCGAAGAATTTTTACGCAAGGGCGATAAAGTCCGTGCAACAGTCGTCTTTCTTGGTCGAGCCATTGTCTATAAAGAAAAAGGCTACGCGCTCATTGACCGCCTAACGGAACGACTGAGCGTTGTCGGCAAGCCCGAAAGTCCCGCGAAATTGGAGGGAAAAAATCTGTATATCTTTTATGTGCCGGACAAGGTGAAAATCGACGCCCTTGAGCGCAAAGAAGCGCAACAAAAAGCCGAAGAAGAAAAAGCGGCGGCGGCGGAAAAAGCAGAACGCCAAAAGAAAATGCAAGAGGCGAAAGACCAACGCGAATCCGTCGGGACAAAATCGTAATCAAATTTTTCCAACAACTTAATTGAGACAATTATGCCAAAGATGAAAACGCTCAGCGCCGCCAAAAAGCGATTCAAGAAAACGGCGACGGGCAAAATTAAGCGCAAGAAAGTCGGTATGCGCCACAACTTGAGCCAGAAAGCCACCAAGCGCAAACGCCACCTGCGCCAAATGGGTCTTGTCAGCGACGCCATGATCCCAACGGTGAAAGAAATGCTAGTAGTGTAACGCCAACTTCACCCGTAAGTGCATGATGTTACACCGCTTCGCGGGTGATGGGAAAACCTTTTTAATGTCTAATCTCTAAACGAAAATGCCAAGAGCCAAAAATGCCGTCGCCTCGCGCGCGCGACGTAAAAAAGTTCTCAAACGCGCCAAAGGAATGTGGGGCAATCGCGGAAATGTCTTGACGACTGCTAAGCACGCTGTCGATAAAGCCGCACAGTATCAATACCGCGACCGCCGGCAAAAGAAACGCAACTTTCGCGCCTTGTGGATTACGCGCATCAACGCTGCTGCGCGTCTTTACGGCACGACCTACTCGAAGCTTATTGCCGCCATGACGGAAAAGAACATTGAAATCAATCGCAAATCGCTCGCCGAACTTGCGGTAAAAGATATTCAAGCCTTTGAAGCCGTCGTAAAAGCTGCGCTTGCCTAACCATTGACGATTGTGGATGTTCGATTGACGATGGCTTGCGCAGGTCGAGTATCGTCAATCGTCAATAACCCGATTTGAAATCGCAACATAGATGCAAGACCTCATCGAGAAACTCAAAGCGGAGACTGCCGCGTTTGACATCGTTGATGCACAGACGCTCGACGCCTATCGGCTGAAATACCTTGTCCGCAAAGGCGAGATAGCGGAGCTTTTCGAACAAATGAAATCGGCGCCCAAAGAGCAAAAGCCACTTTTGGGAAAACTGCTCAACGAACTCAAACAATTGGCAGAAGCGAAGTTCGAGGACGCAAAAGCCAGAGTCGAGTCAACGCGCACAGAGGAAACGGTGATAGACCTGACGCTGCCGGGCAGGCGCGGATTTTTAGGCGCGGAACATCCTGTTCAAAAAGTCCTCGGCGATATGAAGCGCATCTTTCTCGGAATGGGGTTTCAAATTGCGACGGGACCGGAAATCGAGAAAGACGAGTATAATTTTACGATGCTCAACTTTCCGCCTGACCACCCTGCGCGAGATATGCAAGACACGTTTTTCCTTTCAAAGGACGTCGTTCTACGCACGCACACCTCGCCAGTTCAAATTCGGGTAATGCTCTCGCAGGCGCCGCCTGTCCGCGTCATTTGTCCGGGCAAAGTCTACCGCAATGAAGATGTCAGCGCCAGAAGCCTGTGCGTGTTTCATCAGCTCGAGGGATTATATGTCGATACGGGCGTAACCTTCGCTGACCTTAAAGGCACGCTGTATTCTTTTGCCAAACAGATGTTCGGCAGCGACGTGAAAATTCGGTTTCGACCAAGTTTCTTTCCCTTCACGGAGCCCTCAGCGGAGATGGATATTACCTGCTACCTCTGCGGCGGCAAAGGCTGTCGAGTGTGCAAGCACACCGGCTGGCTCGAGATATTGGGAAGCGGAATGGTTCATCCCAACGTCTTGCGCAACTGCAACATCGACCCTGAACGCTACTCGGGATTTGCATGGGGGATGGGCATTGAACGCACGACCCTGCTTCGCTACGGCATCACCGACATTCGCTACCTTCTGGAAAACGACGTGCGAATGCTTAATCAATTTGAATAGATTCAACGCTGCAAACAACCGAAGGAGACACAATGATGGAAGACCAGATTCGCGCCGTGATTTGCAGCGTGCCTGCCATGGCAGAGTTTCAATTTCACGACTTCGAGTATCTCTACGACCCCGACGAAAAAATTCTGCATGTCGTCTTTAACCGAGAGCGAGACGCCGACGACAGTTTTTTCGCTGAGGACTCTGGCAGTGCCGACGGCAACGTGCTGATTCATCTTGCACAAGGCATGATTGTTGGCTTCTCAATTCTGGATACGGAGTTGGGAAAAGAGTCATCATAATCGCTACACTTTAAACCGCCGCAGCGTCTCGTCAATCGGCGGCCAATACTGACGCCCGAACAAACACAGATGCACCATCAACGGGTAGAGATTGTAGATGCCGATGCGGCTCTTCCAGCCGCGTTCCAGCGGAAAGACCACGTTGTAAGCGTCAAACACGTATTGATGAAATCCGCCGAAGAGCATCATAAACGCAATCTCCGCCTCACGGTGTCCGTAATGCACCGCAGGGTCGATGACCGTAGGGTTGCCAAACTCGTCAGCAAAAAAATTTCCACTCCATAAATCGCCGTGCAGCAAAGCGGGCGGCTCTTGCGGGAAAATCTTCTCAATCATGGGAATCAATTTTTCCAAACGAGTTAATTCAGTGGTGTCCAGAACATGCGAATTGTAGGCGCGGCGTAGCATCGGGCGTAATCGCTCTTCCACAAAGAAATCTACAAATTTAAGTTTGGGTGCATTCGACTGCGGCAGCAAGCCGATGAAGTTATTTTCGGAGTATCCAAACGTCGGTGATGAGTGCTGATGCAATGCAGCAAGCCGATGACCAAAACTTTCCCAGCACTGAGCCGTTGGCTCGGTCGAGAAAATAAACTCCATCAAAAGAAACGCGTGATTCTCGCGCTCTGTAACCCCGAATACATCGGGGAGTCGAAATGTTCTTGTCTGGCGAAGCGCCTCTAACCCACGCTGTTCAGCGAGGAAGTTTGGCAAGTAAGCCGCGTCGTTCCATTTCACGAAAAACGTGCCAGCCGTTGTCTCTAATCGCACCGTGCGATGACTGCCGCCTTTAAGTTCAGTGATATTGAGCATCTCAAATGGCGCGTCGATGGCTTCGGAAAGCGCGCTGCCCATTGCAATCAGCAGGTCGTTTGAAATTCCCGCGCTTGCCATGTGTAATTACTTCCGATTAAACAAACTGCCCAAGAGTCCAGCCGCCTCATCTAAAATTGTGCCGTTGCCGTTGGCGTCCAGAAATTTCGTCGCTATCGACATCAGGTCGGGCGCTTGCGCAGCGACCGCTTGCTGCTGCTGTCCGAGAAACTGCGAGAGCCCATTTGCGTCAAGGTGTTGTTGTTGCGTGGTTTTGCCAATCGCGCCCATCACCAGCGGTGCCGCAATTTGAAGCAACTGACCGATTTGTCCTGCGTTCAAGCCTGTGCTTTGACCAAGCGCGGTTTGAATAGACTCTTGCTGTCCGCCCAAAACGTGTCTCAAAATGCCAGCACCGTTTGCCGATTCAGGATTGCCGAGAAAGTCCATGACATTGTCTAAAATCGACCCGTCGTGGTCGCGTGTAACGGCTTGTTGCAGTGCCTTCGCGCCATCGGGATTCGCGGCGTTTCGGGCAAGCGCGGACATCAAGAGCGGAATCGCCGCGTTGAGCGCGGTCTGTGTCGTGTTGGAATCTGTGCCGAGCCTTTGGCTGACTTGCTCGATTGCGCTGCCGCCTAACTGCGACATCAGCATATTCATTAAATTTTCCATAGAGCCTCCTTTGGTTTGAATTACAATAAGTTTATTTCAGTGAAATGTTCTGCCCCAATTTCGCCGTCATGAGTTCCGAGAGCGCGCTGGCAAGTTCAATGCCGCGTTTGTCATCAATCCACTGTGAGTTTTTGAAATCGAATCGCCATCCGCCCTGCGGCTCGGCAAGCCAAATTTGGTTCGTCGCGCTTTGTCGGTTGACAATGAACTTTACCCCGTCTTCAAATTCAATGACGAGCTTGCCGTCGGCAAGGTCAATGTCCAACTCGTCAATGCCGAGCGCATCGAGGTGACGAAACAAACGGTTGAGTTCTCTGTCAATTTCAATCAAGATGTTTTGTTCTGCCATAAATAATGGTGTTAGGAATCAAAACCGAAGGTGAGCGACGCCCAAAAACTTTCGTAGTCGGCTTGTGTTTTATCTTCTGCTTCAACCATTTTGACAAGGCTCACCATCCACTCGCCCGTCGCTGTGCAGGCAAATGATGCGCGTCCATTGCCGTCGGTGCGCAGCGACGCCGTTTCGACTTTGCCGCCCGCTTTATGCCAAGTTCTAACCAGCGCGTTAGCAAGCGGCTTGCCTTTGAAGAAAATTTGGACACTCATGTTCGCGCTCGATGCCGACCCCATGGAATACGGGTTTGTTTCTGGCACGATTTCAAGCGGGAAGTTCATAATGCGTTTGAATGTGCTGTCTGTGGTGGTGCCTGTCTGAACTAGTGTTTTCGCGCATCGGCGGTAGAGTTCGCGACCCGATTTCTCCGATTCGCCGCGCTGTTCGCGAAGCGCAAGGATGTCATCAAGTCCGTCCTCTTTGAGATACTCGGTAAATTTTTTGCCATCAAGTTCAATAAACTTCGGCGTGGTGTGCAGCGCGACAAGATGCGTGCCATCGGCGCTAAACATAAGGTCGATCGGTGCGGCAACGCTGTCTTTGACGATAGGCGTAATCTGCTGCGCTTCGTTTTTATGACACTGCACAAACGTAATGACGCGGCTCTGATTGAATTTCCACGGCTCGCCTGCAAAGTTTTCGCCAACCAAGAGCAAGAGCGTTGCCCGCTCGCCTTTTTTCAAAATGAACTTTGAAGGTTTGAGCCAAAATTCGTGTGCCGAGAGCGGAACCGCAATGGTGAAACACAAAAGCGTGAAAAAAATGCGTGTCATGGTTCGTAGAGTGTTGGGTTAAGTTTCATGCCGTCGATACCGAGCGCGGCGATGTTCTCGAGCAGTGATGTCATAACGGCTAAAAGTTCGGCAAGTTCTGCATCAGAGTGAACCCGTGCCAAGTCGCTCACATCGCCTGCGCCAAGATGCTTCTCATGAAGGTCGTCGTGAAATAAATGCACTAAAAAATCTGGCTTGAAACGGCTATCCCCGACGTCCCAATCAAGCGAGTCAATAAACGGCGAGCGATGTGCCTCAATCGTATCTTGAACCAGTTGGCGCAAGGGTTCGTAGAGATCGAGCTTTTCTGCAAGGTCGAGTTCAATCAAAAGTCCGCGAATACGGTCTTGTTTGAATCGCGCCAGTTCAGCAAGCAAGGTCGACTTTGTCATTGGATATACATCAAGCGAGAAACAAAGTTAAGCAAACGTTTTGGCGTTGGCAATTAGCGTGTTTCAACGCTGCGAATGGAAATGTCAATCGGCGCATTGTGAATGGCGAGCGTCGAGTGCAGTTGGTTGCGCATCAGGGTTTCTGCATCGAGCAAGATACTTGAGGCGAGAATTTCAGCGTGTGCTTTTTGGCGCAAACGGTTCACAGCAGCTTCGCGCTCTTCGGTCGTAAGTTTGTTCCACCAACCGCTCTCTTCCTGAACAACATTGTATTGAGTCATCTCGAGCGAAAGCAACTTCGGCGCCGGAAATTCAGCGACAAGTGTCGTCGGATTTGTTTTCACCGTCAAAAGGAATTTTTCTTTCAAATTAAAGCCCGCTTTGGCAGTGAAGACGCCGCGCACGACAAGCGTTTTCGTGCTGCCAAAAAAAGTGTGTGTGTAGCCCTCTTCCACCAAAATGTCTCTCGAGACAGTGGCAAGCTCCAAAATCGGCGCGGACTGCTGCACGACGACAGTTCCGTTCAATCGGACTTCTGGTGTAAAGTTGAGCGTTTGGCGAAGCCCATCGGCGGCGTTCCGTGCAAGGTCAGTTGGCACTTTAACGACGACGATATAGACCGCGCTTGCAATAGCCATTGCTGCAACTGCGACAGCGATACAAATAACAATGATGCGTGTTGAGAAGGTCATTGATGATTGAATTGAATCGAGCGGCGTCTCAACCCTCGTCGGGATTGATGCCTAAGTCGCGTAATTTTTGAGCAAACTTCTTCGCCCGCTCTTCAGCTTGCTGAGCGCGCTCATCGGATTGTTTGGCAAGTTTCTCGGCTTGCTTAGCGCGTTCATCGGCAGTGAGAATAAGCCGCCCTTGCGCATCATACCAGTACCTTCATAAACGCCTTCCCACAAGCCAATGCGCAACCCAACGCGCTCCAACACTGCATCGCTGCGCAGAACATAGATGCCGCCGCTCAGTTGAAACAGTCTTAACATCGGTTCGCCGTAATGCTGTTCAGGGTCGTAGATGACGTAATAAACAACGCCGATGTCAGCATAAACTTGCATCTTCTCGCCGAACTCATTGCCCTCTCGATTCGAGACGATTTCAACAACGGCGATTCGCGTCTTCACGGCGCAACGAAGTTGCAAAAGCACGCTGGTCGTCCTACCGTTTGGAGTTTCAAACAAAAACCAAGACGTTTGATACAAGAAAATAAACGAACTTTTAACATTTCAAGCAATGCAACGCAGTATCCTCATCTTGCTGCTGACACTACTCTGCTTCGGCAAAGCAGCGCAGTCTCAATCCATTGACCATGATATTGTCAACTGGTCGAGCGTGATGCTCACAACGAAGTTCGGCGAGTCGCCTTGGTCGGTGCAGTTCTTCGCGCAAAACAGAATGATTCGAAATCTCTCGCAGTTCCAAACCGTTGTCTTTCTGCTCTACGGGCTGTATCGAGTGTCGCCCACGACATCACTGGGCGCAGGATATATTTTCTTGACGCCGATAAACAGCCGCATCTTGGACATTTTCTCCTTTCAACTGTGGCACGATTTCAAGGTCGGTGAAGCGCCGGGCGTTTTGCGAGTAAGAGCCGAAAGCCTATCATGGCATTCGCCAGAAGATATTTTTTTCGAGTCGATTCGGTCGTGGCGGTTTCGGATTCGCCCCGAAATTGCCATTCCGATTGTCGGGAATTTCTCATGGCTCATCAACAATGAGTGGTTTCTGACGGCCGAGCCGCCTATCTGGAATCAGAATCGATTTCAAACAGGCGCCCGATTTCGATTTCCCGGAATCATCGTCGATGTGCTTTACCAAAACCGTGTCTTGAACCGTGTTGCGCCAACACCTGTGCGCGTCGAGCATATTCTATTGCTCAATTTTTTTTACACGATGACGATTTAAATCAGCTTAGTTGATACGCGACAGCACGTCGGGCGTGATGACGTCAAGGCCATTTTTCTGCGCGTAAAGTTCGGCTTTGGTTTTCAGCTCGCGGCTGAACGAAATCTGTGAAATGAACGGCGCTTGTTTGGTGCGCTCTGCAAGTGCATTGTTCGCCTCTGGCGTCCAAACGAATTTTTTATCGGGCTGCACAAATTCAAAGCCGCGTTTATGCGAGGGCAAAAATTGAAACAGCACATCGTAAAGCAGATTGACAATTTCCTGCACCACATAGGTCGCGCCCGAAAATCCCATATACGGCGTTCCCAACGCACGCCGCACAAACGGACCGGGATAGCCCGACTGAACGAAATACGTTTTTGCCCCAACTTCCGCCAGATACATTTTATCGACGATTCTGCCGAACATCACCTGCGGCGGCTTCTCTTGCAAGCGTCTGCGAATGTCGCTGTTGTCGGCGACAGCCGAATCGATTGAGAACGCGCACGTCATTCCTAACTCGCCCTCGAGGAATCTCTTCAACCCTTTGGCATACGTGCGCGAGGCACACGCGGCGAAATTGACCGTCGGAAACCACTCCGACTGCGGACCGCGCCACAAGTCCCAAATGAGTTTCAGCGTCGTTTGTTTTTCCACTTTGATGAACGCCTCTGCTTGGTCGGACGTGCCTAACAACTTTCCTAAGTCTCGAATGAATTGCTCTGTTGCATAAAGCCCAAACGGCGCATACAGAATTGGTCGACCGAGTTTTTCGGCAAGAGATTTACCGAACTCTTCATACATAACAACAATGACATCGCTATGCTTCAATTCCGAAATATCAGCGAGCATCGATTCCATCGGAAAAACCTTTTTGACCCTGCCGCCTGCGCCTGCAATCAGACGTTTGACTTCGTGCAAATCCGACGGTGAATTAAAGCAGCCAAATGTCGGACCGATGATGCTTACCGTTCCCGCTTGTATTGACGCAGGCTTTCGGTCATCGTAGTTATCGAAGCACCACGCTAAAACGCGGTCTCGACCAACCCATTCGTCCTCGATGAGCGAATTGGACGAAAAAAACTTCACATCGGGATACTGCGCAGCAAGCATTTGCGTATGGTCGGCGCCAACCATTTCGCTCTCGGCAGTCGACATGACAATCAGCGTTTTGCCCGTGCCGATGAGTTTTTCAATGGTGTCTTTGGTAATCCCCGTTGTGCCGCTCGATGAAATGGCTTTCTCGGTCAAGTCGGTCGGTGTGAAATTTCGAAGGTAAGGAATCGCGTCAGTGTAATCGATAACAGCAACGCCAACGAGGTTGTAGCACCCAATAGGCGCATCGGCAATGATATGGACGTCGGGCAACGCGCCAAGCGTGTTTACGGCTGCCCAATAGGAACTGGTGGTCGATTCGTCGCGGATAATTTTCGGCATACAGCAAAACGGTTAACGGACAGGCATTTGTGTCTTCAAGCGTAAAGTTACACCTAACACTACGCAACATCAACATCGCGCCAAATGACTACGCTGACCAAACGCATCCTCGTCGCTGAATCTCGAGACATGGATTTTTCCGACGACGACCTTGCCCAATACGAACTCATTAACGGAGAACTTGTGAGAAAATCATCGCCCGCGCCAAAACACCAAATCATTTCCGGCAACCTGTTCCGCGAAATAGACAAAATCATGCGTGAAAAAAACTTAGGCATCGTTTATGCGCCTGTCGATGTGTTTTTTAACGACTACAATTTGGTTCAGCCCGATGTACTGTTCATCACAACAGCGCGTCGAGACATCATCACCAATGACGGCGTGGCGGGTGCGCCCCATTTGGCAGTGGACATCATTTCGCCCTTGTCTGTCGTGCGCGACCGCGTCGATAAATTGAAACTGTATGAACGCTTCGGCGTGAAAGAGTATTGGCTCATAGATGCACAGAACGCTTCGGCAGAAATTTACCTTAACACGCCCAACGGATATGAAATTTTCTCCGCTGCCACACTCGACGGAAAAATCGCATCGAGCGTGCTGAACGAATTTTCCATAGAGTTAAAAATGCTGTTCAGCTAACTTCTTCCGACGCGCTGAAAGCGTCGCGCATTGCCTGCTCGACATTGACGAGGAGCAAGAGCGCCAAGCCCGATACAAAGAGAACCGCTAAGGAAAGCAAGCCGTAGCGCAAGCCGCCGAAGAGTTGATTCGCCAAGCCAAAGAGCAGCGGACCTATCCAAGACGTGCCTCTATCAGAAATTTCGTAGAGCGAAAAGTATTCAGCTTCGCGTCCCTTCGGAATCATTTGAGAAAACAAACTTCGGCTCAGGGCTTGTGTGCCGCCCAAGACCAAGGCGACCGCCGCCGCCATCGCCCAAAACTGTGCTGTCGTTTGCAGAAAACTCCAAGCGTAAATTACAATCGCGCTCCAAACAACGAGACTGAGCGCAATTGAGGACTTCGTGCCAAAGTGCTCCGCAAGCCAACCAAACAAAAACGAGCCGACGAATGCAACAACTTGAACCATCAAAATCACCAAAATCAACTCGCTCGAGTCCATTTTCATTTCCTCCGACCCGAACACAGAAGCGGTCGCAATCACAGTTTGAACGCCATCGTTGTAGAGCAAATACGCCACAAGATATTTCAGCGTATCGGGCGAGCGGCGTAAGTCGCGAAATGTTGTTTTGAGTTGATTGAAACTCACGCTCCATGCGGTGTCGCCCGCAGGCACCGCGCGCACGGCATAACGAGAACGCAATCGGGCGAAAGACAATTGCGCAAAGCCAAACCACCACACGCCCGCCGACAAAAGGCAAATCCGCACCGCCCAGCTTGTCTCGACGCCGAGCGCATCACGAAAAGTGAAGAAGGCAAGGTTCAAGAGCAAGAGCAACGCGCCGCCCAAGTAGCCCAGCCCCCACCCAAACGATGAAACTCGGTCGCGCTCCGACGCGCTGGCAATGTCAGGCAGATACGCATTGTAGAACACAACGCTCGCGCCGAAGGAAAGATTGGCAACAATGAACAACGCTGCGCCAAACCAGTGCCAACCGTCGGATAGAAAAATCAAGCCAGCCGTTGCGCCTGCGCCAATCGTGCAGAAAAGTTGGAGCAAGGTTTTTCGCAAATGCGAGTAATCGGCGAGCGCGCCAAGCAGTGGCAAGAAAAAGACTTGCAAAAGCACAGACATTGACGTGGCATAAACAAAGAGCGAGTCAAATTTAATCGGCACGCCTAAAAAGTAAATAAGACCGTTTGGGTCGGCGGCAGCTTTGGCGATGCTGGTCAAATACGGACCTAAAAAAACCGAAATGACCGTAACGCTAAACGCGCTGTTTGCCCAGTCATACATCGCCCAGCCGAAAATTTCTCGCCGGTTATTTGGCGCATCGTCGTGTTGAGGAAGCGTTGAATTGCTCATAGCTGTTTTGGTTGAGCGCAAAGTTACATCGGATTATGGTAGATTCGCACGAAGCAAAACCGCTATGCAAGACCAAGACCACAAATATCGACCAAAGCGCGAAGCCATGACTGCGCTCTTGCACCAAAACGGCATCAAAAATGAGCGCGTCTTGGAAGCGTTCTTGACTGTAAAACGGCATCTCTTTTTGGACACAGCGTTTTGGGATGTGGCCTATCAAGATTCGCCATTCCCGATTGGGCAGAACCAAACGATTTCTCAGCCTTTTACAGTTGCCTATATGACAGAAATCGTTGCCGATAATTACACAAAGGGTTCAAAGGTGTTGGAAATCGGAACAGGGTCGGGCTATCAGGCAGCAATTCTCGCTGAACTTGGCTATCGCGTTTTTACGATAGAGCGCCATGCGGAACTTTACGAAAAATCAAAACAGACGCTTGAAAAATTGCGCGTGAGCCTGATGCAGCGTTTGGGCGATGGCACGCTCGGCTGGATTTCCGTCGCGCCCTTCGATGCGATTCTCGTTACCGCTGGCTCGCCCAACGCACCGAAAGCCTTGCTCGAGCAACTCGCCGACAATGGCAGGCTCATTATTCCCATCGGCAATGAGACGAAACAGCGTATGTCAATTTTTCATCGACAAGGCGACACGATTTACGAACATCAAACCCATGACTTTGCCTTTGTGCCGCTCATCGGAAAGCAAGGCTGGCAGCCTTAGCGGATTCCTTACAGTCTCGATTAAAAAAGGTTGTAACATTGATTGTTAAAACTTATATTTGTGTCATTCGTTGTAGTTCATTGCAGTTAAACACTTAACCATAACTTATACATCTATGAAAAAAGCTCTGTTTCTCGCGTTGTTCTTGGTCGGTGCGCAAGTCGCGTCGGCGCAATGGTCGCTCGATGCCTCGCACTCGCATATCAGCTTCTCGGTTCAGCACTTAATGATTTCCGAAGCGACAGGTAAGTTCAAAAAATTCGATTGCAAAGTGAACGCCAAAAGCGACGACTTTGCGGACAGCGAAATTGAGATGACAATTGACGCCGCCAGTATCAACACCGAAGACGAGAAGCGCGATGGACATCTGAAAGGCGCAGACTTCTTCGATGTGGCGAAGTATCCGCAAATCACCTTCAAGAGCAAATCGTTCACAAAAGTCAGCGACAAGAAATACAAACTGGCAGGCGACCTGACGATGCACGGCGTTACCAAGCCCGTTGAGTTCGATGTCGATTTCAAAGGCACGGCAAAGAGCCCTTGGGGTGCAACGGTTGCTGCCTTCAAAATTTCGGGCGCGGTCAATCGCACGGAGTTCGGCTTGGTCTGGAACAAGACGCTTGAAAGCGGCGGCTTACTCGTCGGCGAAAAAGTCAATCTCACGGCGGACATTGAACTCGTCAAGAAAGGATAACTTTTCTCGAGACAGAGAGAAGAACCACAAGGCGAGGTTGAAAAACAATCTCGCCTTTTTTATCACCAATCACTTACCACCAACCGCTTTAAATGCAACCAGCGACTCAATCGCTTGCAACAATTCGGCGACTCGTGCCAGTCGTGCAAGTCATGGAAGGCGAAGGCTTCCTTGTCAATCGACCGTTTCCAACACGTGAACTCTCTTACATCGACCCGTTTTTGCTCGTCGATGAGTTCGGTCCCGTGCATTTCAAGGCAGGCGAAGCCAAAGGCACAGGCGCGCACCCGCACAAAGGCTTTGAGATTTTGAGCTACATTCTGAAAGGCGGATTCAACCATAAAGATTCGTTAGGAAATACAGCGTCGCTCAACGCGGGCGATGTGCAATGGATGACGACGGGACGCGGCATTGTGCATAAAGAACAGCCGATTGACGCCGTCAAACAACACGGCGGCGAGATGCACGGCTTTCAGGTGTGGATTAACCTTGCAGCGTCGCAGAAAAACATGGAGCCGAGCTATCAAGAAATTCGAGCAACAGAGATCCCGACGGTTTCAGGAGAAAATTTCAGCGCGAAGGTTCTCATCGGCAGCGCCTTCGGCACGGCGTCGCCCATAAAGACCAACACGCCGGTCGAGTATCATCACTATACGCTTCAACCCGACGCCGAACTTGAGCTTCTAATGCATCGAGACCATAACACATTTCTGTATCCTATTTCAGGAACGCTGCTTATCAATGACCGTGAAAGCATCTCGCGCGGCAAGATGCCGTGGTTTAATCACGATGGCGACCTTGTGCGCGTAAAAAACGCCTCATTGAGCCAAACGGCAGAGTTTATCTTCTTTTCTGGCAAGCCACTCGGCGAACCAGTGGCGCGCTACGGGCCGTTTGTAATGAACACCGAAAAAGAGTTGGAACATGCATTTATGGAATATCAATTGGGTATGATGGGAACGCTGGGTTAAATTTCATTGACCATGACAACCATTGATATGAAATTGGAAGCCGAAATTCACCAGAAGCAGTTTCGCAATGCAGCGCACAAGGCAGGTGTGAATTTGATTTACACATTCAATTGGTACACTGCCAAACTTGATAAAGTTTTCAAGGGTGAAGACTTAACGATGCAGCAATACAATGTCTTGCGAATCCTGCGCGGTCAGCACCCGAATCCTGCGTCGGTAAAGTTGATTCGAGAACGGATGCTCGATAAGATGTCCGATGCCTCGCGCATTGTTGAGCGACTTCGCCAGAAGGGATTCATCACGCGCAAAGAGTGTCCCACCGACCGACGCAACGTCGATGTTGCTATTACTGAAAGTGGCTTAGCGAAACTCAACGCGCTGGACGCCAAAGTGCAAGAAATGGAAAAGATTTTCTCGACGCTTTCCGAGTCTGAACTTGCGACACTCAATACGCTCTTAGATAAGCTGCGCGGGTAGTCGCTATTGATTTTTCAAGAATCAAAAAAGTCCCGATTCACTGTCGAGATGTTCCACTTGATTCACTCCTACCAAAAAGTGTTTGACATCAAAAAGTTGATATTGGCCTTGCCAAGAAACTTTACAATAAACTCGACAGTGACCCAAAGTTCATTCGCGATAATGTCTGAAAGAAAATCCATTAGAGCGTTTCGACGACGCGAAATTCTTGTGTAATTTCTCGACAACATGTTTCCGTCGACGCTCACTGCGCGACACAACCAACCATACCAACCATGAGAACCTATAAGTTTAAAAAAATCGATGCCTTTACCGACCGTGCCTACACGGGAAACCCTGCCGCCGTCGTGATGGTCGCCGACGGGCTGCAAGACGATGAGATGCAACTTATTGCCCGCGAAATGAACCTTTCCGAAACGGCGTTTCTGTTTTCGCCAACCGACAAAACCTACGACCTCAACCTGCGCTGGATGACGCCTGCGGTTGAAGTTGACCTCTGCGGACATGCGACGATTGCCGCCTTTCATGCGCTTGCTGAACTTGGGCTTTACGGCTTAGATGCCGCTGGCGACCACTCGTTTCGCGTTAAAACCAAAAGCGGAGTATTGCCGATTCATGTCTATCGTGATGAAAAAATTATTCGCGTAACGATGGGCTTGCCAGTACCCACGTTCGAAAAATATGGCGGACAGAAGTCCGACCTCTGCAACGCTTTTTCCGTGCCGATGGAACTTTTAGACAACTCGTTGCCGATTTGGAAGGCGAACAACGGTTATGTGTTCATTCCGTTTATCAATCGCGAGCCGCTCTTGAAAATGAAGCCCGACAGCGAAGCCTTGAAAAACCTCTCGGCAAAGCACAGCGTTACAGCGTTCTGCGCATTTACGACCGACACAAAATATCAGACGAGCGCAGCGCATTCACGATTTTTCGCGCCGCTCTGGGGCGTCGATGAAGACCCTGTAACGGGTTCAGCGCAAGGTCCGCTTGCCTGCTACTTATACCAAAACGGTCGAGTGCGTGGCAATGGAAAAATTCCCGTAACGCTCGAGCAAGGCTATGAAATTGCGCGCGGCGGCAGAGTGTGGGCAGAACTAACCGTCGAGGGCGATAACATCGTTGAACTCACGATTAGCGGCTACGCCGTAACCGTGATGGATGGGCAGTTATACATCTAACCGTCTTTTGTTATGCACCCGTTGCTTAAACGCTTCATT
Source organism: [Candidatus Thermochlorobacteriaceae] bacterium GBChlB (assembly GCA_000724175.1). Lineage (GTDB taxonomy): Bacteria > Bacteroidota > Chlorobiia > Chlorobiales > Thermochlorobacteraceae > GBChlB. The sequence goes on along the minus strand of JPGV01000046.1, from coordinate 2,275 downwards.
GAGGCGCTGCAAAAAGAGCGCGGCGTGTCGCTGCACACCGCAACGGCGTATCGAGCCGACCTCGACCAATTTTTCAGCTTTCTTCAAAAGCATTTCGAGAAAACGTCGGCCGAGGAGGTCAATGTTGCAGAAATCGATGCGCTGACGATTCGGCTGTTCATGGGTGAACTCTTGACGGAGAAATACGAACCGCGCTCGATTGGTCGGAAGTTGGCGGCGATAAAAAGTTTTTTCAAGTTTCTCGTCTCGATAGAGGTGCTTTCGGCGTCGCCCGCCGCGCTGGTCAGGACGCCGAAGACCGACAAACGGCTGCCGACATTTTTAAACGAAGACCAAACGCGCAAACTCTTCGAGGACGAACTGGCTAAACTCGACAGCACCACGCTGGAAGGCAGCCGAGACCGCGCGATGCTGGAACTGCTCTACGGCTGCGGCTTGCGCTTGTCGGAGTTGATTGGTCTGGATATGCCCGATATTGACCTCGTGGGCGGCGTGGTGAAAGTGTTAGGAAAAGGCAAAAAACATCGACTCGTGCCGCTCGGTGCCATGGCACAAGAGGCGTTAAAAAAATACTTTGAAGTCCGCCGAAACTTCCTTAACATCAATTCGGTAAGCAACAAAAAAGACGCGCTCGCCGTGTTTCTGACTGAAAAAGCCAAACGCATTTATCCGATGCTCGTTCAGCGGCTTGTCCGAAAGCATCTCTTGGGAGTTACGGAAATGAGAAAAAAAAGTCCGCACGTCTTACGCCACACCTTCGCCACGCATCTGCTCAACCACGGCGCAGACCTTCGCAACGTAAGCGAGATGCTGGGACACAGCAATCTATCTACAACGGAGATTTATACGCATGTTACATTCGAGCGCCTGAAGGAGGTGTATCAAAAAGCGCACCCGAAAGCCTGAACTTTGCGTTGGAAGTTGTCCGACGTCAATCAAGCCTTGTCTCGTTTGGGCAAGGTTTTTGCATCTCTAAACGAAAAACAGGAGATAAACTATGCACACACCGCATCTTGCCGAAAGCGCCATGAAGGTGCAGTTCACGCTGCGCCACGCGGCAAACAACGCCGCCGTTGAGGCATACGCCCGCGCCGCCGTCGTTGAATTCAACAAGTATTTCGACGGCGTAACTGACTGCCACATCGTGTTAGACCATCAAAAAAACGACCGTGTGCTAAACAAACTTGCGGAAATCACCGCACACGTGCATAACCACACGTTTGTGTCCAAAGAAGCCGCCGAAACTTACGAGAAAGCTATCGACGCTTGCGTCGCCAATATCTGCAAGCAACTGCAAAAGCATAAAGAAAAAATCAGACACCTCTAAAAACAACGGATAAAAAAGACAAAAGGGTAAAGGGTGAAAAAGTTTGTTCATGCCTTTACCCTTACTTTATCCTTCATGTTTCTGTATCCTTGTATTCAATGGATTTCAACAAAAAGCCGCTTAAAAAAAAGTCCATCACGGTCGAAGACCTCTACAACAACATCAGCATTAAGTTGGGCATTGCGTTAGAGCGGCTGAATCAAGCTGAGCTGTCGCGCAAAATCATTGAGCGCGACATTCACCGTCCGGGCTTGGCGCTGGCGGGATTTACGAACCTTTTTACATACAAGCGCGTGCAGATTATCGGCAATACCGAGTCGCGTTTTCTCAACCATCTCTCGGCGGAAAAACGCCGCGCCGCCTTCGCCAACATTGTCGCCTACAAAATGCCGTGCATCTGCCTGACCGACGGAAACAAGCTCGAGAAGTCCTTGCTCAAAATGGCGACCGACGCAGGCATTCCCGTTTTTCGCACAACGATTTCCACCACGAAGTTTATTTATTTGGTAACGGATTTCCTCGACGACCAATTTGCGCCCTATCAAACCTATCACGGCTCAATGGTCGATGTCTATGGCATTGGCATGATGCTTGTCGGCAGGAGCGGCATCGGTAAATCGGAAATTGCGCTCGACTTGGTTGAACGCGGACACCGCTTGGTGGCAGACGACGCCGTCGTCATTACGCGCAAAGGCGAATCGGTCTTAATGTGTTCCGGCACACCGCTGGTTGGACACTTTATGGAGATTCGCGGACTCGGCATCATTGATGTGCAAGCCATGTTCGGCGTGCGTGCGATTCGCTACCAAAAGCGGCTCGAGGTCGTCATAGAACTCTTGGAATGGGACGCAAGCATGGAATACGACCGCACCGGACTCGACCCGCAGAAAGTCGACATCTTGGGCGTCAATGTGCAGCACATTCGGCTGCCGATTTATCCGGGCAAAA
>JPGV01000045.1 GCA_000724175.1 [Candidatus Thermochlorobacteriaceae] bacterium GBChlB | reverse complement strand
TAACGCCTGAAATGCAAGAAGCACGTGACAAAGAACTCTCTGACGCGATTGGATGGAACTGTATTCAACGGCGAAATTTTGGACTTCTGTGGGCGCATGACCTGAAAGCTGATGTAGTTGCTGTTATTGACGACGACAATATTCCATATGAATTTTGGGGAAAAGAGATGAATGTTGGCAATGAAATTGAGGTCGATTATTACGAGACGGAGTTGCCTGCATTTGACGCCATCGGCGCGACAAATTATAAAAATCTTTGGCATAGAGGATATCCGCTTCAACTACTACCAAAGCGAGATTATACCAGAAAATCTAAAAAGAAAATTAAAGTCGACGTGCAAGCGGATTTTTGGAACGGAGACCCCGACATAGATGCAATTTGCCGAATGGAACACGCTCCGGAATGCACATTCGACGACAAGTATTTCCCAATGGCAGCAAATAAACTGACGCCATTTAATTCGCAAAATACATTTATTTCCGGAAAGTGGTTAAAAGAGTATTTCTTATTTCCGCATATTGGCAGAATGGACGATATTTGGGCGGCATATTATGTTGAGGCAAAAGGCTGTAGCGTGATTTTCTCAAAAGCATCTGTTTTTCAAGCGCGAAATCCGCACGACTTGACAGTTGATATGAAAGCAGAATATCTGGGATATGAAAATAATCTTAAAATTGTGGAACAATTGCCGTCTAATCCTGAAAAGATTTTAAACTACCTTCCTGGACGGTCAGTTTATGCGTTTAAACAATATCAAAAAAACTTTAACTGAGTTGTTTCAATAACAATGCGAAAAGTTTTACTTACGGGCGGCGCAGGCTTTGTCGGTCGTCATTTTTTAAAGCGATTTTTAGACGCGGGCGATGAAGTTCATTGCGTGGATAACGTAGCTCAATTTACTGGCGGAAAACTTCCAAAAGACTTTCCATTCTACAATCCTCACGATTACAAGAACTTCCATTTTTATCATGAAGATTGCCGAGCCTATTTTAAGCGCGTAAGAGATACTGATTTTGATTATGCGTTTCATCTTGCGGCAATGGTCGGCGGACGCTTAATGATTGATAATTTTCCACTTGCGGTCGCTGATGACCTTTCTATTGACGCTGAGTATTGGCAATGGGCGAAAGAAGCAAAACCAAAAAAAACAATTACTTTTAGCTCAAGCGCAGCATACCCAATTAAGTTTCAAAGACGAGAGTATTATGTACTGCTGAAAGAAAACATGATTGAATTTCAAAGTGATTTAGGAATGCCGGACATGTCTTACGGTTGGGCAAAGTTGACGACAGAGTATATTGGAAAACTTGCCTACGAAAAACACGGTTTGAAATCTGTGGCATACCGTCCATTTTCAGGCTACGGCGAAGACCAAGACGATACTTATCCGTTTCCAAGCATCTGCAAACGCGCGATTGAGAACAAAGGAGAAGATGTTCTCACCGTTTGGGGAACAGGTGAGCAAATGCGAGATTTCATTCATATCGAGGACTGCGTGGACGGTGTTTTTCAAACAATGGACAAAATTGATAATGGAGACGCAGTCAATCTTTCAACAGGGATTTACACTAGCTTTAAACAACTGGCAAAACTTGCGGCAGAAGTTGTGGGATACTCCCCTGAAATTAAAGGCTTATCGGATAAACCCGAAGGCGTTTTTGCGCGAGGTGGAGATACAACCAAGCAAAAAGAACTTGGATTTACATACAAAATTGGTTTGAAAGAGGGCGTAGAAAAAGCCATGACATATTTTTTAGGAAATGTCTGAGGTAAAAGCAAAAAACTACTTTCGTGTGCCGAAAAGTGTGTGGCTGGGAATTGCTGCTGCCTCTCTTGCAAGTCCGTTGTTGCATTTTATACGGTGGCTTCTGACGCCCGATGAATACGCTTATTATTTTTTCTTAAATCAAGACTTGGCTGACTGGCTTTATATCTTACAATCTCCAAATAATGATTTCTTATCTATACATGATGTAGAAAAAGACATATCTATATGGCTGAGGCCTGATGCACATTCATTAATCTTACTTCCAGTAGGGATAATTGGAAAATGGATGTCTATTCCATCGCCCTTTTTATTGATTGCAATTGACATTACGGGAAATTTCTGTTGTGCATATGCCACGTATTTCTTCTTCCAAACATTTTTGGAGGAAGAACAAAAAGCTGTAGCCGCATTCTTTTTGGCGTATTTCTCATCGGGCATTGCTGGGCTGATTGTTTTACTGAGATGGATAATGTTGGGTGATTTCGATTTGGCAGTGATAGGGTGGGCTGGGGAAAATCATTCGCTCAGTTACGAGCTGATGGAAGGCAATATGGTCAGTTGGTCTACAATCCTTTTTCGTCCCTACTACGTGATTCCACGCGCCTTTGGTTTATTGTCGATTGCTTTACTATATCGCGCCTCACAGATGGAGTTGGCAGCGAAGGAAAAAAGTTTTTCTGCATTATGTATTTTTTTTGCCACCCTCATTCACCCGCAATCAGGGTTGATTTATGGCGCAATGGCAGCGCTATTTATGCTGTTCTTAATGTTGAGGGAAAGAGAAACTTTTTTGAAGAAAATAAATCCTGCGCTTTGGACGCTCGGAGGCTTCGGTAGTGCAGCAATTCTCTGGAAGTTATATCAGCGAATTCCAGATGTCAATGAAGCTGTAACAGAATATCTTAAGCGCATGTATAATGCGGACAGCGTGCCGCTTTTATTTGCGATTGCAACCCTCTTAGTCCCGACAATGCTGATTATACTAAGAAAAACACGTGAAAAAATTTTTGTCGGTCTGATAATACTGGTTGGAGTCATTTATGGTGTTTCTGTGTCGGAATGGATTATTCGCGACTACAATGTCGGCTTACGCGTTATTTTGATTACGTTGTCAATTATTATATTCGGAGCAGCTGTGATATGGAAGCGCGAGTGGTTAATTGAGTCATTACGAAAAGCCCACCTTGAAACAGTGTTTGCAGTTTGGGTATTTGTTATTATTATCGTTGCCCTTTCGCCACATCATGATGGTATTAAGATGATAAAACAAGGCGCCATTGATTTTGCACTAATGGACGCCCCTGTTCAGGCAGTGCTATCAGCGCTCTCTGTGATTTACGCTGCGCCGTTTCGTTTAGGAATTGTAATTCCGCTTTCGGCCTTGTGCGTGATGATGATTTGGCAAGTAAATGAAAAAGTGCGACAACTCGTTTTGATGACTATTTTTTTTGTATCACTCGGCTCATTAAGTTTATATTATGCAGGTATTATAGATTCTACAGCTGGGCGATTAAGTTTCTCTGAAAAAAAAGCGATGGAATTTTTAAGGACATTGCCTAAAAAAAATGTATTATGTAGCTCAAGAACAAGTCAGTTTATTATTCAGATTTCAATGAAAAAAACGCTTGTCGGCGGCATCGCAGGAGTGCTAAATCTTGATGAGCGGTTGAAAGATTTAGAAGCATTATTTACAAGTGATGATAAACTTGAACAGCAACGCCTGATTAAGAAATACAGACTGGACTACCTGTATTTGAGTCCTGCTGAAAAAGAGATAGGCGCAACGGAAGCAAGATTTTCATCCTATAAAAAAATCTACGACCAAGATGATGTAATGATTTTTGAACTTCGGCAAGAAATGGATGATGAACAGTCAAATAAAACGGAAAAAAGACAATAAAACCACAGCAGATATTTGTAACTAAACTAGTTAAATTTTATAGAATGAAAAAAGCGCTAAGTTAAGCTACTTGCACAGCGGAGTCCGAGACAGTTTTCCATCGTTTCGCTAACCCAATCGGAATAAACTTTTTGAATTGTTGATTTGTGATGTCCCAATTTTCTAATAACGCGCGCGCGGTCATGCTGTCAGTTTCGTTGGCATAATCTGCAATGAGCGAGCGGAGTTCATCTCTGTCAATGTCCGAGAGTTCAACGCTTGCAAGATATGCCTTATTGACAACATGGTCATCAGCGTTAAGAAGGTAGAGTGTCCCGCCGGTCATCCCAGCACCAAGGTTGTGCGAGGCTTTTCCAAGAATGACAACGCGCCCGTTGGTCATGTATTCGCAGGCGTGAAGTCCGACGCCCCCAACAACGGCGGTCGCGCCGCTGTTTCGAACAGCAAATCGATCGCCTGCCAAGCCTCGCACATACAATGTTCCGCCGGTTGCACCGTAGAGAGCGCAGTTGCCAATAATGACATTCGTTTCGGGCGTAAATTTTGCCGTTAGGTTCGGGCGCACGACAACTTTGCCGCCTGACATAGATTTGCAGACCGAGTCATTTGCCTCGCCGAAGAGCTTTACCGAAATGCCTTCGGTAAGAAACGCGCCAAAACCTTGTCCAGCGCTGCCTGTAAAAGAAATATCGATATTGCCGTTGAACCGCGCATCGTTGAGTGTAAAGCCGTGTGCTATCCGCTTTGCGTTGATTTCACGAGCGATTTCGCCTGATAGCGTCGCAAGCACAGCTCGCTCATTTGAAAAAATGTCGTAAGCAAGTTCAATCGATGTTTCTGCCTCTATTGCATGTTTTGCCGCGCTGACGATGGTTTGATTCAAGACGCTGACGCCTTCATTGAACGGATTTTTTTCCGTGCCATGCTCCGTCGCTGCTTCTTTGACGAAGAAACTTAGGTCTAAATTGCGTCGATTGATAAGTTCCAAACAATTTGGATGGATGTCGAGCAAGTCCGTTCTACCGACGATGTCGAGCAGCGATTTCTTTCCCATCATGGAGAGCCAACGGCGCACGTCCTCGGCGATGTAGTTCAGGGTCTCGATGATATGTTCAGGCGCGCCTTTGTATTTGGCTTTAAATTTCTCGTCGTGTGTGGCAATACCAGTGGGGCAAGCATTTGTCTCACAGATTCGCGCCATAACGCAACCTTGTGCCACGAGCAAGAGCTTTCCGAAGTCGTATTCTTCCGCGCCGAAGATTGCTGCCATGATAATATCTTTTCCGGTTGAGAGTCCGCCGTCAGTTCGCAGTGTAACAAATTTTCGAAGCCCATTCTCGATGAGCGTTTTATGCGCCTCCCAAAGTCCGATTTCCCAAGGCAAGCCAGCATGTTTCATGGAGCTAAGCGACGCCGCGCCTGTCCCGCCGTCGCAGCCCGAAATGTGGATCACATCTGCGCCTGCTTTTGCAACGCCGACGGCAATCGTGCCGATGTTCGCACCAGAGACAAGTTTGACATTGACCTTTGCGTCGGGGTGAACTTGCTTTAATTCGTAGATGAGTTCTTTCAAATCCTCGATGCTGTAAATGTCGTGCATCGGTGGCGGCGAAATGAGGTCAATGCCCACGAGTGAATGTCTTGCTCGTGCAATATCTTCGCTCACTTTGACGCTCATCAGCTGTCCGCCCTCGCCCGGCTTTGCGCCTTGAGCGATTTTGATTTGAAGCTCTTTGCCTGAGATGAGATACTCTGCCGTAACACCGAAGCGTGCCGATGCGACCTGCTTGGTATGCGCCGTGATGCCGAGCGAGTAGTAATATGGGTTCTCGCCGCCTTCGCCAGAGTTGCTGCGCCCACCAATCTGCTTCATTGCTAAAAAAATATCGCGTTGCGCTTCTGCGCTAATGGCGCCAAACGACATAGCGCCTGACCCAAATGTCTTTAAAATGCTTTCCCGTGACTGAACGTCTTCAAGCGGGAGCGATGCCGCCGCAGGCTTCAACTCAAACAAGTGCCGCACATTAACGGGCGCAGCAGCATCACCGAGTTTGAGATACTCATCATAAAGTTTCGGTGCATCGAGCGAGAGATGTTTCTCGCGCGCAAGTTTGTGAATGAGCTTGGACCGCGCGTTAGTCATTGAATGCTTTTCTCCGCGAGCGCCTTGATTATGCTCTTTGTATTGATAGGTAGAAAAGAGTTTTTCGCCTAGCGTTTCTGCTTGCGTGGCATATCGCAAAATATCGTCGACGAGATTTTCCAACTCAATGCCGCCGATAGGCGAATAGAGTCCGGGAAAAAATTCTTGCACCATTTTTTTCCCGATGCCGACCGCTGAAAAGAGACGAGCGCTTTGATAACTTTGCACGACTGAAATGCCCATTTTTGACATGACTTTCAGCAGCCCAGTTTCAAACGCTTTAATTAAGTTTGATTCTTTTTCATCGGGCGAAAGGTCTTTGAGTTTTGTATGCGGCTCGTGCCGTGCCATCTCCAGCGCGAGATACGGACAAACTGCTGTTGCGCCGAACCCAACCAGCGCGGCGAGTTGATGCGTCGTGCGAACTTCGCCCGAATGCACCACGATGGACGCCTCGAGCCGCACGCCAGCTTCGTTGAGCGCGTTGACGACAGCGCGAAGCATTAATAGGCTTGGAATCGGGAGGTGTTCAAAATCAGCATGGCGGTCGCTCAAAATAATGATGCTCGTGTCTTTTGTAACTGCCCGAACAATGTCTTTTGCACTCGATTCGAGTTTCGCGCGAAAGCCGACAATGCCTTCACTGCGGTTGAAGGTCATATCAAATTCGCGCGCCAATACGCGGGAGTCGGCTGGCGAATCGGCTTTGAAGGTTTCTAAAAACGCCATTTGTCCGAGGCTCAACACAGGGCTTTTAAGTTCAAGTGCAAGCGGCGGCGGTATCATTTCCTTCGGCGAAAAAATGTTCGGCTTGACGCCAAGATAGACCGAGAGGTCTGTTACCATGCTCTCGCGCATATAATCGACGGGCGGGTTTGTTACCTGCGCGAAGTTTTGATAGAAGTAATCAAAGAAACTGCGCGGCTCGTCGGAAAAAATCGCGGGACGGGCGGTGTCGCCCATTGAACCAATTGGCTCTTTGCCGTCGGCAATCATTGGCACAAGGATTTTGTTGATATCTTCCTCCGTATAGCCAAAGAGCTGTTGCCGCTTGAGGCTTGATTTTTCAGGCGTCGACGGCGAGTTAGAGAGTTTTATCGTCTCAATTGGAATAAGATGGGCGTCGTAGTAGGCGTCATAATTGTGGCGCGAGCCGCTTGGGTCGTTGAAGTCAATTTCGCCTGTCTCGAGATCGATTTTGACGCCCGACCCAGCGTTGAGTGTTCCCTTCGAGATGATGCTCGACTCATCGAGACCAAACGAGCCTGCTTCTGAGCTAAGGTAAAAATGCTCGTCGGTCATCGCCCATCGGCACGGTCGAAACCCGTTGCGGTCGAGCCGTGCGCCGACGCTGTCGCCGTCAGAATAGGTGATGAACGCAGGGCCGTCCCAAGGCTCCATTGCGCGGCTCCAAAATTTATAGAAACTGCCGTCGCTGTTGGCCGGCGGAATCATAATTGCAAGCACGTCCTCGATGCGCGGCAAACTGCTGCGATAGAGCAGTGCCTCGACCATTTCGTTCATGCTGCCAGTGTCGCTGATGCCATAATGCGTGAGCAGTTCGTCGGCGCGCAGCCCTAACGATTTTTCGCGTGCGTAAGCCCATGAACGGTTTCCGCGAATGGTGTTTATCTCGCCGTTGTGCGCAATAAGACGAAACGGCTGCGCTTTGTCCCATGATGTTTGCGTATTGGTGCTAAAGCGACGATGAAAAAGGGCGAAGCGTGTTTTGTAATTTGGCTGTTGAAGGTCGAGATAAAACTGGTCGAGCGCGTCAGCTTTGGTGAGCGCCTTATAGACGATGGTGTTGGTAGAGAGCGACGCGAAGAAAAATTCGTTCAGTCCTGCTTCTTTGGTTTTGATGCGCGTCATTTGCTTAGCTGCGTAAAGCAGTTTATTGAACGACATATCGGTGCGGCAATGGTCTGGTCGCGCAATGACGACGTGCTTAATTGTCGGCATGGTTTTCAGCGCGTCTCTACCGAGGGCGTTGATGTTAATCGGCACAGGACGATACGACTGCACGCGCAGCCCGTAGAAGCCGAACGTGTCGGAAAAAATTTTAAGCGCGACGCGCTCGCTTTCTGCGCCTGCCGGAATGAAAAGCACAGCAATCGCTACGGAGCCTTTGTCGTAGCCGAAGTAGTCGAAGGGAATATCGGTCATCACGCCAGCGCCGTCGCTGGAAACATTGTCCGCGCCGCATGCGCCACGATGCTCTACGCAGCGCAGCGCCAGCAACGCCGATTGCAGTTGCGCGTGATTAGCGATGCCTTTGCGACTTACCACGAACCCAACGCCGCATGACGATTTTTCGGTAACTTCTTCCTGTGCTCGTGTTGTCAGTTTTTGTGCCATTGCTCGTCTGCTGATATGCTGTGAATTTTCAAAAGAAATTTGGATAAATGTAAATAAGGGAAAAAATTTTAACCAAATCAATACGTTCTTCTAAAAAATTTAAGTTTTACCCAATTTCTATGGTTGTGATTCCGTGCTACAACGCTGCCCGCACCTTGCCAACGCTCTTAGAACGGCTGTCACCTATGTTCTCGAGAGACCAAATTGTCTGCGTCGACGACGGCTCGACCGACGATACACAGCGGGTGATTTCAGAGTTTGGCGTCTGCGGCGTTTATCACACTGTCAATCAAGGTAAGGGACAAAGCTTGCGCGACGGCTATGAGTTTTCTTTATCGCGCGGCGCAAGCATAGCACTGACGATGGACTCTGACCTGCAACATAGCCCGGATGACATCCAAAAGTTTTTAGAGGCATCGCGCCGTGCGGACTTGCTTATTGGGTCGCGCCGACAACCAAACGTTTTTTTTAACTCGCGAATGCCGTTGGCAAGGCAGGTCTCGAATCGATTGACATCATCAATGCTCTCACATTTGCTTCGACAACCCATTTTGGATTCGCAGTGCGGGTTTCGGTTGGTCAGTCGGCGCTGTTTGGAGACCGTGCTGCCGCTCTGTCGTGAGCGCCGTTATATGTTCGAGACCGAATTCTTAATTCACGCGGCGGCGCGCGGCTTTGCGATTGACTTCGTCAACATTGCGACGATTTACAACGGCGAGAAAAGTTATATCAACGCGCTGCCCGAAACACTGAACTTTTTGAAACTTGTTCTCCGCGAGATTGTTTAATTTCCTTGAACAAAACTTGATTAAGCCATGACGACGACGCTTGCTCCATACAGCCCTGACGCACTTGAACAACAACAGCGTGCGAACCACCAACTTTTTCCCTCGGAGATTGAGGAAATGCAAAGCCAAATGCACGAACAAATTTGTGCTGAATTTACGTCAATGCTTCGCCGCGTGTTCGAATCAGACGAGAACGCCAATGTCGGCGGCGACACAGGATTTTATTGGAACAATCAAGATGACCGTGAGCGCATCGCGCCCGATGCCTATCTCATTCGCAATGCAGGCAAAACGCCGCGCAAAAGTTGGAAACTCTGGGAAGAGCGACAAACTTTTCCGAACCTCTCGATTCGCTTTGTTTTAGAAGTATGGAGCGATGATAACAAACTCGCCGAGCGCAGACGAAAATTGCGGCAGTATCAGGCGTTGGACGTGCAGGAGTTTTTTGAGTTGGATTCCGTTACGGGCGATTTGGCGGGGCAACGGCTCATGAACGGGCAATATGAAACGCTCGATGCAACCGAGCGCGGCGGTATTTTCAGTCAGGAGCTACAAGCTGAAATCACTTTTGAGGACGGGCTTCTGCGGCTCTATCGCAACGGCGAAAGAGTGCTAACGGCAAGCGAGGAACGCGAACTTCGTCAAAAACGGGAAAAGGAACTTCAATCGCAAATTGACCGCCTTCAAGCGGAATTAGACGCACTCAAAAAATCTAACACCTGAACAGTATGTATGCCGAGCAAAAATGGGCTGCCTCCGAAGAAAAAACTCGCTTCGCCAAAGCGTTTCCGGGACTGATGACCAACACGGAACTCCTCAAAACGAAAATGATTGAGTCGCAGATTCCGCTTGACGCCAACGGCTGGACGCTGACCGTCTTCACCGACAAAACCTTTGCGTTTGAACCAATCGACCTTGACGACGTGCCGAAATTTATGGCGGCGCTGCGCGAATCGAGAACGCACTTGTATGATTTTCACAAGGCAGCATTCGATGAGCTGGAACGGTTGACGAAGCGCGACCAAGAACTCACGCGCCTGTCGCGCATGGAGAAAATTCTCGGCGCGATTGTCAACAACGTGGTTGAATACCCGTCGCTCTACGATGACGTGAAAAATGTGTTGAACGGCGTGATAAGAGTTCCCGAAGAACGGCTGACGCGGCGCGACAGAGTCTTAGGTGCGATTCAAGACCATTTAAGCGATATGCCTGAACTTCACGACGAAGTCCCGAAAGTGTTGAACGGCACCAGCACGCTTGTTCAGTGCGACATAATGAAGTCATTTGCGAAGCCGCTGTAAGCAAGAGACGACTGCAATGCCCAACGAAAAAGCCCGAACATCATCGGGCTTTCTGCATGTCAAGGGCAAGATGTTCTACCGTTCATATTTACCGCCGCCGACGCTCTGCATAATTTTTCCAATCATGTCAGAGTAGGTGCGCACAGTTTCAAGTTCGTCTTTGCCGACCATGGAGTTTTGATGCAACCCTTCCAAAATAAACTCCATCGCGCTTGCCAATTCAAATTTCGATTTCGGCTGCATGGTCTTTTCGGCGATGTCGCGCAAGCCCTTGACTTTTTCGAGCGCCTTGAAGTAATCATCGAACTTCATGTCGTCCATAATATCGACTTGGTTGCCTTGCGAAAACCATGTGGTAATAGTGTTGTAGGCGGTCTGTCCTTGCGTTTTTTTGTTCGGGTCGGGACAATACTTTTTGAACACTTGGTTGATAGCTTTGCCGATGAGCAACCGCGCAACGTTGTTCGCGCCTTCTTGTTCGCCTTCATAGACCAACTCGACCTTTCCCGTAATCGCTGGAATCGTGAGGAATAAGTCCGAGATGCGCGTCCAGACCTCCGATTCATCGTTCATAATGGCGCGACGCTCTGCGCTGCTGACAAGATTTTCCATGCCTGTAATGGTGAGCCGTGCCGAGACGCCCGATTTTTGGTCGACATATTCGCTGCGCCGAGCTTCGAACGCCATGTGCTCGATAATCTCGCGGAAGTAATATGGAATGTTGACTTTCACTTCCGACTGGCGCTGTGTCCATGCCTCTTGTTCGGTAATCTTGATGCCGATTTCAATCGTCTTCGGGTAGTGTGTGATGATTTGCGAATCGATACGGTCTTTCAATGGTGTGATGATGTTGCCGCGATTGGTGTAATCTTCGGGGTTCGCCGAGTAGATGATGAAAATGTCGAGCGGGATTCGAACTTGAAAGCCGCGAATCTGAATATCTTTTTCCTGCATAATGTTGAGCAAGCCGACTTGGATACGCGGCTGTAAATCGGGCAGTTCGTTAATGGCAAAGATGCCGCGATTGCTGCGTGGAATCAAGCCGAAGTGAATGACATTTTCATCAGCGTATGTGAGCTTCTGCGACGCGGCTTTAATCGGGTCAATGTCGCCGATGAGGTCGGCGATGGTCACGTCGGGCGTGGCAAGTTTTTCGGCGTAGCGTTCCGAGCGATGCACCCAAGCGATTTCAGTGTCGTCGCCTTCGTGCAGAATTTTTTCGCGGGCGAATTTCGAGAGCGGTTTGAACGGGTCGTCATTGATTTCTGAACCCTTGATGATAGGAATATGCTCATCGAGCAAATTGACCATCAGGCGAATCATCTTTGTTTTGGCTTGTCCGCGCAGACCGAGCAGAATGATGTCGTGTTTGGATAAAATGGCGTTCTGAAGTTGCGGCAAAACGGTTCGCTCGTAGCCGATGATACCGGGAAAAATTTCGTCGCCGCGTTTCATTTTAGCAATGAGATTTTCGCGCAGTTCATCGCGCACCGAACGGGTGCGGTAGCCGGAGCGTTTCAATTCGCCAAGCGTTTTTAATTTCGTTAAGTCGCGCATGAGTCTAAGTTTTATCGTTAGGTCAAAAACCAGTCAATTAAAAATGTCAGCAAGCGGAAGCGAAAATCCGGCGAGAACCTCGCCGCCGACGAGCGCGTCGGTTTCGGAGAGCGTCTGTTTCGGCTTACCTGGCTCATAGACGTCCGCCTCTTTTTTCTGCGGATGGATGACCCAAATCATCGGCACGCCTGCCGCTTGATACTCGCGGATTTTCTCGTCTACTTCGTCATCGCGGTCGTGGGGCGAGCGCACCTCGACGACAAGGTCGGGAACGATGTCTAAAAATCCGCGTTCAGGAATCTCGCTTGTATCGCCAAGTTTCGCCTTGCTGATGAAGGTAACGTCAGCGCCGCGCACCGTATCGGGATTGCGTTCCAGATAGATGCCCGTCTCTGCTGCAAAGACAAAGCCAAGTTTTCGTGTTCTGACAAAGTTAAATATCTCGCCAAGAATGGTTGCAGCGATGTATCCGTGTTTTCCGCCTGCGGGCATAACTTCAACGGGGAGTCCTTTGACAAGTTCGAATTGTTTTCCCGTCCGCGCTTGCAGTTCCAAAAGGTCGTCGCCGGTGAAAAGGCGTTTGGTCGTCAGCGTGCTCATGGCGTGGCTTAGCGTAATTTTTTGCGTCGATTTCTGATGTAGTCCACGAAAAGATATTCTCCCAAGTTATCGAGTCCGCTGAAATACGCTCTGCCCTGATTGGCTTCGGTCAATTCGCGGACGAAGCCTTGCAAATACGGGTCGCTCGTTACCATAAACGTCGTAATTGTAACTTTGTCTTTGCGGCAAATGACGGCTTCATCAAGCGTTTTGTTGACGATTTTGCGGTCGAGACCAAACGAGTTTTTATAGATTTTCGCGCCCTCGTTGATTGCTGACGGCTTTCCGTCGGTAATCATAAAAATCTGTTTGTTCTGATTTTTCTTGCGCTTCAAGATTTGTCGCGCGAGATTCAAACCCGCTTTCGTGTTGGTATGATAGGGTCCGACGCTGATAAACGGCAACTCTTTCACTTCAACCGCCCATGCTTCATCGCCGAACAAAATGACATCGAGCGAATCTTTTGGGTAGCGCGTCAGAATAAGCTCTGCGAGTGCCATGGCAACTTTTTTGGCGGGCGTGATGCGGTCTTCGCCGTAGAGAATCATTGAGTGCGAGACGTCAATCATCAAGACTGTCGCGCAAGTGGTTTGATGCTCGGTTTCGTGAACGCGAAAGTCGTCTTCATCGAGCGTGATGTCGTCGACGTTGCGTTTGAGCGCGTTGTTGAGCGTGCTGGTGAAATCGAGATTTTGAAGATTATCGCCGAAGTTCCATTTGCGCGTCTCAGGCATACGCTCTTCGGAACTGCCCATTTTTGGAATCTTGTGGTTGCCAAGTGAGCTTTGTTTGCGCAGCGTCGTGAAAATTTCGTTAAGCGAGTCTTCGCGGATTTTCTTCGTCGTTTTGCCTGTAATGTTAAACTCGCCTTTTTCAGCCGCGTCTTCGAGATAGCCTTCGCGTTTGAGCCACTCGATAAATTCGCCCATGCCCATTTCGTCGTCGCCCAAGCCGTATTGTCTGTCCATTTCGGTCATCCATTGCAGGGCTTGGTTGGCGTCGCCGTTGGTGTAGATAAGCAGTTGATTGAAGAGTTTGAGCATCTTCTCGAGCGTGGACTGCCCACCAGCATGGCGCTCTTCCCATTGACTAAACCTGTAATCCATTCGTCGTCGGTTTGAATTAAAAAGCGAAACCTGTTGAATATGGTGTGAACCCATTCAACATAACAAAAAATTTGATGTGTGCAACGTTCTGAAAACGACTTATTCACTTATACGTTTTTCAGTGCGTCCAACGACGGCTCTTCGTGCGAAAGGCAGTGAATCGCGCCGAGTCCCCAAATCACATCGTAGCAATCAACGCCCTGCACACGGCGCGTCGGGAAAAGCCGTTGCAAAATCTCAATTGCGCGAATGTCGTTGGCGTGTCGAAATGTCGGCACAAGCACGACGTTATTGGCGATGTAAAAATTTGCGTAGCTCGCAGGCAAGCGCTGCTCGTCTCGAATCACGGGGGGCGGCATTGGGATGGTTACAATGTTGAACGGCTGACCGTCTTGGTCGGTCATAGTTTTGAGCATCTCGTAATTGTCTTTGAGCGGCGCATAATTTTCGTCGTTAGGGTCGTCTTCCAAAGCCATTACGATGGTTGTCGGGTTGACGAACCGCGCAATGTCATCGATGTGTCCGTCAGTGTCGTCGCCCACGATGCCCTCGCCGAGCCACAAGATTTTTGTAACGCCTAAGTAGTCTTTCAAATACTGCTCGATTTGTGCTTGGTTGAGCTGCGGATTTCGATTAGGGTTCAAGAGGCACGACGTGGTGGTGAGCAAACAGCCTTTTCCGTTGACATCAATCGAGCCGCCTTCCATGATGATGTTCGGATAGAATACGGGCAGGTTCCGCACGGCGGCGATTTTCGTCGGAATCATATCGTCCAAATCAAACGGCGGATACTTGCCGCCCCAAGCGTTGTAGCCCCAATCAACGATGGCTTTCTCGACTGTGCCCTCGCGCTGTCTCAACACGAACATCGGACCATGGTCGCGACACCATGCATCGTTGGTTGGAAAATGGTGGTAGTAAATGTTCGGCACATGGTCGCGCACGATGCCGCTTTTTTTAATGCGTTCTCGAATGTCCTGTTCCATGTCGTCGTCCAAGACGTTCAGATGCACTTCTTCATGCGGGCAGAGAAAGCGAATCATTTCGGTCATGGCTGACCAAACGAGTTCCATGTCCATATCGGGCCACGAGTCCTGCTTGTGCGGATACGAGAACCATGTGGCAAGGTGATGCGCCCATTCGGGCGGCATTGAAAATCCAAGGTCTTTGGGCGTTGGAGTCATATTGGGAAGTGTAATTATGGTTTTTGCGCTGTAGCTTTTTCGCTCTGAATCGTGCGTTCAATGAGCGTGGCTTTTTTACCAATGCGAATGTTAATGGATTCGACGAAAAGCGAGAAGGCAATCGCAAAATACATATAGCCTTTCGGCACTTCGAAATGCACGCCTTCGGCGATAAGCGTAATGCCAATTAAGAGCAACATTGAAAGGCCTAAAATTTTCATGGTCGGATGTTTGTCGACAAAGTCGCCGATGGGCTTTGCGAACAGCGCCATGGTCAAGGTGGAAAGCACAATCGCGGCTGCCATAACGACGATGTCTGACGCCAAGCCGATGGCCGTAATGATGGAGTCGACTGAAAAAACAAGGCTTAGAAGAGTGGATTGCAAAATCACTTGAACAAACGACGAGGTTTTTACCTCGATGCCACCTTCTTTTTCGCCTTCGAGTTTGCCGTGAATTTCCGCAATGGCTTTGAACATTAGGAAGAGGCCGCCGGTGAGCATAATGAGGTTCTTCCCTGTAAGTTTAACACCGAAAATGTCAAAGAGCGGTGTATTGAGCGTGGCAATCCAGACGATTCCGCCCAGCAATACCAAACGCAAAAGTAAAGCAGCGACGAGGCTCATCAATCGTCCGCGCTCGCGCTCCGATTCGTTCAACTTTCCGACGAGGATAGTGATGAAGATGATGTTATCGATACCCAGAACAATTTCCATGAGCGTCAGGCTCAAGAGGCTCAAAAGCCCGTCGGGTGTAAGCAAAGAGTCAAACATTGAACGAGAAGGTTTATGGTTTTTGAAGCATGTGGTTTGAATCACGGTTTGTCGCTTGAAGGCGGCGCGTGCAGGAGGCAAGCTCCAAAAAAGTTACGGTTTCTTAAAACCGCAGATGTTAATTTGCACTATGCCGTTCTGAAAAATACATCGAAACACAAATTTCAAAACAACTTCTCCGATAGTCCAACGCCGTTATGATTGAACTGTTGAAAAAATTAGATGCGAAAATTCAATCCGCCAACGACCCGCGCGAAATTGTCGATGCGCTGAACGATTATGCGTGGAGCGTGATGCGCACCGATTTGAAAAGCGCCATGGCGCGCACCGACCAAGCATTGGAACTCGCCAAAAACTTTGCCTACGAAAGCGGTATGGCGCGAAGCCTGCGCAATCGCGGCTTGTGTCAGCAACAACTCTCGAACTACGAAGCGGCGCTGCGCGACATTTCCGACGCGCTCTACCTCTTTCGCAAAACGTCTGACAAGACAGGCGAAGCCAGCGCCTTGAACAACCTCGGCAACATTTTTTCCGACTTAGGCGAATACCCCAAAGCACTCGAATACTTTGAACAAGGCTTGCAGCTCTACGCGACGCTCGATTACAAATTAGGCGAAGCCGCGTGTATCAACAACATTGGCGAGATTTACTTCGCGCTCGGCGAAAACTCCAAAGCATTGGGCTACTTTCAACAAAGCCTTAAACTCTACAAAGACATTGACCACAAGCAAGGCGAAGCTACCTCGCTGGCAAGCGTCGGCAAAGTTTATTCTGAGCTCGGCGCGCAAACCCAAGCACTGACAAACCTGCTCGAGAGTCTCAAACTCTTTGAAGCGCTCGGCGACCGACAAAGCGAGGCGGCAATTCATAAGGACATTGGCTCGGTCTATGAAAAATTAGATTACGCCGAACAAGCCATCGAGCATCTTGAGCGCAGCCTCTCGCTCAACGAACAAATTGGCGACCGGCACGGCATCGCTGTCGCGCAGTTGGGACTCGGACAGCTTTTTCTCAGCAAAGAGATGAACGATCAAGCTGTCGAGCGCTTGCATCGCGCACTTGACCTTGCCGAGACTATCAAGGCAAAGCCGGAGATTTACAAAGCGCATCACCTTTTGGCGGAGGTCAATAAGCAAAACGGCAACTTTGCGGACGCACTAATGCACTTCGAGAAGTTCTACCAAGTGAAGACCGAAGTGAGCGGCGAGGAAGTCAGCCGCAAGTTGGCGAACCAGCAAATCACGTTTGCCGTCGAAAAGTCGCAAAAGGAAGCGGAAATTTATCGATTGCAGAATGTCGAACTCGCGCAGGCAAACGAAGCCCTCAAACAAGCCAGCGAACTTAAAACGGAGCTCTTGCACATTGCCGCGCACGACCTGAAAAATCCGCTGACGGCCGTGATGACCTTCGCCGAACTCATCAAAGAACAGCCTGACGACAAAGAGTTCGTCGTGCAAACGTCAAACGACATTTACAAGTCGTCGCTTCAAATGTTCAACCTCGTCAAAGGGCTGCTGGAGCGCGCCGCAATTGAGAGCGGAAAAGTGGAGCTCAATAAAACCATTGCCGATGTGGCAGGGGTTGCCGAAATGGTCGTTACCAACAACCTTCGCCTCGCATTTCAGAAAGACCAGAGAATCGAGTCGATGTTGGAAAAAGGCTGCTTTGCTGAAATCGACGTTGAGCGCGTGCAAAATGTGTTCGATAACCTTGTCAGCAACGCGGTCAAGTATTCGCCACCGGGCAAAACCATTTGGGTAACAGTGCGGCGAAAATTGGACGACACCTTAGGCGACATCGGCAACGGCAAGCCGGTGAGCAAAATTTTGTTCGAAGTCAAAGACGACGGGCAGGGACTCTCCGATGAGGACAAACAAAAACTCTTCGGTAAATTCCAGAAACTGAGCGCAAAGCCGACCGGTGGGGAGAGTTCGTCGGGCTTGGGACTGTCCATCGTAAAGCAATGGGTGGAGTTGCATGGCGGACGGGTTTGGGCGGAGAGCGAAGGCAAAGGCAAAGGGAGTACGTTCATCGTCGAGTTCAACGAGGCGGTCGGCGTGCCTGCGGCAGTCTAACTATTGAACCTCGAATTTTTGTAGCGTGGCAAAGCGCGATGAAACGCCGCTGATGCGGCAATACGATAAAATCAAATCGCAGTATCCCAACGTGATTTTGCTCTTTCGCGTCGGAGATTTTTATGAAACGTTCTACGACGACGCGAAGCTCGTTTCCGAATCGCTCGGCATCGTTCTAACCAAACGCTCCAACGGCGCGGCTGCCGACGTGCCGCTCGCTGGCTTTCCACATCATTCGCTTGAAACCTACATCGCCAAACTCGTCAAGCGCGGCTTTCGCGTCGCCGTCTGCGACCAAATGGAAGACCCGAAATTCGCTCGCGGCATTGTCAAGCGTGAAATCACCGACATCATCACGCCGGGCGTTAACTTCAACGACCGACTGTTAGACGAGAAAAGAAACAACTACCTCTGTGCATTGCACTTTCAAAAAGAGCGCGATGGGGAGCGCGTCGGCGTCGCGTTCATTGATGTAACGACGGCCGAATTTCAACTGGCGGAATCGTCGCTGCTCAA
>JPGV01000044.1 GCA_000724175.1 [Candidatus Thermochlorobacteriaceae] bacterium GBChlB | reverse complement strand
GAACGGCGAAGTCGTGTTGGATGAAAAAAATGAAGGAGGCCTTAGCGAGAATGAAAGGCCACTCACCGAGACTATCACAATGCTCTACCTGTCGTATGGCTCGAGCATAAATTAGCCACAGACATTGCGGATTGACCCAGCACGGTGCTCGCCGTAGCCCAACCCTGTCACGCTGAACGAAGTGAAGCATCCACGCTGGATTCCTCGCTACCGCTCGGGATGACGACCATTCGATGTCGTGAAATTAAAACACAAGTGGGATATACGACCAGCGATATGAACGCTGGTTAGAAACGTTTCGTGTATCGCAATCTGAAAGTTTTATCGTAAATTTAGCGATTACACTTTTTGGTGATATTTATGTCGGTCTCAATAAAAGACGTGGAATATATTGCAACGCTGGCGCGCCTGTCGTTCCCTGACGCAGAAAAAGAGCGACTGACGGCGGAGCTTAACAGTATTCTGACATATATCAATAAACTCAACGAGTTGGATACCAGCACGATTGAACCGCTCGACAATATGAATGAGCGCGTGAATGTCTTGCGCGACGATGTGATTCGTCCATCTATTTCAAACGACGAGGCACTTTCAAATGCGCCCGACAGTCAAGACCGGTTTTTCAAAGTGCCAAAAGTGATTTCATCATAAACCCTAAAATGATACCGAAGATGCAGCGACTTGCCATCGTCATGATATTGTGTTCACCCGTGTGTGTTTTTGGGCAAGGGCTGACGAAGAACGACGCAGCTAAATCGGCTCCCACAAACACCGTCTCCAATGCCATTCCGCAAACACTCATTAAGCGACTTTTTTATCCGAATCAGAAGCAAATTCGCGCCGAGCTGATAGGCGACGAATCGAACAGCATGATGCGTGTCTATTTCCAAGCGAAAGACCCGAATGTTGAGCGCGGCATGCTTCAAGCTGAAGAATACTATCGCAATGGCAAACTCGACAGTGTGCGCCGCGAGTATTTTGAGAACGGGCAACTCAGGGCCGAGACACGTTTTGCCAATGGGCTGCGTCAAGGATTGACGCGCGAGTTCTACGAAAACGGCAAACTTCAAACCGAAGCCATTTACAACGCAGACACGCTTGCCTCGCCGCTCAAAGTCTTTACCTATTATCCAAACGGCAGAATCAAGGAAGAAACACCCAGCAACACCGACGGACAACTGCACGGCGTGCGCAAAGTCTATTTTGAAAATGGCGGGTTGGAATCGGAATGCCATTATACCGATGGCGCCATTGACGGCGAGTTCAAGAGCTATTATCCTGACGGCAAAATGGCAACTTGGAAACTCTTCAAAGATGGCAAACTCAACGGCGAAGAAAAAGTTTACTCCGAAAAAGGCACGCTCGTTGAAATCACCCTTTGGAAGAATAACCGCAAGGTCGGCAAAAAATTTTACGACGCACAAGGGAAGCTCATTGAGGAACTCGACGAGCGCGAAATTATCCGTCGTGAAAATAAGAAGTAAATTTGATCGTTAGGAAGCGGAGGATGCGGGTGTATGGCGATAGACCTTGTCAGCGCATCGGGGCGATTTTACTTTTCAAATCATCAGTGGGAAGAAACGCTGCTGCTCGCCAAAGACTACGGGTGGACACCGCTCGATGCGCCTGACGCGCCGTGGGAACGAATTTACTTTTCATCGGGTGGCAGTTCAATTTCTCAACGCGACGCTGCCAGCCTTGCCGACGCGCTGCGCCGTGCGCTTCCCAAACAATCGGCCTCCGAGAAACTTCACTTGCAACAGTTCATCGCCTTCTGTAATAACGGCGGCTTTACTATTGAATAGACAAGCACATAGCTGCTCTGCGACACAACCATCGTTGCTTCAATAAGCAACGATGCGACCAAACATCCATTGACATGCACATCAAGCCTGCATGAGTAACAAATGCGCGTTTTAGTTCAACGAGTTCGCCATGCCTCTGTGGAAGTCGACGGTGCGATTATCGGAAACATCGAGCAAGGGCTGCTTCTCTTCGTGGGCATTGCGCCAAACGATGGCGTCTCTGACCTCGAGTGGATGTCGAGTAAAGTTCTTAACCTACGTGTCTTCGAGGACGGCGCTGGAAAAATGAACCGTTCTGTTTTAGATGTGCAAGGGGGCATTTTGGCAGTCTCGCAATTCACGCTTTACGGCGATGCTCGAAAAGGCAATCGACCAAGTTTCACTGATGCGGCTCAACCCGAAATCGCCGAGCCGCTCTACAACCAATTCGTTGAAAAACTTCGGCAGTCATCGCTCAACATTCAAACGGGACGCTTCGCCGCGCAAATGCAAGTCGAACTCATCAACGATGGCCCGATTACGCTGATGCTTGAATCGCCAAATGCGCTCAAATGAGAATCATCATTGTCATTCCCGCCCGATTACACTCGACGCGCTTGCCTGAAAAAATGCTCGCCGACCTTGACGGACTTCCGCTCGTTGCCCGCACCTACCAGCAGGCAAAAAAATCCCAACTTGCAACCGATGTTATCGTTGCCGCCGACGATAAAAAAATCATGGACGCACTCGCGCCCTTTGACTGCAAAACGATGCTGACGCCCGCCTCGCTTAAAAGCGGCTCCGACCGCGTGGCGTTTGCAGCAAAACAGTTACGCGGCGATGTCTTCGTCAATCTGCAAGGCGACGAGCCACTTATTCGCCCTGCCATGATTGACCAAGCCATTGAGCCGCTTCTGAACGACAAACGTGCTAACTGCTCGACGCTCGTGAAGCCAATCACGACGGGCATCGACGAGATGTTGAAAAACCCCAACGTCGTCAAAGTTGCGCTCGACCGAGAACGCTTTGCGCTTTACTTCTCGCGCAGCCCGATTCCGTTTCAGCGCAACACCGATGCAAAGACAACCTTTTACAAACACATCGGGCTGTATGTTTATCGTCGCAACACTTTGTTGGAGTTTGCATCGCTGCGCCCGACGATGTTGGAGAAAGCCGAAAGCTTAGAGCAACTGCGGCTTTTGGAATACGGCTACCGAATGAAATGTGTCATCACGAAACATGAGTCGCGCGCCGTTGATACGCCCGAGGATTTGGCAACAGTTCGGGCGCTTCTCTCGGCTAAACGTCGCAGCCGATAGAGCCGATTTTGCACACAAAAAAAAGTTGGAAAGATGTTTGTTTTTTAAAATGATTTTTTAACTTGACGCGCTTTCAAGCACATTTCAGTCTTGCCGAATCGCGCAAGGCTACTATGACAACGAGAAGTGAAGGACGGAAAGCACGACGACAACGTCGAGAAATTGTGTCTCTCAGACACTTCTCAAAAAGATAAAGCCTCGATGCACAATCGAGGCTTTATGATTTTTATGGAAGTGCGCGGCGTGCATTTCAGGGAATTAAAATCACCTTGCCGTAGCTTTGACGCGACTCAATAAGGTCATGCGCTTTCATTGCCTCATTAAGCGCAAACCGATGCCCGATTTCAACGCGCCATTTTCCGGCCTTGTGCCACGCCAAGAGGTCATCAAAGGTTCGCGCATAGAGGTCGGGTTCGGCGGTAATCGACCGCATTGAGAATCCAACGATATGCGCCGAGCGATAAACGAGCGGATACGGGTCGAGCGGCGGCGGCATTCCCGCGCTGTTGCCGAACAAGACGAGTTTTCCGCGCATTGCAAGCAGGTCGATATTTTTTGCAAAGTCCGCGCCCGCATTTCCGTCAAAGATGGCATCGACGCCTTTCGGCGCAAGATGTGCAAGCGCGTCACGCATTGTCGCAGTTGAGGCGGTTGTGGTAGCGTCCGCGCCAAGTTTCAACACGCGCTGTAACTTTTCGGGTGAACTGGATTGCGCAATGATATAGCAGCCAAAGAGCTTAGCTAATTGAACAAGCGCCGTTCCCGTCGCACCGCCAGCGGCGTAAATTAATACGGTATCGCCGGCTTTCACTTGTGCGGCGGTGCGAAGCAAATGATAAGCGGTTTGGAATGCGACGGGAAACCCTGCCCCCTCTTCAAAGGTCATATGCACGGGCAGGCGAAACACATTGAACTCGCGCATCACGACACGCTCGGCGTAGCCACCGCCGTCGTGCGAAATGCCAAACACTTTTTCGCCGATGCTGAAACGATGCGCATCGCGCCCTGTCCGAGTAACAATGCCAGCAACTTCGTTGCCCAAGCCGGGCTGTGGAATATCGGGCTGCGCGACGTAGCCGCGCCGAATTTTGATGTCAGCGAAATTGACTCCAGCAGCCTTGACCTCGATTTCGACCTCGTCGTCGTGAAGCTCCAATGGTGGCGACTCAATCAGTTCAAGGCGTTCACTTGAGATGATGATTTTTTTCATTGGCGCGCCCGGCAGGAAGCGTTAAATCGCTTTGGCAATGACCAGCACTTCTTGAGCGTGCGATTCGGGCTTGACATCGCGGAAGATTTTCTTTATGACGCCGTTTTTTCCGATGATGAAGGTAACACGCTGCGAAAGTCCCATACCGCCCAAGACACCGTATTTTTTGGAGACTTCCTTTTTATCGTCGGACAGCAGCGTAAAGTTCAATTTTTCTTTTTCACGGAATTTTTGATGCGACTCAACGCCATCGACGCTCACGCCGAAGACCTCAATGCCTGCGTCTTTGAACGCCGAAAAGCTATCGCGAAATCCACAGGCTTCTTTGGTGCAGCCGGGCGTCTCGTCTTTTGGGTAGAAGAACAGCACGACCGTTTTTTCGCGGTAGTCAGAGAGTTTAATCGTCCGTCCGTCGTCGCTTTGCAGCGAGAAGTCTGGCGCGACATCGCCGATGTTCAAGGTCGGTTCGGAACTGCCGCAGCCCGACGCACCAATGCCAATGAGTAAAGAGAGAAGACTGTAAAGAAAAGCGTTTTTCATACCAAAGTTAAATTTCAGGGTTAGGTTTAAGGTTTAGTTTGACGAAGCTCATCTAAAAGCGATTTGGAAATTGACGCTCGGAACATCAGCGATTCCAAATTTTGGGTTAGTTCAATCGCGCCCAACAATTTTTTTTGTGCCTCCGTTTGTCTGCCGCTAAAATTTCTTGACACCCAAAGCGCGATACCAATTAAGCCGCCAGCGAAAAATGCCGAGGTGCGATTTTCGTAAATCCATTCGGTTTGTCCCTCGACACCGTCGGTGAGTTTTGCAGACAGCGCCAGTTGCTCAATGCGGCGGATATTGCCTGTGCTGCTCAAATTTTGGGTCGACGTCGTCAGACCTTGCAGCGCGCCAAACGCCCACCGCGCCGACCCTAATGCCACCCAAAACTGCGATTTAAACTGCGCTCGGTCAATCAGTGGTTGCATTACAGAATCCGCCGTAAAAAAGTCTGTTTGGGGCTGAAGATACGTCGACGCCACGTCTGCATGGCTTGTCATCACCATTTCCGTCGGTGAGACCATCGACATCCAAAGCCTTGGTTCAATCTGATATGCCATTCTGTCGCCCGAGCGAAGGCTGTCTGTTGATGATGCAAGAAACGCTTTCACGCGCTGCTCATCAAAGCGACCAATAAGCACACCAAGCGAGCGGTTTTCAAGACCAACGCGATTGACTTCGGCGTAAAATGCCGTATCGGTGTCGAGAACGAAATTATATCGAGTGGCTTTGGCAAAGCGTCCCAGCGAAGTGGTGTCAGCGAAAATCGGCTGCGACTTGACTGAATCGGGAACAAACGTTGTCCAAAAGTCAGATGCACGAATTTCTTTCATGCCGAGATACACCAGCACGTTGGCGTTGAGCGGCAGTCCAACGAGTCGAGCGCGCATGGCGGCGGGCAGCGGCTCGGCAGCTGGACGCTCTTGCGGCAGATTGATGCGCAGGGCAATCCAACCAAAAAACAAGACGACAATACCGACAAACACAAACGCGCCAATACGGCTCGCAGGCGTTTGCGGAAACAGCCCTCCCATCGGGTCGCTCCCAACAGGCAAGTTTTCAGGCGGCGTGCGTGTTTCTTCCGACATAGCGTTACAACAACATACTGCAAAGTTCGATTACAAAGTACAGGACAGGAACGCTTGGGTTCCGACGTTATGTGCCGCGCGACAGTTCGCGTTGTTCTCGAATCGCATTCGTGGCGAGAAAGTCGCAACGATTGTTTAGCTCATCGTCGCTGTGTCCTTTAACCTTATGAAATCGGACACGGTGTTTGGTTGTCAGCGCGTCGAGTCGTTCCCAAAGGTCTTGATTTTGGACGGGCTTTTTGGCGGCGGTGCGCCAGCGATTTTGCTTCCACGACGCAAGCCAGCCTTGCTCAAACGCATTGACGAGATACGACGAATCGCTGTAAAGGTCAACCTCGCACGGCTCTTTTAATTGTTCCAGCGCTTGAATGGCGGCGTATACTTCCATGCGATTGTTCGTTGTGGAAGCCTCGTAGCCAGAGAGCTCGGCGCGTTTTTCGCCGAAGATGAGAACCGCGCCCCAACCGCCTTCGCCCGGATTGCCGCTACATGCGCCGTCGGTGTAAATCGTTACCTGCTTCATCAACACTAACAGAGTATGCCAGCAATACGCGGCGGCGTTCCAAACGCGCTTAGGCTTTTTTCAGGAGTTTGGAGAGTTCCGCTGTGCCGTTTTTTGTCAGTTGCTTCAAGGCTTTGGTCGAGAGGCGAACACGCACCCATTTTTTTTCCTCTTCGAGCCAAATGCGCTTGTATTGAAGGTTCGGCTCAAAGCGGGTGCGGCGATGGTTGTTAGCGTGCGAAACCGTATTGCCAT
Organism: [Candidatus Thermochlorobacteriaceae] bacterium GBChlB; assembly: GCA_000724175.1. Lineage (GTDB taxonomy): Bacteria > Bacteroidota > Chlorobiia > Chlorobiales > Thermochlorobacteraceae > GBChlB. The sequence goes on along the minus strand of JPGV01000044.1, from coordinate 38,013 downwards.
ACTGATGACTCTTGCCCGTGAGAATACAGACTTTCGACATCGTTCTAATGCGTCTGAAATTTCGGAAATTGTTTCAAAAATAGACCGCGAATATAATGCTTCGGCGTGCAAGAAAAAAACCGACGACCAAAAAGCCGCCCTGTTCAACGCAGTTTTTCTCTTAAACAGAATTGTTGCGGTTAATTCACATGCGATTTCACGGCGTTGAGCAGTTCCTCGTTGGTGCGGCTGTCTTTGAGTTCGTTTTCAATGTGCATCCATTTGAGCAAGCCGTCTTTGCCGATTAAAAAGTAGGCGCGTTTGCTGACATTGAGCGGCTCGAAGAGCACATCGTAGGACTTAATTGCGCTGCGGTGCAAGTCGCTCAGTAGGTGATGCGTCATTGCATATTTTTCGCGGAACGCGGCATGCGCGAATTTTGAGTCCGCGCTAATTGGCAGCACGACTGTGTCGTATTGTTCAAAGCCGCTGAGGTCTTGGCTGTAACTGCAATTTTGCGCCGTGCAAACGGGCGTAAAATCCAGCGGATAGAACGAGAGCAGGACATTTTTCTTGCCCCTGAAATCCGAAAGCTTGACTTTTGTGCCGTCTGTGCTGTCCAATTCAAACTCTGGTGCGACATCTCCAATTTTCAACATACTGGTTTTCTCCTTTTTTGAGTTTAGGAATCATTAACAGGTGATAATTTAAGCCGTTCTTCGTCGCGTTCATATTCCTGACCCCGCCACAGCCGCTGACGCTTGACCGTTGGTTACCGTTCATTTGCAGTAGTTCATTCATTTTAACTCGCCAAGCGGCGCATCAGGCGTTTGATAAAAAGCCGCTCGACGGGACGATTATTTTTGAAATGTTGCTCAATAATTTCCGGCACGTCGGCTTCGGTAACGCCGCCATACCAAGTTGTATCGCTATGCACTAAAATGGAACAGCCGTTCTCGCACGCGCCCAAGCAGCTTGATGTATCAAGCTCGACAGTGTCCAGACCGCTTTTTTCAAGGCCGTCTTTCATTGCTTGGAACAGCGCGTCTGCGCCGCGTCGCCCGCACGACGGTTTCGGGTTGGTCTCGGAGCGCGTATTTGTGCAAACATAAACCACGTATCTCGACATATCCTCAGTTTGTTAGATTCAAGGAAAATTCACGATGCGTCGGACGATGAGAAGGCGTCTTTGCCTTTGTAGAGCAAGATGAAAATGAGCGATGACAGGACTGCAGTTAAAATCGTGCTAAATGTAATCGGTGTGCCATTAAAGACAATGCTGCTGACGATGCTGTTGAGCAGTAACACAACCGTAGCAAAAAAGCCAAACCGCCAGCCGACATAGCGCAGTCGCATTGCGGCCCATGCGCAAAACATTTCAAAGCCGCCCAAGGGCAGCGTGAGGAGCGATGAATTAAAGACGCGCTCGGCATCTGTGCCGAATCGGTCGACGAGCATTGCTTTTTCGCGCGTCAGGATTACCACGCTCTCGTAAGCCGCACTGAACCCTAAAAGCATCATTGCAATCGCAGCGAAAAACGTAAATGCTCTGGCTTTCCCGCGAATCTCTGCTTGCTCTTCTGGCGAGAGTTCGTTGAATTCCCGAATGTTCATCGTTTCACATCCTTTGCGGCTCCGTTAAGTCTTATCCTCGCTTGACCAATTTCGGTTTGGTAATCTTCACTTGCTTCGGCTTGGCAGTAACGCCCGCATGACCATTTTTCTTTGCTTGCTCTTCTTTGAATCGGTCAACGGCTTGCGTGATTGCGCGCTCGGCGACGAAAAAGTCGTGCCATCCGAAACTCTCGACGTGTTTGCCCTCGAGTTGCTTATAGATGTTAAAAAAATGCTCGATTTCGTTGGGCAAATGCGGCGGCACATCGGCAAGTCGGCGCACATTGTTGTAAATCGGGTCGTTAATCGGCACAGAGAGAATTTTGTCGTCCAAGCCTTTGTCGTCGCGCATTTTGAGCAAACCCACAGGGCGCACCTCGATTAGGCAGCCAGTGAAAATTTCGCCGTGCGTCAGGACGAGAATATCGACAGGGTCGCCGTCTTCGGCAAGCGTGCTTGGCACAAACCCATAGGCAGCCGGATAATGCACGGACGAATACAACACGCGGTCGAGCTTAAAGACGCCTAAGTCGGGGTCGAACTCGTATTTGTTGCGTTGTCCTTTCGGCACTTCAATGACGGCATTGACTTCTTTCGGTGCTTGTTTGCCGACGGGCAGGCTCTTGTAGTCAATCATATCAGAATCGAGGTTAAGCGTTTTTTGAAGCAACTGGCTTCTTGGCTTTTGCAAGCGAGGCTTTTTTCTTGGCTTTCGCACGCGCAATCGCTTTGCGATGTTTTTTGGCGGCTTGCTTGGTTCTCTTGTTCATACGTGTTTTATGAATTAAACGTTTGCGAGTTAACGAACTGCAAGTATAACACTTTTCAACGAATCTTTCTGATATAGAGCGATTGCCAAAACCCAACGGCGACAGGCTCTTTGCTGTTGTCATCACGGGTTGGTCAGGGTGCAGTCATTTCTCATCGAGTGCGTTTTTGATGGTGAGGCGCAAGTCGCTCAGGTGTGTGCGCGTTGCGTCGTCCGCGCCGCGCGCCGATTGAACAAGCTTGAGTATCTTTTCCAGTTGTCCGCGAGCGACCGCTTTCATTTCTGAACTTTCTTGAAACACCAAGACGAATCCCGGAAGCGGCGGGCGCGGCGCAGACTTCACTTTTGCAATAAGTTGGCTGACCCATTCACGCTGCAAGTTGCGACGCATTTGCGAGACCTTGCCCGATTTGACATCACTGAAAATGCCGTCGGATAAATCGCCGACCATCTCGACCAGCGCGTAGTTGCCTCTTCCCGTCATCTCGTAATCGACCATTGCTTTTGTTCGCGCAGGGTTCAACACTTGGCGCAATATCCGCGCTTGATGTTGCAAAATCAGGTCCCCATAGCCGACCGAGCCAATGCGGTCGATAATCTCTTGTGGCATCAAATCCTTCGGCAGTTGAAAGACGTTTTGTTGTAGAAATGCCATGGCTTCTTTTTGCTTGGCGCGCGGCGTTGGCTCAAAGTTTTTGTCGCCTTGTCCGTAAAAGTAATTTGTCTCCACCATACCGCCGATGAGGCTTGCCACGTGTCCAATTTCAAACGAACGTTGGGTGAAAAACTCGACCGTAATTTCTTTGAGGTTGTCATAGTCTTCGTTTGGGCGTGCGAAGGCGGTGAGCATTTTTTTCGAGACGCGAGCGAGATTTTTCAAGCCGAGTGTTGTGGCTTCAATTGGGTCTGAGCCAATGTCTTCGTTTTGAGCCGTCGGGTCATAAGGGTCGCCCTGCCTGCCGAAGCGCAGCATCGGATTTTTAATTTGACGCATGGCAATCTCATTGAGCTTGGCTTTCTCTTGGTCGGGCGTGAGATTGTCGAATTGCTTGTAACCCCACTCGACGGCGAAGTCGTCATATGGTCCGATAATCGGAATCAAGCGCGGACGCGGTTTGTCTTCGGGCTGCGCCACGTAGTTGAACCGACCGTAGTCCATAATCGAGGCTTCAGTGCCATATTGCGCTGTGAACTGGGCGTCGCGGAGTTGTTTGACCGTATAGCTCGATGAGGCTTTGAAGTTGTGCGGAAAGCCCAAGCAGTGTCCGACCTCGTGCGCGGCGACATATTCAATGAGTTCGCCAGAGAGGTCGTCCGGCACAGGCATTTTGTCGGCGCGTTCATCGACCGCGCCCGCTTGCAAGAAATACCAATTCTGAAACAGCTTGCTGACGTTGTGGAAGAACTTAATGTCGGCGTCCAACACTTCGCCGCTTCGTGGGTCTCGGATAGACGGACCGTAGGCGTTTTGAATAGCAGACGGCAGCCAACGAATTGAGTTGTATCGTGCGTCTTCGGGGTCCCAATTTGGGTTATCGTCCGGCGCATCTTTGGCGAGAATGGCGTTTTTGAATCCGGCTTTCTCAAAGGCTTTTTGCCACGACTCGGCCCCGCGCTTGATGTAAGGACGCCATTTGGCCGGCACTTCGGGCGCGATGTAAAAGACAATTGGTTTAATCGGTTCGCTCACCTCCGCCGACGGGTCTTTTTTCTCTAAGCGGAAGCGCGAGATGTATTGTTTTGGCTTAATGCCGTCGTTGGCGTTGTTGTAATCGACGAAGCGTTCCGTAAAGAACCCGACGCGCGAATCATACTCGCGCGGTTTCATTGGCACGTCGGGCAAGCGCACCATGCTGAAATGAACTTCTACCGTAATAGAGCCTAAGGCGAAATCGGCTTTTGGGCGAATTGGTTGCGGCACTGGCGAGGACAGGACTCGGCTTAAATCGATTGGGTTGGAGCGATAGGTCAGCACGGCTCTGGTTTCAATGTTGGTCGGAAACGCCTTGACGCTCTCGATAAACGTGCGCTTCGGGTCAAGCGATTGTGCGTCGTAGCTTGGCGCAAAGGCGACGCTTTGTTGGCGCGGCGAAAATTCCGGCATATCCGAGGTAAACATTGGCGTTACATCAATGACAATAGACGAATCTTTGCCAAACGCGGCAATGTCGAAGCTCATCAAAATTGCGTTGATGTTCGAGTTGACCACCGATTGCGCCACGTTGCCGTCGGTCGAGCGCAGTCCGTAATAGACATCGCGCAGAAGCACCATCATGTTTTTGCGCTCCCATTTCACGACGCGGTCGGCGAGTTCCGTGCCGCCGTATCCGTAACTGGCTTGCGTTTTAGAGACTTGCGCAACGATGAGAAACTCTTTGCCCAATTCTTTCTGCGGAATTTCATAATAGACTTTGTCCTCAATGCGATGCACATCGAAGATGCCCTTCAAGGTTCTTGCGCCTTTCACGACTTCCGCGTAAGGCTTGATTTTACTACCGGAGGCAGGCGATGTTCCCGATGGGCGCGGCGGTTCAGATTGAGGCGTTCCCAACGGAGGCGGGGGCGGCGTTTGTGCATTCAAATTCCACGCAAATAAAACTGTTAGGAAAAATCCCAGAGCAGCAGATGTGGTCTTCATTAGCTTCCACTGATTAGTTGACTGAAACAGCGTTTGTTGTTACTACTCAAAGTATGAAATAGTATTCGTTCTTCATAGTTTGGCGGTCATTCTAGTCGGCGTCGAGCAAGGTGCTTTAACGAGAAAACCGCCGCAGCAATGTATATTTGATACTTCACTTTAAGATGAACTCATTATGCGCTTTGGTCATCCTGAACATCTGCCTTATGTGGTTGCGGTCGTTCCATTGTTGTTTCTGTTGATACTTGCGCTTGTGGCGCGATTTCGCGCGTTGGAGTTACTCGGGGAAAAACGGCTCATCACTGTACTTGCCGCCTCGCAGAGCCGTGCGCGGCTTGTTTGGAAGATGATTTTGATTGTGCTTGGCACGGCGATGCTGCTGGTCGGATTCGCCGCACCGCAACTCGGCACGCGGCTCAAAGAGGTTAAGAAAAAAGGCATTGATATTGTCATTGCGCTCGATGTCTCGAACAGCATGCTTGCCGAGGACATCAAGCCCAGTCGATTGAGCAAAGCGAAATATGAAATCAGCAAGCTCATTGATAAACTTGGACAAGACCGCATCGGGCTGGTGGCATTTGCGGGCGATGCCTTTCTGCAATGCCCAATGACGCTCGATAAAAGTGCATTGAAGCTCTTTCTCGATGCTGTCTCGACCGACGCCATTCAAACACAAGGCACTAATTTTCGGGCGGCGATTGAAGAATCTGCCTCAGCGTTTCGCGGCATTGAGGGAGCCGCCGCCGCCAGCGATAGAAATATCACGCGCAACCGTGTTGTGCTGCTCCTAAGCGACGGCGAAGATTTCGAGAAAGGCATTGACGCCGCTGTCGATGAAGCCATTGCCCAAAAAATCCGCGTCTTTACGATTGGCATCGGCACAGAGCAACCCACGCCGATTCCTGTCTTCAATGAGCGAGGCATGCGCATCGATTTCAAGCGCGATAAGAACGGCATTGTTACCACAAAGTTCGTCGAGACCGATTTACGTCGAATCGCCGATAAAACAGGCGGAAGTTACTACCACTTAGATGCACAAACGACAAATTTGGACGGCATTGTCTCCGAACTGGAACGGCTGCAAAAAACGGAACTCGCTTCCAGAGAGTTTTTAGATTACGACGACAAATTTCAAATTTTCTTGAGCATCGGGCTCTTCTTGCTTATGCTTGAAACCCTCGTTGGCGATTGGCGAAAATTGAATCCTTAACATAAACCCTTCAATCAACTGTTAAGATATGGCGCGTGTTTTTCTTGCAACGGCACTTTGGCTGATGGCTTGCACGACGACGAAAGGGCAGCACTTTCTCGACCTGCGGCAAGGCAATGACGCATATAATCGTGGCGACTACGGCGAAGCGAAAAAAAAATACGAGAAAGTCATCACAGGCGCTGAGACATTTGAAGAGAAAAAAGAAGCGGTATTCAACACGGGCAACGCGCTTTACAAAGAAAAACAATTCGACGACGCGATGAAGCAATATGAAAGCGTCGCGAAAAATGAATCGCTCGATAAGTCGCTCCGCGCCGACGCTTATTACAACATCGCCAACTCGATGTTCAAAAAAGCTAAAGCGGGAACGCCCGAACAGCGTCCCGACGCGCTTCGAGAGGCGCTTGCGAACTACAAACACGCCTTGGCGTTGAACCCGAAAGATGCGGACGCCAAACACAATTACGAGTTTGCCCGTGCGATGCTGCGCGAACTGGAACAAAAACAGCAACAGAAAAAAAACCAAAATAAGAACGACCAGAAAAACGACGATAAGAAAAACGACCAAGACAAACCCAACGACGAGAAAAACGATAAACGAGACGACAAGCAAAATCAACCAGACCAACAAAAGCAAGACCAACAAGAGCAACAGAATGACCCAAGCAAAGAAGAGCAAAAGCCTGCCAAGCCCGAAAAAGCCAATTTCTCACGGGCAGAAGCAGAGCGAATACTCAACGCGCTGAAAGAAAATGAAAAGGATATGCTGAAAAAATATCAGGTCAAGAAAACACTGGGCAGAGCCAAACCCGAAAAAGATTGGTAACACAGTTTGCAACCTTCAAATGCTTTCAGGAAAAAAATTAGGAATTATCGGCGCGGGAAAATTGGGCGAAGCCATTGCGCAAGGCTTGATGACGCACGGCGTTTTATCGGCGTCAAACATTTTGTGTAGCGTCAAACGCGACGACTCCATTGCGCGTGTCAAATCGAAGCTCGGTATTGATGCAACGCTCGACAATGTCGCCGTTGCCAGAGAGAGCGACGTTATTTTACTCGCCGTCAAGCCACAGAACGTGGAGCGCGTGGCGCACGATATTCGCGCTGTAGTTCAGCCCAGTCAACTTGTGTTGAGCGTTGCAGCAGCGGTTACGACGGGCTACATTGAGGAGCGTTTGGAAAAACCAATTCCCGTTGTTCGGGCCATGCCGAACACGCCAGCGAGCATCAATGCAGGCATGACGGCAATTTGCAAGGGCAAATTTGCAACGAAGGAACATCTCTCAATGGCTGAAGAAATCTTCCGCGCTGTTGGCGAAGTGGTGATGCTCGATGAAAGTTTGTTCGACGGGGTTACCGCCCTGTCGGCGAGCGGTCCGGCATACATTTATGTTGTGATTGAGTCGCTTGCCGAAGCCGGCGTGAAGCTCGGTATTCCGCGCGACGTCTCCACGCTTCTGGCTGCACAAACGACCATGGGCGCGGCGAAATTGGCATTAGAAACAAAACAGCACCCGGCGCTCTTAAAAGACAGCGTAACGACCCCTGCTGGCACAACCATCGACGGGCTTTTGGAACTTGAAGCAGGTGGCTTGCGCGTTACGCTCATTAAGGCTGTCGTGAAGGCGGCGGAACGCGCGGGTCAGTTGGTCAAAAAATAAGTCAACTTTTCATACCTCTGTCTATGAAAAAAAGTATCCTTGTCTTGTTCGTTATGCTTGGCTTGCCTGCCTTTGGGCAAGAGTTGTCGGTGCGGGCGTCCGCTCCGCCGACGGCTGTGGTAAATGAGCCGTTTTATTATACCATTGAACTCAAAGGCAACGGCGAGTTCGGCAACGTGCAGTTAGGCAAGTCGAGCGCGTTTGATGTTGCCAATACGGGGATTTCGCAATCGACGAGTTTCAGCATCATCAACGGACAAGTCTCGCAATCCAAATCGCTCAGCTACGCCTTGATTCCGAAAAAAGAAGGCACGCTGACCATTCCGCCTGCCAGCGTTAAAATCGGCGACAAAACTTACACGACCAACGCCGTTGAGATTACAGTTGTCAAGGACGACGCGGCGGCGCAACAAGGCAGCCTGAAGCAACTTGCCAAGACGGAGATTTTCATCAAACCCGTTGTCAGCAAAACGAAACTCTACGTCGGCGAAGGCACCACCGTTACCTACAAACTTTACTATCGCTTGGACATCTCGACTTACGAAACCGAAAAGGACATCAAGCCCGAAGGCTTTTGGGTGGAAAATTTCGATTTGGGAAAAAATTTACCGACGGCGACGGAGTTTCTCAATGGGTCGCTCTACCGCGTGGCAACGATTAAAAAAATGCAGCTCTTTCCAACGCGAGCGGGACAGCTCGAGGTCTCGCCGTATTTAGCCACATGCGATGTGCTTGTCTCGCAAATTAAGCGCAATCGCGGGCTGTCGCTCCTTGAGGATATGGATTCGTTTCTTGGCTCAATGGGCAAAAAAGAAAAGGTGCCGGTTTATTCACCGGCAATTAAGTTCGATGTGATGCCGCTTCCCGACCCGAAGCCCGAAAGTTTCGCAGGCGCAGTAGGCAAATACAAGTTCCACGCTACGCTCGACAAGTTCAAGGTCAAGACAGGACAACCAATGACCTTCAAGTTCGAGATATCTGGCGAAGGCAATATCAAGACGCTGCCCGATGTCAATATCAATTTGCCGCAAGAGTTCGAGAAGTATGAGCCGAAAGTGCAAGAGACGGTAAATCGAAACGCTGGCGTCGTGAGTGGCTCACGCACAGTCGAGATTGTCGCCATTCCCAGAGCAAGCGGACGATTCACAATCGACAGCGTTAAGTTCTCGTTCTTCGACCCTGACCAAAAGAAATACATCACGCTCTCCTCTGGTCAATTTGAGGTAGAAGTCGAGCAGGACGCTGCTGCACTTGCGGCGGCGAATTTGCCCGACAAGCAAGCGGTCTCCAAGTTTGGCACAGACATACGTTTTATCAAAACCAATGCCGCTACACTGCAAAAAGACACTGTGCCGATTTATAAATCTGTCTGGTTTTACTCGTCGTTTCTTGTGCCGCTTGCCGCACTGCTTTTTGTTTTGTTGCAACAAAAACGTGATGAACGCCTGCAAAGCGATGTGGCATTTGCTCGGCTCTACAAAGCCTCGCCCGAAGCCAAGAAACGGCTCAAAGCCGCCAGCCTGTTCTTGCAAGAAAACAAGCAGAAAGAATTTTTCGCCGAATTGGAAAACGCACTTGTGAAGTTCATCGGCAATAAATTCAACACCGACGACCACGCCTTGATGAAAGACGAAATTAAACAGTTGCTCGAGTCGAAAGCCGTGCCAAACGATGTGATTGAAAAATGTATGCGCGTCTTGCAGAAGTCGGACTACTACCGCTACGCGCCCGCCGCCGAGACACAAGACGACCTGAACGCGATTTACGCGGACGCAGAGCAAGCGATTTCTGCGCTTTCAAAATGGCGCGGAGGCACAGCGTAACTATGACCCGTATCGCGCTCTTTGCCTGTATTTTCGGGCTTCTATGGACGGCGGCTGTTTGTGCAGGCGAACTCGTCGTGCCGCCTGTCTTTGCGCAGGACTTCAATGCGGAGGCTGAATTTACCGACGCCAACAAACTGTATGAGCAATCCAACTACGGCGCAGCCTTACAAAAATATCTGTTGCTCGATTCGCTTGGCTATCAGAGCGGCGAACTGTATTTCAATATCGGCAATGCGTTCTACAAAACAGGCGCTATCGGCAGAGCAATTCTTTATTACGAAAAAGCGAAACGATTTTTAGGCGAGGATGATGATGTGCAGAACAATTTAGAAATCGCGCGGCTTCGCACTCAGGATAAAATTCCGCAGATGCCGCCGTTTTTTTTAGACGCTGTTGCGTCGAAATTTCTCGGCGCTTTTTCAATCGGCACATTAGCCTTTCTTTTTGCGGCAAGCGTGTATCTCTTGGTTGGCGTTGTGATTTTGCACATAAAAAATTTTCTTCCGAATAACATCATTTTCCGCGTCTCACAAACGCTGTGCGTGATATTTGTTGCCTTTTTCGGAACGATGTTTATCGCAAAAGCATACCGCGAGAGTTTGACGACAGAAGGCGTTACGGTTGCGCCCACACTGAGCGCCAAAAGCGAGCCGCGAGACCAAAGCACCACGCTCTTCGTTGTCCACGAGGGCTTAAAAGTGCAACTTGCAAGAAGCGAAGGCGACTGGGTTGAAATTAAACTGCCCGACGGCAACAAAGGCTGGGTGCGCGCCGCACAGGTCGGCATCATTCAACCGTAGCGTTGTGAAACTAACTGTCGTCAAAGCAGTATGAGCAATATTTTTCGAGTAAGTGAACAAGATGCATTGGTCAGCCTGTTATATCTGGGTTTGTTTGTGGGGAGCTCTGCTGTCTATTCAGAGCCATGCTCATGAGCACCCCTCAGAGCTGACGACCAAATACGACAGCTTAAAACAGGTTTATCGTAGTGCCTCATCTGTTGAGTCACGCGCCGACGCGCTCTACGCCCTCACCCGACTCTATTGGCGCACATCCCACGACAGCGTTGTGCGCTTCGCCCAAGAATCACTGACGCTCTCCGAAGCCGCTGGATATACACACGGCATTGCCAACGCACTCAACGCATTGAGCTATGTGGCGGAGCGGCAAGGTCGATACGCTGATGCCTTGCCTATGCGGCAAAGAAGCCTTGCGGCATACCAAGCCGTTGGGGATAAAGCAGGGGTTGCATGGTGTTACCATAGTTTAGGGAGTATCAATAACTACCAAGGCAACTTCGACCGTGCGTTGGAATATCACTTTGCCGCCATGCGACTGCGCGAAGAAATAGGCGACACGCGCGGACTATGTTGGTCGCTCAATAACATCGCCGATGTCTACAATTCTCAACACCTGCCCGACGACGGTCTGGAGTATGGCTTAAAATCCCTTACGCTCAGCCGCAGCATTGGCTTACAAGACAGTGAATGTTCCGCACTTGTCGGCATCGCGATTAGCTATAAACTTCGGCGCGATTATGACCAAGCCTTGACCTATTCCGAACAGGCACTTGAACTAAGCAACATCATCAACGATAAGCGCTATGCCGATTTGGCACTCAACAATTTGGGAGAGATTTACGCCCTGCGCGGCGAAAATGATAAGGCGTTGAAGTTTCATTTCAGAGCATTGGAAATTCGGGAGTCACTGGGAGTGCGGCTGTATGTGGCACAGTCGCTTGTTCACATCGGCGGCGTCTATTTTGCCATGCAGGATTACGACAATGCGCTGCGCTACGGACGGAAGGGCCTCGAGCTGGCGCAAGAGGTCGGCGGGCGTAGTGAAATCAAAGATGCGTGTTGGATTCTGGCCGCCATTTATAGTGCAAAGAAAGATTTCCAGTCAGCTTGGCAGTATCAACAAAAGTTCATTGCGTTGAAAGATTCCCTCATCTCAATTGAGATGCAGAAAAACATTGCTTCCTTGCAATCGAAATTGGAGCGCGAGAAGCAGCAACGCCAAATTGAGATGCTTAAAAAAGAAACCGAGAATCAAGACCTTGTCCGAAATTCGCTTATCGGCGGCGTCGTTTTGGTCTCACTCATCGCTTTGCTCGTCGCCAACGGGTATCGCCAGAAACAGCGGAAAAATCAAGCCTTGACGGCGCTCAATCAAGCACTTGCACAGGAACGGCTTATTGCACAAGCCGAGCGGAACGCTGCGCAAACTGCCAACGCGTTTAAGTCGGAACTGCTCTCGATTGCAGCGCACGATTTAAAGAACCCATTGCAAAGCATTATGGGATTCGCAGCGTTGATTGAAGAAAAAAATCGCGGTAATCCGGAAGTTGAGTTGATGACTAACGCCATCACACGCGCCTCGACACGCATGCTGAATTTGATTTCAGGATTGCTTCAAAGTGCTGCAATTGAATCAGGCAAATTCGAGCTCAACAAACGCGACACCTCGGTCTCGCAACTTCTCGAGTTGGTCGTCGAGCAGAATCACGCGCAAGCCGAGCAAAAACATCAACAGTTCATTTGCGACATTGAGCCGAACCTCTTTGCCAACATTGATGCAGAACGTATGCGCGACGTGTTTGATAATCTCATCAGCAACGCCATCAAATACTCTCCGACGGGAAAAACCATTTATGTGGAAATGAAGAGAAATACAGGAATCAGACGACCGGGAACAGACGCAATAAACACACTTCCGTCTTCTGACTCCTGTATTCTGATTTCCATTCGCGACGAGGGACAAGGCTTAACGGACGACGACAAGAAAAAGCTGTTCGGAAAATTTCAACGCTTATCGGCTCGACCAACAAGCGGCGAGAGTTCAACGGGACTTGGATTGTCAATTGTCAAGCAATTGGTAGAACTGCACGGCGGACGGGTGTGGGCAGAGAGCGCAGGCAAAGACCAAGGCACGACATTTTTTGTCGAGTTAGCCGCCAAAAAAACAAGCGACTCGGATTCAAGATATATTCAGCGCGCAAGTGCCTGACGCCTTTAATCTCGGCATGTTAGCCGCAACGTTAGTGCGACCGCCATGGCGCAATCAACGCCGCCGCTAAGCCACACGCTGCTTGTGAGCGTTAGAATCGGTTTCATCTCGCCATCGTTAAATTCAAATATGATGCGCTCGTCTTGCGTCTCTCGTTGATAAACGCTTGGGCGGAGCAAACGACGGCAGCCTTCAATGCACGCAGACCACTTTCCGCATCTCGGCAGCGCGCCGGAGAGGTTGCGCTTTTATGTCATCTTGACGAACTTATCAAGGCGCGCTTGCGACGCTTGAAAGAGCAAAGAGCTTCATCGGAGTGCTTCGCCCAACTGAGCCGAATCGCTTAGTGGAAAACGGACGGCGAAAAAGCACCTTCTGTGAAACGAAGCGCGGCAGGTTTGGGTTAAAAAGGCGATACAAAATTTTGCTCAATTCTAACCCGCTTTGCAGTATGAAAATCGCGCTGAACCCGCTTCAACAAGGCATTGTGAGTTTTCTGCAATCCAATGAAACTTGGATGCGTCCGCTCCTGACCGAAAGAATTTTCGACAACATTGATTTAAAAGCCGAAGGCGACCGACTTGCCAATCCCGCCGTCTCCTATCCCGATTATTACAAACAAGATTTTCACAGCGTCGACGGCGGTTACCTCAATAAAGACGCAGCGATTACTTACGACCCGATTACCGAGAAAATTCTTGTGCCAAGTGAATCTTTCCTGCGCAAAGAATTCGCCGCCTATTTTCCTGCCAACGCCAAGCGCGTCTTGGATTTAGGCTGCGGCACTGGCACCGCAACGCGCGCTATTGCCGAACGTCTGCCCGACGCAGATGTCATCGGCGCAGACCTTTCGCCCTATATGGTCGCTGCTGCAAAATTGAAAGCCAAACACCTTTCCAATGTTTCGTTCATTCACGGCAACGCCGAACACCTGCCGTTTGAAGATGCCTCGTTTGATGCTGTAACTGCGTCGCTGCTATTCCATGAAATGCCGCCCGATGCAGGCTTGAGCGTAATGCGCGAAGCCTTGCGGCTCTTGAAACCAAACGGCGTCTTTTTGGTTTTTGACGGCGCGCAGGGCGACGGGCTGGCGAAGCTCGGCGGGCAGATTAGCAGCAGTATGTTCCTCGAACCGTATGCAGAGCCGTTTCTTGCAGGCAACTTAGCGACAATGATGAGAGACGCTGGCTTTACCGACGTGAGCATTACGCCAATGATGATGATTTACGATGTGCGCAAAGGCGTCAAAGCGGCATAAGATTAGGCGTCAAAAAATGTCTTCATTTTCTCGAAAGCAGGGCGCTTGGCGATGAGCGACTGAATCAGGTCGAGCATCGTCGCCGCACCTTGCGCGAAGTAAATGGGGCGCGATGACACAATGTTCGTGTAATACACCGCTGGAATCCCAAGTTCTTTGACGTAACTGTCGAGCGATGTCGTCCCGACAACTAAATCGGGCTTATGTTCTAAAATCGCACGGCGGTCTTCTTCCAAGTATTTGCGGTAGCGCAAGTCTGTGCCGAGCATTGTGAGTAAGCGGTGGTCGTCGTCGCCGAGTTTGGTATGCGCAATCGAGGTAGACGCGTACGGCACGGCGACGCCCGACTCGAGCAAAAGCCGCACCAGCGGAAATTCATTGCCTTCGTAGCCTGCGATAATCACCGTGCCGCCCGATTTGCGCGCTGCAATTGCCGCTTTGATTTTTTCTTTTTCCTCCTGCGCAACGCGCTCGACCAATGCCTCGTCCAACTTCAATGCTGCGCCAATGTCTTTAATCCACTTGTAAGTTGAATTTGCGCCGACGGGATTGCCACCGATAATCGGTGTTTTATTTTTCTCGAAAAATTCAGCGGTGAGTTCATAGAACGGGTGTAGCACAGCAACCGCACTTGCGCTGCCTGCCTCGCGGAAATCATCAATATGTTGAGAGGGCAACGTGATGACGGATTCAACGCCGATTTTTTGCAACACCGCGCCAATCGCCATGGCATCGAGCGGGAAAATTTCGCCGACAATCAACACCGATTTCTCGCGTTTCTTTGAAAAATCTGCAAGGCGTTTGAGTAACGATTCCAACGCGATGTCTTTGGCTTCGGGATGCGATTTGATAAGATACGCGGGCAATCGCACCAACACGACCTCCGCATTTCCAACTTTTTTCGGGAGTAACTCTTCGGCAAGACCAGCCGTTTCGGCAACGCATAAACTTACCACGGGAATCAGCCGCACGGTTTCGTCTTTGGCGATTTCCTCAATCGTGGCGCGAATATCGGGGACAATCGAGCCGCTTGAGAGCTGCGTCGACATCAGTTCAGGCGAGACGATGGATTTTCGAGCGGCGTAAAAATGCGTTACAAATGTCAGTCCATACATACAGCCTTTGTCCGTCGCCATACAGACCTGCGCGCCGTCGATGCGCGTAACGACGCGCAAGCCGCCAAACGCCGGACACATCGTTTGCGGGTGCAGATTGGTTTCTTCGACAGGCGAATCTTTTTGCGCGTCGCTTAAAATGTTGAAGAGGCTTGAAAATTTTTCGTCGTTGATCATACTGCTCATAGCTCCGTTCAAAATGTGATTACTGAATTTTGTCTAAGAACGCGCCTTGCGGCAGAAGCGTTGAATTTTGTTTGATGGCTTTCAATGCATCGGCTTGTTTTTCAAATTGCCCGACGCGCACGCGGTAGCGTGTCTCGCCGTTCACCTCTCGCGCTTTGATACTGGTTGCAAAGCCTTTTTTAGCGAAGTCCGCAGCGACGGCTTTCGCCTCTGCTTCGCTTGGACGCGAGGCAACGACAATCGCCCAGCCCCCTTTGGATTCATTCACTGGCGTCGAGAGGTCGGCGGGAAGCCCTGTATTTGCAACGGGTTTCGGCGGCTCGCTTTTCGGTTCGACTTTTGTCTCCGATGTCGGCGGCTCTGATTTCTTTGCCTCAACCTTTGTCGGTTCAGGCGCTGGCGCATCGGTTTTGCTCGATTCCGTTTTTGATTTCGCCGATTCTTTTTTCTCGACCGATTTTTCGGCGGCGCGCTCAGGTTTCGGCGTGTCAACAGTGTCGGACGACGAGCGACTCAGTTGATTGAGCCACCAGAACATTGCGACGACGAAGGCTACTGCAATTGCCGTGCTACTTCCGATAGTAAGCAGCCGTTTGGTGTCGCTCGGCGCGGACTCCACAGCGAGTGCATCTAAGTTAGGCAGCGGTTCGTCCTGAATCGGCTTTGGCACTTTGAATTGATAGGTGGAGTTGCTTTTTTGCGGCGCGCTCTCAACGGGGTCGGGGTTCGGCTCATCGAGCGATGGGACGGGCGGCTGAAAGCGTTCGCGCTTTCTGTCTTGGTCGAACTTTATGTCGTCTTTTTTTTCGGCGGCAGTTTTCGGCGCAGAAAATGAAAACTCATCGGGCTGAACGCTGGGCTTTTTCGGCACAGGCGGACTGTCCAATCCGAACTCTGACGGCTTAAATGCCACAGGGGCAATCTCCTTTACGCTTGATTTTTTCTCTAAAACATCATCATCGCCGGAAATCATCACGGGCGCGAGATGTTTATATGGCTTGTTGAGAAAATCGCCCAGCCACGTGGATTCTTGAAAGCTCAGTTCGCCAGTGCTGGAACGAATGAGTGCGCCCAACCGCCCCAATGCCAACGAGCCTTTGGCTTCAAGCACTTTCTCAACGACGCGCGCGAACCCTTTGGCGAATTTTTCCGCAGCGTCTTCGTCGAGTTTTAGATCGCCCAGCGCAACATCGTAAATAAATCCGCCGTCATCGCCTTCGCCCTCAACGGATAGGAGTTCGACGCGCGCGCGCGGCGGCATCAGCCCAAACTTGCCGTCACCGAAGTCGTGCGGTTCAGAAGGCACATGCGTTTTTTTCAAGATGCCAATGCTGGCGAGTTGAACACTGCCCGATAACATCAGTTCTTCAACAGCGCGATGCAGCGCAGTGGAAACCCACGCCTCCACAGTCGCCTCATCTAAACCCAAGGCGGGCGCAAGCGACTTTGAAATAATGTCGGCACTGACGCTCATACCACTTTTTTGGAATGAAATAACTTGAACTAAACTTCACTCTTAAACATACTAAATCTCTTGCACAGATGCAGCGTTTCATCTATTCCGTCAGCGAGCTTACCGAGAAAATTAAAGAAGCCTTAGAGACTGAATTTTACAACGTCGACTTGCGCGGCGAAGTCTCCAACTTCAAACGCCATTCGTCGGGGCATCTGTATTTTACGCTCAAAGACGAGTCAGCACAACTTAGTGCTATCATTTGGCGCAGTGTGGCGCAGCGGCTTTCGTTTGCAATGGAAGACGGGCTGGAACTCCTCGTCAAAGGTCACGTCGAGGTCTATGCGCCGTCGGGAAGGTATCAACTCATCTGCGACTCCGCCAAGCCCGTCGGCGAAGGATTTCTACAACAAGAATTTGCGCGGCTTGTCGAAAAACTCCGCTTGCAAGGCTTGTTCGAGGAGTATCATAAACAGCCCTTGCCACGACTGCCCGAAACAATTGGCGTCATTACCTCGCCGACGGGTGCGGTCATTCAAGACATTCGCAGCATCTTGCAACGCCGCTACGCTGCAGCGACGGTGGTGCTTTACCCTGTGCGGGTGCAGGGCGAGGGCGCGGCGGAAGAACTCATACAAGCGATAAAATTTTTTAACGCGCTCACGCCGCACTCCTCATTACCTAAGCCCGATGTGCTTATCGTTGCACGCGGCGGCGGCTCGTTGGAAGATTTATGGGCGTTCAATGACGAGCGATTGGCGCGTGAGATTTATCGCTCAAAAATTCCCATCATCAGTGCGGTCGGACACGAGACCGATTTCACCATTGCAGACTTTGTCGCCGATGTCCGCGCTGGCACGCCCTCGATGGCAGCGGAACTCGTCGCACCGCCGTCCGACCAACTTCTCGACTCCATCCAAACAACGCTTCGTGAACTTAGCGCTCTGCTGCTTGCGGACGTCGAGCGCAAGGCGTTGGAGATAGACGCCGTCGTCGGCAGCTATGCCTTCAATCAGCCAAGACGGGACATTGAAACGGCGCTTCAGCGGCTTGACTATGCGATGGAGCGCATCGAGCGCGGGCTAACGGAAAAATTCAACGCCAGAGCAACGGCGGTTCGCGCGGCACTCCAAACGCTTGACGCATTGGGTCATGAGCGCATTTTGAAACGCGGATTCGCGTTGGCGTTCAAGAACGGCAGCCTCGTCCGCTCCGTCAATGAAATTCAGCGCAACGACGACATCGAACTGAAATTCTTTGACGGCGTCGTCAAACTGACCGCGCGGTGAAATGCCTTTGAAATTCTTTTGACGGGCTTGACCTTGAGCCGTTGCTTGCATTCAAATTTGGCGCATGGTCGGGCTGGTTCGGCGCGACTGTAACAGCAGTGCCACCAACGCCATCATGTGGTCTGGTCGTTACGATATTACGGCGGTGCAGACGAAATTTGTGGCAAACATTTTCTCTCAAAAGGCATCGTCCAATTCGCGCCTGCGAACACAGCGTTCAGCGACGCTTCCGCGATGGCTATTAATACGTCGCTTTGGATTTTATCAAGTCGCGCACTTTGGAGAGCGCTTCCTCGAGCGATTTCGAGTCGCCTTGCGAGAGCGTGCCTGCCGGCGTAACCCCCGAATACGCCTTCGAGTTCAAGACGGGTGCGTCAACTAAAACTTGATGTTTGGAGACGGCAAGTTCAATCGCGCTTTTGAGCAGCTCACGCTGAAACGGCTTGATGAGATAGCGGAAGACTTGCACTTCATTGATGAGCCGAATGGCAATGCCCGCATCGCGGCTGTCGCTGACGAGAATGGAGACAATATCGGGACGCTCATTGCTGACCACCGCCAGAAACTCAATGCCGCTCGTATCGCCTAAATTCACTTCGGAGACAAGCACCGAGACGGGCGCGCGCTTCAACACCTCGAATGCGTCGGCGGCAGTGGCCGCAGTATGCACCGTGTAGTTCGTCGAGAGCAATTCTTTGTAAGCGGCAAGGTTGGCGGGCTTCGGGTCGACGAAGAGTATCTCTGTTTTCGCGCCCGCCGTCGGCGTTGGAACATTCACGCCTAATGTGCTAAGAAGTCCTGCAGAATTTGAACTTGTCGAAGTTGCTTTGGGTGCAGGCATGGGCGTCGACTTTAAGCGGTCGGCATATTTGCACGCCAGAGACACTGTGTCTTTCAATTTCGCGCCAGCCCATGGCTTATTGACATAGCGGAAAATCTCGCCTGTATTGACCGACTCAATGATGGCTTCAAGGTCGGAATACCCAGTGAGCAAAATGCGGACAGTGGTGGGACTGATGCGCTTGACTTCTTTTAAAAGCTCAATCCCGAGCATACCGGGCATGCGTTGGTCGCTTACAATCACATCAATCGGGTTGCCTTTCTTGAATATCTCCAGAGCTTCCATACCGCTATTTGCCGTTAGTGTGGTGTAATCATCAAACAGCAAACTGAGTGATTGGACAATTTGCGGTTCATCATCGACGAAGAGCAGCGTGTGCGACATAAATTGTGTTGTTTGGACAGGTTGAAAAAAGTTGTTTTGTAGAAAATCGGCCAAATTCTCCCAACGGTTCATTGAGACGACGGTTCAGCCGACCAACCGTGATTGTTCAAAAATTATGCCGAAGGTTTTTTTGAAACAGATTCAATAAATCCGCCACCCAAAACATCGTCGCCGTGATAAAAAACTACAGCTTGACCGGGCGTAATGGCACGTTTGGGTTCGTCGAAGAGAATTTTCGCCACGGTGGGATTTTCCGTCGGAAAGACCGTGCAGCGCGCCGGCGTGTCTTTGTAGCGAATCTTCGCCGTGCATTGCAGCGGTTCGCGCAAGTCCGCAATGGCAATCCAATTCACTTGGTTCGCAGTCAGTTCTCGATGCATCAGGTCTTCATCGCGCCCGACCACGATGGTGTTCGTTTCGTAATGTATTTCCGTAACATACACGGGTTCGGGCGTTGTAATGCCTAAACCTTTGCGTTGACCAATCGTGTAAAACGGATAGCCACGATGTTCGCCCAACTCGTTTCCCTGTCGGTCAAGAATTTTGCCGCCGTGCACGTCGCGTTCCAAGTTCGGGACGGTTTCTTTGAGAAATCGCTCGTAGTCGTTATCGGGAATGAAACAGATTTCGTAGCTCTCGCCTTTATCTGCTACTTTCAAGCCGAATTTCCGAGCCAAGTCGCGCACATCGGGCTTGGTCAGTTCTGAAAGCGGGAACAGCGTTTTCGCGAGCGCACGTTGCGAGATACCCCAAAGCACGTAGCTTTGGTCTTTGTTTTGGTCGCGCCCTTTGGAGAGTTTGTATCGACCGTCTTCGTAACGGACGCGCGCATAATGCCCAGTGGCGATGTAGTCTGCGCCCAAGAGTTCGGCGCGTTGCAAGAGCGAATCCCATTTGACTTTCGTGTTGCACATCACGCAGGGGTTCGGCGTTCTGCCGTGCAGATACTCACTTTTGAAGTAGTCAATCACAGCGTCGCCGAAGTCGTCGCGGAAATCAATGGTGTAATGTAAAAAGCCGCGCGAGACCGCCACGCTTCTGGCGTCGTTGATGGACTCGAGCGAGCAGCAGCCGGTTTCTTTGTTGGAACTTTTGCCCAGTCCAGCAAGGTCGTAATCCCATGTCTTCATGGTAATGCCGATAATGTCGTAACCTTGCTCTGCCAAGAGACATGCCGCCACGGACGAATCCACGCCGCCCGACATTCCAACCACTACTTTTTTCTTGGACATATGTTTGCATTTAATTGTCGCTGAGTTTAACGCGCCGCGCCGCTCAATCGTTTTAAGTCGCCGACCAAGAAAATTCTTGGCGCAAGCTCAGATGTTCGTCGTAACATTCGCCTGCAAACGACGCGCCCGATATGTCAGCATACAGTAAAAGTTCGCGCCGTCGGGCAATTCGGTTGAATCCGTCATAGTCAGGGTGTGGTGGTCATTTGTGTGTTGTTAGGCGTCGGTCTTGCCGAGCTGCGGCAGCCCACGGTCGAGACGCTTTGCCAATTCATGAAATTCATCTACGGTGCTCTCGTCCGACCACGGCTTGCCGTCGATATCAATAAAAAATCCGCCCTGAAAACTACAACAGGTCAGATGGTTGAGCCTCAAATAACTGTCGACTACCGATTCTGCTCTGCCGAGCAGTTCGGTAGCGGGCGTCCACCGCTCTTGCGCCTCAAGGTAAACTTTGAATGTAATCTTCAACGGTGCTGCCATACAATAGAACGGTGTGTCTTCTCATATCTTGCCCTGACTTGTTGGGCGCGTCAGGCGTTTTTGTAAAGACGGAGTGCACGTCTAACTTGTTCCCCTTGCCTGTCTTGCTTTGTTACAGGAGTGTTTCGGCGCAAGAGGTGTGACGAGCTGCACAAAATTACACTTTTTACCATTCAAAAAGTAATTCGGTAATTACAAAAGGTGATGCAAAAAGGACAATTTATTGCCTTTAAATACTGAAACATAAGAAAATTATAGGGAAAGCAGTTTTGGCACGATTTTGGATAACATGCTGTTTAGGATAACATCATAGTTATCTTTGTGTTTTGTTTTGGGTGATGAGGGGAGGCATTCCGCGCTCGCGGAATGCCTTTATTTTTTGCAATGACTTCTCATTGACTCAAAAACTTCCGCGAAAAGCCGTAACTTCATTGATCTCATGGGAAATGAACGGTTTAGAACAGCGAGCGACAATGAGAATTATTTTTTTTACAGGAAAAGGCGGTGTCGGAAAAACCAGTTCGGCGGCAGCCACAGCGATTCGATGCGCGGAACTTGGCTATAAGACGGTCATCATGTCAACCGACCCTGCACATAGTCTTGCCGATTCGCTCGGCGTGCCGCTTTCGGGAAAAGTGCAACATGTTTTGCCAAAGCTCGATGCGATTGAAGTCGACCCTTACGTAGAACTGAACGATAACTGGGGCGCAATTCGGGATTTCATTGCAAGTCTCTTGATGACGCTTGGCGCAGAACAAACCATCGCGGGCGAACTTGCCTCAATTCCGGGCATGGCAGAACTCTTCAGCTTATTGCGCCTGCGCGACTTTCACGGCAAGGGCGATTACGACGTGGTCGTGGTCGACATGGCGCCAACAGGCGAGACCCTGCGCCTGCTCTCACTGCCCGAAGTGCTTGCATGGCTCTTGAAAGTAACGCGTGTCATTGAAAAGTTCATCATGGCGCCTGTGCTTCGACCTATCTCGAAGGTAACACCGGGACTTGATAAAATCGTCGCGCCTGAAAACGTGGCGACGATGTGGGATAGGTCGCTCGACCGACTCAAAGACATTCGCGAAATTATGGACAAAAAAGCTGTTACCTCGGCGCGGTTGGTGATGAATCCCGAAAAAATGGTCATCGCTGAATCGCAACGCGCTATGACATATCTGAACTTGTATGGAATGCATGTCGACGCCGCCATTGTCAATCGCGTTATTCCTGATGAAGCCAAAGAAGGCTACTACGCCGAATGGCATGAGTCGCAGAAAAAATATCTCGATGCAATTGAGAACGATTTTTCGCCGATGCCGATTTTCAGAGCGCCGCTCTTTAAGAGCGAGGTTACAGGCATGGAGCGATTGCGATTGCTGGCGGAAAAAATTTACGGCGACACCGACCCAGCGAAACTGCTCTACGATGAAAAGCCCATTTCGGTTCGACAGGAAGAAGGCGCCTCGATTCTGCGTGTGAAGTTGCCGTTTGCGCCCAGCGACAAACTTGAACTCTCGCGGTTGGGAGCAACGCTCACGCTGCGCGTCGGCACTCGCTACCGCGACATTGTTCTGCCCGATTCGCTCGCTGGACTCAACCCGCAAGAAGCGCAAATGCTGCCCGACGGCTGCCTTGAAATTAAGTTCGTCTTGCCGAACAACGCGAAAGATTAGTCCCCTTGTTTTGGCGTGCTGCCGCCCTTGTTGCATCAAGCCAAGTCCGCTTTTCGAAGAACGCCCTTTGGCAAAGTGCCAGAGGTTGCTTTTCTTTTCAAGAAAAATTCTATGAGAGTTTGTGTGTTGTTGATGTTGGTTGTCGCCGGACCTGCTGCGGCACAATCCTATTCGCTGATTGAAACGCCGCTTCGTCGATTTACGCTGGAAGCGTCTTATGGCTTTGCGGCGCCGTCGGCGAGGTCGTCGTCCGCCGTTGCTGGAACGAATTTTTCTTTGGAGGCAACGCTGGGCGCGAAACGGTTTTTGGACTCGCGGCATTCGTCGTTGCTGGTGGATGTTGCGTATCCGCACGCGATTGCAAGTTATACAGGCGCAATTTCGAGACCGCCCGACACGACAACCCAAACAACCACACTTAGCTTAATTAAAATCGGACTTGGCATCAAAGACGGCGTTGGTTACAAATTGGAACAAGCCGCCGTTACGCCAACGCTGACAAGTGCATGGCTGCTCACTGTTCCTTCATTTGGTCGACTGTTGGCAAGCCCCGATGAACAAAGCAAATTGGAGCGATTTAATGGATTACGGTTTGGCGTATCGAGCGCAGCTGGACTGAACATACAGCTTGCGTCGTCATTTGCAGTTGATTTCAGCTATGAGCAAACGCTGGTCTTTCCGAGAGTTGTGTTTCTACAATTTTTAGGCGCTCAGGCGTTACAGATGGGCATGCAAATCGGCGCGGGATATTTTATCGATGCCGTGTTCGGCGGTGCGCCAAGCCTTTTGCCGATTGCGCATACTGTTCTCAAAAGCGCGATTAACTTTACGCTCTATGCGCTTCGACGCGACCGCCAGTTCTTTCCGTTTGAAAGCGAGTCGCCACTGTTGGTCAACACACTTAAACTCGGCGTTGCGTTCTACATCGGAAAAATCTACGAGTAAAAAAGCGTTTTGCAGTTGGCGCGACATTCTGTTTCTTTACCCGCGTTGCGCCCAGCAACGTAAACCAAACTGAAACCAAACTGTTTCACCGTTGAACGATTTACTGAACGAACTTAACGAGGCACAGCGCGTCGCCGTCGAATCTGCCAAGGGGCCGGTGATGATTATCGCTGGCGCAGGAAGCGGCAAAACCCGCGTCATTACTTACAGAACGGCGTATTTAATTCACAGTGTTGGCGCATCGCCACACCAAATTCTCGCGCTCACCTTTACCAATCGTGCCGCCGCCGAAATGCGCGAGCGCATCGAGACCCTTTTAGGCAATGGCTCGACAGATGGGCTTTGGATTGGCACATTTCACGCCAACTTCGCGCGGCTGCTTCGACAGCATATTTCTGCGTTAGGATTTACATCGAATTTTTCCATCTACGATGCGGAAGATTCGCAGCGCGTGATGAAAGACATTATGACCGAACTCGGTCTGAACGCGCAAACGCTCTCGCCGAACACGGTGCAGTCGAAAATCAGCGCGGCGAAAAACAAGTTCATTCTGCCTGCCGAGTTCGAGCAAACCGCCAGAGATTACGTCGACGAAAAAATTGCGCATATCTATCGCCGCTACGCCGAGCGGTTGCGCAAAAACAACGCGCTTGATTTCGACGACCTGCTCATCAAACCGATTGAACTTTTTTTGCAGCGCCCCGACATTTTGGAATTTTATCAGTCGCGCTTTGCATACCTGATGATTGACGAATATCAAGACACGAACCGTGCGCAGTATCTCGTCTCGAAAATGCTGGCGGCAAAACATCGAAACATCTGTGTTGTCGGCGATGACGCACAAAGCATTTACTCGTGGCGCGGCGCAGACATTTCAAACATTCTCGGCTTTCAGCAAGATTATCCCGATGCGGTAACGGTGCGGCTCGAGGAAAATTACCGCAGCACAAAAGTCATTCTCAAAGCGGCCAACTCCATTATCAAACGCAATCGAGAGCAGTTAGAAAAAAAACTTTTCACGCAGAATGAGACGGGCGAACCGATTACGCTGATGGTCGCCGACGACGAGCGGCGCGAAGCTGATAAAATTTCCTTTGCAATTCGCAATCTCAAAGTCACGAAAGGATTTTCAAATCGAGACTTTGCGATTTTTTATCGCACCAACGCGCAATCGCGCGCGATCGAGGACGCACTCCGCGCCAACGCCATTCCATACAAAATCTTCGGCAACATCTCGTTCTACAAGCGCAAGGAAATTAAAGACGTCGTTGCCTATCTGCGCTTTGCATTGAACGAACAGGACGAAGAATCGCTCCTGCGCATTATCAATGTGCCAACACGGGGCATCGGCGAGACAAGCCTTGACAAACTGCGCCAACTTGCGGCGAGCGAAGGCGTCTCGATTTATGACGTAATGAAACGCGCGGCAATGTATCCCGATGTGCCAGTTCGGCTCATCTCGCCGCTCGGCGAATTTCGAATGCTGATTGAATCGATGCAGGAAACGGCGAAAAAGTATTCGGCGTATCAAGTCGTGGCGGAGTTGTATGAGAAAACGCGCCTTTTGGAGCTCTTGAAACAAGAAAACACATCGGAGGCAAACGCGCGATACGACAACCTTCAAGAGTTTCTCTCACTCGCTAAATCGTTCAGCGACCAAAACGAGGGAGATGATTCGCTCAAAACGTTTCTCGAAAATGTCTCGCTTGTTAATGAAACCGAAGATAAAGACGAGAGCGACAATAAGGTGTCGTTGATGACCATTCATTCAGCAAAAGGCTTGGAGTTTCCCGTCGTGTTCGTGAGCGGTTTGGAGGAAAAACTGTTTCCGCTCAACCCTGACGACGCGAAAGACCTCGAAGAAGAGCGGCGGCTGTTTTATGTTGCGGTTACGCGGGCGCGGCAGAAACTGCACGTTACCTACGCCAAGAGCCGATATCGATTCGGCAACTTGCAACCTACGCTGAAATCACGCTTTATTGACGAACTCGACGGCGACGTCGTGCAAACGGAATCGGGACAATTCCTACGAGACCTACGCGCCGCCGAAAAAGAAAAGAAGCGTATTGTGCGCGACGACTACAGCCAAGAGACTTACGAGGATTTCAGCGAGTTTTCGGACAATTGGAAACGACCAGAAAGAAAATCTGCATCGCCGAAACCCAGCACCTTACCGACTTCGCCTGCGCTCTCCATTGGCATGAAAGTTCAGCACAAAATTTTCGGAAGCGGCAAAGTGATTGCGCTGCAAGGCGTGGGCGACGACGCTAAAGTGCGCGTCTTTTTCAAAACGGCGGGCGAAAAAACGCTCGTCGTCAAATACGCGAACCTCACGCCTTACAATTAACCCGTTAGTAAGTGAGCCGTCTGTAAGGGTGTTCGAAGGGCAAATTCTGTCGCGCCTTTTTTCACGCAAACAGTTTTTCAACCGCATAGATTTTGACATCGACATCGTCCGACACGCATTGATGTATCGGGCGTCCAGAGATGCTAAACCCGTCCAGCACCGCCGGAACGACAGACAGTTCCTCGACTTTGCACGCTCGATAACGATACGGCGTGTGCGACACTTGCCCTCTGAGCAGTGCATTTCTCTTGGCGTCGTGCGCATACAGATAGTAGCGTTCCAACAGGAAAAACTCCAACGATTCCACGTTCGATTCGCGCGAGTCGCCAACGCTGCCGTAACTAAATGTCGCCGTTTGGGTTGTGCCTTGTCGCGTGCAAGCGTATTGTGTTACGGCATTTGTCGCTTTTGGTCGCAGAGCGGACATTCTCGCCTGAAAATACGGCAAGTGAAAAAACGTTCGCGCAATCCAAACGGCAACTGGTTGGTTGCAATCGAGCGAGTAAAACCAGACGCCCGGCGTTCCGTCCGCACTATGCACATACGTCCGCACATTGAGTTCCTGAAAGAACGACAGATATGGGACGGAGAAAAACCAAACGGGACGTACATGTTGCATAAAAAACGGAACGATGCCGAGATAGGCCGCACCGTTGAAGGTATCGACGAACAGTCCGTTGGGCAGCGTTTTTTGGATGAGGTTAGGCGGGACTTGCCAGTGCAAAAAGAGCAAGGACTCCCAGCGTTGGCGCATTACTATTGGGCGGTTGCCGTTAGGCATGCGAGCCGCTAAGCGTTGTGCCGTCGTGGGAATCATCATTTTGAATTTTCACCTAACAAATAAACTTAGCCGTCTTTTTTAATCGAGGCGATAATGTCGCGGATTTTCTCGTCGGCATCGGCAAGCGGAAGTTGGCACGTGCCTGCGCCTCGATGTCCGCCGCCGCCGTAGCGCGCCATCAATGCACCGACGTCAGTGCGCGACGTGCGGTTGAAAATGCTATGCCCAACGGAGACTGCCACGAACTCGCCTTTTTTGCCGTCCATCACGCGAACCGAAATGTTCGCCGTCGGAAACAAGGTGTAGATTAAAAACCGATTGCCAACAGGCGTATCGACATTGCGAAAATCTGTTACGACCACGTTGCCGTCTTGTCGAGAATGTTTTTCCAGAGCGGCTTTGAAGCGTTGTTCATCTTCCATATATCGCACGACGCGCTCCTTAATGTCGGGCATTTCCAATACCTGTTCGGGCGCTTTTGTCGACATCCACTCGACGAGTTTGAGCATCAAGTCGCGGTTGCTGATTTGGTAGTCGTGCTGCTTGCCCAAGCCCGTGCGCGGGTCCATCAAGTAGGAAAGCAGCACCCAGCCTTTCGGATTTGTAACATCTTCGGGCGAGAGATGCGCCGAATCGGATTTATCGACTTCGGTGATGAGCGATTTGAATCGCTGTAGTTTTTCTGCCTTGCCTTGAATGTTGTAGTAGTCGTAAATCACGCGGGCGGCACTCGGCGCGACTTCGTAGCGACCTCTGAAGGTGATTTCTTCGTTGCGCGAGGCTTCGCTGGCGTGGTGGTCGAACCACATCGCCGCGTCAGGGTGATACGGCAGGTTGGTGATGATGTCTTGATTGGTAACTTTGACTTTGCCGTCCTGCATATCTTTGGGGTGGCAAAACTCAATTGTGTCAATTTGCTCGACTTCTTTGAGCAATACGGCGCAGACTAAGCCGTCAAAATCGGAGCGCGTTAGGAGTCGCATGGTTTTTTCCTCTCATTGAGATGTGTTGTAAAACTGACCCTGCAAAAGCGTAATTTTGCAACGCCTTAAATGCCAAAAATTTACAGTTTCAATCGCAGAGTGTCAAGTTCTTTTGTGCGTCAAACAACACATCGCCTCTAATTTAATGATTGAATTTTTGATTGTCTTTTTTTTGCAAACGCTGCGCATCGCCGTGCCGTATTTGCTCGCGTCGCTTGGCGCAACGTATTCGGAGCGCAGTGGCGTTATCAATCTCGCACTTGAAGGACTTATTTTATTCGGCGCGTTTGGCGCGGTCATTGGTCAGTATGAAACTGGCTCCGCCGTTGTCGGCGTGCTATGTGCGCTGTCTCTGGGCATCATTGTCGCTGCGCTGCATGGCTATATCACCATTACGCTGAAGGCAAATCAAATTGTTAGCGGCATTGCCATCAACATTCTTGCCATTGGCATGACAAAGTTTTTTCTGAAAGCGATTTTCGGCAGCGCATCTAATTCAGAACGGATTGAAGGCATTGATGTTCCTGTTGTGTTGCTCGACCCGATTTTTCTCTTTGCGCTTGTCGCGTTTCCTCTCTCGCACCTTATCATCTATAAAACGCCATTTGGTCTGCGCTTGCGAGCAACAGGCGATAACGCTGAGGCGGCGGATTCTTTGGGCGTGAATGTGAATGTTATTCGTTTTTTGGGCGTCTTAATTTCGGGCGCGCTGGCGGCACTGGCGGGCGCGTTCTTGGCGTTTCAGCAACATAGTTTCACGGCGGATATGTCGGCGGGACGCGGATACATTGCGCTGGCCGCAATGATTATCGGAAAGTGGACGCCGTTTGGCGCGGCGGGCGCCAGTTTGCTTTTTGCTGCCACAGAGGCGGTTCAACTCAATTTACAAAGCGGTGCCATTCCCACGCAATTGGTTCAAGCCTTGCCTTACATCGTTACGCTCTTGGCACTTGTCGGCTTCATCGGGAAATCCACGCCGCCGCGCGACTTAGGACGCCCATTTGAAAAATAACTACGCCGTTTTTTTGAGCGTCGCGCGCTCTACCTTTTGTCGATGCTCAACGCCCCATTTGCACATCGCTTCTAAAATCGGCATCATGCTTTCACCGTATTTGGTCAAGGAATACTCGACGCGCGGCGGAACTTCGGCGTAAACTTTTCGGCTGATAAGTCCATCGGTCTCCAACTCGCGCAGTTGCTGGGTGAGCATTTTTTGTGTTACGCCCGCAATGAGCCGTTTTAATTCGCCGAAGCGACGCGTCTTGCCTTTCAAGTTCCACAATATCAACACTTTCCACTTCCCATCAATGACGGAGAGCGTCGTTGTTACAGGACAAAACTCTCGGTTGCTCATAGTTGATTTATTTAGTTTCATAAAATAGTTTCATAAAAGTGCCTACGGCTCAAAATAGCATCTACTTGACATTTACACAAGAATATGCCTTATTTGTAGTGCAATGTCAGTCATCAAACGCTGCAGCGCACAAGGGAGTGTTACTCAAGTCGCAGCGAACATACTAAACCTCGAAACACAAGTTATCCATGAAATACACGCTTTTGGGCAAGTCGGGACTGCGCGTCTCGGAGCTTTGTCTCGGCACAATGACCTTCGGCACGGAATGGGGCTGGGGCGCCGATAAGGACGAGAGCAAAAAAATCTTCGATGCCTACGCCAACGCGGGCGGAAATTTTTTGGACACTGCCAATCGATACACCGAAGGCACGAGCGAAAAATTTCTTTCGGAGTTCATCGCCAGCGACCGCGACCACTTTGTTCTTGCCACCAAATACACGCTTTACGACAAGCCCGCCGACCCGAACTACTGCGGCAACCATCGCAAAAACCTCATGCGCTCTGTTCGCGAAAGTTTGAAACGCTTGAACACCGACCACATCGATTTGCTCTGGCTGCATATGTGGGACTCTACCACGCCCGTCGATGAAATTATGCGTGGCTTGGACGACCTTGTCTCTCGCGGCATTGTGCATTACATTGGCATTTCGGATACGCCCGCATGGATTGTTTCGCAAGCGAATATGCTCGCCGACTTACGCGGCTGGACGCAGTTCGTCGCACTTCAAATTGAATACAGTTTGCTACAACGCTCGCCAGAGCGCGATTTGCTGCCTATGGCAAAAGCATTGGAACTGACCGTAACGCCGTGGGGTGCCATTGCGGGCGGCGCGCTTACAGGCAAGTATCTCAAAGGCGAAAACGGTCGAGTGCCTGCAACGAGCGCGCGCCGTTCCGAGAAAGCAACCGAGTTGGCGAAAGTCGTGATGCGCCTTGCTGAAAAAATCGGCGCAACGCCCGCGCAAGTTGCTTTTCAATGGACACGCCAGCGCGCGCAATCCATCGTGCCGATTATTGGCGCACGCACTGCCGCGCAACTTCACGACAATTTGGGTATCTTGAACCTCACGCTGCCCGACGACGCGATGCACGAGCTTGACGAGGCGAGCGCGATTGAACTTGGATTTCCGCATGATTTTTTGGTATCCAATGCGGTCAAGCAAGCGGCTTACGGGGGCATTTACGACGAGATTCCAAAACGACAACTGTAATTTCACTCAACTTTCAAAAACTCATTTGGCAGGATGAACATCGGCATACTCGGCGCGGGGCGCATGGGCGGCACACTTGGCAAGCTCTGGGCGAAAAAAGGTCATGAGATTTTCTTCGGCACGCGCTCACCCGAAAAGGCAATCGAGCTTTCCAGCGGGGTCAATATGCGCGGCGGGTCTTACGAAGACGCTGCAAAATTCGGTGAGGTGATTTTCGTTGGCACGCCTTGGGAGGCAACGAAGCCGCTGCTCGACTCGTTAGAGCCGCTGCTCGCAGGCAAAGTTGTGATTGACTGCACCAATGCCCTCGCGCCTGACTATGTCTCGCTCTTGATTCCAGCAACGACGTCGGCTGGCGAACTTGTTCAGTCGTGGCTTCCGAAGTCGCATGTTGTAAAAGCCTACAACAGCATTGGCTCTGGCGTTCTTCCCGCACCTGATTACAACAATACGAAGGCGACCGGCTTCTACTGCGGCAATGACGCGGCAGCAAAAAAAATTGTTCATCAACTCATCGCCGATAGCGGCTTTGAGCCGATTGACTGCGGCGACCTCACACAAGCCCGACACTTGGAAGCAATGACGCTTCTCTTCCTCAACTTGGCGTTCAAACAAAATATGGGTGGAAAAATCGCGTTTAAATTACTTGCACGATGACTGCACAGGTCTGTCTGGGGATTTTGAAACCTTCAACCGCATTTTCTTGCAAGCATGGCGAAACGCGCATCGTTTAGCGAATTAGAAGCGGCGTTCAAAAAGAAACGCTTTGACCCTGTGTATTTTTTTCACGGGCAGGAAGAGTTTTTCATTGAGGAGCTTATTGCACTTGCAAAACAGACGCTCTTTTCCGACGAGATGGCGCGCGAGATGAACACATCACTGCTTTATGGACAAGAGTCATCGCTTGGCGACATTGCTTCGCTTGCCTCGTCGTATCCGATGTTTGCGGAGCGCCGGCTTGTCGTGGTGCGCGGATTTGACCGCGTTCGAAAAGAATCCACAAAGGAAAAGCAAGCGGCTCAACTGGCCGCGTTTGCGGCTTACCTGCAACAGCCGTTGGAGACGACCACGCTCATTCTAACCGCTGGCGAGATTGACAAAAAAGACCTCGCCAAAGAACCTTACGCGCTGCTCGAGTCCGTCCGCTACGAATTTCAAGCGCTCAAAGATGTTGCGGGCTTCGTTGATGACTACGCCAAACGCTTTGGCTGGCGGTTCGCGCCTGATGCGCTCAATTTATTCGTCACCTACGGCGGCACAGCTGCACGCGAACTTGGAAACGAAATCGACAAACTGATACTCTACGCTGGGGAACGTGATGACAAGACGTTCACTTACAACGATGTCGCCGAAGTCGTCGGTGTATCGCGGGAATACACGGTGTTTGAACTTCAGAAAGCGCTGGCGGAGGGAAATGTGCGTCAAGCATCGGGCATTGCTTTGATGATGCTCAAAGGCGATAGCCCCGTTCCGATGATAAACGCCCTAACGGTTTTTTTTATGCGACTCTGGAAACTGAAAACCGACGCGCTGGCGCGAATGAGCGACGCCGATGCGGCGAAAGAACTCGGCATGTTCGGCGGACAGAGTTATTTTTTGCGCGATTACAAAAGCTACGCACAGAAGTTTTCACAGGAACGCATTGAGCGGGCGATGTTGGCATTGCACGACGCTGACCTGTCGCTCAAAGGCATTACGACGCAGACGGACGAACATCTGCTCGCGCTCACCGTGATTCATCGAATCTTATCCTGAGATGTGTATCTTGTTTTTCTCTGAAATTTAATTTCATAATTTTACACCGTCCATGCTTCAGCCCGTCGTCAGAACAATTCTTTGCCCTGTCGATTTCTCTCCTCAATCTCAAAGCGTCGTTGACCATGCCATTCGGGTCGGCGAACTGTTCGGCTCAAAAATCATTGCGATTAATGTCGTTGATGATTCCGCGCCCGAATATGCCACGTATCGTCGCAGCGAAAAAGATATGCAAACCTTGCGCCGCACCTTAGAGCAGGACTCACACAATCGGTTGAACTTGCAAATTGTCCCGAAACTGCGCGGAATGCCGTCGGAAATGGTTACGACGTTCGGCAAGCCCGCCGATACGATTGTTCAAAACGCAAAGAAGTTTCACGTGGGCATGATTATGATGTCGACACGCAGCATGGGCATCACCAATCAATTTATTTTAGGCAGCACTACATATCGCATTATTCGCACTGCGCCGTGTCCGCTTATGGTATTTTCAAAGCCCGAACAGAAATTCCGACCTGTTCGAATTTTGTTTCCGACCGATTTTTCAGAACTCGCCGCACTGTCGCTGCCCTTTGTCTTTAAGTTTGCCAAAGAATACAACTCCGACGTGCATTTCGTCCATTACCGACAAGCGCACATTAGCAATGTCACTGCAAAAGACCCAAAGCGCGAACTCGATGCGCTCAAACGGCAGGCAGTACTTCAGGGCATTGAGCGGGTTTTTTTGAACGACGATGTCAAGGGCGTTACGCCGGGCTTATCTATCGTCAAATATGCCAAAGAGCAAAACATCGATTTGACCATTTTATCGGCGCACGGCATGGGCGGATTCAAACAGTTTTTTTTAGGCTCAACCGCAGTGGAAGTTTCAAGCCGCAGCGAGTGTCCTGTGCTGGTAGTGCGTAAGCCGGAATGATTAGAGCAACGCAGCGTGTTTTTTCGGCAGCGCGCTGGGTTTGCCCTTCTCCAAGGCGTCGAGGTATTCGTCGTATGTTCCTGAAAAATCAGCGATGCCGTCGTCGGTGATCGCGATGATGCGCGTGGCAACTTGGCTGACAAGGTCGCGGTCGTGGCTGACGAAAATCGCCGTGCCTTTGTAGAGTTCCAACGCCTGTGCAAGCGCGCTGACCGATTCCAAATCTAAGTGGTTTGTCGGCTCATCGAGAATGAGAAAGTTATTTTGTTCCAGCATGAGTTTGGACATAATCAGCCGTGCCGATTCGCCGCCCGATAGATTGTCGGTTTGCTTCAACGCCGAGTCGCCACTAAACAGCATTCGTCCGAGCAAGCCACGCAGCACTTCTTTGCCTTCATCTTTCGCGAAACTTGCCAGCCAATCATAAGCCGTCATTCCGGGCTTGATGCCTGTTTTGTAATCCTGCGGAAAGTATCCGAAAGAGACTTCGGAGCGCATCTCGACGACGCCTGCGTCGGGCGTCAAATCGCCCACAATCATTCGCAAGAGTGTGGTTTTGCCGACGCCGTTGTTGCCGATGACTG
The DNA here is from genome assembly GCA_000724175.1 of [Candidatus Thermochlorobacteriaceae] bacterium GBChlB. Classification (GTDB taxonomy): domain Bacteria; phylum Bacteroidota; class Chlorobiia; order Chlorobiales; family Thermochlorobacteraceae; genus GBChlB. Next base: position 4,520 of record JPGV01000044.1, on the reverse strand, counting down.
CAATTTTTTCGTCGCGCATAATTTGCATCGAGAAATCTTTAATCACATGCAGCATCGAGCCGTCGTTTTGTTTGTAAGATTTCGATAGCGATTTGAGCGTTGCCACTTCTTTGCCCGACGCACGCTTGATGTCGAATCGGATATATGGTCGCTGGATGTTCGATTTTTTCAGTTCGGTTGGCTCAAGGCGCTTGATTTCTTTGAGGCGCGATTGTGTTTGGCTGCTGCGCGTGCCAGCGCCGAAGCGTGCGACGAAGTCTTGCAGCTGCGCGATTTTCTTCGCCTTCTCGCGGTTTTCCGCTTCGATTTTTTCGCGCCCTTGAATTTTCGCTGCCACCATGTCGTCGTAATTGCCCGTGTAGATAATCACGGTTTCGTAATCAATATCGGCGATATGCGTGCAAACCGAGTTGAGAAAATGTCGGTCGTGCGAAATGACAATGAGCGTTCCCGTGTAGGCTTTCAAGGTTTCTTCAAGCCAGTGAATTGACTGCAAGTCCAAATAGTTGGTTGGCTCATCGAGCAACAGCGCCTCTGGGTCGCCGAAGAGCGCTTGCGCAACGAGAACGCGGAACTTCAAATCGGTCGGCAGCGTCTTCATCAGGTCGGTATGTTTTTCTTCGGGAATGCCGATGCCCTCTAAGAGTTCGGCAGCGTGCTGTTCGGCGACGTAACCGTTTTCATCGGCGATGATGCCTTCTAATTCGCCTAAGCGCAAACCCATCTCGTCGGTGAGTGTTGGCTCAGCATAGAGTTTTTCGCGCTCCTCGAGTGCTGCCCAGAGCGTGGCATTGCCCATCAAGACGGTATCAATGATTCGAAAATTGTCGTAACGAAATTGGTCTTGTTTAAGAATGCCGACTTTTTTCGGTCGGCTCACTGTGCCAGTGGTGGTCTCTTCATCGCCCTGTAGAATTTTCATAAACGTTGATTTGCCCGCGCCGTTGGGTCCTGTCAAGCCGTAGCGTTTGCCGGGCGTGAATTGCACATTGACGTTCTCGAACAACGTGCGTCCGCCGAAAGATTTGGTTACGCCTGAAACCGTTATCATAGCTGCTCAAAAATTTGCATGTTGAACAATCATGAGTAAAGATACGCACAGGGCTGGGTTGCGCGTTCCAAAAATTGCATTTTCAAATCGCGCCGCTTTGACGATATTACAGCCATAAATTCTATCAACGCTTATTCTTCTCAATGTCCAACAACAACCTCTTTCGAAAAAAATCCGTCGAGAAAATTCAACGCGACCTTGCGCAGAGCGAAGAGTCAGCAACGCTGGTCAAAGCCTTAGGCGTGCGCGACCTCACTTCGTTTGGTATTGCCGCCATTATCGGCGCCGGCATTTTCTCGACCATCGGCAACGCGAGTTACAACGGCGGCACAGCGATTTCACTGCTGTTTGTATTTATGGCAGTGGCGTGCGTCTTCACGGCGCTCTGTTATGCGCAGTTTGCAGCAACTGTTCCCGTGAGCGGCAGCGCATATACTTACGCCTATGTCTCTTTCGGCGAACTCTTCGCGTGGGTGATTGGTTGGGCGCTCATTTTGGAATATGCTGTCAGCAACATGGTCGTCGCCATCTCTTGGTCGGAGTATTTTACCTCTATGCTGTCGGGCTTTGGTATTCATCTTCCAAATTTCCTAACGATGGATTTTGGGTCGTCAGCGAAGGCGTATCAAACCGTTCAAGACGCCATTGAAACGGGCAAAAGCGTCGCCGACCTGCCCGAAGCCACGCGCGTTGCTGCCGACGCTTATCGAGAGGCGCCAACGATTTTTGGACTGAAAGTCATTGCGGACTTGCCCGCGTTTCTTATCGTGAGCGTGATTACGGCGTTGGTCTATATCGGCATCAAAGAGTCGCGCAACGCGAGCAACTTTTTGGTGGTCTTCAAACTTGTCGTGATTGTATTTGTGATTCTGGCAGGCGCGTTTTTCGTCAAGCCCGAAAATTGGAGTCCGTTTGCGCCCAACGGCGTCGCAGGCGTGTTGAGCGGCGTGGCGTCAGTCTTTTTTGCATTCATTGGGTTCGACTCGATTTCAACAACTGCCGAAGAATGCACCGACCCGCAGCGCGACCTGCCGAAAGCTATGATTTATTCGCTGGTCATTTGCACGGTGCTGTATGTCTCTATCACGCTGGTGCTGAACGGCATGGTGCCTTACAAAGAGCTTGCCGTCGCCGACCCACTTGCCTATGTGTTCGAGAAGGTTGGCATGAATTTCATTGCAGGCGTGATTTCCATTAGCGCCGTCGTTGCGATTACAAGCGCGCTCTTGGTGTATCAGTTAGGACAGCCGCGCATTTGGATGACGATGAGCCGCGATGGCTTGCTGCCAAAAATTTTTTCCGATATTCACCCGCGCTTTAAAACACCTGCGTTCTCGACCATCATTACGGGACTCTTCGTCGGCATTCCGTCGCTCTTTCTCAATATGCAGTTTGTTACTGACCTGACAAGCGTCGGCACGTTCTTCGCGTTCATTTTGGTCTGCGGCGGCGTTCTGATGCTCGACCCACAAGGCAACGCAACCAATTCGAAATTTAAGATTCCCTATATCAATGGAAAGGTCATTACGCCCGCATTGCTTGTATTGACAGGCGTTTGGGCATTTCAACAGGCGGATTACTTGAATAGCTTTTCGGCGAAACCGCAGCAAGCGTTGTTCTGGCTTGTCTGGCTCGGCTTGTCCGTTCAAAGCATTCGCGCAAATCTCTCGCTCATTCCGCAACTTGGTATTTTGGTCAACTTGTATTTGATGACGGAACTGGGGTCGGAGAACTGGATAAATTTCATGGTTTGGTTGGCAATTGGCTTGGCCATTTACTTCGGCTACGGGTATCGCAAAAGCAAACTCAAGGGCGCAACCACTTCGTAAAAATCCAAACGTTGGCACTTAGGTCGTCACGGTCAGAGAGTCGACGGATTGAGTGGTCAATCGTTCAATATGCGGCGTAGTCGGGCTGCCACTTTTTGGAATGGTCGTTCAGCGTTTCGGCGAATTGGTCGAATGTGCCATCTGTCCAGTGTTTGTCGCACTCGTCGGCAAATTCATTAAGCCGCTCGATAATCAATCGCCAATCGTTTTCGCGCACAACGAACTCGCGCACCTTGCTCACATTTGGCAACCCTTTCAGATACGACGAGTAATGGCGACGCATTTCCAAGACGCCATATTTTTCGCCTTTCCACTCGATTGACATCTTCAAGTGTGTCATTGCCACATCGATTTTTTCTCGATGTGTTGGCGGCGGCAGCGCTTCGCCCGTCTGCATCAGATATTTTGCCTCTCGGAAAATGAACGGATTGCCAATCGCGCCACGACCAACCATTACGCCGTCGACGCCTGTTTCGATGAAGCGTTTCGGCACGTCAGTTGCGTTCCAAATGTCGCCGTTGCCAATAATCGGAATCGAGGCAATTTCTTTGGCGCGCGCAATCCACTCCCAGTTCGCCACGCCTTTAAACATCTGCGCCCGCGTGCGCCCGTGAATCGTGAGCGCTTGAATGCCGCAGTTTTCCAAGCGTTTGACCGTGTCAAGAATGGAAATCGATTTGTCGTCCCAGCCGATGCGCGTCTTTGCCGTTACGGGCAGTTTGACAGCTTTAACGACGGCGGCCGTGATGTCTTCCATCAAGTTCGGCGTGCAGAGCAATCCCGACCCTGCGCCTCTTCCTGCGACTTGCTTTGCTGGGCAGCCATAGTTGATGTCGATGAAATCGGGGTTGGCGGCTTCCGCGATGAGCGCGGCTTCGACCATCGCCTCCGTTTGATTGCCGAAAATTTGAATTGCAACGGGGCGCTCGTCGTCAAAGACTTTTATTTTTCGCATCGATTTTGCCGCGCCGCGCACCAAACCTTCCGAGCTGACAAACTCGGTATAGACCACATCTGCGCCGAAGCGCTTGCATAGTCGGCGAAACGACGGGTCGGTTACATCTTCCATCGGCGCTAGCACAATTGGCTGTTCTATGTCAATCGTTCCAATTTTCATGATTTATTTCTGTCTACAATCGTCGCCATTAGGTCAGCTTCGCAGACAAGTTCGCCACCGACGAATGCTTGCGATGAAAACTGGCAGACATTTCTACGGCGATTTTTCATTATCGATTCAATAACGAGCGTATCGCCGGGCGTAACAGGCTTGCGGAATCGCGCTTTATCAATGCCCATAAAGTAGACGACCTTGTCTTGAAATCCTTCGTTGCCGTTGAGCAGCATAATGCCACCCGATTGCGCCATTGCTTCTAAAATCAAGACGCCGGGCATAATCGGATTGCCCGGAAAGTGTCCCTGAAAAAACGGTTCGTTCATCGTTACGTTCTTGACTGCGACGATGCGCTCATCGAGCTTGAACTCAATGATGCGGTCGATAAGCAGAAACGGGTAGCGATGCGGCAAGATGCGCTCGACGGCCGCCGCGTCGAAGACAATGCCCGCTTTGCGCTCATGTTGATACTTGCGCGTGAGTTTGTTTTTCTCGGCGAGCTTCTTGAGTTTTTTGACGAACTCCACAT
>JPGV01000043.1 GCA_000724175.1 [Candidatus Thermochlorobacteriaceae] bacterium GBChlB | reverse complement strand
CCTCAATCATAACAAACGTCATGCTTCTCCACTCACAGACCAACTAGAAAAAACTACTGCGATGTGGAGACTGTTAGTCTATCTCGTTGCCGGATTTCTGCTCTGGCAAATTGTGCGGTATGTCCTGCGGCTGTTTGTGCAACCGGCCGCGCCGCAAGAAAACCTACGTGCGCCCGTCGGTCGTCAGCAAGCGCCAAAACGCTTCGACGCCGTCGAAGAAGCCGAGTATGAAGAACTCGACAGCAAACCAAAAACGCCGACAAACTAAACTGAGGCTGCTCTGTTGGCCGCTTCCGACGACATAGAGCGCAGCAACGGCATCACGTTTTCGCCCGATGCTTAAAGGAAATCTGAAGGGCAAATAGCCGCGCCGCATCACCGACGAATACCCGTTGGATTACGCAGAGTTAACGATACTGAAATTTTTATCGCAAGTGGTCGCGGACATTATCTGTAAAAAAATCACATCCCATCACAATCAGCGCGTCTCAATAAAAAAATAATATGCAACCGCACCCGTTATTTCGTACCGACGGCGGGTTCATTCGAATTCCCGTTTGGGGACATATTCCGCTTGATAAGCCGCTCAAAAAAATTCTCGCGCATCCTGCGTTTCTCAGGCTCAAAGGCATTCGACAACTCTCGTTCTCGCATCATGTTTTTCCGGGCGCAACACACACCCGCTTCGAGCATTCCATCGGCGTCTATCATCTGACAAAGCTCATTTTGCAACGTCTGCTTACGAATCCGCTCACAGCGTCGCTGCAAACGAAAGAGTTTTTCTTCGACGACGACGCCTGCAAGTTGATTCTTGCATCAAGCCTCTTGCACGACATCGGGCATTATCCGCATGCCCACATCGTGGAAAGACAAGCGCTCACAAGCACCAACGATAAAATTTTTGCCGACCATCAAGACCTGACAGAGAAATTTGTAACTGAAAAATACAATGGGTTCGGTAGCCTCGCCGATATTTTGGAAGACGATTGGAGAACTTCTGCGCGCAACGTGATCGACATGGTAACGGGAGAAAAAAAAATGAAATTCTCTAAGCTCATCAGCGGCACGCTCGACCCAGATAAAATGGACTACTTGATGCGCGACGCACACCACTGCAACATTCCTTATGGAAACATTGACATTGAGCGGCTCATTGAGTCGTTCGTTCCTGATGTAAAACGAAAACGGTTTGCAATTACGGCGAAGGGCATTGCGCCGTTGGAAAGCCTGATGTTTGCAAAGTATATGATGATGCGCAACGTCTATTGGCATCACACCGTCCGCACGTTTTCCGCAATGCTGAAACGATTCATACAAGATGCGGTCGATGCGTCTCAACTCTCGGCGAATCGATTGCGCGAAATTTTTTATGGCAACTCCGATGAAAAATTGCTGTATGATTTATACGACGCTTTGCCAAAACCTCATTTCGCATCGCACGGCCTCTTGCAGGGAATTTTATCGAGAGACCCTTACAAGCGTGCTTTCACAAAGCCAGCATTTGAAATAACCAATCAAGAGCGCCTGCGCAGCCTGAGCGCCGATGCGCGCCTGAGAAAATCCGTCGAGACAAGTCTGTGCGAATTGCTCAATAGAAAGCATCGATTGAAATTACACGGGCATGAAATTTTGATTGATGCGCCCTCGCCGAAAAACATCTTCGACCATAAAGATTTCTGCGAGTTGCAGCTTTACCGCGAAAAGGAAAAAAAGTTCGCGCCGTTTGACCTGTCGGGCGAGTCAGCCTTTCGCTCCGAGTTCATCGCCGAGTTTGAAAAAACGACGAAAAAATTTCGAGTTGTCGCCCGCGCAGACATTGCTGAAAAATTGGCACGAGAAAAAGCCGCCATAGAAAAAGTGTTAGATGCGTGAAAGCGGCGGCGCTGCGCGGCATTACAGGAATTTTACGCTGTTGGTCTCTGAAAAGAGATGTAACTTTCGAGCGGCTCAATCAACGATTATGCAAACGCTTTACGACCAACTCGGCGGCGAACAAAAGGTCCGCGAACTTGCCGATGCCTTCTACGATGTGATGGACACGAACGAGCGGGCGAAAACCATTCGCGCCCTGCATCCGAAAAATTTAGACGCATCACGCGAGAAGTTTTTTATGTTTCTTTCGGGCTGGCTTGGCGGACCGCCACTGTATGTCAATCACTTTGGGCATCCGCGATTACGGGCGCGGCATCTGCCGTTCCCTATCGGCGAAAAAGAGCGCGACGAATGGATGCTTTGTATGCGCGAAGCCATGAACCGTGTGGGGTTGAACGACCTCGTGAAAGCGCAGCTTGAAGGGGCATTTTTCCGAACCGCTGATTTTATGCGCAACCAAGGCTAAACAAAATCGTTAGGCTATCGCTCGCCGAAAATCGCTGTGCCGACGCGTACCATTGTTGCGCCTGTGGCAATTGCAAGGTCAAAGTCGCTGCTCATTCCCATGGAGAGTTCAGTGAATTTTTCAGGCGTTGGAGAAATAGACTTTATTTTCTCGAAGAGATGCTGCATCGCTTGAAACTCCTGTGCCGCGCGCTCGCGGTGGGGCGAGGCAATGGTCATCAGTCCGCAAATCGAGAGGTTCGGTAATTCAAAAATCTTTTTTGCCTCATCAATCGCTGTCGCCTCCGAAAGCCCGTGTTTACTGGCTTCGGCGGAGATGTTGATTTCTAATAGTGCGGAAATCCAAACAGATTTTTTTATGGCGCGTTTGGAGAGTTCCGCCGCCAACGACGCTTTATCAATCGTGTGAATCATTGCCATGTTGCCGACGACATATTTCGCCTTGTTCGATTGCAAATGCCCGATGAGATGCCACTCGATATCGAGGTCTTTGAGAAGTGGATGTGCTTGTTTTTCCAAAAGTTCCTGCACGTAGTTCTCGCCGAAAACACGCTGTCCGGCGCGATACGCTTCAAGAATCATCTCGGCAGGTTTTGTTTTTGACACTGCGATGAGCTTAACGCTGTCAGACGGACGATTTGCCGCACTGCATGCGGCGCGAATCTGTGAGCAAACAACTGATAAATTTTGCGCGATAGTCATGTTTTGAGAAACAGATTGACTTGCAAGTTTTGAAAAATTCAACAATCCAGTTCCACCCGCCAACATTAACAAGTCAAAATAAGGACAGAAAGAGATAAGCGTTGCTCACGCTGTAGAGTTTGTGATGCGTTTCCATGTGTGTATCTGCTACACGATAGGCACGGTTGACGAACGACGTGCGTTGTCGCCCATCGCCTCACAAGCTCAGTGCAACTCTCGAGAAACTGAAAATGGTGAGCGTCAAACTGATTGAATGAGCTCGATAAGCGTGCGGTGTGTCTCTTTCGGGTGCAGAAAGCTGACCAACCGATGCTCCGCGCCGATGTGCGGCTCTCCAATCGGTGAAAACCCTTGTATCTCGACGCGGTCGAGTTCGTGGCGAATGTCATCGGTTTCAAACGCGATATGATGCAAGCCTTCGCCGCGCTGCGCTAAAAATTTTGCAACGGGACTTTCGGGAGAGGTCGGTTCTAAAAATTCAAGGCGCGTCTCGCCGACATGGAGAAAAGCCACGCGAACATGATGCGACGGAATTTCCTCTACCGTAACGGTTATGAGGGAGTTATCAATGAGCGATTGAAACGTCCGCAAGGCGTCGTCTAAACTTTTGACCGCAATCGCGACATGGTCGAGCCGTTTCAGCATATGGTATTGGTCATACACCGCACTTAGGCGTTCATCGCTTTGAAAAACTCCTTATTGCTGCGCGAATGTTCGACTTTATCGACGATAAATTCCATGCCTTCAATCGGCGTTTTATCGGCGAGATATTTTCGGAGCAGCCACATTCGCGAGAGCTCTTCTTGCGAGACCAGCAACTCTTCTTTGCGCGTGCCCGATTTGAGAATATCAATGGCTGGAAAGACGCGACGGTCGGAAAGGCGGCGGTCAAGCACAAGTTCCATATTGCCTGTGCCTTTGAACTCCTCGAAGATGACGTCGTCCATACGCGAGCCAGTGTCGACAAGTGCAGTGGCGATGATGGTCAGGCTACCGCCTTCTTCAATGTTGCGCGCCGCGCCGAAAAAGCGTTTGGGTTTATGTAGTGCGTTGGCATCGATACCGCCCGAAAGAATTTTGCCGGAGTGCGGAATAACAGTGTTGTGCGCGCGTGCCAAGCGCGTAATCGAGTCAAGCAAGATAACCACGTCGCGCCGTGCCTCGACGAGCCGTTTGGCTTTTTCGAGAACCATATCGGCAACCTGAACATGCCGTTCTGGTTCTTCATCAAAGGTGGAACTGATGACTTCGGCTTGCACGCTGCGCTCCATATCGGTAACCTCTTCGGGGCGCTCGTCAATGAGCAAGACAATGAGAAAAATTTCGGGGTGATTTTTAACGATGCTGTTCGCAATTTTTTGAATCAGCATGGTTTTACCAGTTTTCGGCTGTGCCACAATCAAGCCGCGTTGGCCTTTGCCAATCGGTGTGAAAATATCCATGACGCGCATTGCGGATTCATTTGGCGTCGTTTCCAGCCTGATGCGCTCGTTTGGATAAAGCGGCGTAAGGTTATCGAAGCTGACGCGGTCGCGAATAGATTCGGGATCGACCCCGTTGATGTTTTCAATTTTAAGCAAGGCGAAAAACCGCTCACCTTCTTTTGGAGCGCGAACCTGACCAACAACCGTGTCGCCAGTTTTCATATTAAACCGCTTGATTTGAGATGGCGAGACATAAATGTCATCTGGCGACGATAAATAGTTGTAGTTCGGAGACCGCAGAAAGCCGTAGCCGTCGGAAATCGTCTGCAACACGCCTGTGTTGGTAATGATAGTGGTAGACCCTTCTGGCGCGGCTTCGTTCTTTTGTGCTTGAGCCTCAATGATTTTATAAATCAACTCGTCTTTGCGAAGGCCGCTCGGAGAGACCCCCATTTCTTTTGCAATCGCAGCTAAATCGGCGACTTTTTTCTTTTGTAAAACGGTAATATCCAAGCCGTTTACGTTTGCAGTGTTTGTAGACATGGCGAGAAAATGCTGTGTGTTAAAATTCAATAATGTTGATGTGATTATGATGACGACCGACAAGGGTCGTTGTAAAAAAATGTGTGATGTTTGACCAGAATCTCACTCGACAGCGTTACGGTAGTCAATTCAAAAATCCTCTCTAAACTGGCGAATCGTGAAGTCGAGGCTGTCAGGTTTGGTAAAGAGAGTAGTTTTTCGGACGCATCACTCAGAACTGACGAAGCGTTAATTTTTTGTTGCTTCAAAATTTGATGCGGTGTAAATATAACGACATTTTTTTCAGAAACAAGAGTATCACTACATCAGCGGCGACGCTGTCTCTGCAACGGGCAGAAGTGCTGCCGCTGCTTCGCCCGCCGTGTAAAACGACCCAGTTACAAGCAGTGCATCGCCGTCTTGCATGGCGGCTCTGGCTGCCGCCAACGCCTCGGCAACGCTGGTAAAGGCACTGCTCTCCATGTTCAATGCCTGTGCGAGAGCATACATGGCTTGCGCAGACATCGCACGCTTGAGTTGAGGCGCAGCAAGAAATACAGCAGAGCATAAGATGCTCAACTCTGCAAGCATGCTGCTAACATTTTTATCGGTCATCGCGCCAAAGACGACAAGCAGTCGCTTGAACGACGCGCGCCGCGTCATGAGCGTCTTGACCATTGCCTTGATGCCTTCGGGATTATGCGATACATCGAGCAGCACCAGTGGCGTACGCGAGATAATTTCCAGCCGACCGCGATGCCCAGTATTTTTGAGAACATTTGTAACCCCTGCACGAATCGCGCGCTCGTTCAATCCGAGTTCTTCAGCGCACAGCACGGCGAGCGGCAAATTTTCTGTTTGATACATTCCCCAGAGCGGTGTCGAGAGTCCGTAGTAACTGCGGCGTCGCGTGTGCAGATGCAACCGTAGTTCTCCTAAGTCGCTTGGTGCGACGCTCAGCTGCGTAACAGCAGGCGCAATGACAAGCGATGCTTTGTTTTGTAATGCCGTCTGCGCAATTGTTTCCATGGCGTCCAAGTGTTGCGGCGACGTAAAGACCGTTGCGTGTTGCTTGATGATACCAGCTTTTTCCGCGGCGATTTTCGAGAGCGTCTCGCCCAGCCACTCGGTATGGTCGAAGCCAATGCGGGTAATGACCACGTGGGTCGGTTGAACAACATTGGTGGCATCGAGTCTGCCGCCAAGCCCAACTTCGACAACGCTGACATCGACTTGCGAGTCAGCAAAGTGTTTAAATGCGATCGCTGTGGTTGCCTCGAAAAAGGTGGCGTTGAGCGAAACGATTTTCTCTTGCAGCCGTGAGGTGTATTCGGCGATGGCGTCGTCGGGAATCATCTCGCCGTTGATGCGAATGCGCTCTGTGAATTTTTCAATATGCGGTGAGGTGTAAAGCGCCGTTTTAAGTCCAGCCTCTTTGCAAATTGAGGCGATGAACGACGCCGTTGAGCCTTTTCCGTTGGTGCCAGCGATGTGAATAACAAGGCCGAGTTTTTTTTCAGGGTTGCCCAAGTGCCGACAAAGCTCGGTCATATTGTCAAGTCCGAATTTCATGCCGAAGCGATGAAGCGGATACAGAAAATCAATCGCGTCTTGATAGGTCATCGAGGAAATCGTCTGTTCGTTCAAAGGCGACTTAATTCACTTAACCGTAAAATTACAGAACTTTGAAAGGATTGCAGCATCGTCATTTTTGAATGTGTTTAAGTGCAATGCGGATGAGTTCGTCGGCTTTGGCAGCAGGGGCATCAGTAATGGCGGCGCGCATCGCTTTTTCCGCTGCAGCCTTTGTGAAGCCTAATGACATCAGGGCAGAGTAGGCGTCGTTGCGCGCCTGTTGCAAGTCGCTCTGCACATCGAGCTTATCGATAGGCTTCAAATCGAGTTTCGTGATTTTATCGCGCAGTTCGAGAATGATTCTCTCCGCCGTTTTTTTGCCGATACCTGAAATGCTCGTCAGCGCGTTCAGATTATTGGAAAGAATGGTTTGCCGCAGTTCGCCCGCGTTCATGCCCGATAAAATGGTCTGTGCAAGTTTCGGGCCTACGCCGCTGACGCCCAATAATAACTTAAACAGTGCGCGCTCTTCTGTGGTGCCGAAGCCGAAGAGCAAAAGCGCGTCTTCGCGCACGTGCAAGTATGTAAAAAGTTTAAACTCGGCGTCGAGCGCGGGAAGGTCAGCAAAAGTAGCAGCAGAGATATTGACGGAAAACGCAACGCCGCCGACATCTACAACGGCTTCCGTCGGAGATTTCTCGACCAATTTCCCGAAAAGATAGGCGAGCATAGCGGGAACAAACTGGTGCGCCTTGCAGCGCGATGACTATCATTTGAACTGCGTTGACAAAAAGCCGTCGTCCGATGCTGGGCGACCGCGTTAGGCTTTGGTGGATGTGGCGTAGGTATTGACGAGTGACGCAAGCGACGATTTTTTACGCGCCACATTGTTCCGATGTAAGACGCCTTTGACTGCCATACGGTCAAGCTTTTGGACGGCTTTTCGAAAGGCTTGGTCGACTTCCTCTTTCGAGGCTTTAGCGGCAGTGAGCCTTTGCACAGACTTGACAAGTTGCTTTATCTCAGCTTTGTTTTTGCGATTGCGTGCATTGCGACGCTCGGTTTGGCGAACGCGCTTTTCCGACGATTGATGCTGCGGCATAGCTTCTCTGATGATTAAATTTCTGACGCGATTGCGACGATATAGGTCGTTCTTCGTTATATTTTGCAAAAAATTGAGCGGCAAATATAGTGAACCGCACCGCGAAAATCAAAAGGAAAAGCAAAGAAAACGGCATGTCGTCTCAGGTAGTCATTGTTTCAGTTGCGGCAGGCGGTGGACACAAAACAGCGATGTATTCGCTGGGTCAGTCGCTCGCCCGATTCGCCCCCTCGCTCGTCCCAACTTATTTTGAATCGCACATCGAAGACCTTGAAAAAGCGCATCGCGTCGTCTATTCTAAGTTCACTCGAGCCTACGATTTTTTTTACGATATGACCGATAGCGACTGGCTGCGTCGGTTGTATTTCATGACGACGTCCGCGCTTGTCGCCAAGATGAAAGCCGAAATGCGTCCGCTCTTCGACAGCCACGCGCGTCTCATCATCAGCACGCACTTTATGCAAACCTATGCGCTGCTTCAATTGAAGCGCGAGTTGAACTCGAGCGCGAAAATCGTCGCCTACATTCCTGACTTTGATGAATCAATGGTGCATTTTCCCGAAGTCAAGGGCAATATTCCCGATGCCGTAATTGCGCAAAGCCCAAGGCTCTTGCAGAAACTTGCACAAAAATACAAGTTGCCAAAAACCGCCACAGTGCAAGCGGGCTACATTCCGCGCGCCGAGTTCAGCGACGCAAGAAAACAGTCTCCGAAAATCGCCCGTGAAAACTTGTCTCGAATTGACGCGCCGCTTGCCAAACATATCCAAACAGAACTTTTTACGCTCGTTGCAACGGGCGGCACGTTTTGGGTCGAGAGCCTTTACGACGCACTCGAACCGCTTGCACGCTCAAGCGCGTTTGATTGGACGCGTAGCCAACTGATTATCGCGTGCGGCAACAATAAAACAGCGTATCAAAAATATAAATCGCTTGGCGAGCGACACGGCGTCGGCATCATTCCATTGCCGTTTTTGAACTATGCGCAAATGGCGTTGCTCTTTCGCTCAGCGAGCGCAGTGGTGCTGTCGGGCGTTGCGCCCGCGACGCTCTATGAACTCTTGGAAACCGACGCAGGACCGATTTCGATTTATCGAATCAATCCCGGACCTGAAAAATTCAACTTGGCTTATGTGTGCCAAAAACAGCTTGCCGAATTTACTCCTGATGCTGCTTTGCTTCGGGCGCGATTAGCGCAACTGTCTCGCGCGCCAGACGAGGTTGTGCAGCAGAAGCAAGCGTTCTGTAAAGCCGCTCTGAACGAGCGCAAAGAAGCGTTAGCACGTGCCGAACAAATGGCCTCGTTTATTGAGCGACTGGCAACCTCACTCTAAAACAGACGCGAAAGAATTACACAATTTTCTGAAATTCTTGTATGTTAGGCGCAGGCTAACATTGTGCAAATCTTTCAGTAGTTCATTAATGAAAAGTTCGGCGCGCCTTGCCGCAGGCAACTTTTTCGACCGTCAATATGCTACGCTGTTGGCACTCAACAAAAGCACGACCATTGATGCGGGCGACTTGCTTACCGCTGGACGTGAAATTCTTGTTGCTGCTGCCAATACGCTCCTGTGCGAGCGCACCTCGATATGGCTTTACGACCAGAGCCGAAGCACGATTACCTGCGCTCTGTTGTATGAGCGGGCCACAAAAACATTTTCCTCCGGTCAAGTGCTTCACGCAAAAGACTATCCCGTCTATTTTCGGCATCTAAGCCAGAAGCGCTTTATCGCTGCCGACAATGCAACGACCGATGTGGCAACATCGGAGTTCGCCGAAAGTTATCTGCTGCCGCTGCACATTGTTTCGCTGCTCGATGCCCCTATTTGGCTCAACGGCGAAATGGTTGGCGTCTTATGCAATGAAGAGTGTGAAGAAGCACGCGCATGGACAGAAGCAGAACAATTTTTTGCAGGCTCACTTGCCGATTTCGTTACGCGGGCAATGCTGGCAGAGGCGCGCAAAAAAGCACAATTGGAGCTCACCATGCTCAACCAAAATTTGGAAAACCAAGTCGCTGAAAAAACCGAATACCTAAAATACATCAATCGAAAACTCGCCGAGTCGCTCGATGACTCCGAAGAAAAGTTGCTCAAAATGCAACGCTTGAACCGTGAGAAGAGCGCGCTCTTGGGCGTCGTTGCGCACGACCTTAAAAATCCGCTCACGGGCATTCTTAGCTTTACCGAACTGGCGCTGGCGAACCTTCCCGACGCAGAGGCGGTGCGACGATACATTTATCTCATACAAGATGTCGCGCGGCGTATGTCTGTCTTGATTAGTCAGATGCTGACCGAAATCGCGATTGAAACAGGACAAATTCCGTTGCGCAAGCGCCTGATTGACATTGGGCATTTGGCAAAAATCGTCGTATCAATGAACGACGAGCAAGCGCGACAAAAACAGCAAAAAATCATCACCACAGCGGAGTCCGGCTGCGTTGCGCTCGTCGATGAAGACCGGCTGTGCGAACTGATGGATAATTTGGTCAGCAATGCCATCAAATACTCGCCGCAGGAGCGCCAAATTTGGGTAGGTGTGACGCGCTTCGAAGAGACCGTCCGGTTCTTCGTTAAAGATGAAGGGCAAGGCTTGACGCAGGAGGACAAGCAGCAACTCTTTCAAACATTTCAGCGCCTGTCCGCCAAACCGACCGCAGGTGAAAGTTCAACAGGCTTAGGACTTGCCATTGCAAAACGCTTGGTTGAACTGCACGGTGGAAGAATTTGGGCGGAGTCCGACGGAAAAGATAAAGGCAGCACGTTTATTGTCGAACTTCCGCTTGCCACGTCGCTCGAGTAACGCATTGAGGAACACGCGCTGAAAAATTCCCGCCGAAAAATGCTTATACTTTCGCATTTCACAACGCCGCGCCGTGTGCAGGGCGCGACACTTTTCGTCGTAACATGAACAAACTCTTCGGACTGAGCCTGACGGGACAAATTTTTATCGCGATGATCTTAGGCATCGCCGTTGGCTATACGATTCACTTGCAAGCCTCTCCCGACGTTCTCAAAAGTTTTGCCGCGAACATCAAACTGCTCACCACGATATTTCTGCGGTTAGTTCAAATGATTATCGCGCCGCTGGTCTTTACGACGCTCGTGGTTGGCATTGCCAAACTGGGAGACTTAGGCTCGGTCGGGCGCGTTGGCGGCAAGTCTTTTGTGTGGTTTATCACAGCGTCGCTTGTCTCGCTTCTGCTTGGCATGACACTGGTGAATTTTTTTCAGCCGGGCGCGGCGATTGATTTGAGTAATGCGGACATGGCTGCGGCGAAAGATTTAATTACCAAAACGCAAGAGTTTTCGCTGCCGAAATTCGTCGAGCATGTCTTTCCAAAAAGCGTGATTGAAGCAATGGCGACAAATGAAATTCTGCAAATCGTTGTCTTCAGTATTTTCTTTGGTGTTGCCGCCACAACGCTGGGCGAGTCGACGAAGCCTGTCATCAAGGCGCTCGATGCAGCGTCCCACATTGTGCTTAAAATGGTCGGCTATGTGATGAGCGTCGCGCCGCTGGGCGTCTTTGGGTCGGTCTCTGCTGTCATTGCGCTGAAAGGACTGGCGGTGTTTGGGTTCTACGGAGTGTATCTGCTCTCGTTCTTGGTCGGAATTGCGACGCTGTGGCTCGTCTTGCTGGCCGTTGGATATTTTATTTTGGGCGGCGACGCTGTCGTGCGCTTGCTTAAACGGATTGCACAGCCACTCGCCATTGCGTTCAGCACCACGAGCAGCGAAGCCGTGTTTCCGAAACTCACCGCCGAAATGGAACGCTATGGCTGCCGCGATAAAATTGTCTCGTTTGTTCTGCCGCTTGGATACAGTTTTAATCTGGACGGCAGCATGATGTACACCACATTTGCCTCTATCGCGATTGCGCAAGCCTATCACATTCAGCTCGATGTGGGGACGCAACTGACAATGCTGCTCGTCTTGATGCTCACCAGCAAAGGCATGGCGGGCGTGCCGCGCGCGTCGCTGGTAGTTGTAACCGCCTCATGCGCGATGTTCAATATCCCACCCGAAGGCATCGCGCTGATTTTACCTATCGACCATTTCTGCGATATGTTTCGCAGTATGACAAACGTGCTTGGCAACGCGCTGGCAACCGCCGTCGTCTCGAAATGGGAAAACGAACTTAAACCCGAAGAGACAGCGGACGAAGAAAAATCTGAAGGCATTGTCGTGGAAGTCTAACTCAACGCGACGTTTGTCGTATCTTTGTCGGTAATCATTTTGACTCAATGTATAAGCGCGTTCTCATCACAGGAGCCAACGGACTTTTGGGGCAAAAGCTCACGACGGCGTTTTCCGCCGACCGTAGTTTCGATTTGCTTGCCTCCGCCCGTCAGCCGCACGCCTACAACAGCGATGCGAGTTTCGGCTACGTCTCGCTCGACCTCGCCAACAAAGGCGCCGTAAAAGAACTCGTTTGGAATTTCGCGCCCGAAATTATCATCAACGCTGCCGCTTACACCGATGTCGACGGCTGCGAGCGCGAAAAAGAACTCTCGTGGCGTGCCAATGTAACAGCGGTCGAGAACCTCGTTGCAGCCTCGCGCTTGGTCGAAGCCAAATTGATTCATGTCTCCACCGACTATGTCTTCGATGGCAAAAACGGACCTTACGACGAGACTGCACTGCCGAACCCACTCAGTTACTACGGGCGTGAAAAACTCGCGTCTGAGAATGTGCTGCGAAATTCGGGCGACAACTGGGCGATTGTCCGAACAATGGTCGTCTATGGCATTGCCAACAACGTGAAAAAAAATTTCGCTGTTTGGCTGGCACAGGAGTTACAAAAAGGCAATCGCGTCAACATCGTCAGCGACCAAATCGGCAACACGACGCTGGCCGATGACCTTGCGCGCGGCATTTACGAACTTGTCAAACAAAATCGGCGCGGGCTGTATCACATTGCAGGTGCGGATATTTTGTCGCGCTATGACTTCGCAGTCAAACTCGCTCACGCTTTCGGCAGCGATGCCTCGCTCATCAATCCCATTAAAACCGCTGACCTCAACCAACTGGCGGCGCGCCCGCTCCAATCTGGACTCATCACGCTCAAAGCACAATCGGAACTTGGAATGAATTTTCTCTCCACCGACGAGAGCCTGCACATCTTTAAGCGCCAATTTTTAGAAAGCGCTGCCCGTCCTGCAACATAGGGCAGCAAGGCAAGGACACACAAAAACCAACCATATCACAACCGATGCATAAACTCTTTTTCCAATCGACCGTCGCTCTAATGCTCTTGGCGGCGGCAGCCCACGTGAAGGCTCAAATTCGTCCGTTTGGCGGACAATCCATACAGAAAGTTCGTCCGTTCATTACCGATGACGCGCGCGTTGTCGGCAATCGGCTGGCGCAATTAGAAAGTTGGTTTCGCGGCGATGAAGAGGCGAGTCAGCAATGGTTGCTCGTTGCTTTTGGACCGACTCCGAACTTGGAACTGACCTTCGGCGGCGTCGGCGGTGTGGCAAGAGATGCCAACAAGCAGTTCGCCTTTACCTACGCGCTGCCACTGTTGCAAGGAAAATATCTGATTCGAGAATACGCGCCGAATGCACCGCCCGGCGTTGCGGTTGTCTTGGGAACATTTCTGCCTCTCGGTTCGGGATTCTTTGTGCCGCCCGGCTACGGCACATTTGGTTTCCTCAGCGTTTCACAGTGTTTCATTGAAGGCGAAGTGGTGTTAATTCATGGCAACTTAGGCGCAAACTACCTCAATGTCAGCGGCGCGAATCAAACCATTTTAACATGGGGCCTGGGAACGCAGATTAAGGTGTATGGCGGACTGCATGTTGTCGGAGAACTTTTTTCAGGAGACCCATACATCCCCGGCACAGGCGAAGCGGTGCAAGTAGGATTTCGACATTTCTTCAGCGATTATGTTCAAATCGACGGAACGGTCGGCAAGGGTTTAGGCGGCAGGGTTTTGTTGCCATTATGGTTCAGCGCTGGCATTAGAATCGTTTTCACATTTTTCCAATAATCGATGCCCGTGCGTCGTGCGCAAAGCTCAATGCCCCGATGCGTATCGCGTAATCACCGCGACTGCGCCGACAAGAATAGCGGCGGCAACCAGCGTTTGAACTGTAACTGTCTCGCCCGCCATCGCCCACCCAAGAAAGACGGCAATGACGGGATTGACATAGGCATACGTCGCGACGCGGCTCGGCGGCGCGTTCTTGACCAGCCAACTATACGCCGTAAATGCCACAATCGAGCCGAAGAAAATTAAATACATAAGCGCAAACGCCGACGACATAGAAACATGCGTAAGGTCGAGCCGAGACCATTCGCCTAATGCTGTGCCGACAAGGGCTTGCAAGACACCGCCAGCAAGCATTTGCATCGAGGTCGAAAGTAGCGGCGATGTCGGCAAATCTGCGCCCACGCCGTAAAGCGATCCGACCGCCCAAGCCATCGTGGCGACCACAATCGCCGCCACACCAAACGGGTTAATGTCGACTGCACCGACAAACAACCCTCGCCCGACTAACACCGCCATGCCGACCATTCCCAACGCAATGCCAAAAACAGTGCCGCCGTTGGGACGACCCTTTTTGAGCCACAGCCATGAAAGCACGACAACCCAAATCGGTTCGGTGGTGATAATCAATGCGGTAATGCCAGATGCCACATACTGTTCCGCCCAAACGACCGCGCCATTTCCGACGAACAATAAAAGCGCGCCGATAATCGCCGCGTTTTTCCACTGCGCACCCGAGGGATTCGGAACGCCTTTGAAGATGCGAACATACCCATAGAGAATAAATCCCGCCGTTAGGAAACGCGCGCCGCCCATCAGAAATGGCGGCAGTGTCTCAATCGCATAACGAATTGCAAGATAGGTCGACCCCCAAATGACATAAATGGCAAGAAAGGCAAAGAGCAGAAGCACCGTATTGGGCTTCGCTGTTGCAGACGAGTGTGGCGTCATTCTATTGAAGGGTTAGAAGACGCGAATCGTTACATAGCGTCCCGGATTTTTCCGCAGGTCAATGAGGAGCGAATCGAGCGAGGCAGCGGAATTTGCGAGATTTTTGTAGAGCGCAGGGTCGCTGGAAAGTTTGCCAAGTGAGCCATTAGGATTTTCCAAACGCGCCACAAGTGAATCCAAACGGCGTGTCGCTGAATTGAGATTGGTGTAGAACGCATCATCGACGAGAAACTTACCAAGTGAGCCTTTGCCGTCTTTGAGCATTGTACTCACCTCGCTGAGGTTTGTTGTCATTGAGGCAACGCTGTTCGCCAGCGCTTTGTCGTTCAAGAGGCGCGGCACGAGACCGTTGCCCTGAGTGAGCGAGGCAACGGCGCGGTCGAGGTTGTAAATCGTTTGTGAGAGTTGGTTCAAGAGTTGCTCCGATGACAAGAGTTTGCCGAGTGTGCCTTCGCCGCGATTGATTTTTTCAATCGTGCCGTTCACTTGCGACATAGTCGCTTTGGCGGAGTTTAAGAGGTCTTCAAGGCCAGGTTCGGGAACGGCTTCGATAAACTTGCCGGCGGCGAGTTTTTGACCGCGCCCAGGCACAATCTCAACAAACTTGTCACCCAAAACGCCCTTCGATTTGATGCTCGCCTTGGAATCTTCGCGAATTAGGTAGGCGTATTCTTCGTTGATGAGCATCGTGATTTCGACGCCGACGGTGGTGTCGTTGGGCGAAGCGAAGTTTAGTGCCAAGACCGTGCCGACCTTTTTGCCTGCAACAGCAACGAGGTTGTTTTCCGCAAGTCCCGCAATGTCTGGCACGAACATTTTGTATGTGGTTTTCGAGGAGAGCGCGGACGTGTTTTTTCCAATCACGAGCGCCAGCACTGCCATCAGCGCAATGCCGATGACGAATAAAATGCCCGTGCGAAGATTGCGCCATTGAACGCCACCAGTGGTAAGTGAACTTGATGCGGTTTCCGACATTGAACAGATGATTTGTGGTTTTTGCGCCTACACTTCGGCGTTTGACAGAAACGATGTAATGAACGAATGCGAGACGTCTTGCATTTTTTCAGGCTCGCCGTTGTAGATGATCTCTCCGCCGTAAAGAACAGCAATTTTATCCGCCACGCCGAACACATCAGTGATGATATGCGTAATCATGACTGCACCAAGTCCAATCTCAACTTTGAGCCGCTTGATGACGTCCAAAATTTTCTTTGCACTAATCGGGTCGAGTCCTGCTGTTGGCTCATCGAGCAAAATAAACTTTGGGTGAAAAATGAGCGCGCGTCCAATCGCTACACGCTTTTTCATGCCGCCCGATAAATTTTCAGGCAAGACATGTTCATAGCCCTCGAGCCCGGCAAATTTAATCTGTTCTTTGATGCGCCGCTCGATTTCAGCTTCGGGCAGTTTCAAATTTTCGCGCAGAAAAAATCCCATGTTCTCGCTGACGGTCATTGAATCGAAGAGCGCATTGCCCTGAAACACAATGCCCATTTTTTGCCGAATCGGAAACAGCTGCGTCTCGGTAAATGAACTGATTTCGACGCCATCGACGAAAATCTCCCCTTTGGTCGGCTTGATAAGCCCTAACATCAGTTTGATAATCGTGCTTTTGCCGACGCCCGACGGACCGAGAATCATTTGAATAGTATTGTCCTCGAAGGTCAGCGAGATGTTTTTCAAAATTTCCCGCGAGCCGTATTTGAGTGAGACATTTCTAAATTCAATCATATCCGTTGAGTATGAGAGAATTGGTTCAAGTGATATGTTGGCTTCCACAAAAGAACCAAACAGACGCGTTGTCCAAACTCCGTTAAAGCACGCCTTTTGCGAAGACCAGCGACGACAAAGATACAAGTTTCTGATTACGAGACCTTATCACGCTGGTTGCGTCAGTGTTCAATGTATGGAGGCGTCTGAGATTTGACGCACAACGAAACGGCACGGATGTCTCTTTCCCTTGATTCTCATGGCGGAGGCGGCTATTTTGCCAAGAAAAATTCAATGCCGCTACGACGTCTCACAACGCTTTTTTTTTCATTTATCGTGTCGCTGACGGCGGTTGCCCAGCCTGCGCCGCTGAAATGGACGCAACGTCAATTGACCAACTTGCCAATTGATGCAACGCGCTCCAACACGCCGAGAACAACGCCCAATGAACTCTTGCTAAAACTCAAGCCAACCACATCGAAAAAAACGCTCGATGCGTTTGAGCTCTCGCTCTCGTCGAAAACATCGGGACAAGTGCGGCTGGGTAAAACGTTATTGCAAAACGTCGTCTTGCGGTCGCTCTCGCCAACGTCGTCGTCAGAGCGCGTTGGGCTGAAAACCCAGATAAACGCGGGCATTGAGCGCATCTACGCGCTTCGATTTGACCAAGCTGTTTTAATTGACCAAGCTGTGCAAACTTTGTCTCAAAATCCCGATGTCGAGTATGTACAGCGCAATCATCTCTACCAATTAGACGGCGCTCAATCCGTCGGCACTGCTGCGCCGCAGCTTATGAGCGACTGGACGGTTCCAAACGATTCAGCTTACGCCTCGCAGTGGAACTTACAAACCATTCGTGCAGAAGGCGCTTGGAGAACAACCAAGGGGTCGCCAACGGTGAAAATCGGCATTGTCGATACCGGCATTGATTACACGCACCCCGACCTCATTCCAACCCTTTTCATCAACGCTGCCGAAGACCGCAATCGGAATGGCACCTTCGAGCCGTGGGACTTTCGAGAGCGGCGCGATAAACAGACGTTCTTACTCGACCCAAACGGCGTTACAGGCGATTTCGATGGCATTGACCAAGACAACAACGGCTACGCTGACGATGTGATTGGCTGGGACTTTGTCGACCAACCGCTCAACGTCGACGCGCTTGGAAGTGGGTTCTCCGATTTTCGAGATGCCGACCCTGACCCATTTGACGACAATTTTCACGGAACAGCGTGCGCTGGCATTGCAGCCGCAGCGACAAACAACAACATTGGCATCGCAGGCATTGCGCCGACTTGTAAGCTCGTTGCGCTCCGCGTCTTTTCGGCATTTGGCGGATACGGCGGCGATGTCGCGTCCGATAAAGACATCGCGTCGGCATTGATATACGCTGCTGACAATGGCATTCGAGTGCTGAATATGAGTTTCGGCGATGTGGTTTTATCGCCTGTGATGCGCGACGCGGTTCAGTATGCCTATTCAAAAGGCGTGGTGATGTGCGCCTCGGCAGGCAACGCTGGCGGATTTGAGCAGCGCTATCCCGCAGGCTACGACGAAGTCATCGCAACAGCCGCAACCACACGCTTCGACGATGTTACGCAATTTTCTACGCGCGGCATTCGAGTCGACCTTGCCGCGCCCGGCGAAGGCATTGTAACCACATACCCCTTCTTCCGAAATTTTTATACGGGCGCTTTCGGCGGCACGAGCGCGGCGGCGGCGCACAGCTCTGGCGCAGCAGCACTTATCTTGTCACGTTATCCAACCTACACGCCCGAACAGGTGCGAAGCGTCTTGGTCTCGACAGCGGACGACATTGACGACACAGGCTGGGATGCCGCTTCGGGCAGCGGACGCTTGAATCTGGAACGCGCTGTGGAGAGCATTGGCACACCTGTCGCTAAAATTTCATCGCCAAATTACGATACGGGCATTTTCCCGACCACAACCGCGCGTGTTGCTATCATCGGCACTGCAACCTCGCCGCAGTTTCAAACCTATGAGGTGCAGTTCCGCGCAGGACTTCGAGATGGCGGCGCATGGCAGAGCGTTCAAACCTCAACGCGACAACGCATCAACGATACGCTCGCTGTTTGGAATGTCGCTGCGCTTGCCGATACCGAGTATGTCGTCAGGCTCTTGGTGCGCGAGCAAAACGGCAGAACGATTGAAAACCGCGTGCGCTACATTTTAGACCGCACGCCGCCTCGGCTTTCCAACGTCGCTGCGGGCGACGTGATTATCAACGACCAACGCGGCATTTTAATCGAGGGTGCGACAGACGACCTCGCCGAAGCCACGCTCTTTTTCAGGCGTAAAAACACGGTCGCGTTTCAGCCGCTTCGCTTGCCGCTGATTCGCAGAACGCATTTTCAATTGCTTACGCGCAACGACATTCAACCCAATGTCGAGTATGAATGTTACCTCGAGGCAAAAAATCTTGCCGGTCTTGTTACACGCAGCCAAACGATAACATTTACGCTTAACGGCGAGATTTTCCAACCACCGACGTTCGGACAAACCTTGTTTCGCAACCGCGAGGACTTACGCCTGCCTGTTGGCTATTTTTTCAAAGACCCGCAAGACTTCAATCGAAACGGGCGACACGAAGTTGTGATGAACGAAGGCTTGCCGCTTCAGGGGCTTAAATTCGGTAGCCTCAAACGCTTTGAATACAACGGGTCAAGATTTATACTGCTCGACTCGTTTCCACAGCCATACATTCCACGTGCCGTTGCCGACCTTGACGCAGACGGACGCTTGGAACTCTTGGCGCAGTCGGGCGGACGCACAATTTTATTCGGACAATCCGCGCCAACTGCCTCGCCGTTCAGCCAACTTCGATTTGCCGACACGACGACGAGAAACTTCTGGGGCGCAGCGATTGCAGACACAAAAGGCAATGGCGAGCGCCAACTCATTGCGCGAAACGATACGGCATATTTCATCGTCAATCGAACATTTCAACGCACTGCATCGCTGCCAAATCCTGTGCGCCGCGCCAAAGACGGCACGCGACCCGCCTTTGAAGAACCGAAAATCGTCATCGAGGATTTCGATGGCGACGGAAACCCCGAACTGCTCTTCGGAGATTTCGACGGCAACTTTATCATCTATGAATACGCGGGCGTCGGAGATTCATACAATCAAACTTGGCTTAATCGCACGCCCTATATCGGCGGCAACTTCATTGCGGGCGGGAATTTTTTGAGCAACGGCAGACGGCAATTTCTCACGGCAGCGCACGCCGACTTAAACTCCAATTCGCTCCGCGATTACGACGTGCCTGTCTGGTTCGTGCAAATCTGGCAGGCGAGCGGCGACAATCAATACGAAAAAGTTTGGGAACAGCGCTTTTACAATTATCGCGCAAAGACGGCGTTTGAGAGCGCAATGACAAACGGCGATGTCGACCGAGACGGCGTTGATGAGTTGTTGATTCTGGCTTACCCGAATTTGTATGTCTTTAAGTGGAATCAAGCGGAGCGAACCTTTAAACCGTTCTGGATTTTTCCTGCGGCAACGGCGCAAGAGTTGATGGTCGCCGATATTGATGGCAACGGCTTAAATGAAATTTATTTTTCCGACGACCTTCGCAGCTATGCATTTGAGTTTCAAAATTCGCGCTTGCCGCTTGCGCCCGTCGGTGTTGCAATTGAGCCACTTGGAACGGCTGCGGTTCAGCTCTCGTGGAACAGAAACAACGATGCTCGCGAGTATCGACTGTATCGCGGCGACTATGCGAACTTTCCGAGTTACCCGTTCCGCTTGTCATTTCGGGCATCGACGGGCGATACAGTCTTCATTGACCGACAAGTGCAGCAAAACCGCGTCTATGTCTATGCCGTAACTGCATGGAACGGCTCGCTCGAGAGCGATACGAGCGCCTATCTTTTCGGCGTGCCAAAACGTCTGCCGCAGTTGTCCTCTGCGCAATACGACGCCGATGAAAATTTACGACTCTCGTTCAGCGACCAACTGCAAGACGCGCCGCTCAACGCTGCATGGTTCGAGATTCAAAAACTCGGCGAGACATCGATACGCTTTCCGACGTCGGCAATTTTGGCACGGGGTGCGCGCGACGTGGTCTTGCCGTTTCGGATGGTGCCGCTCGATACAGGACGCTACACTGTGCGTGTCTCAAATGTGCGCGACGTGTTCGGCGCACGGCTCGACTCCAATGCGCGCGCTGCCACATTCACCGTTTCACGCACGGCGCAACAACCGTTTTTTATCACCGAGCGACGGCTCATCTCGCCGCGCGATGTGGAGATAACATTGAATAAATCAATCGACGGCGCATCGGCGCGGGTTCTATCGAACTATGATGTCAAACCAAGCGGTCGAGTGTCGAGTGTCTCGATGGACGAGGCTCAAAACAAGCTGCGCCTGACGATTGACGGGCGACCGATTGGCGCCTTGGGCGTAACGGTCTCGCTGATTTTAAAAAACCTGCGCAGTGCAGACGGTTCGGTGATTGACACCGTGTCGGGCGGAAATGTCGCATCATTCAGCGAGTTCAAGAACGACCTGTCGGAAGTGTTTACTTACCCGAACCCATATCGAAAAAATGAAGCAGCGTTTGTAACATTTGCAAACTTGACGCGCCGCGCCGTGATTGAGATTTTCACACTGAACGGGCGTGTGATTAAACGCATCGAACATGACGGCGAAACAGGCGGCGCGCGCTGGGCGCTCGATACCGATAACGGCGAACAAGTGGCGTCGGGGATTTACTTATACCGAGTCACGGCAGACGGCGTGCCGGAAAAAATCGGCAAACTGGCGGTCGTGCGTTAGACAAAATTTTTTTTATCTTTGATGGTTAACTTTCTGCAAAATTTGTAAAAATTCATTTGCAAAAAATTTCCATTCCGCTATATTTGCAGCCCTTTTTTGCAAGGAATATGTGACGCACGATGTTTTTTGATGTTCTGAATTTTTGAGTTTGGGCAAGTCCTATACAGCGTTTGGCTACTTAACCATGTCAGGTCCGAAAGGAAGCAGCATCCAGTCAGTTCAAGCGCGTGATATAGTCCGCTTGCCCTTTAATTTTTGTAGACTTTTTTTGTAGACTTTGAAGACATTTTTCGGTTGAATGACTTTCTCTTAACAATCTAAACCACGGAAAGAAAAGATGACAAAGCAAGATTTTCTCAAAGAGACCATTCAGCATATCGACATGAAGCAATACAATGTCGTCGAGCTGGTCGAGTCAATGGAGCGCATGGCGTTTCAAGCGCGTAATCTTGCGCGGGCGGCGAAATACTACGATATGATGCTTGCCGATAAAGACTGCGCGGTGATTCTGACGCTCGCCGGCTCGCTCATCAGCGCGGGCTTGAAGCAAGTCATCATCGATATGGTCGAAAACAACATGGTTGATGCTATCGTCTCGACTGGCGCTAACATTGTCGACCAAGATTTCTTTGAAGCGCTGGGGTTCAAACACTACATTGGCACACAATTCGTCGACGATGCTGTGCTTCGCGAACTACACATCGACCGCATCTACGATACCTACATTGACGAAGACGATTTGAGAATTTGCGATGAGGTAACCGCAAAAATTTTCAACGCGCTTCCGCCAAAGCCGTATTCTTCACGCGAATTGCTCATTGAGTTCGGCAAATATCTGGCGGCAAACCACCCGACTGCCAATTCCATCATCAGCTCGTGCTACCGCAAAGGCGTGCCGATTTTCGTGCCTGCGTTTTCGGATTGCTCGGCGGGCTTCGGCATTGTGCATCACCAATGGAACAATCCTGATGCGCATGTCTCGATTGACTCTGGCAAAGACTTCTTGGAACTTACCCGTGTGAAGATTGAAAATCCCGTAACGGGCATCTTTATGGTTGGCGGCGGCGTGCCGAAAAACTTCACGCAAGACATCGTCGTGGCGGCAGAAGTCTTGGGTTACGAAGATGTCTCGATGCACAAATACGCGGTTCAGTTGACGGTTGCCGATGAGCGCGACGGTGCGCTCTCTGGCTCGACGCTTAAAGAAGCCAGCTCTTGGGGCAAAGTCGATACGGCGTATGAGCAAATGGTGTTCGGCGAGGCGACGGTAACATTCCCGTTAATTGCAGGCTATGCGTATCACAAAAAAAATTGGGTTGGACGTCGTGGGCGCAATTTTAACGCAATGCTCGCAACAAAACACAAAGTCGAGGAAGCGGCTCACTAAACAATAAGCCGATACGATAAGCCAACGCGTTTGACCTCACTCCGCCATTGGGGACCAGAGAGCGAAGAATGCGGAGTGAGGTCAAGAAAAATCATTTGCTACTACTTTATGAAGACAACGTCGTTCCTTAATCAATCTAAATTTATATCACGATGAAATTTTTTATTGACACCGCAAATCTAGATGAAATCCGAGAGGCACAAAGTCTCGGCGTGCTTGACGGCGTAACCACCAATCCGACGCTTATCGCAAAGGAACTCAAACCGCTTACCTACGATGGGTTCATGAACCATATCAAAAAAATCTGTCAGTTGGTCGAAGGACCAGTCAGCGCGGAAGTAACAACGCTCAAAGCGGATGAAATGATTGTCGAGGGTGAAGAGCTTGCAGCGATTCACGAAAACGTCGTTGTCAAATGTCCGCTCACGATTGACGGCATCAAAGCCATCAAGCACTTTTCGGCAAAAGGCATTCGCACCAATGCGACGCTGGTGTTCTCGCCGAACCAAGCCTTGCTCGCTGCAAAAGCGGGCGCGACTTACGTCAGTCCGTTTATCGGTCGCTTGGACGATGTCAGCACCGATGGCACGCTGCTGATTGAACAAATCGCACAGATTTTTCGCAACTATGAAATTCCAACGCAAATTCTCGCCGCGAGCATTCGGCATCCCGTTCATGTTGTCAATTGTGCCTTGCTTGGCGCAGATGTGGCGACAATCCCGCTCAAAGTCATTGAGCAACTCGTCAAGCACCCATTGACCGACACGGGCTTGCAAAAATTTATGGACGACGCGAAAGCATTGCGCGAAAAACCAGTGCGCGTGTAAACGCGAAGTTTTTTCCAACTCAAAACAGAGTCAGCTATGAGCGACATGAAAACCTACGAAGAACTAAAAGCGATGGTCGACGCGATGGAAAGCGACTTTCGCAAGTTCTACGAAAAAGGCAACAAAGCGGCAGGCACGCGCGTCCGCAAACATATGGCAGACCTCAAACGCAAAGCACAAGAGATCCGAGTCGAGGTTCAAAATATGAAGCAAGCCGAAAAGCCTGAGGGCGACGAATAATACTTGCCTCACTGCAACAAAAGTCCCGCCGTCGGGACTTTTGCTATTTCAGCAGCAACGCAAGGCAACTCGAGCGTAAACTCTAACACCAAAATAATGAGAAGAGGAGTAGATTTTACAAGGGTGTCATTCCGAGCGAAGCAAGGAATCCATCTTGATACTTGGATTCTTCATCCTGCTTTGCGGGAGTCAGAATGACAAATCCTATCTGCTTCAAGTTATATCCGTATTAGTCTGCGGAAACAAATTTGAGCCCGATAATTGAGGCAATCAGGGTGAAGATGAAAAAGATGCGCCAGAAGTCAGATGATTCCTTGAAAAAGAAAATCCCGACAAGCGCAGTGCCGACCGCACCGATGCCCGTCCATACAGCATAGCTTGTGCCAAGCGGCAGTGTTTCTGCCGCCTTACTGAGCAGAACAAAGCTAAGCGTTGCGCAGACCAAGAAACCCGATGTCCAACGCCAATCCGAAAAATTATTCGAGAGTTTCATACAGGTGGTGAAGCCAACTTCAAAACAGCCGGCGATAATCAAAAGAACCCATGCCATTTACAGTAGATGTATAGATGTTGTTAAAGTGACGTGTGTAAAACAAAGTGCGACGCGTTATCCCCTATCAAAAAGCAGACAGACATAACGGCAAAAGTGCTGCAAACTGTTATGAGAATCACACCAAAGAAAAGATGGCAGACACACTTTAAGATACGCTGGCGTTACAAGGTCTCATCGAGCGTTGGTCGTCCGTCGCTATTCCAAGCAAGGTGTCGGCGGAGTATTTTTTCAATGACAAGTTTGTAAGTGCCACTCCCATCTCGATTCAGCTCAATGGTCTCGACATGAAGGGCGTTTTTTCTGACCGTGCGAAAAAGATATTCGGTCGTATTCTTTTTAGCGTTCCATCGCAGCAGAAAGAGTGGCTCACTAAAAGTTGAATCGGCGTAGAGAACAAGTTTGCCCTGTTTGCCTTGCTCGCCCGACACATACTCGAACGCACCTGCGCCTAAATGATTTGGTTTGGTAAAAACGCCTTTGCCTGCGAGAACAACTTTCTCATAAGTGTTGAAGAGTGAAGTTTCCTTCGCTTTGGTCGAGCGCCGTTGTCCGTTGGCGTTGATGAGCGAGGCGACTGCAAGGAGAGTCCGCGGCACAAATTGAACGCGCGCGGCGACAGTGTCGGGTTTGACCAACGTGGAAACGG
This sequence comes from [Candidatus Thermochlorobacteriaceae] bacterium GBChlB, assembly GCA_000724175.1. Taxonomy (GTDB): domain Bacteria; phylum Bacteroidota; class Chlorobiia; order Chlorobiales; family Thermochlorobacteraceae; genus GBChlB. Next base: position 5,981 of record JPGV01000043.1, on the reverse strand, counting down.
TTGTTAAATTCGCCTCGTCGAGCAGCGCGCCTAAATTGTCGGATGGCGTTTGCTGACAAAACAACAGGCTGGCGAAGAAAAGTGCGACCATAAGTTTGAAAAATTTTCTTTTAGGAAATGGACGTTTTTAGAATGAACAAACTCTCGCTGATTTTTACCGCGTTCTTTTTCAGCCTTGTGCTTCCCACCCCCGTCGCTGTCGCGCAACCGTCCGTTGCCTTCGATGTAACTATGCGGGACGGACGGGTCTTCACGGATAAAGTGCCGCTCTACATGGTCTCCAACACCGACGCGGTGGCGCTCGCCGATGTGTGTTATTTGCTCAAATTTCAGTTCTCGGAATCGGCGACGTTGATGTCAATCTTTACGTCGGAACGCGACACATGCGTGCTGCGCGCTGAAAATCACTTTGCACTCTTGCAGCGCGGCGGCATTGCAGACATTGTTCAACTCGGCGGCGCGCCCATCGCAAGCGGCGAAAAAATTTACCTCGCGCCGAAACACATTGCGAAACTGCTTGCGCTGTGGCTGGGCGCAAGTGCAAGCTACGACGCGACGACGAAGAAACTCATGCTTGCATTCAAGCCTACCCAACGCGATACAATAGCCAGACCGCCCGTTGCGCTCACACCGACGCCGAAGAGCGATACTGCCAAGCCACCCGTCCCCCTGCCGCCCGCCCTCGATTCGCTCGATAAACGCTACACAATTTCCAAACTTACCGTCGAGGAAAAAGCTAACGGCGCGATTATTCGAATTTTCTCAACCGTGGCAAATTTGAAGTATGAATTTATCGCGCCCGACAAAAGCGGCGTGGCATATCTGACATTCGTAAATGCAACCGGCAACCCTGCTGCGCTATCGCAGTCGTTCAAAGACGGATTTTTGAAACGCTCGACCGCACTGCGATTGAAATCAGGCGCACTGCAACTCACATTCGAGTTCAATACGAAAAAATACAAACTCCTATCGAGCGACTTTAGCGCGGAAAAAGGGACGAACAATTTCATGATGCTCGTCTTGCGCGAAGCAAACGTTCAAGAGATTTTGCAGCAAGATGAAAAAGGACGCAAAATTAACGAGACGCTGGAGCGCGACCGCGATAAGTGGAAATTAGACGTCATTGCGCTCGATGCCGGGCACGGAGGCAAAGACCCGGGCGCGATTGGCGCAACCGGCAAGTATGAAAAATACATCGCACTTGGCATCGTCTTGAAATTGGGAAAACTCATTGAAAAAAATATGCCCGACGTCAAGGTCGTCTACACGCGCAAAACCGATGTGTTTGTCGAACTTGATGAACGCGGGAAAATTGCCAATCAAGCGGGCGCTAAACTCTTTGTCAGCGTGCATTGCAATGCAAACCTCAATAAAAAAGCCGACGGCTCGGAAGTCTATCTGCTGGGCTTACATAAAACCGACGCAGCGCTGGGTGTGGCACAACGCGAAAACGCCGTCATCCTCGAAGAAAGCGACTACAAAACGCGCTACAAAAATTTTACCGACGAAAACTTAATTATGATAACGATGGCGCAAAGTGCGTTCCTGCAACAATCCGAACGGCTCGCAGAGTTCGTCAGCGCAAACATGGCAGAACGCACAACGCTCGAACCGCGCGGCGTTAAACAAGCGGGCTTTATGGTGCTTTGGACGCCCTCAATGCCGAGTATCTTGGTCGAGACCGGCTATATCACCAACGCGGACGACGAGAAGTTTCTGACCTCAGACGACGGGCAGCAAAAAATCGCACAGGCGATTTTCGAGGCGATTAAAAAATACCGAGACGATTACGAATCGCGCTGAACCCCTCAGCGTAGAAAATCGTCTTCATGGAAACCCATTTTCTTTGTTTCCCCGCCGCGTTTATCTTTCCCAAAAACAACGCCCTAAAAACCTTAAACTTTCATACCGATGCCGATGACTCCCGATTCCGTTCAACACATTCATAACGAACAAACCTTGCTCGCCTTCCTGCGCGACGACCTGCAATGGAAAATTGATGCCGATGCCGATTCGCTCCACGATGCCACTTACCGCTGGTCGCACGATGACCTTCAATTAGACGAAACCCACGCCAACATCCAATTCCGACAACTTAAACCCTTTGTGCAACATCAATGGGCGGGCATTTTTATCGTCAAGTTCCCCGACAACAGTGCCGCCTATAAAACCGTGCTCCGCAAAGCCTTGCGCACACTCGTTACCAAAAAGCGTGGCGGCTCAACCGCTAAAACTTGGGCATTGGAAAATCTCTTCTTCATCTGCACGCCGAACTACAAAGATTTCACCATCGCACACTATTCAGGCGAAACCCCCTACAAAGCCAAACTCGCAACCTTCGCGTGGGAATACCAATCGCCTTACTTGCGCACGCTTTGCGAATACAACCTGCCCAATCTCGCCCTGCCCGATTCACTTGAAACAGACGCTTGGCGCAAGCAGTGGCTTTCCGCCTTCGATGTCGAAAAAGTTACCGAGAAATTCTTTCAAGATTTTGAAGCCGCTTTTCAAACCCTCTTCGCTAAACGCTTCGGTGCGTCCGACAAAGACCATCGCATCGCCGCGCTCACCACGCTCAACCGTCTGATGTTCCTTTACTTCATTCAGAAAAAAAATTGGCTCAATGACGATGGCGATTACCTTGCCAAAAAACTTGCCGAAGCCAAAAAGAAATCGCTCAACTTTTACAGCGACATTCTCAAACGCATTTACTTCGAGTTCCTTTCCGTTCCGCTTCACGAGCGCAACAAACGCCACTTCGGGCAATCGGCACGCGAGATTCATTCGCTTATCGGACGCATTCCCTTTCTCAACGGCGGCTTGTTCGAGCCGAAACCCTTTGACGAGCGCATCGCCTTTACCAACGAAGAGTTTGAGCGCATCTTCGGCTTCTTTCAACGCTATCACTTCACGGTGGCTGAAAATACGCCGCTCGATATCGAAGTCGCCGTCGACCCTGAAATGCTCGGCAAGGTCTTTGAATCGCTCATTGGCGAAGAGCGCAAACAAAAGGGAATGTTCTACACGCCCGCCAGCGTCGTGAGTTTTATGTGCAAAGAATCGCTCTTGCAATTTCTCCGCACCACCTTGCCCAGCGACGCACAGGCACTCGAGACCTTTGTCCGCAACCATGATGCCTCTCAGCTCAAACAGCCCGAAGCCGTTTTGCACGCGCTCTCGACCGTCAAAGTCCTTGACCCCGCCTGCGGCTCCGGTGCGTTCCTTTTGGGCATGCTTCACGAACTCGTCTCGCTTCGCTACGCGCTCTTTGCGACCAAACACATCGACCAAAAAACCATCTACGAGCGCAAAAAAGACATCATCGAGCAAACGCTCTACGGCGTGGATATCGACCCCTTCGCCGTTGAAATGGCGCAGTTCCGCTTGTGGCTCTCGCTTGCCGTCGATTTTCAGCACAAACTCATCGATGAAATTCCCGCCCTGCCAAACCTCGATTTCAAAATCCGAACCGGCGATTCGCTCGTCGCCGAATACGAAGGCGTTTCCTTCCACTACGACCCCACCCGCGCCAAAGGCAAAAAAAACCGCATCGAATCCGCCCTCAAAACCATCGTTGCGCTCCAACACGACTACTTCAACGCCCACACCGCCAACGATAAACACACCCTCAAATCCAAACTCCACCGCGAACTCCGCACCCTCGCTATCACCGAACTCACCGCACAACTCAAATCAATTTCCATTCAAGAATCTTTGCTTGAATCCGACAAAGAAAAAAAAGCCCGCAAAGTCAAAGAAGCCGAAATCGCTAAACTCAACGCCCTTATCGCCGACCTCAACACACGCGACACCTTGCCCGACAACTTCCCGCTCCTCTGGGAAGTCGATTTCGCCAACGTAATCCATAACGGCGGCTTCGACATCGTGATTGGAAACCCGCCCTACTTACGAATTCAGGGGATTAGAAAAGCAAACAGCCATTACGCCGACTTGCTCGCGTCCCACTTTAAATCAGCAACAGGCGCATTTGACCTTTATGTCTTATTCGTGGAAAAAGGTCTTGAATTATTAAACCAACGTGGCATTTTGAACTACATTATGCCTGTCAAATGGACAAATGCCGCTTTCGGCAAGGGACTTCGGGAAGTTGTCTCTCAAAAATCTGCTGCCTTCAAAATCATTTCTTTTGAAGCATTTCAAGTGTTTAATGCTTCTACTTACACAGGATTGCAATGGTTTAAGCCAAATAGCCCGACACTTCAATACTACCAATTAGATAGAGACTTGCCTGACAACGATGCGTTGATGCAATTCCTTAGCCAACTCCGAAACGAGCATTTCAATACCTATAAACCTGATGAGTTATTAGTCGACGGTTGGACGCTTACGGACAAGCGTGCTGAAAAAATCTTACAAAAAATTCGACGACAACCGCTGAAAGTGAAAGACGTTTTTGAAAAATTCTTCACTGGATTGCAAACATCATTGGATTCTGTGTATTTCATTTTGAACTGCACCGATAACAGTCAGGTGGTCAAAGGCTTCTCAAAAGAACTTGAACGCGAAGTTGAAATCGAGCGAGCTTTTGTAAAACCTTTGCTTAAAGGCGACCAAGTTCACCGTTACGAAACCTTGAAAACCAATAACTATGTGATTTTCCCCTACAAACTCTCCAACGGAAAAGCCGTGCTTTACACTGAAAAAGAAATCAAAACGCTCTTCCCAAAAGGCTACGCTTATTTGAAAGAAAACGAAACAGTATTACGACAACGAGAAAACGGAAGACTTTTGAACGACGAGTATTGGTTTCGTTACATCTACCCCAAAAACCTAACCTTGTTTGATAAACCAAAGTTGATTTGCCCTTATCTCGGTCTTAAAGGTCAGTTTGCATCTGATTTGTCAGGGCAGTTTTATGGAAATACAAAATGCTTTGGCTTAATCAAACGAAATACTATACCCTTGCACTATTACTATTTGCTTGGCTTGCTAAACTCCGAATTGTTATGGTTTTTTCTTAAAAACACTGGCACAATTTTTCGGGGCGGATATTTTGCTTTCACTCCCGATTATCTAAATGATTTTGGAATTGCCCAGCCTGACTTGCGGGAAACAGAGTCTCGCATCGTTGAATTGGTCAAGGAAATTATTGCGAAGAAAACGAGAGGCGAGGACACGACGGCNNTTGCGAAAGGAGAGGGACGTTTTGGCGAAAGCCAAAACAGGGTGAGGTCATGATAGGTGCGTTTCAAAGTTTGTTTTTCTGTGAATTCAAAATCTTAAAACTTATGGCAAAGCGGGTATTTAATCGCAGCGAGGTCAAGGATTTGCGGCGCGAGTTGCGGCGAAATCAAACGACGGCGGAGGCGATATTTTGGAGCAAGGTTCGGAACAATCAGTTGGGCATTAAGTTTCGGCGACAATACAGCGTGGAGCGGTTTGTGATAGATTTTTACGCGCCAGAGGTGCGTTTAGCCATTGAGTTGGACGGTGCGGTGCATTTTACAGACGAAGCGCAAGCGCGCGATGCAGAACGCGAAGCCGTCATTGCGCAATACGGAATTACATTTTTGCGCTTCACGAATACGGAAGTGGAAACCAACCTTACGGGCGTGTTGGAAGCCGTGCGCTTGAAAATTGAGGCATTGCGGACCTCACCCTGATGTTGCGCCCTCACCCTGTTGCTCTGCGATGTCTCTCTGCTTGCGAATATGATTTTCAGAGGTCAAGCGTGCGGAGCGTTGAGTTAATGGTTTCCCAATCGAAGCCGCGCCGCATGAGGAATTGCGCGAGTTTTTGTTTGCGCTTTCGTGCGTCAGGTTCTTTGGCGAGTGTTTTAAGTTTTTTCTCGGCGGCTTTCTTGCAGAGTTCTTCGCTGTTGAGGTCGGTTTCGTTCAGCACTTCATCAATGGTTTCTTTTGCAATGCCTTTCTGAAAGAGTTTGGATTTGAGGGCGGATTTTCCAATCGGCGTGCCTTTGAGTTTATCGCGCACGAGCGCGCCTGCGAAGTGAGCGTCGT
>JPGV01000042.1 GCA_000724175.1 [Candidatus Thermochlorobacteriaceae] bacterium GBChlB | reverse complement strand
TTTTCCTTCGCCGCCCCACCAGGTTGCCTTAACAACGTGAGCAAAAACCCGATTTGGGGATTTTACTGCGCCGAAAGAGGTGAAGATATGCACGGGCGACGATGTATGTTCGGCAGCGCCAGCAATCGCCGATTTCACCATCACGCCGAATGAACTATTTGGATAAGCGAGTTGAATAAATCTGAAACGATGATGGGAACGACAACGACTTCAACGCGAACAAGGCGACAGAGGCTTGCAAAGCCGCGCTACGACGGCAAGAAACTCTCGCTCGAGAAGTTCATGGACTTCAAAGCAGAAGACGGCTTTAAGTATGAATGGAACAACGGCTTTCTGGAAGCAAGAGAAAAAATGATAAAACCGTCGGAACTTTACCTTGTTGAAAAATTGCAGGACGTATTTGCAGAGACCAGCATGGGAATAAACAAAATCGGGCGGCTGATGCCTGAAACAGCGTGTCCGATTTCGGAGGGGAAGTATCGGGTGCCAGACCTTGCGGTGTTTAGCAAAGAGCAAATTGAGCGTGCCAGAGAGGGCGAGCCACCAGTGCCGATGTTCATCATTGAGTTGGTTTCAAAGTCGGACAAGTTTGACTACTACGATGCGAAGTTAGAGGAGTATTTTTCGGCGGGGGTTCAAGTGGTGTGGTTGGTCTCGCCTGTGCAGAAGAAGGTGCGTGTGTTTACTTCGCCGAAAGAGGTGAAGATATGCACGGGCGACGATGTATGTTCGGCAGCGCCAGCAATCGCCGATTTCACCATCACGCCGAACCAACTGTTTCAATAAACCTGTTTCAATAAACTTTTTTGAATGAACCTTTGATGACGATGCAAGCAACGCTCGCGACGGCGCGCCCGAAAGTAAAAAAACGCCCGCTTCCTAAACCGCTTCACGACGGCGAAACAATGTCGCTCGAAACTTTTTTGGAGTTCAAAGCGGAAGACGGATTTAAATACGAATGGAACAACGGGCTTTTAGAATCAAATCTGTATGCGATGAAAACATCGGAGCTTTTAGTCGTGGCCCGTCTTCAAGAAGCGTTTCGAGAGACGCTGGCCGGACGGAGCGGCGGGCTGTTGATGGCGGAGACGAAAGTTGTATTTCCGTCGCGCACTCGCGGGCGCATTCCCGATTTGGCGTTCTTTACAAGAGAACAACTCATCGCCGCCCATAAGGGCGAAAATCCCATACCAACGTTTATCATTGAGTTGGTATCTCAAACCGACCGATTCAAGTATTACGATGAAAAACTTGAAGAGTATTTTTCCGTCGGCGTCCAAACAGTTTGGCTGATGGACAGAGAGAAAAAACGAATTTGGGTATTCGACTCGCCGAAAACCGCGAAGATATGCACGGGCGACGATGTATGTTCGGCAGCGCCAGCAATCGCCGATTTCACCATCACGCCGAATGAACTATTTGGATAAGCGAGTTGAATAAATCTGAAACGATGATGGGAACGACAACGACTTCAACGCGAACAAGGCGACAGAGGCTTGCAAAGCCGCGCTACAATGGCAAGAGAATGCCGTTGAGCGATTTTCGAGAGTGGACGCCAGAAGATGGTTTCAAATACGAGTGGGACAACGGGATTTTGAAAACCACAAGCGGCATGAAAAATAAAGAACGACTCATCGTGTCGAGGCTCTCGCGCCAATTCGCACGGACAAAAGCCTATCAAGCGGGCGGAGAACTGCTTCCCGAAACCGACACGTTGTTCGCGCCTGTCAATAAAGTGCGCATTCCCGATTTGGCATTTTTCACCTACGAGCAACTGCTGCAATCCGAAAAAGGCGATGAGCCGATTCCTGCCTTCGTCATTGAGATAATTTCGCCAACCAACACGGCTGATGAAAGTCAAACCAAACTCGCTGATTATTTTAGCAGCGATGTTCAAGTGGTTTGGGAGATATTTCCAAAAAACAAACTTGTGAGAGTCTATACCTCGCTCAAAGCTGTAACGATATGCACGGGCGACGATGTATGTTCGGCAGCGCCAGCGATAGCGGATTTCACGATAACGCCGAATCAACTGTTTTCATAAGTCATCGTTCACAAATCATCATTCAACTATGCCAAACAGCATCTCGCTTAACCAAGCCTATCCCGTTGTTACCGAGTCGGATAAACTCTACGCCCGCGCAACGGGACTTGTTCCCGCTTACACGCAAACGCTCGCCAAAGGGCCGGGGCAGTTTGTCAAGGGCGTCGCGCCGAAATATGTCAAGCGCGGCAATGGCTCGCATGTCTGGGACGTTGACGGCAACGAATACATTGATTACCTGATGGCAATTGGCCCGCTGGTGCTGGGCTACTGTTACGATAAAGTCGATGCGGCAATTAAGGCACAGCTTGCCGATGGCATTACGTTTTCGCAAATGCACCCGCTCGAAGTCGAGGTCGCTGAATTGATACGCGAGGTCGTGCCGAATGCCGATATGGTGCGTTACAGTAAAACCGGCTGCGATGTTACCACGGCTGCCGTGCGGCTTGCCCGAGCTTACACAGGGCGCGAAAAAGTGCTGTGCTGTGGCTATCACGGCTGGCACGATTGGTATATCGCTGTTACCGACCGCAACAAAGGCATTCCGAAAGCGGCACAAGACCTTACATTCACCTTTAACTACAACGACATTCAGTCGGTCATAGACTCAATTGACCACGAGACTGCGTGCGTCATTTTAGAGCCAATGGTGTTTGAGTTGCCGAAAGACGATTTCCTGCACAAGCTCCGTAAGGTCTGTGATGAATACGGTGCGCTGCTGGTGTTCGATGAAATGTGGACGGGCTTTCGAATGGCGGTCGGCGGCGCGCAAGAGTATTTCAAGGTGGATGCCGACTTAGCGTGCTTCTCGAAAGCCATTGCTAACGGAATGCCAATTGGCGTCGTATGCGGTCGAAAAGAGATTATGCAGCTATGCGAAAAAGATGTGTTCTTCTTCACGACATTTGGCGGTGAAGCCCTGTCGCTTGCAGCAACGAAAGCAACCATCGAGGAACTGCGCGAGAAAAACGTGCCGCTTCAACTTGCCGCGCAAGGCAAAAAATTAAAAGACGGATACAACGCAATTGCCAGAGAACTCGGCATTGACTACACTGCTTGCAGCGGACACGACGTGCGCACCATCATCACCTTCGATGCAAAGGCAGGAAATCCGTTAGAGATGAAATCGCTTGTGCAGCAGGAGATGATTAAGCGCGGCGTCTTGTGGGGCGGATTTCACAACATGAGTTTCTCGCACCGCGATGCCGACATCGCCCACACGCTCGACGCCTACCGCGAAGTCTTAGCAATGCTCAAAAAAGCCGTCGATGAAAAAAATGTCAAGGGGTATTTGAAAGGCGAACCCGTCGAGCCTGTCTTCCGCAAGACGAGCAATTTCAATATGAAGCCGAAACAAAAAGCCTCCGTTTGAATCTCCTAACGAAATTTTATAGGTGAGATTCTGATGTGAAATCAAAAAGCCTCGTTGGCAGCGAGGCTTTTCGGCGTCTGAGGGCGAGGCGTCAGTCGCGGTCGTAGAGATACAAGCCGAGACCGAATTTGGCGGCGGCGCGTCGGAATGCCATGCTTTCCGCATTGCTGCTGCTGTCGCCATAGGAAAGTTCTTTCAACTCGCCGGTTTTTTTGTCCAACTCTTTGAGAACCTCCGTGCCTGTTGCCTCGCGGAAAATCACTCCTTCAGCAGTAGGAATGGAGAGCCTGCCGACTAAAAACAACCGGTCGGAGGTGGTATGGATGGTTCGAATTTCCCATTCCCAGCCTTTGGCGTATTTGTCTAAAATCCGTGCAGCGATGTGCCAAGGAATGTAGTGAATGGTTTGCCCGCCTTGTCGGCGCGTAGAGAGAAGTTTCGGCGGCAGGCGGCGCGAGATAGCTTCTTGAATTTGCGTAAGCGTCCATTCGGCAACTTTCGACGGCCTCGAGAACTCAGGCTTGATGACGCTGACGTGGTTGGCACTGCCCTCCGTCGGCACGGATAAAGTTTCTGCGGTCATACGTATGTATCGGTTGAGCGTTGCTAAAAAGTCAACTATGCTGATGATACGCCTGACCGTTCCGACCTTACCAGTCGCCTGAACTGCCGCCGCCGCCCGAGTCGCCACCGCCCCAATCTGATGAACTCGACGACGACCATGAACTATCCGACGAACTCGATGACGACGACAAACCGCCTGAACTTGCGTAGGTATAAGACCCACCGCCCAACCTTTCGTCGATGCGGTCAGCAATCAAAACCGTGCTAATAAGACTGAAAATGAAGAGAGTTGCGCCAAGCTGCGCGCCGAAAACGAGACCTGTGAGAATAGACCCAGTCGCTCCAGCAAGCATTGCCAATACGACAAACATTCCCCTCTTGGTGCGTCGGTATCGGACTAAACAAAAAACATACATAGCAGCCGAAACCGCTATCAGCAAAAGTCGGAAAATGGGGTGCGTCGCAATTACTTTTTCGTCGACTGGCGAGTTGGCGCGGTCAGCGTTGCTGTATTCGTTCATAATGAGCGACATCAATTTATCTGCCGCCTTGCTGAGTCCTTTGCCGTAAGCGTTGTTCTTGAAATTGGGGCGGAGAATGTCCGTGATAATTTGCTGCGCGGCTAAGTCGGTAATCGCGCCTTCCGCGCCGTAGCCCGTCTCGATGCGCATTTTTCTGTCGTTCTTGGCGACGAGCACCAGCACGCCGTTGTCTTTACCTTTTTGACCTATGCCCCATGCGCGGTAGAGTTCATTGGCGTATTGCTCGACGGTTCGTGAGCCAAGCGAACCGACCATCACAATCACGATTTGCGTCGACTGTTGCGCCTCGAAGTCAATGAGTTTTTTCGAGATGGATTGAATCTCCGCCGCCGTGAGCGTATTGGTATAATCGTTCACGGGCGTGTATTTTGGGGGACGCGCCGGAATCGATTGAGCGACAAGCAATTCCGCCGTTAGGAAAAGCGATGCAATGAGAAAAGAGAAGTTCATAGAAGTCTCCTTTGTGTTGTAAAATTAATGCGTTGCGGGCGACGGCGTTATTTGAACAACTCTTCTGACTGCATTTCTATATTTGCAGTAATCGTCGGCTGCCTTGTAATTTTGAGTGATGTCTACTTGGCGTCGGTTTTCCGCGTTCAAATTCGTATGGTGATAGTGTTTCCATCGCGTTCATAGTCGTCTCCTCGTTGAAGTGATGGCTTTGAAAATAAAAAACGATTTGCGAATTTCTTTTTCACCAATCGCCGGAACTGCCACCGCCGCCCGAACTGCCGCCGCCCCACGCGGACGACGAGCCACCCGAACTGCCACCATAGCTCGATGACGACGATGAAGAGTATGACGAGCTCGATGAGTAACTCGATGACGACCGTGAAGAATATGACGAGCCGCTTGAATCCCCCGACGACGACGAACCGCCTGAACTTGCGTAGGTATAAGACCCACCGCCCAACCTTTCGTCGATGCGGTCAGCAATCAAAGCCGTGCTAATAAGACTGAAAATGAAGAGAGCTGCGCCAAGCTGCGCGCCGAAAACGAGACCTGTGAGAATAGACCCAGTCGCTCCAGCAAGCATTGCCAATACGACAAACATTCCCCTCTTGGTGCGTCGGTATCGGACTAAACAAAAAACATACATAGCAGCCGAAACCGCTATCAGTAACGGCGGCAAAACAGACTTCATCGCGTCCCAGATGTCGCTCCACAAAAACGCATGATTGGCATACTCAATGACAAGCGGTAGCGCATCGTGAACGAAGGAGTTATTGACATAGTCTTCACGTGTCGCGGCTCTCTCAATTTGTTCTAACCGCGCTTCGCTGAACTTGCTGACGGCATCGCCGGCGGGAAATACATTCACCGTTCTGCCATTTAACACAATCAAAACCCCGTTGAGCTTGTCCATGTCCCACATTTCCAAAAGCGTCTTGCCGTAATCGCTCATAGCGGACTTGCCGAGAGATGGTTTACCTGACCATTGAGAAAGCGTTATCACATGAATCGGCACGGTGGAGGCGTTGAGATACGCGGCAATTTTAATCGAGTCTGAACGGCGGAAGAAACCTCCGTAGTCGTGAAGTGCGGAAATCGAAACATCGGCGGGCTTTGGTGGATAGAGGGGCAGGTCGGCAAGGCGTTTCCCCGTTTTATCATAATCGGCGAGTGGCTTCGTAACGCGGTCGCGCGCGGCGCTGTATTCGTCGCTCAAATAATAAACAAGTTTATCAATGGCGCTATCGAAGGCGTTGTAAAATTTTCCCGCTTTGAAATTCGGGACAATCTGTTCCTGAATGATGCGGCTGGTGAGCGCGTCGGGAAGCCGTCCCTCGACGCCGTAGCCAGTCTCAATGCGAACTTTACGCTCGGCTTTGGCGGCGACAATGAGAATGCCGTTGTCCTTGCCTTTCTGACCGGGCTTCCACTTCTCGAAAAGGTCGTTTGTATATTGCTCGATGGTTTTTTGACCCAACGAGGGAATGGTAACAATGACAATTTGCGTCGAGGTAGAATCTTCGTAAGCAATGAGTTTTTTGCCGAGCGAATTGATTTGGGTTTGTTCCAAGAAGGCGGCGTAGTCGCTGACGGGCGTGTAGCTTTTGGGGCGCGGCGGAATCGCGCCCGCAGGCAGAACGCTGGCAGACGGCAATGGTTTATTGACGGATTGCGCAACCGCCAACGGCGCAAGCCAACACAGAGCCGCGAGGAGAATTGAAAATAGTCGCATCTAACGTCGAATGGTTGATTGAAGGCGAAACCGCGTCGCTTTCAGGTCGTGTATCCAACTTGTGTTTAATTTCATAACATCGAGTAGTCGTCATTCCGAGCGAAGCGAAGGAATCCATTGAAAGTGTAGATTCTTCACTGCGTTCAGAATGACACAGACACAGCTTTGATACACAACCCACTTTCACCCTTGTGAAATCTCGTCGGAGAGTTCGTTCTTATCGCCCGATTGATACGGAAAATGCGTCTTTAATTGTTCGCCTGCCATCAAGATGGCTTCGGAAAGTCCGCCCACAAAGTCGCCCTCTCGGAAGCGTGTTTGCATCACGTCTTTAACGCCGTCCCAAAATCCAAACGGAACTTTTTCGTTGATGCCCTTATCGCCGAAGACGGTAAACTTATGGTCGGCGGTGGCAAGGTAGAACAGCACGCCGTTGCGCTGTGCGGTTTTGTGCATGGCAAGCTGTCCAAAAACTTCGAGCGCGCGCTCGTAGGGATGTCCGTTGCAAGTCGGCTCGATGTGAACTCGAATTTCGCCCGACGTATTTTTTTCCGCTGCTTTGATGGCGTCGATGATTTTTTGCTCGTCCGCTTGGCTGAAAAATTTTCTTCTTTTGACGAAAGGCAAGTTCATAGTCGTGCCTGTGTTAAAGTGGTTAGAATTTCACATCGGGCGATTTCATCGCGTCGGCACTTGCCTTGAAATAGGCGCGTTCCTTGAAGCCCAACAAGCTGGCGGGAAACTGCTTGACGGCAGCATTGTATTCTTGAACCGCTTGATTGAACCTGCGTCGCTCGACTGCAATACGATTTTCTGAGCCTTCCAACTGAATTTGTAAATCGCGGAACGCCTGAGACGATTTTAGCGACGGCTTTGATTGTCCTTGTGCGATAAACCCGTTCAAGAGTTGAGAAAGCTGCTCCTGCTTTTGCGAGAATTTTTCGAGCTCTGTAGCGTTCAAATTTTTTCCGCCTGCCAGCGCCGCCGCATCTTGATAGGCTTTTGACAACTGCTCAATCGATTTCGCCTCAACCTCCGCCGAGGCTTTGACCGTATTGACGAGCTTTGGCACGAGTTCAGAGCGGCGTTGATAGACATTCTCGACCTGCGCCCACGCCTGCTCAACTTTTTGCTCTTTTTCGACAAGCGAATTTCGAATCGACGAGAAGGTGAAGAACAAAATTAAAACGACCGCAGCGGCGGCGCCATAGAAAACGACCTTTTGACGTTGCTGCTGTTTTTCAACTGCCTTTACAGTTTGGCGCAACTCGCTAAGCAAATTCAGCGACGGACGGTGCGACGGATTGACCAGCAACGCTCGATTGGCGTAATCTTCCGCTTTCAATTTGTGGTCGGGATGTTGGCTTTCGAGGAACAAGCCTTTATAGGCTTGCGCCAGCCCAAACGCTGCATCAACGCTGCTTGGATTAAGCCCGTAAGCCTGTTCCAATTCTTTAATTGCGGCGTCCCAGTTCTTCATCGCCAGCGAGCCTTGACCGCGCTGCAATGAATCCGAAAATAATTTGCGCGATTCCTGCCAATCGGCTTCCGACATGCCCAAGTCGAGTGCCGTTTGTTTCATCTCCGCTTCGGTGAGCGGCTTTTCGCGCGGCATCATTTGAAGCGTCATCATCTTTTCCAGATAGGCTTCAAGCATTTTTTGTTCCGCCATAGTCGATGAAATGGTCAAACGGTTAAGTGAAGTTAATTAGCACTTTGCGCGTCAATCCCCGACCAGGTAAAAGCGATTCGCGTCGCGATTGTAAAATAGATTGTAAGGAAACTTTCCAATTTCGGCATAGTAAGCTGCCTTCGCCTCCTCGTAGCGGCGCTGTGGAGCGGGCAAATCATGAGTGGCTTGTGCCCATTCTCTCACAAGCGCCTGATAGTGCGGCAAGACCGGGTGTGTTGCATCTTCGGCGACCATAGCGCTTATTGACGGCTCGCGAATGAGCTGCTCCATAGCGCGGTCGAGATTTCGACGAATGTCCATACGCTTGGCAAGCACCTCGTCAAGGTTGCTCTGACGGCAAGGCGTTTCGGCAATCCAGACGGATTGAAGGTGCCTCGCGCCATCTTGCAGACCTTGAAGCGTCGCGCTCGAGAGGACAATCGGTTTATGGTAACGCTCCAATGGTTCCTGAGTCGCGTCCAAAAACTTCACCAGTGCGGCGCGAAAACGCGTAGGCTTGGCCAGCAGCGCCCAACGCGACTCGAGCTTGTGAAGATGTGAGAGACCGGCACCGACTATATCGACAAATATTACAAATGACAGCAAAATCATTATCCAAACGTCGCGCGATTTGATGTGACCGCCGAAGATGGCGTTGTAAAGAATGCGCGAGAAAAGATAAATGCCCAGAATGCCAAGCAGCATTGCCGAAAGCGACGGCTTATAGACAATCCAAGCCGCAACCAGCAAGCCGACAAAAAACAATACAAGCAAGAGAAACGGAGGCTGATACTTTGCACGGAACGATGTCCAAAATGCGCGTTCTGCTTCTTCTTCCAACAAAGCTTGCGAGGCGCGTGTATCTGTAATTCTGATCTTTGCCATACTGCAAGAAGTTTGAGTTGAGGTTGAACACCTTGAAAATACGATGCTCGCAGCGGATTCAGAAGCGCGATAAAGAGAACGACCGTGGTGCTGGCTACGGCGATTTCGGAGAGGATTGGTCGGCAGCGCGCCGCTCTTGGAGTTTGGCGTTAGTCTCGTTGATGTCTTTGACCGTATTCGAGAGCTGCGACGTCATTTCACGAATGTGCGAAATCTTCCCTTGAATTTCGCGCAAGGTGTCCGAGACTTGTTTGAGCGAGCGCGACTTTTCGTGCATCAGAAAATAATCTACGGCGCGGTGCAGTGCTGCGTGCAAATCGCCGCCGTATTTTTCTTCAACGATTTTGTAAAACTCTGCTTCTTTTTGTGGGTCGAGTTTAAAGTCGGTGTCGCTAAACGACTGGGCAGGCGGCTGTTTCGACATAGCGCAGTGAAGTGTGTTAAGTGAAAATAAATTTGAGTCAACCCCGTCTGAATCGAGCGTGTCGAAACAACCACAGGAAACGAAAGATAGGACGGCGTTAGGAAAAATCAAATCGGGTCGGGCGAAGCGACGGCATTGATTTTTTGATTCTTCTTCCGCGATTCCGACGCAAGGCGTTTGCGATAGGCGTCAAGTTTTTCCGAGAGCGCGTCGTCGAACGTCGATAAAATCTGTGCGGCAAGCAAGCCCGCGTTTTTAGCGTTGCCAATAGCGACGGTGGCGACAGGAATGCCCGTGGGCATCTGTACAATCGAGTAAAGCGAATCGATGCCAGAGAGCGTGCGCGATGGAACTGGAACGCCAATGACGGGCAAAGTGGTGTGCGAGGCAGTCATGCCGGGCAAATGCGCTGCGCCGCCTGCGCCTGCAATGATGACCTTCAAGCCACGCCGGCGCGCAGATTTTGCATAGCTCGCCATGTCGTCGGGCGTGCGATGCGCAGAGATGATTTTCATTTCAAATGGCACCGCAAATTCGGCGAGAACAGACGCCGCTTCGCGCATGGTTTCCAAATCGGAATCTGACCCCATGATGATGCCGACAAGCGGGGTCTCTGCGCTATTGCCCGATGTTGTTTGAAGGTGCTTTTTTGTTGACATCTTATTGTCAAATTTTTTCCAAACGATTTCTATTCGCCTCGTCTATATCTGCAAGCGCGGCAAGACAGGCGCTGTTTTCCAAATCTGAATCGGGCAGTGTGATGAACCACTCGCGGAGAATTTCCTTGGCAACCGCCTCCGATGTTAAGCGAAGGCTCATCACCAAGACATTCGCATCGTTCCAGCGTCGTGCGCCTTTGGCGGTTTCGGCATCAATACAGAGCGCGGCGCGGATGCCGTGAATTTTGTTGGCTGCTATCGAGACGCCTGTGCCTGTCCAGCAAAATAAAATGC
Source organism: [Candidatus Thermochlorobacteriaceae] bacterium GBChlB (assembly GCA_000724175.1). Lineage (GTDB taxonomy): Bacteria > Bacteroidota > Chlorobiia > Chlorobiales > Thermochlorobacteraceae > GBChlB. Next base: position 10,833 of record JPGV01000042.1, on the reverse strand, counting down.
CGTTGTCGCACCCACCTCGCGCAACGGCGTTGCCCACGGCGTGCGCTGCGGATGTCCACCGACGTTCCGCCGGGGACGACTGTTCCGAGAGCGCGCCGAAGCGCACAACCAAATGCCCCTTAGATTCAAGTTCCGCGATAACTGCGTCGGTAAGCGCTGTGCGCTCATCGCTGCCAATGGCAAGTTTCATGTCAAGAGAGTTTTTATCCGCCGAATGCGCCGTATTTGTGCAGTGCGTAGTTCCAAAACAATCGCGCTGAAAGATACAGCAGCATCGCCCAAGAACAAACCACCGCGAAGCCGAATAAAATCTCGCCGACGGCAAGGCTGCCCGTAAAAATTTTCGCGGGAAAAAACGACAAGTATCCAAACGGAAGGAACTTTAAGATGCGCTGCGCTGAATTGGGAAACATATCGAGCGGAATGAGCTGTCCTGTCAGAAACCACAGCGTGAGATTTTTCATCGTCGTCAGCGTCCAGATTTCGTCCATCCAAAATGCCAAGAGCGCAATGAGGAACGCCAAGTGAAATGCGACAATCATAGCTGCAACAATCATCAGCGCGCCAAAAATAAAATTGACAAAGCTGGCGGCAACCGCGCCGAAGAGCGCAGAGAGCGCATAGACGATTACCCCAGCTGACATCACGGGCGTGCAATCGGCGACAAACACCATAAAGTAATACAACGCAAAATCGACTGGCTTGGAAAGAAACTTATTCAAGTCGCCTTCGCGAATGGAGCGGGCGATTTCACGCTCGACGAAATCGGTGTTGATGAGGTTGAAAATTAAAATGCTAAATACGCTGTATTGAAAAAGCGAAGGAAAGTCGTAGCCCGCGATTTTGCCGTCGGCGGCAGAACTGGTAATCGCGCGCCAAAGCAAATACTGAACCGAAATCGGAATGAGGACTTTGCCAACCGCATCAATGACAAGTTCGCCACGATACTCGATGAACCGACGCAGCGATGTGCGATAGACGAACAAGTATTTCCGCATTCGACAAACAAGCGCAACCAGAGAAACTTACAGAGCAGGATTGAGACCCAAAATTTCCTCTTCTTGAATTTTCGCGTTAAGTCCGGGTGTTGCCGTGTAGGTTTTGTAAAGCTCGACGGCAGTGCGAATGGTGTTCTCGAGCGCGTCGCGCCGAAGCGGGCGAACAAGGTAGCGGAACACCTGCACTTGATTGATAAGCTGAATGGCGAGGTTGGAATCTTTAATCGAACTTAGCACGATGATTGCCGTATGCGGATGACGCGCTTTAATGCTGGTCAGAAACTCGACCATGTTGGTGTCGGGCAGATTGAGTTCGGTAACAATCGCCGCAATCGGTGAGCGTTTCAAGACATCCATCGCGGACTCGGTGGAACTGCTGATATTGACGACGTAGTTGGGCGCGAAAATTTCCTTGAACGAGTTGAGATGTGTGTGGTTATTGTCAATAAACATAATCGGCATTTTTTCAACAACGACTGGCTTCGGCGGAGCGCTTTCGCCCATCGTTGTCATCAAGCGTTTGGTGCGCTGCGAAATTTCACAAGCCAAACGCACGGTGGTGCGGAGCTTCTGGGCGTCCCATGGCTTGAGAATATATCGATACACTTCGCCGCTATTAACCGAGTTCAAGACTTCGTTCAGGTCGGAATAGCCCGTCAGCAAAATGCGAACTGTTGACGGGCTGATTTCTTTGGCTTCTTTGAACAACTCAACGCCAGTCATATCGGGCATACGCTGGTCGCTGATGATTACATCAATGTCTGTATTGGAACGCAAAATTTGTAAGGCAGTGCGCGCGCGCGACGCCGTTATCGGCTGCGGTTTTGCCTCTTTGAATAGCGCAGCGAGCGAAATGAGGACGTTAGGTTCGTCGTCAACAATGAGAATTTTGCCGAGCATACAACATGACTGTGTTTTGCAAATGTATTGGCGATGAAAATTTGGCTGACATGGTTACGGTTGCCCAATATACGCCGCTTTGTTTCAAGCGCAATACCGTCAACAATGCCAAAAAGCGCGGTAAAATTCACATCTGCAAAGCAATCGACAGCATTTCTAAAAATTTAACGATTGCGTAACGCCAACAGTGCTAAACCTTTGAGGCAAAAATGCTGCGAATGACGTCCTCAATTGGCACTTCCTCAATGTTCAAATCATGCACGGGCAACGCGGCGAGCATCTCGGCAGACGTCTTTGAAATTGACGCGCGCGCCACGCGCAACTTCGCCGAGACGGGCGACCAGTCTTCGACGACGCCGAAGCGCTCCAACCGCTCGCGCTCGACGGGCGACGAAAAATCAAGCGACAAAACTTTTTCGGACGAAAACTCGCCGATGATTTTCTCGAGAGCGCCATCAAAAAAAATCTTGCCCGCGTCAATAATAATCACGCGCTTGCACAGCGTCTCAATGTCTTGCATATAGTGGCTCGTGAGGAGAATGGTCGTTTGTTCGGTCTCGTTGTAGGTTTTGATGAACTCACGAATCGTTTTCTGCGCCACCACATCGAGTCCAATCGTCGGCTCATCGAGAAACAGCACTTTGGGTTTGTGCAAGAGCGAGCCGATGAGTTCCATTTTCATACGCTCGCCGAGCGAGAGACGACGAAGCTGAACGCTGAGTTTGTCGGTAACACCAAGCAGGTCGGTGAGCAGTGAGAGCTGACGCTGAAAGTCATCGTTTGGAATTTCGTAGATTTCTTTGAGCAGAAGAAACGAATCTTCGGCGGGCAAATCCCAAAGAAGTTGATTTTTTTGTCCGAGAACAATCGAGAACTGTCGCCGAAAGTCGTCTTTACGGTCCGATGGCGTAAAGCCCAAGACACTGACCTTGCCCGATGTTGGGTAGAGCAGTCCCGATAAAATTTTCAGTGTCGTGGTTTTGCCCGCGCCGTTTGCACCGAGAAAGCCAACGAGTTCGCCGCGCTCAATGTCAAACGAGACATCATCGACGGCGACGCGACGGTCATACTCGCGCTTAAACAGGCTCTTTATCGCGCCCGCAAGCCCTGCTTCTTTTTTGAACGAGCGATACTCTTTGCGAAGCCGCTCGACCGAAATAACTGGCGGCATTGCGCGTTACTTGAAATAGACAATGAGCGAAATCGGCAAATGGTCGGAGTAGCCGCCTAAGTAACGCTGTTCGGAGTATGTGGGAAGCGGTTTGCCGAACGGCTCGCTGCGGCGCGAGGCTTCATAGAGATACGGCGCCGAAAAACACGCAAACCCGTCTGGCTCGACGAAGAACGCCTTGGCGTCGAACATGCCTTTGGAAACCATCGCTTGGTCGAGCCGTTGCCACTTGCCGCGAAAATAATACGTGCCAACGCCTGAATAGCGCGCAGCAAAATTGTAGAGCAACGCATTTTGAGAGGCAACAACGGCGGCGGTGTCGCCGACGGCGCGAAGCGCATCAGTGATAGTGGGAGCGTCGGGTGTGTCGTTGAAGTCGCCCAGAACGACGATGTCGGCTTCGGTTTTCGGTTTATCTTTTTCGCCTTCGCTCAGACTGTTGATGACGCCGCGCAGGAGCCGTGCTGCCTTGACGCGCTTTTCTTCGGAAAGGTCGAGATTGGCGATGGGCTTATTCCAGTGGGTGCAAACGACGCTCAAAATTCTGCCTTGGTAATCCAATTTTGCAAGCACAATGTCGCGCGTTTTCGCGTCGCCCGAATCGAGCTTGACCGTATAGTTGCTCGAAAAGTCAAGTTGAAACTTTGCAGCGTTGAAGACAATGCCGACATCGAGTCCGCGCTCGTCGGGCGATTCATAATACACGGTTCGGTAACTGCGTGCGTTCAAATATTTTTGGAACAGCGTATCGAGCAGCCACTGACGCGAGACGCCGCCGAAGCCCATCACATCGGGCAGGTCGAAGCCGCGCGCCTTGGACATATCTTTAATGACCTGCGCGAGGTTTTTGAATTTTTGCGTCAGCCGTTCCTGTGTCCAATTTTGTTTGCCCTTCGGCGTGAAGTCGCCGCCTGCGTCGGACGTGCGCGTAGGGTCGTAGAGATTTTCCACGTTCCACCATGCGACAAGAAACTTCGCTGAAAAATTTTTGGCGGGCTTTTCCAATGCGGCGGATTTACGGGTCGCTGCGCTGTCTGTTTGGGCTGCCAAATGTGGCCCGCCGAGCGTGGCGATGGTTAAAATCAACAGAGAAAAAAACATGCGTGAGCGCATAGCCGTGATGTGAAATTTCAAGAGTTGAAAAACGCAGTTGAAAGCTGAACAAATTCGTTTGGTTTCTCGACCATTGGCACGTGTCCGCAGTTCGGAATCATCTGAAGCGTCGAGTTCGGAATTTCGCGCTTGGCAATAGCCGCGTATTTCGGCGGAATGAACCGGTCTTGCTCGCCCCATACAATCAGCACAGGCAACGTGAGTTCCGAAAGCCGCGCGCGCAGCCCAGTCCGACGCAAATCAAGGTATCGATAATCGCGGTTGAGCGCCATCATGGCGTCGAAGTTTTCGCGGCTCTGAACCATCTCGACATTGCGCTTGAAATGGTCGGGCGTGATGAGCGAACTGTCGTGATAGACATTCTGCATCGTTTTGCGCACGAAGTTGGGATTCGACACCATGCGTCGAACCAAATGCCGCACGCCCCAAAAACTGGCGGCTCGAACCATCGACGGCACATAGATAAACCCGTCCGTGTTGCTGATGACGAGTTTCGTCAGTGCGTTTGGGTGCAGAAGCGAGAGCGCAAGTAAATACTTCCCGCCCATCGAGTGTCCCACCGCAAAGAGTTGTTTGCCGCTGCCGAGCGTGTTGGTTTGGCGCAAAAATTCAAGCATCAAGTCGGAATATAACGACAGCGTATAGCGGACATTGAGCGGCTTTTCAGACTGCCCGAATCCAAGTAAATCCAGCGCCAAGACGCGGTAAGTCCGCGCGAAAAGCGGAATGACTTTCTCGAAGGCATCGAGCGACGATGAAAATCCATGCACGAGAAAAATGGTCTCGTTGCCTGCGCCCGCTTCCACATATCGATGCGAATACCCGGCAAGCGTGATGAACTTCGTCTCAAGCGTTGGCATATTGCTCATACTTCAACCATTTGCCCGAAATATAACTTAAATCGAGCGGAGAATGTTGCAGAGACGAATCCGCGCGGTTTATATTCAGACTTCCACTCAGAAAAGAGTCCAATCATTTCAACCGACGAACTATGAACGAAGAAAGATATTTTCAAAACGGCAACGCGCCTAAAAACGGCAAAGAGACAGACGACGAAAAAATTATACTGCCCGAAAAAGGGAGCATCGGCTCGAAGATTCGGGCGCGAAATCAAACCAAAGGCATTCTCGGCGGATTCACATTCAACGAGGTTGCGGGCTACGGGTTCGCCGTGATGTTCCTCATCTTGGCGTTTGTTGTCTATTCGCAACTCGGTTCAAACGACACAACGCGGCAATATGGCTTGACGATGACCGCCGTGCTGGTGCTTTACGCCGCATATCGATTTGTGAAGACGCGCAGTTGGACGACGCAGCGCAAACGCCGCGAAGAAATCACGCGCCAACGCGAAGCGCACCGCATCGACGACAGCGATGACTGAATTTAAATCGACCAAAACGGCTAAATCGACCGTAAACGCCAGAGTTTTACGTTGGTTATGAACATTTTTTTCGCGGAATTAAAGATTTCCTTTGACCCGAATCGGTTTTTTTGTATATTGCTCTCAGCAAAAAAAATGAATGTAGTGGCTTGAGTTACCCACGCTTACAGTGAGCGTTGGCAGGTCAAGCGGAAAATGAAAGTAGCCATGCAGTATTATTTTGGCAGTTGCCCGCAGCTATGCGCTACCCAGCGCGTGCCGCTGTTCAAAGCGATGGATAGTCTTGCCTACGCCTCTGCATTCTCACTTCATAAGATTTCTTGCGCAGCACAGTTCCCGGTCGCAGGGTGTAACCTTTTTTCTACGGAAGTTCACGATGACAGTCAATGATGTCGCTCCAAAAATCGATGTTGCTGCTCCGAAGCACATCTCGCTGAAAGATGTGATGGCAAGCTACGTTCAACTCACCAAGCCGACAATTATGCTCTTGGTGGTGTTCTCTGGCGCGGTCGCGCTTTTTATGGAAGGCAGCCTGCTCAACGAGCCGTTCAAAGCGATGATGATTCTGCTCGCCGTTTATTTGACTGGCGGTGCAGCAAACGCGCTCAACCAATACTTTGAGCGCGACATTGACGCAAAAATGGCGCGCACCAAATCGCGCCGTCCATTGCCTCAAGAAAAAATCACGCCTAACCAAGCGCTGGTGTTCATCATCACGATTGCCGCCGTTGGCGTTCTCATTTTCGGATTGATGTTCAATTGGCTTAGCGCACTGCTCTCGCTTGGCACCATCATTTTCTACGGATTTTTCTACACGCTTTGGCTTAAGCCGAATACGCCCCAAAACATTGTCATTGGCGGTGCCGCAGGCGCAATGGCACCCATCGGCGTTTGGGCAGCCATCACGGGCAATGTTGCACTTGAAGCCTATCTTTTGTTCGCCATTGTCTTCTTCTGGACGCCGCCGCACTTCTGGGCGCTGGCAATGTTCTGCAAAGACGACTATATGAAAGTCGGTCTGCCAATGATGCCTGTGGTCAAAGGCGATGAAGAAACGCTCCGACAAATTTGGATTTACACGCTCGTTACCGTTGCCACAACGCTTGCGCTGGCGGCAGTGTTCGGCGGCTGGGTGTATTGGATTTCATCGGTGCTACTTGGCGCGTTCTTTACGAAAAAAGTGTGGGACGCACGGGAAAATTACAGCAAGGAAAATATGCGAAAAGTCTTCGGCTACTCGATTGTCTATCTCTTCGCGTTGTTCCTTGCGCTCATTGCTGACAGCGTGATTTTCAAACTCACCGGAGAGCGCGCCGAGACGCTCGCACGGCTTTTTTACTAACGGCTGAATTGATTAAAACTCCAAGAACAAAGAAAAGGACGTAGAAGTATGGCTCAACTCTTTCCGAAATGGACAAATAAAATCCCAACGCTCGCTGCGATTGGTGTTCCCGCTTTGCTCGGGCTGATTACGCTGGGGTTCTGGTATTATGCCTCGCCGAAGGCAATCGACGTTGGCTACCGCCCGCAACAGCCTGTGCCGTATAGCCACAAACTGCACGCAGGCGATTTAGGCATGGACTGCCGCTACTGCCACACGTCGGTCGAAAAATCCGCCGTCGCCAGTGTGCCGCCGACGCAAACCTGTATGAACTGCCACGAGAAACACATCTTGCCGAAGAGCGAGAAGCTCTTGCCTGTGCGCGAAAGTTGGTCGAATGGCAAACCAATTGAGTGGGTGAAAATTCACAAAGTGCCGGATTACGCCTATTTCAACCACAGTGCGCACGTCGGCGCAGGCGTCGGCTGCCAGAGTTGCCACGGCAATGTGGCACAAATGGAAGTCGTGATGCAAGTCGAGCAACTCTCGATGGGCTGGTGCTTGGACTGCCACCGCAATCCCGAACCGCATTTGCGTCCGACAAGCGAAGTAACGAACATGAACTATGTCATGCCAGTCAATCAAGCAGAGTTTGCCGCGCAAGCCAAGAAGGAAAAGAAACTGAATCCGCCAGTGGAATGCTCTGGCTGTCATCGCTAATGAAATCAGCTTAGAACTGTAAGCGAGGAGTGAGCTCACGCTCGCACGACCTCGCACGAAATAAACCGTAGTTAACCGTAGCAAGATTACCGCAGTAAGACTATGAAACGAATTTTGCCTAAAATCGAACTGCCTGAAGACCACGACGGAAAATCGTATTGGCGCGGCATTGAAGAAAAATTGGACACGCCCGAATTTGAAGAATGGGCGGCAAGAGAGTTTCCCGAGGGCGTCGAAGACCTCAAAGACCCGATGTCGCGCCGTAAGTTTCTGACGCTGATGGGCGCGTCAATGGCGCTGGCAGGGCTGTCTGCGTGCCGGCGACCAGTCGAGAAAATCGTGCCGTATGTCAAAGCGCCCGAAGACATCATTCCGGGACTCTCGCAATACTACGCGACCACGATGCCGTTTGGGCTTAACGCTTACGGCGTTCTCGTCAAGAGCCACGAAGGCCGTCCAACGAAAATCGAGGGCAATGAAAAGCACCCGTCGAGTCTCGGAAAAACAAACGCATTTGCTCAGGCGGAAATTTTGAATCTCTACGACCCCGACCGCGCAAAAAAAATTACGCTCAATGGCGCCGACTCGACGTGGCAAGCCTTCGTCGACTTTTGGCGCAGCGAAAGCTCACGCCTGAAATCGCAAAACGGGAAAGGCTTGGCAATTCTGACCGAATCGTTTGCCTCGCCGACGCTTGCTCGATTGACCAATGATTTTCTCGCTGCGTATCCAGAGGCGAAAGTCGTTGTCTATGAACCTGTGAGCGGCGAAAATATCTTCGAGGGGATTCGCATAGCGACTGGCGTGGCAATGCAGCCCATCTACGCGTATCAAAACGCGAAAGTCGTGCTGGCGCTCGATGCCGATATTTTCCAGCGCGAATCGGAACACATCGTTAATGCACGAGGCTTCATCGACGGTCGGCGCGTTACCAGCGAAAAAGACACGATGAATCGGCTCTATGCGGTCGAGAGTGCATTTAGTTTGACCGGCGCAATGGCAGACCATCGCTTGCGCTTGCAGTCGCGTCAAATCGGCGCCTTTGTTGCCGCGCTAGCACTGGAATTGAAAGCGCAAGGCTTGTCCCTGCCGCTTGACCTGAGCACGTATGCGTCGCACAATTTTGATAAGAAATGGATTGCTGCCGTTGCCAAAGACTTGCTCGCCAACAAAGGCGCGTCGGTTCTCGTCGCTGGTCGGCAGCAGCCCGCGTTGGTTCATGCGCTTGTGCATGCGCTCAACGACGCGCTCGGCAATCTCGACAAGACTGTCTCGTATTGCCGTTTTAAAGACGCGGTAACGCCGAGCCGCGAAAAGTTCGCCGCCTTCGTTAAAGAGATGCAGGCGGGCGGCATTGAAACGCTCGTGATGCTCGGCGTCAATCCAATCTACAACGCACTCGCAGACCTGAACTTTGCCGATGCGCTCAAAAAAGTAACACACACAATCCATTTCGGAAGCCACCTCGACGAAACCGCCAAAGCCTGCGAATGGCAATTGCCAAAAGCGCATTTTTTGGAGTCGTGGGGCGACGCACGTTCTGCCGATGGCACCGCAAGCCTGATTCAGCCACTTATTGCGCCGCTCTACGCCGACGCAAGAAGCACCGTCGAAGTGCTGAATCTCATCACGACGGGCATTGAAGTCAAAGGCTACGACCTCGTGCGTGAGACATGGAAAAAAGAGGCAACTGGCCCGTTTGAAGACTTCTGGCGCAAAGCGTTGCACGACGGCGTGATTGAAAACAGCGCGTCGCAAAAATCCTACGCTCGAATCGAGTGGGCGAAAACAGTTGATGCTGTCTTGGCGCGGCTAATGGAACGCAAAGGAAAAGACGAGAAACCCGCCGACCTCGAAGAACGGGCGAAGCACACGTACTTGGGCGGCAACGCCGTTGCAAAATTGCTCTCGGAAAAACCATTCGTAACCACTGCGGCGGATAGCAAGAACCTTGAAGTGGTCTTTCATCCGTCTCCATCGACCTACGACGGCAGATATGCCAACAATGCTTGGCTACAAGAACTGCCCGACCCGATTGCGAAAGTTACATGGGACAACGCCGCGCTGATGAGTCAAGAGACCGCGAAGTCATTGGGCTTGAAGGCAACCTTTGCGCTTAGCGAACATGAGCGTGAGAAAGTAAAACTGCGTTTCAAGGGAAGAGAAATTGAAAGTCCGGTTTGGGTTGTGCCGGGCTTCGCCGATAACTCCGTTACGCTCCTCTTGGGCTACGGACGAACTGCGGTTGGTCGTGTTGGCAATGGCGTCGGCTGCAATACCTACGCGCTGCGCACCACAGACGCGGCAGATTTCGGAACGGGCGTTGAAATTGTCAAAACAAATGCGGAGACGCTCGTTGCCTCAACGCAGTATTTCGGCACAATGGAAGGCAGAGCGATTGTCGTCGAAGGCACACTTGCCGAATACAAAAAAGAGCCAGAGTTTGTCGATAAAAAAATTCCGCACTTCAAGCCGACAAACCTCTACGAGTCGCCTGTTAAACTCGATTCAGGACATCAATGGGGAATGGTGATTGACCTGAACGCTTGTATCGGCTGCAATGCCTGCGCGATTGCCTGTCAAAGCGAAAACAACATTCCCGTTGTCGGCAAAGAGCAAACTGCGCGCGGCAGACACATGCACTGGATTCGCATCGACCGTTACTTTGCGGGCAACGATATGAACAATCCCGAAATGGTCTATCAGCCTGTCGCGTGTCAGCATTGCGAGAACGCGCCGTGCGAACAGGTCTGTCCCGTCGCCGCGACTGTGCATGACAATGAAGGCTTGAACTCTATGATTTACAATCGGTGCATCGGCACGCGCTACTGTGCCAACAACTGCCCGTATAAAGTGCGTCGGTTCAATTACTTCAATTTCCAGAACGACAACATGGTGTGGGGCGGCGAAGTGCCACTGACAGTTCAAATGGCGATGAACCCCGAAGTAACAGTGCGCTCGCGTGGCGTAATGGAAAAATGCACCTACTGCGTGCAACGCATTCATACATCGCAAATTTTGGCGAAGAATGAAAAACGCGAACTCGTCGATGGCGAAATCTTGTCGGCGTGTCAGCAAGTCTGCCCGACGGACGCCATCGTCTTCGGCAACATTCTCGACCCGAACAGCAAGGTCGCGCAATTGAAAAAACAAAATCGCAAATACGAACTCTTGGCGGAACTCAATGTGAAACCGAGAACATCGTATTTGGCAAAACTGCGCAATCCGA
>JPGV01000041.1:0-20000 GCA_000724175.1 [Candidatus Thermochlorobacteriaceae] bacterium GBChlB | reverse complement strand
ATGCTGCTTTCGGTGCGCCGGTCGTTGTTTTCGCGTTTAGCTCACAAATTCCTTTTCATGTTCTTTGACGACGAGAATCGGGCAAGTGGCGCGGCGCATCACAGCTTCGGTAACGCTTCCCATCAGCAATCGCGTCAATCCTGTCCGTCCATGCGAGCCCATCACCACGAGGTCAATGTCTTCGGATTTTATCGCGTTCAAAATCACATCGCTCGACAGCCCAACACTGATGAGGGTCGAGATGGCAAGCGACGGCGGGCAGTCTTTTCGGATAAGGTCATCTAATTCTTCGCGGGCAGTTTTTTCCAACTCAGCTTCGGAAATAAACGGCACAGTCTCTGCGGTTGCCGCAATCGGCTCGACAACATGAAGCAGAATGAGTTTAGCGTTCATTGCCATTGCAAATTCTTTGGCATAGCGCAGCGCGTTGCGCGAGGTCTCCGAGAAGTCGGTCGGACAAAGAATTTTTTTGATGGTTATCATAATACTCTTACTCCTTTTTTCAATGTTGAACAACGCAGGATTTTGGAATGTAATGCTGCCGCGTTCCGCATCAAAGCGATTCTCTTTTCATGCTTTTGGCGGATGTAAGTCTTCTGCACCGTCGTAGAGCGCGCGAGGACGGATAAGTCGGTTGTCGCTGTGTTGTTCAGTTATGTGCGCGACGAGTCCGGCGATGCGCGAACAGAAAAAAATCGGCGTGTAAAGGTCAATCGGGATGCCGAGCAAGTAGAACATCAAGCCAATCGGGTAGTCGGCGTTGGGGTAGATGCCTTTCTCGCGCGCCATGACGCGTTCAATCGTCTGGTAAATTTTGTAGAGTTCCTCGCCGTCTTTGTGTCGGCTGGTGAGTTTTGGAACATAGTCTTTTAAGAGCCACGCGCGCGGGTCATATTTTTTCATGTAGACGCGGTGTCCGAATCCCATGATTTTATCTTTGCGTGCGAGTTTTCCCATAATGAGTTCCTCCGCTTTTGCCGACCCGCCGTTTTGCAATACATCAAGCATCATATAAACGCACGCCTCGTTTGCGCCGCCGTGCAGCGGTCCTTTGAGCGAAGCAACGCCGCCGACAATCGCGCCGTAGATGTCCGCCAATGTTGATGCAATCACCCGCGCCGTAAAGGTGGAGTTTGGCAGTTCATGGTCGATGTAGCAGGTGAGAATCATGTCGAACATTTTGGCAGTGTCGGCATTGGGCTTCTCGCCTTGAATCATGTAAAGAAAATTTTCGGAGAACGACAGCGCTGGGTCGGGCTTGACGATGACTTGTCCTTGATTGGCGCGATAGGCGTTGACCATAATTGCAGGTGCTTTGGCGAGGATTTTTATGCCTTTCTGAATGTTCGCCGCTTTGGAGTTATCGGCAAGCAGTTTGTGGTCTTCGTAGCCAGCCAGAATTGAGAGACCTGTTCGAAGCAAATCCATTGCGTCCATACCCTTGGGCAATTTCTCGAAGACGTCGTACATCGCGTCGGGCAGTGCCATTTCTTTTCGGATGTCGTCGGCGAAGCGCGTGGCGTCGGCAGCGTCGGGCAATTTTTCGTAGATAAGCAAGTGCGCGACGTCGAGATATGAGACAGTTTGCGCGAGTTCAATCAAGTCGTAACCGCGAATAATGATTTTCTCTTTGACGACATCGAGCGCGGAGACTTTGGTTTTTACCGCAGGGACGTTTTCCAAGCCCGGGACGAATTGTTCGCTCATACAAGTCGGATGTTTAATGGTTGTCGATAGAAAGAAATTATGAGTGATTGCCAGCCCTCGGCTCGTCGAATTGCCGAGTTAAGTACGCGCACTATTGCTTGCCCGCAAGCCGCATCTTGTTTAACGATGTTTCTCAGTTGCAAATGCTTTGTCTGCCGCTTCATAGTCGTGGTAGCGAATGAGTTCGTAGAGTTCTTTGCGCGTTTGCATGTCGTCGACCCAAGTTTTTTGCGTGCCGCTTTGCATCAATTCTGCGAATACGCCTTCGACGGCTTTCATTGCCACGCGCAGCGCAGTAACAGGATAGATGACGATTTTATATCCCCATGCCTCGAACTCTCTGGCGGAAATGTATGGCGTTTTTCCAAACTCGGTCATGTTTGCCAAGAGCGGCGCGCGGATTTCTTTCGCGGCGAGTTTAAACTCCTCTTCCGTCTGCAAGGCTTCGGGGAAAATCACATCTGCGCCCGCTTCGGCGTAAAGATTGGCTCGGCGAATTGTCTCGTCGATTCCCGCGATGGCTTTTGCGTCGGTGCGCGCGACGATGAGCATCTCTTTGCGCGAGGATTTGGCGGCACGGATTTTTTCGATCATCTCTTGCGCCGAGATGATTTCCTTGCCGTCTAAGTGTCCGCATTTTTTCGGCATCACTTGGTCTTCCATCTGCACTGCGGCTGCGCCAGCGTCCTCGAGTTCACGAATCGTTCGCATCACGTTCAGCGTCTCGCCGAAGCCAGTGTCAATATCGACAATTATCGGCAAATCGGTTGCACGCACAATCGTGCGGACATTGTCGGCAAGTTCCGACAGCGTGAAGAGTCCCAAGTCGGGCAGTCCCATCGACGCCGAGAACGCTGCTCCGGAAAAATACGCTGCCGAGAATCCGACCTTCTTTGCCGACAGCCCGACCAAAGCGTTAAAGACGCCCGGCGCTTTAATGATGCCGTCCCGCTCTATCAGTGTTTTCAAGCGTTTTCCGGCGGAATCGGACGACGCTTCGCTCACGAGCCAAGTCATAAAAATGATGAATGATGAGCGACGAATAATAAACTGAAAGAGTCATCATTCATCGCTCGCGTTGAAAATCGACTAAACGCGAATTGCCTCGACAATGTCGGCGACGCTATGCTTTTCGTAACTGAACACCAAGTCGACGACGCGGTCGCGTTGCGCGGGCGTCCAACAGTGTTCGGTATTCGCCGTGAGTTTCTCGACGACTTCGTCGTCGGTCATTGGGTTTTGCGCGTGTCCGCGCGGGAAGCTGACCTCGAGCGAGAGTTTTTTATCTGCGTCGGTCGTCGCCGTAATGCGGTTCGGAATGCCGAATGGATAGCCTGCGGTGAGCTTATCGTCTTCGGCGAGCGTTACATTTTTCTTGAGCATCGCGCGCGTGGTCTTGTCGAAGATGCGTTCATGCGAGAACGACTCTTTTGTAATTTTGCCGTCCATCAACGCAACGAGCGTGATGTATTGAATTGAGTGGTCGGCGGTTTCGCGCGTTTTCGGCTCCCACTTTTCAGGGTCTTTGGCGATGATTTCGTAAGAGGCTTTGAACGTGTCGATGTGGAGCGATTTCAACTTTGCGCCGTTCATTTGTTTATGCAATTTCAACGCGGCATCGACGGCACTTTGCGCGTGATACTCAACGGGCCAAAACTTGATGTAGGTATCCATAATGCGGCTCGGTGGGGTTTTCTTTTCCATGCCTTTGAGGAATTTCTCGTCGAATTTTTCGCCGTTGAGCAATTGTCGGAAAAATCCCATTTCACCGTCAAAGGGTTGATACGGACCAGAGACGCCTTTTGCGGCAAGCAGCGCACCAAAGACAGCATTGCGCGCGGAGTTCGCGGCGGCGGCGCCTTTCCACATCGAGAGTTCACCTGCCCGCGTTTGGCGCATTGACGCATGAGGCACAATTGCAATTGATATGGCGTGTTCGACCTGCTCGCCCGTCAAGCCCAATAATTTCGCGGCTCCGCAGGCAGTCCCAATCGCAATATAATTCACGTGATCCCATTTGTTTTTGCGCAGGCTTGCGGCATCGCAGAGGTTGATTGGAATTTCGTAGGCGACGGCGATGGCAGTGATAAGTTCTTTTGTCGTGTTGCCGTTCCATTCGGCGAGTGCCATTAGCGCGCCAATCATATCCGACGGGTGCAGCGGCTCTTTGGAAAGAAATGTGTCGTTGAAATCGAGATAGCGCACGGCGACGCCGTTGACGAAGCCCGCCATTTCAGGCGGCGTTTTGGTTGCCGTTCCCCAGAGCGTGCCGCCGCGCTGGCCGGGCGCAAGCGCGTAATCGTAGGCATAGTTGCGCACGGCTTTCGGCGTGTCTTCGCCCATTGCGCTCATCGCCGTCCCGAAACTGTCCAGAATGCGTCGTTTGACTTCGTGAACCGTCTCTTTCGGAAGTTTGGCATACGTGATAGCGTCGGTGTAGGCGGCGAAAAGTTTGCTGTATCGGTCTGACATTGTCGTTTTTTGTTGAAAGGTTATCTGGAAGCAAATGATTTGTGAAAATAAAACACTTGTCGTGAAATTCCCGCGTTTGTGTGCTGCAAAATAAAAAGTCCCGATGGGTTGTCGGGACTTTTTGCGGAACGGTTGCGCCGTTTAACGGGCGAAGAACGGCTTGTCATAGAGCTCGAGCCGCTTTTCGGGCGTGAATCGAAAGTCGAGAATATCGCCTTCCGGTCGCACTTCAATCAGCGCGCCCGACGGACACGCGTCGACATCGAAGCAGAGTTGGCACGAGATACATGCCTTCTGGTCAATGTAGTAACGGAAGCCGCCCTCTTGCACGTCGCCGTAAATTTTCACGCCAATGGCGTTGACTTTCGGCGGACATTGGTCTAAACAGAACCCGCAAGCAATGCAAAGATTTTCAATAATATCGTATTTGTTCTTTACACGCTTTTTGACTTTTGCTTCTGCCATGGATTTCCTCCATTTGGAAAGTGAGTTAATTGAGATTTGATTTGGTTAATGATAATACTCTTTTGTTTGTTCCCCAAACCACGGCGTCTTTTCATTGATTCGCGTTACTCGGAAAAAAAAGGGGGCTTGAACGATACTGCTCAAACCCCCCGTGTCTTTCAAATCACGCTGCGTCTTGCCGATTATGCAATCATTTTCAGCAAGAAATCGACCACCTGCGAGAGCATATCGCTTCCTGCTCTGGCAGCGTCGCTGACTGGCGGCGGCGCGGGGTCTTTGGTCATATAGAACCCGTTGGCAACGTAGAGCCAGACGAGCATAAATGTTCCACTAAAATACAGCACCGTTCCGGCGAACTTCGAGTCCGAAAGGTTCAGCACAGGGAAGCGGAATTTCACGTCGCGTCCTAAGAACGTCTTTCCGAGCCAACGAATAGTGCGCGTTTGCACATCTGCGCCCTCGAGCCGCGAGCCTCTGTCCTTGAACCACACGGCGAAACTAATGAACCAAATTAAGTGTCCAAGCAGCAGGACGACCGTCAAGTGCGAGCTTGCCCAAATTGCTTGCGTTTCCGTCCACATATAGTAGAAGACGCCGCCGGTGTAGTGGAATTTCAGTTTGGCGATGCTGTCCCAAGCGTTGCAATCGGCGACCGCCATGCCGTAGTTCATTGAGGCAAGCCAACCGCCGTCGATATACCACTCAATCACCGAGAGCGGCTTGACCGACCAGAGAATTGCGAACCAGAGTTGGTCTTGAATCGAGACGCCGCATGTGCCACCATACACAGGACCGATACACGGGAACGAGAACGAGTTTTTCTTCAAGCCCAAGTCGTCCCACAGCGCAGATGTGTGCGAGAAGAAGGCGATGCGCGATGTGGCGACCGAGGCAAAGAGCCAGCCGGCGGTAATCGCGTGCCATGCGCACCAGTCGTTAATCGACGGGTCGTTGAACATCCATTGCCACATTGGCAGCGGTTTCAACCAGTAGAAACTCATCGTAATGTTCGCGCCCATCATGTTGAGTTCGCAGAGCGAGTTCCAGCAAATCACGGCATAGACGGAAATCATCGTCGTAAAGCACAGCACCATGATGGTGCCGACGAATTTGACTTGGAACTCTTTGTCGCGTCCGAGCGCAATCCATTTCGATTTCAACTGGCTGTATAAGCCCGACATTTGAATCTTCAAGAGATACTGTCCGCCGTGAAAGACGCCCGCGAAGACATACAGGAATCCGCAAATCACGTGGTTGAACGCGAGCAGGTTGATGACCGTTTGAGCCATGCCGAAGGTTGCGCCGTTCTTGGGCAGAATGGCGTAGGGCGCGTAGTCCGTATACTCGACTTTCTTCAGGTCAGTGATGCCGTTTTCGTCGAAGCCCACACGGTTGAACGGCTCGCCGTAGATGTAAAAGACGAGTTCATTCAACTGGTTGTAGAAGAACTGGTCTTGACGGAACGCGACAAATGCCAGCCAGCCGAGCGCGATGTTAATGTAGCCCATCGAGGTGAGGTGAACCGAGAAGATGGCTTTGAGGTCGTCGTTCAAATGTTCGGCGGCGCGCGGCGGATTCGCCCACCAATAAAAGCCTGCGGCAAACCACACGGCTGCCCATACAAACGACATAAAGGCTTCGCTGTTGATGGTCTTAAAGTTCGGCTCGGGTCTAATGTCGAGCGCAAACCACATAATAAATCCCCATACCAAAAAGAGAAATGCTTGGTAGATGGTGTGTGCGCCCAGAGCTTCCGAGTAGTTTTTCGCGCTTCGGCCACCGAGTCCGCCCGGAATGATGTCGCCGAACATACGGAAGTCTCTAAAGTTGCCGGTCTTGCCCGTGAAGGGGTTATAGAGGTTCTTCGTCCAGTGACGCCAGCCACCGAAGATGACAAATGCACCCACAACGAAGTGAATACCTGCCATCCACAGGAGTTTTCGGGCGGCTTCCATCAAGTCAGCGGTCTCGGCACTGTAGGTGTCTAAACCTAACGAGACCATGCGCGGCTTAATGGTCAGGTAGAACCAGTTGTCGTAGAAGCCTGTTGCGCCCCACGGGAAGACTTGAATGCCGGAGATGTAATAAATACCCATCACGATGCCCAGCGTGCCTAAGAGCGCAAGGTGTCCGCCGAAGACTTGTTCGTCATCGAGCTTCTCGAGGTCGAAGGCTTGGAACCACTTGGTCGTGCGGGTTTCCGTGCGTTTGAGAATGAAACGTTTCATATCAGAAACGTCTGCCTCCATCACGACGGGTTTCGCGGGTGCGGCGGCGACTTTTGTTTCTCCGGCTTTTGGAGCCGCTTTTGCGGCCGGCGCGGCCGCAGCGGCCGCCGGCTTTTTCGCCGCCGCTTGAAGCCCCGCCTTTGGCGCGGGTTTCTTGTCTCCTCCGCCGCTCGGCGTGCCGCCGGTTGGCGTGTCTTGGTCAGCCATAGTAATCTCTCCCTTTCTAATAGTTTGAAGTTTCTGATTCAACTGCTAAAAAAAGTTCAGACGGGTTAAGCGTTCATTTTTAATCCTCTGAACCGTGCGATTGAAAGTTTGACCAACCTATGCAGCTCGCCACCGCATAAGCACTTGGTACTGCTTCAAACTTTGTAAAGAACAGAACAAAACTCCATGGCTTGAAACTTAGCTGGCGTAGGCGACGGTGTTTATTGCTGCAAATCGTTCATTTTGCGGCGCCTTGCCAAGCTCAAAGTTCTCTTTCAAATACTGTTCTAATTCGCTGCAACTCCGAGCGCGAAAATCCGCGTTGAGCTGCTGGCTTTTAGTTTCGCGTAGAAATTGCCCCCCAATGATAAACCGCACACCGTGTTTCTTTAAGAACTTGCGGAAGAGTTCATAGCGGCGGTATGTCGCTGGCGACAGTTTTGCGATGGTAAAGGACATACAGACAAGCGTCGGGTGCATTTCCATAACCACATGTTCCAAGTCTTTGAATGGCACAGCGGCTCCAACGTAATTGACTTTGAATCCTAAACTTTGACACACAAGCGACGCGCCGAGCAAGCCTACTTGATGATATTCCGACTCGGGGCAGGTGCAAATTACAGAGGCTTGTTTTTCGTAAAGAGACAGGAACTTGTCGCTGCTCATCACGTCGTCGGTTGGTCGAGTCGTCGTGGTCTCGTCAGGTTTCGGCGCAAGCCCTAAATCAACTTCGTTGCGGGCTTTGATGCGCAAAATCGCCTCGGTCAGAATGTTGGTGATGATATGCTCTTCGCCAACGCCGAGTTTCTTCTCGCTCCACAGTTCGCCCACGCGGTGCATCACGGGCGCAATCAATTTGTCAAAGATCACGGCAATCGGAATTCCTTGGTCGACGGCTTTGCTGAGCAAGGCATCGGTTTCGTTTTTACGGAACGCGAGCAGGTGTTCCAACAACTTAGCGCCCAGCCCATCTAAATCGCCACGAACCAGCAAAATTTCAGAATTGAGGTCGAGGCTCTCTGCATATTTTTTCTCAGTCGTCAGTCGCTCCAACTTTTCTGCCGGAACGGTGATGTTGTTCTTGCTAATGAACTCCAGCACATCTTCCAACTTGAATTTCCGGTGTCCGCCGACGGTCTTATGGTGGCGAATAAGTCCCATGTTCGACCAGCGTTTGACCGTCGTTTCGCCGACAGCGCAAAACTCTGAGAGTTCTTTTGTTGAGAAAAATTGCGTCATCATACAACTGCGCTCCTTACCCCAAAGGGCTTTAAAACTTCAAAAGCCGAAACACTTCCGATGCAAACTTACGCAAACGCACTGGGGATTGCAACTTTCCATTGCGCTAATTGGCTGATTTTACGAGGTTTTTCTGGCAGCAGAGATGTGCCATTTTCAGCAACTTAGGATTCAAATCGACCAAATCGACCACCACAACGAGCAATGCCGCCACACGCAGCCGCACATGGGATTCAACAGGCTCTTCACCATTCAGGCGTTGTTTCAAGTTTCTTTTCCAGCGAGCGCGTGGGCGTCGAGAGTTTAAGCGGCGGAAGTTCATGCTGCAACGCTCGATAGACCGCATTGCGTCCCGATAAACACACGCCTGCCATGCCTTGCCCGGGATAGACCGTATCGCCAACCAAATACAGGTTTTTGAACGGCGTCGCCGCACCGACTAATTCGAACACGTTTTTTTCCAATGTGTTTGGAATGCCACCGACCCTGCCCTGTTTTCGATACACCCACTCTTGCCACGATTTCGGCGTCGAGGCGTTCTTGAACAAAATCTTTTCACGCGAAAAGCCCGGTATCGTTTGCTCAATTTTAGAAAGGATGAAGTTCTCGACGACAGATTTTTTTTGCGCGTAGTCCTCGGGCGTAAACCACACATCGGGTTTTGTGTGCGTCGAGACAGCCAGCAACCGCGTGCCATCGGGCTGGCGCTCGCGGTCGTCGGGCATCGAGAGCGAGACGAAAATCGAGTCGGAGTTGCAGAAAGGGACTTTGCCATCGAGAATGAGTTGGTGATGCAGCGAGAGGTCGTCGGGCAATGTATTTTCAACCGCGAGGCTCATGGTGAATGCGCCCCAGCCAAATGGAAATTTCTTCGAGAGCTTTTGAAAATGGCACTGCAATTTTCCGTCGGTCATTTCCGCCATGTTCCAAATCGTGGCGTTGCTAATGAGGTTTCGCGCTTCAAATGTGTTTCCCGATTCGGTGTTCACTTGATAGGTTTTATCGCGCAATTGAGTGATGTGGGTTACGCGCGCTCGATACGCTATCTCGCCGCCAAGCGATTGATATTTTTCGACAAGCGCGTTCATCATCGAAATCATTCCGCCGTAAGCGTAATAATTTGAACTGCTTGTATAGGCAAGGCACGGCGCGGCGTAGAGCATCGGAACTTTTTCGCACGAGGCTTGCGCGGTTATCATCAGTTGCTCGTCGCAGAATCGACGGAAGTCGTCGCTGGCATCCAGACCGTAATCGCACATCACCTTGAAGGCAGATGTAAAGAGATAAACGAGCTTTGGGAAATCGCCGATGGGATTTTTTTTGTAGAGCTCCCATACATCTGAAACGCTCTCTGGCGGAAAGGCGGCGTTGCGCTCCGAGACTTTCCAGACGAAATCGGACAAGTCGAACACGAGTTTCCAAAACGCCGAGACGCGCTCGACATCGACCGATGTGCCTGCAAAAAATTTGTCGTAACATTCTCGTATCCATTGGTCGCGATGTTTATAGCGCGTAACGGCTTTGCCGCTGATATGAACTGTCATTGACGGGTTTAGCTCGACCACCGGAAACTTCATATCAAGTTCGCGTTCAAGATAGCTCAATGGCTGATGGTCGTCGAGACCGACAATCGTCGTCGCGCCTGACTCGAACACAAATTTTCGTCCGTCCTTTTTGATGACGTAGGACGATGAGCATCCGCCCGGCACATGTGCCGCTTCGAGCGTCAAGACGCGAAAGCCGTATTTAGCCAGCAACGCTGCCGCGCTCATTCCGCCCATTCCCGAACCAATTACAATAAAATCGTAGCGCATAATGAAATTGATGTTTATCGTTTTTCTCGCAGATGCTTGTCTTTACAAGGTATTTCAGCTTGTCTCTTTTAATTTTCGCAATCGCTCTCTGGCGTCTTTGGCGTGGAAACTTCGCGGGTAGTCGCGCAGGAGTCGCTCGTAGGCGTCAGCGGCTTTGGCTTTGTCTTTCAGCTCGGTTTCGGAGAGGTCGGCGAGTCGCCAAAGTGCGCGGTCGGCGTAAAAACTTTTCGGATAGGCTTTCACGAGGTCGTCGTATGTCTGTGCCGCTTGGGCAGGCGAAGTGTTTTCATCGAGTCTGCCTTTTTGCATCAGCGCGTCGTCGAGCAACTTTGACGTTGGAAATAGCGCACGCATTGCTTCGAGCATCGCTTTTGCATCAACAAACTTTTTCTGTGCGATAAGCCGCATTGCGTCGGCGTAAGACTTCAGCGACTCCAATGACGCGGGATTGCGCGCCGTGTCGCCAAAGGCTTCGATGAGCGACAGCCGCAACTCGAGTGCGTCGTTTCCAGCGTTACGGGCGACATCGACATCGCTCACCGTTTTCAAAGCCTCTTCAAAGCGATGTTCATAGAACTGCACGCGGGCAAGCGTAAAGGCGGCTTCGGCGCGAATTTCTGGCGATGCATTCGGATGATTGGCCAGGGTGGTCAGGGATTGCGCCAGCCCGTTGAACTCGTTTTTTTCCAACTTGATTTTCGCCAGCAAGACTTCTGCTGCACGTGCAGGCTGCGATTCATAAAAGCGTTCCAAGAGCCGTTTGGCGGTTACAGTCGCTGCGTCCAGATTGCCTAACTTTTGGAATTCCAACATCGCCCAAGAGAGCAACACGTCGGGCATATCCATCGTGAGCCAATAGGTTTGTTCGTAATCTCGATACGCGTTCACGGCTTGTTGGAGTTTCTCGTTGCGCGAGGCGGGCTGCAGGTCGGCTTCGCGTTCCAAGACGCGGGCGAGCCCCAACTTGGCGCGTTGAACAAACGCGACATCTTCGGCGTCAGCGATGATTTTTTGATAGGCGCGGCGCGCGATGGATACTTCCTTTTGGTCTAACGCCGTGCGCGCAAAGCCAAGCAACTGTGCGCCTCGCGCACCCATGAATTTATCGCGCGCTGCCGTCTCCTCAAACGCGCCCTCAATGTTGCCCGACTCAATATAAAGCTGCGTTAGGAGTTGCGAGAGAAACTGCCGTCCAAGCGTTGAGGCAGGAAATCGGTCTCGCGCTTGTTCCATTGCTGCAAGCGTTTCTTTCAGGACAGTCGGATTGGATTTGCTTGCGTAGCTTAAAATTTGCGCTTGCACTTTGCTAAAGTCTGCCACGTCGTC
The DNA here is from genome assembly GCA_000724175.1 of [Candidatus Thermochlorobacteriaceae] bacterium GBChlB. Classification (GTDB taxonomy): domain Bacteria; phylum Bacteroidota; class Chlorobiia; order Chlorobiales; family Thermochlorobacteraceae; genus GBChlB. Next base: position 8,542 of record JPGV01000041.1, on the reverse strand, counting down.
TCGGAGCACTTTCAAAAATTCGTCGGTCGCTTCTTTGTATCTGCCGAGCAGGACGAAGGCTTCAGCGGATTCATCGGCAAAGAGCGTTTGATTGCCCATAGCCTGTCGCGCTTGTTGTGCAGTTTTAACCACATACTCGTAGAACTTTCCGCGCTGCAAGGCAAAGATAACGGAACGAAATTGCGCAAGCATTGCGCAGTCGTCGCAGAGAGTGTTCAACACGGCGTCAGCTTTCTCGCGCTCGTTTTTTTCAATAAAGCACTGGGCGAGTTGGAGTTTCATTGCAATCTTTGCGCCGCCGCTCTTCTGGCGCGCCAGTTCTTTTTGCAGAAATGGAATGAGCTTATCAAACGCCCGCAGTTGAAACCACGATTCGCGCAAGCGCTCGACGACGAAAATCTGGGTCGCGTTGGTTTGATAGAGCTTCTCGAAGAGTTCGGCAGCTTTCTCGTAATTGCCTGCTTGAAACAGTGCTTCGGCAATCTCAAAATCGTTTGCGCGCTGCGCCTGACTTGCAAGCGGCATAAAAAAAACGCACAGGAACAGGAGTCGTTGTCTCATAAAAATCAGATGTAACGGTAGCGCGATTAACACGCCAACCCTGCTATAAATTCACGACAGAGATACTCATCGCCCAAAACGTTCGCGGGCTGTTGAACCGAGAGACCAGCACCGTTACGGTTTGGTGGAGAGCGATTTCAAAATCTGTGTTTTCTCAATGAAGCTGGTATCGAACTTGCCGCTCTGAAACAGCTCGGAGCGCATGATTTTTTTGTGGAGCGGAATTGTGGTTTTAATGCCCTCGATGATGAACTCGTCCAGCGCCCGCAGCATTCGCTCAATGGCTTCGTCGCGCGTATGCGCATGAACGATGAGCTTGGCAATCATGGAGTCGTAGTAGGGTGGAATGCGGTAGCCGGCGTAGGCGTGGGTCTCGACGCGGACGCCGTGTCCGCCCGGCGTGTGAAAGACCTTCAATTCGCCTGCCGACGGGCGGAAGTCGTTTTCAGGGTCTTCGGCATTGATGCGGCATTCAATCGAGTGTCCCTTTGTGGTAATTTTTTTGAACGAAATTTTTTTGCCGCTCGCCACTAAAATTTGCTGCTTGATTAAATCCACGTCGCAGATTTCTTCTGTTACAGGATGCTCGACCTGAATGCGCGTGTTCATTTCCATGAAGTAAAATTTCTTGTGTTTATCGACCAGAAATTCAATTGTGCCAGCGCCCTCATAGTTAATTGCTTTGGCGGCTTTCACGCCTGCTTCGCCCATTTGCGCGCGAAGCTCGTCGTCGATAATCGGCGATGGGGCTTCTTCAATCAGCTTTTGATGACGGCGTTGCACCGAGCAGTCGCGCTCACCGAAGTGAACGACGTTCCCGTATTGGTCGCCCAAGACTTGAATCTCAATGTGGCGAGGCTCTTCGACGAATTTCTCGATATAGACGCCGCCATTGCCAAAGGCTTTTTCGGCTTCGCTGCGTGCGGTGTTGAAAGCTTTCTCGAGGTCGGCTTCCTGCTGCACCACGCGCATCCCTTTGCCGCCGCCGCCTGCTGTCGCTTTAATGATAATCGGATAGCCAACGTGTTTGGCAGTTTCAACTGCATCGCTGAGTTTCTCGACAAGCCCCTCGCTGCCCGGAATAGTTGGCACATTGGCGGCTTTCATTGTGTCTTTGGCGGTGTTCTTATCACCCATTTTTCGAATCATCTCTGGCGAAGGCCCGATGAACTTGATGTTCGACAGTTGGCAGACTTCCGAGAACTCAGCGCGTTCCGAAAGAAAGCCGTAGCCCGGATGAATCGCGTCGGCGTTGGTAATTTCGGCAGCCGCAATGATGCGTGGAATGTTGAGATAGCTTTCTTTGCCGGGTGGTGCGCCGATGCAGACGGCTTCGTCGGCGTATTTGACATGAAGTGAATCGGCGTCCGCTGTCGAATACAGCGCAACAGTGTTGATGCCCATTTCGCGGCAGGTGCGGATGATGCGCATGGCAATCTCGCCGCGATTGGCAATGAGAATTTTTTTGAACAAGGCTCGTTGTTTAGGTTTGAACGGTCAAATGAACTTTAATCCCAATCAGGCGTATAGTGTTCGCGCCGAATGCGCCGCAAATAGGCATCTGGAAACTGCGTGCCAACCCGCGCTTTGAAGCCCTTGAGAAATTTGGTTGCTTCCGACTTGGTTTTTCCTGCGTACACAGCGAGGAAATTAAAACTTTGATTTACACCATCGTAATACTCCGCCTCACTGACATACGGGGGAACATCGTGGCGCAATGTAATGAGCGTTTCGGTCTGCAACAGAGGCTCAACCGCTCGACGCTTATCGGGAGAAAACTGCGACGACGCATCTCCTGCTTGGCTGCATGACTTGATGGGCTTGCTCTCGATAATCACCACGTAGAACCACTCTTCTCGTGCAACCAAATAGCTGCCTTCTTTTTTCCATTTTAACTCTTGCGCAACACTATGCGCCAACAGTATCACGAGCCAGAGACAAACGAGCAGAGCGGCTTTATTCAATGAGAAATAGGACTTGGTCATACTCGACGGGTTGGGCGTTCTCAACCATGATTTTGACGATTTTGCCGTCGACATCGCTCTCAATTTCGTTCATCAGTTTCATCGCCTCGATGATGCAAAGAACCTTGCCTTTGCTTACTTGGTCGCCCACTTGCACGTAGGGATTGGCTTCAGGCGACGGCGCGCGATAGAATGTGCCGACCATTGGCGAGCGAATCTCTTTGTATTTCTTTGCGGGAACCGCAGCATCGGCGGTCGGCGGCGATGCTGCGGCTTGGACGGACGGCGGCGCAGCAGGCGGCGCTTGCGGGAATGGCATCTGCGGCATCGGAAAAAACATCGGTGCGTTGCCGCTTACGGGCGCAGGCACATCGCTTTGGCGCTTCAACGTGATTTTAAAATCGCCTTCCTCAATTGTCATTTCGTCCATACCCGATTCATCAATCATCTTGATGAGCGAGTGAATGTCTTGAAGGTTCATCGTTCCCTCCTCAGTTTTTTGGAAATGAAAAACGCCGCAGAGCGCAGCGTCGTTCATCGAAGGTTAATTACTTCTTGACTCTATCCATGTATTCGCGAGTGCGGGTATCGACGCGAACCACATCGCCAGTAACGACGAACATCGGGACTTGAATCACCGCACCAGTTTCCAGCGTCGCGGGCTTTGTGCCAGAGGTGGCGCGGTCGTCTTTGGTCGACGGGTCGGTCTCGGTAACGGTCAGTTCTACAAAGGTCGGGATTTCCGCTTGGATAATGCTGTTGTCGCTGGCAAAGACCACATCGACCGGCATACTTTCTTTGAGAAACTTGGCTTGCTCACCGAAGGCAATCGGCGACACGGTGATTTGGTCGTAGGTCTCGTTGTCCATCAAGACGAAGTCTTCGCCGTCGCGGTAAAGATACTGATACTTGCGCCGCTCGGTTTGCACGATTTCGACTTCTTCACCTGAACGGAAGCGGTTCTCGACGACGCGACCGTTGCGGAGGTTTCTCATTTTTGCTTGATAAAATGCGCGGAGATTTCCGGGCGTGCGGTGAATGACTTCTTCCAACAAGTGAAGCTCGCCGTTGAATCGGAGAATTACGCCTTTGGATAAATCGCTGGTGGTTGCCATGAGCCAGTTTGAAAAATTGCGGTGTTAGTGAATTTAGCGGGTGAATATAATACGCCGCCGCCAAATGTAAAAACCTTCTTGACCATCACGACTGCCCCGCTCTGCTTGATTTGACAAGGGGTTTCAGGCGATAAAACTTGACAAACGTTTTTGTTTTACGTAACTTTGCGCCAGCCTCACTGAGGCATATTTCAATAACCTTCTTAAATAAGGAACCATCTCTATGTCTAAAGCCGACATCGTAGATAGAATCGCAGATGAAGCTGGCATCTCGAAAGCCGCTTCTGAAAAAGCCGTCAACGCCTTTATTGGCGCGGTAACCACATCCTTGAAAAAAGGACAATCGGTTACCTTGATTGGCTTCGGCACGTTCTCCGTTGGAAAACGCGCCGCGCGCGTTGGACGCAATCCGAAAACCGGCGCGGAAATTAAAATCAAGGCAAAGAAAATCGCGCGCTTCAAACCGGGTGCGGCCTTGAAAACTGCCGTGAACAAATAGCGCGCGTCAGAAACCTACCTTAAAAGTCCATTGAGCCACAGTGGACTTTTTTATTTTATGCCAGACACTTTGCATCGACATGCTCAGCGCTTCATAGGGGAATCACCCACCGATGTTTTCATCGCAGTGCCCGCGTCTGAAATCAGTCCATTGAAGTCTGAAAAAAATCGTATCATTCTACCCCACAACAGCACAACCATGCCAAGTCATTTGTGCAGGGAGTAATTTGTGCAGGAATAGCTTATGCAGTTTTATCAACTTTGACCGTCATCATCAATGGCAAAAGCAGTTTTGGATTTCGAGAAACCGCTTGTAGAGCTTGAAACCAAGCTCAGCGAAATGCGTCAGTTTGCGCTTCAAAATGGCAACGGTAAATCGCATCTCAGCGAGGAAATCTCCGATGAAATTGCCTCGCTCGAGCAAAAGGTGCAAAACCTTCGGCTTTCGATTTACAAGAACCTCACGCGCTGGCAGCGCGTCCAACTCGCCCGACATCCTGAACGTCCTTACACACAAGATTACATCTACGTGATGATGGACGACTTCACGGAGCTTTCCGGCGACCGACTGTTTGGCGACGACAAAGCCATCATCGGCGGCTTCGCTAAACTTTCCGACGGGCAAGGCTTCTCACAAGGCGTAGCCGTGATTGGACATCAAAAAGGGCGCGACACCAAATCAAACCTCTACCGCAACTTTGGCATGGCTCAGCCCGAAGGCTATCGCAAAGCCCTGCGGATTATGAAACTTGCGGAAAAATTTAAGAAGCCCGTCATCACGCTCATCGATACCCCCGGCGCGTTTCCGGGCATTGAAGCCGAAGAGCGCGGGCAAGCCGAAGCGATTGCGAGAAATTTATTCGAGATGGCTCGCTTGAAAGTCCCAATTGTGTGTGTCATCATTGGTGAAGGGGCGTCGGGCGGCGCCATTGGCATTGGCGTTGGCAATCGCGTGCTGATGCTCGAAAACGCCTGGTATTCGGTCATCTCGCCCGAAAGCTGTTCGTCAATTCTTTGGCGCAGTTGGAACTTCAAAGAGCAAGCCGCCGAAGCTCTGAAACTCACCGCGCCGGACTTAATGGAACAAGGCATCATTGACCGCATCGTGCCTGAACCCATTGGCGGCGCACACCGTGAGCCTGAGGTCGCCGCGAAATATCTCAAAGAAGCCCTTATTGAGGAACTTACACCCTTGCTCAAAAAATCGCCGGATGATCTCGTCAATGAACGCATCGAGAAATTCAGCAAGATGGGTGTGGTGCGCGAATGAGCCGGATATTCACGCATGTTATTCGCGTCAAATACGCGGACACCGACCAGATGAAAGTCGTCTACTACGGCAGGTATTTTGAATACTTTGAGGCAGCGCGAAATGAGATGCTGCGCGATTTAGAGTATCCGTACACGCGCTTAGAATCAGAAGGCATTATGTTGCCCGTTGTTTCGGCACATGCCGATTACCTTTCGCCCGCCCGCTACGACGACGAAATCGTGATTGAATCCGTCGTCTCGAAATTGGAAAACGTTCGTATCACGATTTCCTACAAAGTGTTTGAAAAGCAGACGCGTAAAAAACTGGTCGAGGCTTACACCGTTCACGCTTTTGTGTCAGCAAGTGGTAAACCTGTGCGCCTGCCGAAACCGCTTGCCGAATCCATCGCTACAATTGCCGTTTAAAGGGCTTAATAAGCTAACACGTTCAACAACGACAATTATGAACAATTATGAATATATCAATAGCGAATCGCTCGTAAAGGAATTACAAGATAAAAGCAATGGGCAACCCATTGAGGAATTGATTCAAGAAGCAATCAGGCTTTGGCTTCAGCTTCAAAGTCAAGCAGAAATTAAATCCTTTCGCGGAAAATTGAAGTGGGAAGGGGACCTTGACGCAATGCGGGAAGACCAATGATATTTGTCGACTCTTCGGCTTGGAAAGAACGCCGCACTCGCGCGCGGCGTTTCTCTTCAAACAAACACAACAAGAACACACTGACGGTTAATTTTTCGGATAATTAACGGCTTCGTGCGAGAGTTTCTTGAGCATCAAGATGGCTTTGGCACTGCTAACCAATTTTCGTAGTTCCATTACCTCCTCCCGATGAAATGCCATCGTTACGCCTGTGGGCTGAAGTGCGACAAAAATTTTGCGGTGATACGGCTTCTGTTCGTTGGCAATTTCATAGCGCTCGAGGTCGAGCGCATCGATACACTCTTTGAACGATTCCAGCCCTTTCAAATCGAAGCGCAAGAATAAATTGCCAAACTCCAACTGAATAACGGTGCAGCCCGCGTCGCTCAACACACAGCCGTTGTCGGTTTTGTAAATCGTCGTCTTTTTCTTCCCCTGCTTTTCCATAACTTTTTTCCGATAAAATTTGAGAAAACTGCAAATGAACAAAACACTTGAACCGATGTTTATCTTGTCGTAACCAGCCCTTTGAAGACTCACCGCTTGCACAGAACATGATCTTGACATCATCAAGCCAGTCGCCTGAACTGCCCTGACTTTACCTGCCGTTACGACTGACGATAACTTTTTTTACAAATTTATTCTCACGCCGAAATTCGCCAATCGTCCTTCCGCTGGAATGATTCCGGGTCCGGGATAGCCGCCCGCGCGGCGTGTAAAGTAACGACGGTCGAGCAAATTATTGACATTAAGTTCGAGCGATAAAAATGAAAGCACTTTTGCCGTCGCGCTCACATCCAACACGGTGTATTCGGGAATAACACCTTGAATCCCATCTGCTTGAAACTCGGTGTTGCTTGCGTTGCTGAACGATTTGCCGACATGACTGGCTTGCACGGTTATTGACAACCGGTCAGGCAAACGATACGTCAGTCCGCCGCGCACAATCCAATCAGGACTAAACTCAACCTCTTTGCCTTGAACTGAGCCACTGGTATTGGCAAGTCCAGCGCGGTTGTCGGTGATGTAAGTCGCATTTGTATAAGCCACGGAGCTAAACAGCGAGAGCGACCCGACATTAGATTGAGGCGCAAGCAATTGTAAAAAATCGACCTCAATGAGACCTTCAAACCCGTAGTGTCGGCTCGTGCCGACATTGGTGCGAAGTCCGGTGACAAAGCGATTGCTGTCTGCGTCCGCTTGAAAGCGGTTGAGCACGCCAACACGGTCTCCGTAAATCATGAAAAACGCGCCGATGTCGTAGGTGAGAACTCCATCAATGAATCCACGCACGCCAATGTCGGACGAGAATCCGCGAGAGGTCTTCAGATTTTCATCGACGGCGACGAGGTCGTTTTGGAACTGGTCGCTGAACAACGCGGGACGATATGCTTGTGCGATGTTCGAGTAAAACTCAATTTCGTCGATTGGTCGGAAACTTGCGCCAAATCCGAACAGCGGCACCGCTTCGGTGAATGTTTTATTCACAGGTGTTACGCGCGAGCTTGCGGTCGGCTCGAAATTCACAATGCCGCCCGTCGTGAACGTGCCGCCGCCGATAGTTCTCAGATATTCAATGCGCGCACCGGGAGTAATTGAAAATGTATTTGTGAGCGCGAGTTTAGCTTCCGCGAAGGCAGCCACGTTTTGCGTTGTAAAGTCCAAATCCAAAATGCGTGCGCCGCGATACGACATATTGAAATCGTCGCCGTCGAAGCCACGCCCTCTGTCGCGTTGTGTGTTGCCGCTATAGACGCGCAGTCCAGTCGCGAGCGCGCTTGGTTGCCCTAAAAATTCAAACTCGGTTAAGAGCCGTGCTTCCGTGCCGAAGTTGGTGTAAATGTCTTGGTCGATGCGGCGCGGATTCGTCAGCGAGTCTCGGACCGTCGGCGCGGTCGTTAGCCCAATGCTGTTGCGCTGACCAAACAGCCCAAAGGCTTTAACCGCAAGCCGCGTTTTTTCAGAGAACGCATGGTCGTAGGTCAGCACGGGAATTGTCCAAGGCGTGCCGAACCAATCGCGCGAGCGGACAGCTTGCTGTGCATCTTGCAAAAACTGCGCTTCGGTAAGTCCGCCCGGCTGACGCAGGTTATAGTTGAAATGCGTAACTGAAAATCCAAATGTGCCGATGTCGGATGCGTAGTTCACGCGCGCATAGCCCGTGTAGTTGGTGAAATTGTTGTTCTGCCGCCAACTGTTGCCGCCGCGGAAATTCACAAAGCCGTAATAATTCACGCGGTCAATCGTGCCGCCCGCCGCCGTATAGGTTGAATACAAGCCTTGCGAGCCAACAAGTTGTGAACTTTCAAACGAGAACGGTTTATCGCGCGCGCCGGATTTGGTGATGTAGTTTAGAAGTCCGCCGAACTGCGGTCCGTATTGCAACGACGCCGCGCCGCGCACCAACTCGATGCGCTCCAACGATTCATACGGCGGTGTGTAGTAGGCTTCTGGGTAGCCGAAAATTTCCGATGAAATATCGTATGCCTCTT
>JPGV01000040.1 GCA_000724175.1 [Candidatus Thermochlorobacteriaceae] bacterium GBChlB | reverse complement strand
TACATCTATCAAGCCGATATTGTCAAAGGCACGGAACATTTCCGAACTAAGGTCGAGAAAGGGTTGGAAATTATTCAAGCTATTCGAGGACACATCTCGGGCTTGGGCGTGCCGCATTATGTGATTGATTCGCCCGGCGGTGGCGGAAAAATCCCGCTCCTTCCGCACTACATCCAAAAAATGGACAACGATGAAGTGGTGATGAAAAATTACAAAGGCGACACCTACGTCTATCCGCAAGTCAAAGACGACACCACGCTCAACGGACACGGCTTGAACGGACACAATCGTTACACGCTCGGCGGCGAAATCAACGACTACTTCTGAAAAAGGCGTCTCAGCTATCTCATGAAACGGCGGTTTGAACCGCCGTTTTGCCGTTGACGGCGCTCAGGTTGGTTACAGAAACTTAATATCGCCTCGTTTCCGAAATCCGCTATATTGGAACATTACGCCAAAGCAGTTCTCACGATTCATCAATTCATACCGACCATACCAAGTGATATGAAAAATACCTTATTGTATCTCGCTCTGCTCCTTGCCAACATAAGCGCGTTTGCGCAAACGCCGATTCCTATCTCGCAAGCCCGAACACGCACCGTTGGAACAGTTGTAACCATTGCCGGTCGGGTAACGGTTGGCAATCAGTTTCGCGGTCCGTCATATTTGCAAGATGGAACGGCTGGAATTGCAGTGTTCGACAACGCTATACACAACGGCGCGGTTACAATCGGCGATTCAGTCGTAATTACCGGACCTATCAGCACGTTCAATCAGTTGTTACAAATTTCAGGCGCAGGCACAACATTTCAAGTGATTGCGTCTGCCGGAAGAGTTGCGCCGCAACCGCGCGTCTTGACCATTGCGCAACTGAATGCGCTCACCAACGACCAAATCGAGGGTCAATTGGTTCAAATCAATAACGTACGGTTTACAACGCCGTCGTTTCAAGGCAACCAAAACTATGATGTCAGCGATGGCACAGGAACAGTTCAATTGCGAGTCGACGCAGATGCAGATATCGTCGGCGCAACTGCGCCGACCGATCCGACAACGGTAATTGCGGTCGTCGGTCGCTTCAATCAAACGCGGCAAATTTTGCCAAGAAGTCGTGAAGACATCGGCGCGCGCGAGTTTGTCATTCCCTTTGAGAACCGCCCACGCAGTGAAACGTTTGAAGTCTGCACATGGAATATCGAGTGGCTTGGTGACCCTGTAAACGGTCCGAGAACGGGAAATCCGCCCGTCCGTGTGAGCAACAATTTACAGATTCAAAATGCCGCTACAGTTATTCGCCGTATTGACGCTGACTTGTATGCGCTCCAAGAAATTAGCAGCGATGCAGCGTTCCGCCAATTAGTCGATAGCGTGCGCGGCAACGGCTATACAGGGTTTAGGACGCCAACGGGACAAACCCAGCGTCTTGCGTTCCTCTGGAAGACGGCAACGGTGGATTCTGTTAGCTTCCGCACGATTGCCGATTCAGGCAACTGGTCGCAGTTTCAAGGCGTCAAGCGCCTTCCAGCGGAATTGACCATCAACGCTCGCATTGGAGCCGTTACGCGACGCATGCGGGTCATCAACATTCACGCTGACGCTGGCTCGGCAATTGCAGATTACAATCGCCGCGTCGCCGACGCCGGTTTCTTGAAGCGCCAACTCGACCGAGAACTGCGCAACGAGGCATTTATTCTTCTGGGCGATTACAACGATGATGTTGATGTCTCTATTACACCCGGACAACCGACGCCATACGCGAATTTCGTCAATGACCCTGCGAACTATCGCATCGTTACAGGCTTTCTGAGCGCGCGTGGGCTTCAATCATTCAGTGGCACTGGCTCACAAATGATTGACCACATTACTATTTCGCGGCAACTCTTTCCAGCGCACCTTGATAGCACGCAGCGCGTCGAGAACACGGTCTACATTCCGAACTATGTGTCAACGACTTCAGACCACTTCCCCGTATGGACGCGGCTCGACTTGGCGCGCGTTGCCTCAACGCGAATCGAGCGCGCGCCTCAGCCAACGGAATACAGGCTTTTCCAAAACTATCCAAACCCGTTTAACCCAACGACGACGATTCGATACAACTTGCCTGCAAGCGGCTTTGTGAGCTTAAAGGTCTATGATGTGCTTGGTCGGGAAGTGAGCAGCCTCGTCAATGAACGCCAAACGGCGGGAAGTTATGAGTCGCGCTTCAATGCGGCGAATTTGCCAAGCGGTATGTATTTCTACCGCCTGCAATCTGGCACATTTACCGAAACTCGAAAAATGTTGCTTGTAAAATAACCAAACAAATTTCTTTATGTCGGAAACCATCAACGAAGCCCTTGCGGGAACGGAAGGCGACAATACGCTGAGCGCGAGCGATTCCTTTGCAGCAATTGCGCTTGTCGCAGTGGCGGCCGACGGGCAAGTCTCGCCCGAGGAAAATCAACAGCTGACCAACACGCTCACGCGCATGAAACTCTACGAAGGCTGGTCGAAAGAGCAGTTCAGCGCGATGTTGAAGCGCATCAACGGCGTCATGCGCCGCTTGGGTGTTAGTGGCTTAATTGCAGAGGCGGCAAGGTCAATCTCGCCCGACCTGAAAGAAACGGTCTTTGCAGTCGCCAGCGACCTAACGCTTGCCGATGGCGCCGTGGAGGAACCTGAAAAACGCTTTCTCAATCACTTGCAAAGCGAACTCGGAATTGCAAACGAAACAGCCACCAAAATCGTCGAGGTAATGGTGCTGAAAAATAAAGGCTGAACAGGTTCAGGACGCGCGCGTAATGGCAAACAGCGTTGCGTGTCAAAACAATCAGCGCCGTTTCAAGAGAAACTCATGCTTCAAGGTCGTATTCTTTGAGCAGCCGGTAGACATGCTTCGGAACAAGTGTGGTCAGTTTTTCGGGATAATTTTTCTTGACGAAAAAGTAGTTCCGAATCAGATGGTAATCGACCGAGTGTTTGGCAAATTCAATGCCCCTCGGTCCCGACCGATACGCCAATGCAGCCAGAAGTTTGCCAATCCAAATGGGAATCTTGCGTCCTGCTTTGACATTGTCAGGATTTTGCTCAACAAGTTTTTTTAAGTGCGGAATGAGTTTCTTCAGTCCTTTTTTGGCGTCGCCTGCCGCCGTCTCTGGAAAGACATCCAAATCATCTTGAATGAGTTTCAACAGCGCGTCGCCTTTCTCGGTGCGAACCATCACCCATTGGCGTTTTTCCTCGCCGACGAGCGGCGCCGCAATGTAGCCAACGGTCATATCCGCCAAACTATTGAGGTAATCGAAGCAACTTGTGCAACTGGGCGCAAATAAATCAATCCGCGAAAGCTCTTGTGGCAGACTGAAATACGGGACTTTTTCGAGGTCGCCGTTCTCGTGCCGCAAATGCACCGTGAAGTCCTGCATAAATTCGTAGTAGACCACCGTTTGGTGCGAGCGCGAGAGTTTCTCCAAAATCCACCGCAATTTTTTCGGCTTGATATTATCGACGCATGGAATTCCTAACGCATAAATCTCGACGTCTTTTAGATACGGAAACCGCCGTTGAAAATCGCGCATGACGTGAATGTGGCACGACGCGCCGATGACGAGCAATTTCTTCACGCCTTTTTGATAGGCTGTTTCAAGCGATTTTAAGACGGGCGAAATGACGGGTTTACTGCCCCGCGCAGCAAGCACATCGGCGTTGGTCATTGCCAGTGCAGGCTCAGGAATGAAAAAATCTGCCTTGCTGCGGTGCAAGGTAACAACGGCGTCGACGAGCTTGGCGTCTAACGCTTTGAGCGAGAGATGCGTCATGATGCCGCTCCACTGCGCGCCCGCAATTGGCTGTTTTAGTTTGGCTACAAAGCGCTGGCGCGTAATGCCAAATCGAGCTTCATCGAGATTGTCCGCGTCGCGCGCTCTGCCGAAAACAGCTGTCTCTTGCTCGCCGAGCCAGCCCAATTCAAACACGCAACTTTGAAAACTCTCCTTCGATGGCCACGCGCGAACTTGACACAGCCCGCAAGAACTGCACAGCGTTTCTTTCGTTTGTCTGTCATTGGAAAAAACGGGAAGTGGATAAACGGGCGACGACCAACTTGCGCTGCCAGATACAGTGGAATTCATAATCCTCTCCTTTTCAAAAATGTTGAATAACTGTAAACTGCTTTAAGCTACGGAGAGTCGGGAAGTCTTGCAAGCGCAGGCGGACGCTGAAAAATAAAAAGCATCGAGCGTCGGTCAGAGGCGTCGGCTTGGCGGCTGTCATTGTTGTTATCGAGAACGACGTAAATTTTTTCACTGTCCATACAAAAGCCTTCGGCGTGTCCGAACTGGTTGTCGCGGTAAAGATATTGTGGTTTTGAAACCGTCGCGTGGAACGACCATGCGCGTTGCTCCGTCGCTGAATCGTTTTGAACGCGCATCAAGCTAATTGCGTCGGCGGCGCGATGCAGCGCGTAGAGATGTCCGCTTTCGAAAAAAACGTCGGCGAAATCCGGAACGCGCGGCGGCGCAATGTGAAACGGCGTGTCATCGCAGCTCAAGGCGGCCGAGTTGTTCGGAAAATGCTTGACATCAATTGTCAGTAAGCCGCGCGGCGAGCGTTCCGCACACAGAATAAACCGCGACGAATCCACATAGGCAATTCCTTCGAGATGGGCGTTTGATTTTTGAAACAGCCCTTTGGCATCGCCAAATTCTCTGAGGCTTGACGTTACCCAAGTGGCTTCGCCGTTGGGAGAGACGCGCAAAATCCGAAACTCGGTTTCGCTGACGAGATAGAAATTTCCGCTTGAGTCAATGGTAATGCCTTCAAAATCGAGCGGCAAAAGTCCGTTGGGCGCGCTGAAACGAAGGTGTGGTTCGGCAATGGCGCAGGTGTCGCCTAAGAGAAGTCTATAAATCGTGTCGTCATGGTCGTCCGAGATGCTAAAAAGCGTGTTCCGATAAAGTATCAGTCCCGACGGCTCTATGCCTGCAACGCCCTCGATAGGGAGCGCACGGATTAGCGTAAGCTCTGTAACAGGGATAGATGAAGGAGGCTTGATGCTTGGAGAGGACGGCGATTTTTTTTCGCTGCACGACAGGCTTAAAAATGACAGGCTTAAAAAAAGAAAAACAGCAAGCGTCGCTAATGAAAAGGATTTGGCAAGCCGTCGTAAATTCATTGGTTACTCTTGACACTCTATAAACGAATCAATCTACAACTTTCCAAGAAATTTTTGCATGCGATACACATCACAAGCGATTGAAACTTTGATTGAAGAATTTGCCAAACTCCCGGGAATCGGTAAAAAGACGGCACAACGATTGGCGCTGCACGTGCTTCGTGAAAAAAAAGAAGATGTCGAACTGCTCGCCAAAGCCCTGATGGACGCGAAAGAAATCGTCGTCTATTGTTCGGAGTGTCAAAATATGACCGACAAACACAACAACCCGTGTTCGATTTGCACCAATCAAAAACGCAACCGCTCAATGCTGTGCATTGTCGAATCGCCAAGCGACGTGATTGCCTTTGAAAAAACGAACCAATACACAGGACTTTATCATGTCTTGCATGGCGTCATTTCGCCGCTCGATGGCATTGGCCCTGATGACCTCAAACTCAAGGAACTGCTCGCACGGCTTTCGGCAGCAGGTTCGCAGTCAATCAAAGAAATTATTTTGGCGCTCAATCCGACAGTCGAGGGCGAGACAACGGTGCTATATCTATCGAAATTGCTAAAACCGCTTGGCTTGAAAGTCTCGCGGATTGCACGCGGTATTCCGATTGGCAGCGAATTGGAATACACCGACGAAGCCACGCTGACGCGCGCGCTCGAAGGGCGTTCCGACGTGTAAGCGACAAAAAACTGAAACATATCTTGTGATTTAACGCATATTCGCATATTCCACAGATTGACAACATCTTTCGAAGCCGATTATGCAGAAGAGACTTTACCGCACGACCAGAGAGCGAGTTCTTGGCGGCGTTTGCGCCGGGCTTGCTGACTACTTTGAAATTGACCCCGTCATTGTCCGCTTGATATTTTTAGTCGCCCTCTTAGTGGGTGGCGGCGGACTGTTCGCCTACGTCGTCCTCTGGGTTTTAATGCCCGAAAAAGAACAGTTCAGCCAAACCGAACCTGCTGGACTTGCGTCTGAACTCAATGCTGACCCGACTTTCAATCTCGAGCCTCAAAGCAGCGACAAATCCAAAGGCACAACGATTGCGGGCATCGCACTCATCGTGTTGGGGGTCGTCCTGCTCGCCGATATGCTCATTCCTCAGTTCAGTTTCAAATACGCCTTTCCCATTTTATTGATGGGCGTTGGCGGTGCGTTGCTCTGGAGAACATTTCAAAAATCAGAGTAGAGGCGTGTGCTATTCCGACGTCTCAATGCTTTAACAAAATTTTTTTTCATTAGGCACTATGAAACTCGGCAGCATTTTCTGGGGAACATTTTTATTGGGAACAGGCGCGCTGTTTCTGCTCAAAAATTTCGGCGTGTCGGCATTTTCGGGCGTTGAACTCTTCAAGTACTGGCCTCTGGCGCTGATACTCTTCGGTGTTGCCTTCTTGATGGAAAATCGATTGCTGAAAGGACTTTTCACAGGTGGGTCGGCAGCGTTGGTGGCGGTTATTGCTTGGACGACGCTCTGGCGAATCCCGTCGATGATTGAAACCAAAGTCGATAACATCACAAGCAGTGCAGTCGCTGTTACCACAAGTCAAACCCTGTCGGAGCCTTACGACAGCACCGCGATACGGGCGAGATTGAATTTCGATGCTGGCATGGGCGACCTCAACATCGGCGGCACAACCGACAACTTCATCGACCTCGATGCCGAAACCAACGTTGGCGACTACCGCATCAAACGAAAACGCAAAGACGATATTGAAGTCTTTAACGTCCAATTGACCAAACAAAAGTTTTTTTCATTAGCCAATGTCGAGAACAGAGTTCGCCTGAAACTGAACTCGAGACCGATTTGGAACGTGAACTGCGATATCGGCGCGGCATCGGCAGACTTGGATTTCAGTAATTACCACATTGAGACCCTCTCGATAGATGCAGGTGCGGCGTCAATTGACATTAAACTGGGCGACCGTGCGACAGAATCGCGTATGCGATTGCGGGCAGGCGCAGCATCGATTGATATTAAAATTCCGAAGGGGGTCGGCTGCGAAATTACTTCCGACGCCGCGCTTGCCAGCGAAGACTTTGACGGCTTTCAAAAAAGCGGAAGGAAATACTACACCGATAATTTTCAAACCAGCGCAAAGAAAATTTACATCGATATTGACGCAGGCGTCTCGAGCGTGAACATCTCGCGCTATTAAGCGTTGTCTGGATGACGTTCAGTTACTTGCGCCTGCGCCATAAGACGCCCTCATTTCGAGCGTAGCGACGCAATCCATTGTTCGGTCATGATGGCACGTGTCGCCGTCAGCACCACGTTGACGCACGACCGATTAGAGATACTCGAATTTCAAGCCGAACTTTTTGCTAATCAAGTGCGCACACGAGACGCCCGAATAGGTAACGGCAATGACGCCTTGACCGGGAAAACAACTGTCGCCGACCGCATATAGATTTTTCACTGGCGTCGAGTTCTGCGGTTTCTGTAAAACGATTTGCCCCTTCTTCAAGAGCGGACCATAAGAGCCTAAATATCGTTTCAAATAGCGTTTATGCGTGAGCGGCGTGGCAATGTATTGAAGCTCAATGGCGCCTGAAAGCCCGGGCAGAATTTTCTCGGTGCGTCGAATGAGGTCATCAGCATAGCGCTGTTTCATTGCTTCGTAGTCAGGGTCTTTCGGGAAGCGCTTGTTCCACTGTTCAGCAACGCCAGTGGTGAACACATGAAGCACGTGTTTGCCGTCGGGCGCGCAAGTTCTGTCCAAGAGCGACGGAGCAGAAAAGCGAATGGTGCCGCCGATGTCTCGATAGGTGTTCCAATCTTCAACGATGATGTGATGCACATGAAAGCCTTCGGGAAAAATTCGAGCATCAACGCCCAAGTGTAATTGAAACCAACTCGGCGCCACCTCAAATCTCGACTCGTCAACCTTATATCGGTCGTCTTTAACCAAATTGCCGAAGGTATCCCAAATTGTTGCGTTGCTGACGATGGCTTTGGCGAAATGCTCTTCGCCATTTTGTAACCGCACGCCGACCGCACTGCCGTTCTTCATGAGAATTTCGTCGACGGGCGCAGCGAAGCGAACCTTGCCGCCGAACTTTCGAATGCCGTCGACAAGCGCGTTTGCAATCGCGCCTGAACTGCCAATCGGATAATTGATGCCGCCGTGATGTCGGTCTGCCAAGCAAATGCCTGCGTTGACAAACGGCGTCGCCGAAGCGTCTTGCAATGCCCACGACTCGCACTCAATATCGATGAAGCGCAACAGCTCTTCGTTCTTGATGAACTTTCTGGCTTCGCCGCCCATAGATTTGAACGTTTGGAGCGCAAGGTTGAAAACTTTTTTCGGATACTTGAACGCGAGTTTCGTCAGATGCCCGATGTCTTCGAGCGAGCCGGCGGGAAACGCGCTGATGATTTGAAAAACCTTATCGAGTTCATCATAAAACGCACGGATTCCCTTTGCCTCGCTGGGAAAACGCTCAATGAGTTCATTTAAAAACTTCTCGCGGTCGTAATACGTCGCCACTTGAAAATCATTGGGCAGGTGATAATGAATCTGAACCGGGTCAGGCACGACGCGCACCTCGACCCCCAAACGATCGAAGATGCGGCGATGCAAATTCAGCGAACCGCTTTGGTCATTTTTGCCGAAGCCATAGAACATTGACGCACCTGCATCGAAGGTGTATCCTTTTTTTCGGAAGAGCGATGCGCTGCCGCCGCCGACGGTGTGCTGTTCAAATGTGAGTGTCTGGAGTCCTGCATGTTGCAGAAGTGCAGCAACGGTAAGTCCGCCGATGCCTGCGCCGATGACGATAACATCTACTGGTGATGACATAGCAAATAAGTTTATTTCAAATGAATGAGCGCAATTGTATTACCAAACCGCAAAACGGGTTAATTCGTTAGCCCGCGTGTTGGGGCAGGAATGCGTCCGCCGCGGTGTATGAACTCCGTTGAACGGAACGTGCTGACGGGCATCACAATAGCTTTGCCGAGTAAGCCGCCGTAGTCGACGGTGTCGCCTGCTTTGGTGTTGGGCGCGGCAATCATTCGCACGGCGGTGGTTTTGTTGTTCATCACGCCGATGGCGCATTCGTCAGCAATGATGGCTGAAATGGTTTCGGCGGGTGTATCGCCTGGCACGGCGACCATATCTAAGCCGACGCAACAAACGCTTGTCATGGCTTCCAACTTTTCAATCGAGAGCGAGCCGCGCTCAACACCGCGAATCATGCCCGCGTCTTCCGAGACAGGAATGAACGCGCCCGACATGCCGCCGACGTAACTGCTCGCCATCATTCCGCCTTTCTTGACATTGTCGTTGAGAATCATCAACGCGGCAGTGGTGCCGGGGGCGCCGACTGATTCGACGCCGATGGCTTCGAGAATTTCCGAAATGCTGTCGCCCCATGCGGGCGTCGGCGCAAGCGAGATATCGACAATGCCAAACGGCACGCCTGATTTTTCCGCCACGGCGCGTCCGACCAATTCACCAGCTCGGGTAATTTTAAATGCTGTGCGTTTAATCGTTTCGGCAAGCGTGCCAAAGTCGCAGCGTCCCGCTTCGCGCACGGCGGCAAGCACGACGCCCGGTCCTGAAATGCCGACGTTGAGCGAGACGTCCGGCTCGCTGACGCCGTGAAACGCGCCCGCAACAAATGGGTTATCTTCGGGAGCATTGCAGAATACCACAAACTTGCAGCACCCTTCCGCCTTCGGCGTTTTTGCGGCAATAGATTTGACAAGTCCGCCCATCAGACGCACAGCGTCCATATTGATACCCGCTTTCGTCGTAGCAACATTGATGCTTGAGCAAATATGTGTCGTCGCTGCCATCATATCCGGCACAGAGTTGATTAATGCGTGTTCGCCCGCGGTCATGCCTTTCTCGACAAGGGCAGAGTAGCCGCCGATGAAATCAACGCCGAGTTCGCGTGCGCAGGCATCGAGCGTTGTGCCAAGTTCGATGAACTCCTGTTCGCGGAACGCGTCGAAGGGAATGGAGATAGGCGTAACAGAAAGTCGTTTGTTGGCAATGCGAATGCCATACATCGCTTCAACTTCGGCTGCAACGGCGAGATGTTTTGAGGCAAGCCGCATGACTTTCGCGCGGATTTTACTTTTGGCGACATCTATGTTGTGGCTGGCGCAGTCGCGCAAACTGATGCCGAGCGTTACGGTGCGAATATCGAACTGCTCGACTTCGGTCATGCGCAGCGTCTCTATAACTTCATTGAATTCGTAGCTCATTGCAATTGGGTTGATGACACAAGTTGGCAATTCAAGCGGAAATAAAAAAGGCGAACTCGCAAGGTTCGCCCGTAATAAAAGCCGCGTTAAACTTAAACTTACTTGTTCATTTTGTTTTGCAAACTCTTGAAGAATTCGCTGCTGGCTTGCGGCGTAGATTGGGCAGCGGGCTGAGCAGGTGCTTCGGCAGGTGCAGCGGTAGTGCCTGTCTTTTGACCGATGCGAGCGAGCGTCAATTTGCTAATAAGTTTCAGCGTTTCCATCAAGCCTGTGCCTTTGAAAGCGACGGCTTCGCTGTATGGAAAGCCGTAGGGATTCAATTCCCTTTGAAGCTCGTCAATAGAATACACATTGGGCAGGTCGCGCTTGTTGTATTGCATCACGACGGCAAATTTCGACATATCGATGCCGTATTCGGCAAGGTTCTCCTTCAGGTTCTCCAAGCTCTCTTTGTTTTCGGGCATTTTACCTTGTTGAGAATCGGCAACGAAGACAACGCCATCGACCCCGTTCAACACGAGCTTTCGCGTCGTGTTGTAATAGACTTGACCGGGGACGGTGTAAAGCTGAAACTTAGTGTTGAAGCCTTTAACGGAGCCAAGCGAAAGCGGAAGTAAATCGAAGAAGAGCGTGCGGTCTTGCTCTGTTGCAAGCGAAATCATCTTGCTGGCGGCGTCTTGGGGAACCATCTGGTGAATCACCTGTAAGTTGGTTGTCTTGCCGCTCATTCCGGGGCCATAGTAGACAATCTTGATGATGATTTCCTTATTTGCATAATTGATATTTGCCATCGTTGTAGTCTTTTGTCAGTTATGTAGTTTGAAAGTTCGGTTTTGCAATTGCTTGCAGAATCGCTGCTGTGTCGTGCAGTTTGGCTTGCAACTCTGCAAGATACTGTTTTTGAGAATAAACCACGAGAATAAGGTCATAAACAGGAATCGCAAAAATCACGCGGGCATCTTGAACGATGCATACTTGATTTGCCGATTCGCCAATGGTCTCTAATGTTTTGAACATTCCATCGAGCAATAAATGAAATGTCGGAGAAAGCGCGATGTGTGCATCTTTATCGCTAAACGAGGACACAAGCGTTAGCCCGTCGCTGTCTATGAGTAAAACGCCCTCCACGGATGGCAAGCCTCGAAAAAGTGAGATGACCTCGCTAAAATTTCGCATAACTCTAATAACCGTGTCGGCTGAAAACGAAGTGAAAGTTACGAAAACCCGTTCAATTGCAAAACCGTTCTTACAGGATTTTTTTAATTGTTTCGGATTCACGGTCAATGGCTTTAAACATCTCGCCCGATGTAACAACGGACGGCGAAATGACAATGAACAAAACATCGCTGCCAACGACGTTGCGAATCATGATGTTTTTATCGGCGAAGCGCAGCACAATTTCCGTGAGCGTGCCGCCTGCGACAGCTTTGCTGACCGAAAAAATGCCCGGCAGCAATTTTGCAATTTCATCGCCCGATTTCGTCAAATCAATTCTCGACGTGTTCAAGCGCTTATCCAGAATGAACCCCGAGTGCGTTACAAGAAACGCTGCTTCTGCACGCGCGCTTTCTAAGACGCGGTCGAGCATTTTTGACGTGTCGCCGACGTCGTCTTTCGCGGCTGTTTTCGCGACTTGTACTTTTGGTCTCGAGACAACTTCGTCGGTCGGCGTGGGCGTGTCGGGCATTTGTTGCATGGCTTCAATCATCAGTTGCTCCCAACTGTCCATAATCGTAACCGTCGGTGGAATTTGCTCAATTGTATCGAAGCTACCGCCTTGCCATGTAACGATTTCGAAGAAGGCATCTCGACCAGAGCGCGAGGCGGTTTCGGCGTGCGTGATATTGCCCTTGTTAAAGCAAATGATGCCCTCGCCAGCGTTGCTCTTGATGTGCAGTGTGGCAGTTACGCGCGAGAGACAGTTCATCTGAATGACGTCCATCAATTGCAAGCCGGGAATGACGCCTGAGACGCTTTCCTTTGGCGCGGCTGAGGCAGCGCCTTTGGCTGCTTGTTCGCGTCGCCCGAAATAATCCTCAACTGTGCTGTAAAGTTGGTCTAATTCAAACGGCTTCTCAATGTAGAGCAGCGAGCCGCGCCGTGAGGCTTCCTCTTGAACCTGCGTCGAGCCGTAAGCGGTCATGACAATGACCCCAACATCGGGAAATTTTTCTTTGACGTGCCGAAGCACATCGACGCCTTGCGCCTTGCTGTTCGGCATCTTAATGTCCGTAATAACAAGGTCAAACGGCTCTTGCGCTAAAATGTCAATTGCTAAGTCGCCGCTTTGGGCGTGTTTCGTGTAGTAACGACCCGATTTGCCGAGCGTTTTTAAGATTCCAACAGGAATATTTTGTTCGTCGTCGACGATGAGAACGCGACGTTTATCTGCGGTATCCGACATAGAGGAGATGATTGAAATTGAATGAATTTTGACGATGAAACTACAAACAATTCAAGGTGCTCAAACGTTACGCCCCACTGCAAAACTATCGTGATGTAAGCGCAGCATATCGAGAATATAAATTGATTTTTGGCGATGCTCAAAGTAACCCAAGAGATAGTCGCGTCGTGGGAAAATCGGCGAGCCAAACTCTGGTGATTTTTCAACCGCCATAATATGCGAATCGCCGATGCTGGCGACCGTATCGACCTCGTTGACGGTCGAGCAAAACACCGTGCCGTCGACTTCCAGAATAACGGTTGAATCCGTCGTAACGGTTACTGATGTGCGATACAGCCCGATGCCCAGCAGGCTATCCAAAAATAATTTAGGAACGAAGTGTTTATTGTAAAGCACGATGCCACCGAAGTTTGGGCGCATCAACGGCACATCAATATGCGGCACGACGGGCAATGCGCGTCGAACATATTGCGCCTGAATGGCAAAGAAAAACCGACCGATGCGGATTTCAAAAAAATTCTGAACATGTGTGTTCATTACAAAGCTCCTTCCGAGCGAACCAACTCGACGACGCGCTCAAAAATGTGTTTCAAATCGAGTAAGATGATATACGACCCGTTGAACTCAAATGTGCATTTGTAAATGTCCGGATAAAGCATAGCCTCAAGCGGAAGCGGTATCGTGGACACGACTGGCAGTTTGCCTAACACTTTTGACGCGGCAATCGCAAATGTCTCTGCATGGGTTTCTGGGTACGAGCAGACCAGCACGTAAATGGTCTCGAGGCGCGTGGCCGAGCCAAGTTTAAAGAAATTCGCAAGGTTGATAAGCGGAATTTTCCCTCCCTGAAATTGATATGAGCCGAGATAGGGCTCAATGATGACGCTTGGGTCTTCAGGTAAAATTTCAGCGATGCGTTTGATGCCAAGCGTCTCAACGCCGAAGAGTTTGCCGCCGATGTCGATAACAAGAACGTCTAATTTGTTTTGAACCGTGCTGGTGTCGGACATAAAAAAGATAAACGCAAAAGTTCTTCGGGTGTGAAGTCGCCAAATATAGCAGGGCGAAAGCAGAAACGCGAATGTCGTGTCGGTTAAGACTCGCCGATGTGTAGCCTATGCGACGAAGTTTTCAATGGTCTCGATAAGTTGCTGCGGGTCGAACGGTTTGTTCAAGAACGCATTCGCGCCAAGTTCCAAGCCGGTGCGGCGGTGTTTATCGCCAGCGCGCGCGGTAACGATAATCACAGGTATGTCCAGAAACTCCGGCATTTTACGGATTTCGGAAACGAACTCAAATCCGTTCATACGTGGCATTTCAAGGTCGGTAAGCACAAGGTCGGCTTGCGCGGTCGGAAGTTTGTTGAGTCCGTTCAAACCATCGTCGGCGGAGATGACATCGATGTTCGCCCCCTTGAGAACGGATTGCACGTATTTTCGCACGCTCGGCGAGTCGTCGGCGTGAAGCACGGTGATGCGCGCGCCTTTACGCTTGCGACGCTTGACTTCGGGCAACTGAATTTCAGGTTCGGCTTCAGCCGGAGGCGCGACATTGACATAAACCTCGCGCTCTTTTTGCTCATCGGAACGAAGCAGATACTCAATGTCTAAAATGATAACCACTTGACCATCGCCGAGAATGGTCGAGCCGATAATGCCGCGCACGTTGCGAAGGTGTTTGCCAAGTGTTTTAACAACGATTTCTTCCTTGCCAAGCAATTTCTCGACCGCAATCGCAACTTTTTTGCCGTCGTCGGTTTGAACGACCGCGACGGCAACTTTGGCTTTGAAGAGCATCACGTCGGACTCGTAGCCGATGATGTCATTGAGATACCGCAGTTCAATACGCTCGTCGCGAATGGTGATGTAGCGTTTGCCATCTTCGTCTTGCTCAATGGTGTCGGTCGAGATGTATCCTGTCTCAACAATTGGCTCAAGCGGAATCGCGTAGGTGTAGTCGTTTGCCATGACCAAGAGCGCGTCGCCGATGGCAAGCGTGAGCGGCAGTGAAATGATAAACTTCGTGCCTTTGCCCGGCATGCTCTCAACGCTCGTTGTGCCTTTGAGGCGACGAATGGTGTTATAGACGACGTCCAAGCCGACGCCTCTGCCTTGCAGTTCCGTGACTTTATCGGCGGTGCTAAATCCGGGGCGGAAGATAAGCTCAGTTGCCGCCGCAGGACTCATCGCTTCAGCTTCTGCCTCTGTGATGAGACCTTGCTTTAAAGCCTTCGCTTTGATTTTCTCGACTGGCAATCCGCCGCCATCGTCTTCAACTTCCAAAATAACGCGGCTGCCTTTTTGATACGCACGTATGGTAACCGAGCCAGTCGGCGATTTGCCTTTGCCAACGCGCACATCAGGTGTTTCAATGCCGTGACCGATGGCGTTACGGACGATGTGCATCACTGGCTCGATGACGTCTTCCATCACCGTTTTATCGAGTTTGGTGTCTTCGCCTTCGGTCAACAGGTTAATGTCTTTTTGCTCGATTTTAGCAATGTCGCGCACCGAGCGGCTGAAGCGCGTGAACATTTGCTTGACCGGCACCATTCTCATGCCCACGATTTCGCGGTTAAGGTCGTTGGCAATGTTGCTGACCTTGACAATGTTTTGGTTCAAGAGCGAACTGACGCTGCGGATTTCAGAAATGGCATCGTCGAGGTTAAGCATGGTCGACTTGATGTCGCGCGAGATGATGTCCAACTCGCTGAATCGGTCAAATTCGGTGTCGGAAAACTCTTTCAACACGTCGCTGAACGCACCCGTAACCGAGCCAGCGCCGTCTTTGCTGCCTTTCTGAATCGCCGTCAGAATTTTTTTGCTCACCTGACCGAGTTGGTTGCGCTCTTTCAAAAACTTATTGATGGATTTGCTCAAGCCCGCCAGTTCGTTGTTCAACCGATTACGCGAGATGACAAGTTCAGCAGAAAGGTTGACCAAACTGTTAAGCGATTTGATATCGATACGAACCGTTTGTTCGGCAACCGAGCCAGATTTCTTTTGCGGTGGTGCAGATTCAGCAGGTTCAGTCTTGGCTTCTTTTGTTTTTGCAACTTGTGCGAGCGTTAGAACCTCTTTAATCTCCTTATGCTGTTGCAACTGTTCCGTGTAGTTCTTCAAAATACTCGACAGCGCGTCTTTGCCGTCGAAGGCATCGGTGCCGGTGGTTCGGAAGGTGTTGAGCATGGTGGAGATGGCGTCAGCCGATTGGAAGAGGACATCGAGCAGCGGGCGCTGGATTTTGAGATTTTCATCACGGACAAGTTGAAGCGAGTCTTCCATTTTGTGGGCAAGGTCGCT
>JPGV01000039.1 GCA_000724175.1 [Candidatus Thermochlorobacteriaceae] bacterium GBChlB | reverse complement strand
GGCGGGCTGTTTATCGTGTCGGCGATTGCCAAAGGCTTAGATAATGCGGCTTTCGCCCTTGAACTCAAAACCCTGCTCTTGCCCGTCGCATCGCTTTTCTCCGACTCAACCGGAACAACTCAGCGCATCATGAACACCATTGAGCCTTTCCTGCCCATGCTCTCGCTCTGCGTTGTCTTTATGGAATTGCTCATCGGCGCAATGCTTCTGGTGAACATCTACCTGCGCTCTGCCGCTATGCTTGCCGCGCTGTTGCTCTTGGTCTTTACCGTCGTTCTCGCGCTTAACTTGGCTCTGCCCGCCGACACTCTAAAACATTGCGGGTGTTTCGGGCAACTGTGGAACGAACCGCTTGACGCTTGGAGTTTGGTCAGAAACGCCACTCTCTTTTTGATGTGCGTCGGCATTTATTTTACTTCAACTCAAACCACACGACAGTATGCGACTATGGCTGATAAGACTTAGCATCACGACCGTCGTCCTCGCGCTTCTGGCTTTCATCGCGTTCAGAGCCGCGTCCAAACACAACGCTTCCGCCCAAGCCGCCGAGCAAAACCTGCCCGACGTCCGCATCGACCCCATTGCCGTTCAAACGGTTGTCGCGCAACCCAAGCAACTCGTTCAAACCGTCTCATCAACCGGCGTCGCCGAAGCCCTGCGGCGCGTCCAACTCAGCGCGAGAATTTCCGCCGAACTCTTGGAACTGCGCGCGCAAGAGGGAAAGTTTTTTCAAAAAGGCGATCTACTCTTGCGGCTTAACGAGCGCGAATATGCCATCGCCTTGCGCGAGGCGAAAGACGAACTCATTAAAGCGCAAAGCGAGTATGCCCTGCTCAAATCCGAGTATAACGCCGTTGCCGCCCGCATTGAAAATAAAGACGCCGCAAAGCAACTCCTCGACGCCAAAGCGCGTTATGAATCGGCAACCGCACGCTACGCCAACAAAGAAATTTCGGCAGACGACTTGAAAGCCGCCAAAGAAGCTTTTGAACTGGCGCTCGTTTTCTCGGGCAACCAACAAGATGCGATTTTAAGAAACCGCACCGGGCTTACAAAAGCAGAAAACATGTTAGAACGCGCACAGCTTAACCTTGAACACACACGACTTACCGCGCCCTTTGCAGGCTACGCCGCCAACATTAAAGTCTCCGAAGGGCAAGTCGTGAGCGTCGGGCAACCATGTATGGAGTTCGTTGATATTTCGCGCATCAGAGTGGAGACAGGCATTTTAGAAAAAGAGTTGCCGCTCATTCGCGTCGGCAATCGCGCCCGATTGTCGTTTAATGCGTTTCCCAACGAGCGTATCGTGGGCGAGGTCGTCAGCCTTAGTCCGGTCATTTCCACAGAAACCAAAACCGCGAAAGCCATTATTGAAGTGGCAAACCCAACCGGCAAACTCAAGCCGGGAATGTTCGCCACAATCGAGACCGATGCCCGAGTTTATCAAAACCGACTGACGGTGCCTCGGTCGGCGGTGCTGGAACGCGACCGACGCAAGGTGGTTTTCGTCAAAGAAGGCAATCTTGCCAAGTGGCATTATGTCCAAACGGGCGTTGAGAATCAAACCGAAGTTGAAATTACGGAAGGCATCAACGCAGGCGATGAAGTTATCATTGAAAATAATTTCAGCCTTTCACACGATATGCCTGTAACGGTTCTGAAAGCGACAGCGAATAAACCCACGCCGTAGCCCAGTTCGGCTCTTGCAAAAGAGAATTAAAAATTTTATACTTCGCTTTTATTATCCACAAAACAGATTTCATTACGATGTAGGAAATACAACACCTTTACGACACTCAACCCAAAACTTTTATGCGTCCTCAACCTGCGTTACCCACTGTTGCGCCTCGTTTGAAAACAGAATTCATAGAAAACGCCGTGCTTGAGTTATTGGAAAGCCGCGAGATGCTCGTCGGCATTGCAAAACTCTGCAAAGACATCGGCGTTCATCGTCGTCAGTTCTGGAAATGCTGTCTTGAAGAACTGCACCACACGCCCTCGCAGGTCTTGGACTACATTCGCGCCGAGCGGATGCTACGCGCCTTTGAGCGCAACTGCACTGAAAAAATTTACAATGTGTGTAAAGCGTTAGGATTTCGCACCGAAGGCGCCATGGTTGATTTTTGCAGGCGGATGTTCGGGCAGTTGCCAACGGAGGTCAGAGCCAATGCCACAGACGCACGACAGATTTTTAAGAAGAAGTATGAAAAATTGGCACAACGCATTGATGAGATTCGAACACGGCACGCGGCAAAAACGAACCGCAATTTTGAGGTGTTGACCTGCGCAACCAATCACCAAAGTCAATCACCAAAGTCAATCACCAAAGTCAATCACCAAAGTCAATCACCAAAGTCAATCACCAAAGTCAATCACCAAAGTCAATCACCAAAACCACATCGAGATAAGTTGACAAAGAAAAAATAAATGTGTAATCTTGCCGCAATTCCGATGCACAGTTTCGGAAGACAATTAACATAAACAATTAAATCATTACAGACTATGAACACGAAA
>JPGV01000038.1 GCA_000724175.1 [Candidatus Thermochlorobacteriaceae] bacterium GBChlB | reverse complement strand
TTCGTCCGCATGGTATAATCGCGGCAATGTCTTGGCGAACATCGGCAGGCTTGAAGACGCCATCGAGAGCTATCGAATGACGCTCAAATATGAGCCGCAAGATGTGCCGAGCCTGTTTAACATCGCCACTGCGTTTGAGGAACTCGGCGATTACGACCAAGCCATCACGCATCTGAAAAAATGTTTGGCGATTGATATGGACTACGCCGACGCCTGGTATGCGCTGGCGTGTTGCTACGACCTCACCGACGAACCGCAGATTGCGCTCGTCGCCATCAACCGTGCCATACGGCTTGTTCCCGATTGCACCGACTACCTGCACGCCAAAGCCGAAATCGAATACTCGCTCGGCAACATCGAAGAATCTTTATTGATGTATCGCAAGGCGTTGAAACTCGACAACGAGAACATCTATGCATGGTATGATTACGCCGCAACGCTGCTCGACGCCGAACAGCCGAAAGAAGCCGTCAAAGCGTTTCGGCGCGTGCTTGAAATCGATCCGTCGCTGGCAGACGCGCACTTCGATTTGGCGTGCGCCTACAAAGCCTTAGGGGATACAGAAAACGCGCTGCGCTCACTCCGCGATGCATTCGCGCTCGACAGCAACAAACGC
Source organism: [Candidatus Thermochlorobacteriaceae] bacterium GBChlB (assembly GCA_000724175.1). Taxonomy (GTDB): domain Bacteria; phylum Bacteroidota; class Chlorobiia; order Chlorobiales; family Thermochlorobacteraceae; genus GBChlB. The sequence goes on along the minus strand of JPGV01000038.1, from coordinate 54,833 downwards.
GATTTGTTCAAATCCGTCTTTCCAGAGTGGTATCGGCACAAGTCCATTCGTGAGGCGCTGGGAATCAAGTGAGCGCGGCGACGTTGAACCGCATGACATCGTGAAAAAAATTCTTGGACTCATTGGGCATCAGGTTGGCTATTCGCTTTCGCCGCAAATGCACAACACCGCCGCCGACCTCTTGGGCTTGCCGTATTTTTACACCGTCTTTCAAGTCCACCCGCCCGAAAACCTGCGCATTGCGCTCGAAGGCGCGCGCGCACTCGACATCGCCGGATTCAACGTAACGATTCCCTACAAAGAGCGCGTCTTGAAGTATCTCGATTCGCTCAGTGCCGAAGCCGCCGAAGTGCAAGCCGTCAATACCATACTCAATCGCGACGGGCAACTCATTGGCTACAACACCGACATCTCTGGGTTTGCCGAGCCGCTCCTTGCTCATAAAAATCGCCTGAGCGGCGAAAGCGTCGCCATTTTCGGAAGCGGCGGTGCAACCCGCGCAGCCATTCAAGCCTTGAAGCAATACTTCAAGCCCGCGCGGATATGTCTTGTTGCGCGAAACGAATCGCGGGCGCACGCCATCAGAGAGGATTTCAGGCGACGCAGCAAAAGTGTGAAAATTTCCATTCACGGTATTGACGATGCTGACCTTGCCGATATATTGAGCGAGTGTCGGTTGATTGTCAATGCCACGCCCGTCGGCACGGAGCAACCTACGCCCGCCGCGAAACCCGCGACGCCCGAAACGCTGCTGCCGCCCGATTCGACCATTTGGTCGAGGGATAAAATCGCCTACGACCTTGTCTATCGCCCGATGCAAACGCCGTTCTTGAAAGCTGCCGCCGACGCTGGCGCGACAACGATTGGCGGACTAGACATGCTGCTCGCACAAGGCGCAAAAGCCTTTGAACTCTGGACTGGAAAAAAAATGCCGATTGACCAAGTCAGAAACGTCCTCTTGCGCGACCTCTCTGAACCTCCACAGAGATAAGTGAACGTGCGTGCGGTGCCCCAAACACGTCGTTGGAAAGCTGACCGAAAAAAAATACCTTTTTGAGACAAAGAGACGAATTTTATCAAGCGAAAACCTCGACGCCCTATGCAAAAATTCTTAATGTCTTTCGTGCTATTTTTCGTTAGCGTGAATGCCGACGCGCAGGAGTCAGCTGTCGCCGCTATCCGAAGCCATTATCAAAAAACCCAAGCCCGAATCCAAAAACTGGCAACAGAGGAAGGCAAGTCGGAAGGGCTGTATTTGTATTTGATTAGCGATAACTATTATGGGGGAAGTTGGCCCGCCGTTGGCTATTTCAAGTATGAAGAAAAATACTATTACGAGCTCGGCGACAATCAGGAAAGAAAAATCGTCAAAATATCCATATCCAGAGCTCATGCCTCACGGTATTACGATGAAGAGTATCTTTTCGACGATAAGGGGGAATTGATTTTTGCTTTTCATAAAACCGTTGAAGATGACGAGCGCACAGAGCGATACTACTACAAAAATGGAATACCGATTCGCGTCATTGAAAACGGTCGAGTAACCGACAAGCTGAGCGACGCGCAAAAAAAAGCTGCTGAATCGGTGAAAAAGTCGGCGAAAGGGCATGCGTCTATGCTACGCTCGAAGTGATAGATAAAATGAGCGACACTTCAGCCGTCGTCATGGTCAAGGAGCACAGCGACTGAAGCCATCCAGACAACAGAGCGCAACACAAGTTTAATCCGCGACCGCCTAAATAAAAGCGCGTTTCCGAAAACCTTCGCATGCAGTTTTCGTATAGCGAGCCCCATATAACCACTTTGAATTCGATCCAAGAAATAAATAATCAAACATAGGTGCCCGATGAAAGAAACTCTCGCAACGACAGTGCTGAAAGGAATGTTTGAACAGGACGACACGAAGACGCTGTTCAAAGCGATTGAAAAAGGCGATACAGAGAAGGCGCGCTCTCTGCTCCAACGCGGCGCGTCGGCAACTGCCGATGATACAATTACCCCGCTTCATTTCGCTGCGCGTTACGGACGAGCGGAAGGTATCAAGGCGCTGGTGAATAAAGGCGCGAAGGTGAACGTCAGAAATTACAACGGTGATATGCCGTTACACTTGGCGATTGAAAACAAGCATGCGGATATTGCCAAAACGCTCATAAGAGCAGGCGCGAATCTAAATGCCAAAAACGGCGGTGGAGAAGTGCCGTTACATCAGGCTATTGAAACAGGACAAGCAGACATTGCCAAAGTGTTGATAGAAAACAACGCAGACTTAAACGAAATAAGCTATATACGCCGCTACATTTGGCGATGAGTGAGGGATAGGTGGAAATTTGTCTGCGGTTGATTGCGATGGGCGCTGAAATAAGGAAACCGAACTGTGAGGGCGAAACGCCGTTACACTTGGCAGTAACACATAAGCAAACCGACATAGTCAAAGCACTGCTTGCAAACGGCGTCGATGTGAATGCAAAAAACCGTGAGGACGAAACGCCGTTACACTTGGCGGCAATGTATGGATACATCGACGAGGTCAAAGCGCTCGTTGCCTCTGGCGCAGATATCAATGCAAGCACAGGTGGCAAGACGCCTCTCGATGGAGCTTCGAATAAGGAGGTCAGGGAGTTTTTAATTAGGTCGGGGGCGAGGTAACCGAAAGCTGAAGTTCCGATAGTGCTGGCGTGTGTCCGTCTGTGTTCCGATAAGGCACCGGGACTTGAAAACAAGTTGCATTTACAGTAGATTCACCGCTCTGTAATCAACGAGACATGTCAAATCATGAACACTTCTGAATTTTCGTCGGAATTGCAAGCTCAACTAATTGAGATTTTCGGCGCAAATGTGGCCTTTATTGAAGAACTTTTCGGTGAATACAAGCAAAATCCTGCGCTCATCCGAGAAGATTGGCAGGCGTTTTTCGATGACTTGCAAGCCGGAAGAATCAACGCTCGAATGCTTGAGACCAGCTATTGGTCTCACCGGAACGGAGACGAAGGGCATGAGCGCCATGAACAAAACGGACGGGGCGCAGCGGCGCAAAACGGCGCGGCGCAAGCCCTCAAGCCGCAGGGGTTGAGCTATCCGTCCATTGAGGCGATGAAACTTGGCGACGGCGAAGTCGCCAAGCTCATTTCAGGCGCGCCCGCCCGCATTGTCGACAATATGGAACTCTCGCTCTCGGTGCCGACCGCGACGTCGTTTCGCACCATACCTGTCAAGGCGTTGGAAGAAAATCGACGCATCATCAATCAACATTTATCTAACATCGGGCGCGGCAAAATTGCCTTCACGCATTTGATTGCATGGGCAATTGTCAAGTCGCTCAAAAAATATCCGTCGCTCAATTGCAGTTTTGCGACTGTCGCCGGAAAGCCATACCGCATCGAGAAGAAACACATCAACTTCGGGCTTGCCGTCGACCAAACGAAAAAAGACGGCTCGCGCTCGCTTGTCGTGCCGAACATCAAGAACGCGGAGGCGATGAACTTCGATGCGTTTTTCGAGGCTTACAACGCGCTCATTAGCAAAGCCCGTAAGAACGCGCTGGCGCCCGAGGATTTCATTGGCACAACGGCGTCGCTGACGAATCCGGGAACGATTGGCACCATTGCATCGGTGCCGCGCCTTGTGGCATCGCAGGGTCTGATTGTGGCGACAGGCGCGATTGACTATCCAGCCGAGTATCAAGCCATGTCGCCTGAGATGCTCGCGCAGCTTGGCATCAGCAAAGTGATGACGATGACCAGCACCTACGACCACCGCATTATTCAAGGCGCAGAGTCGGGCGAACTCTTGGCGAACATTCACAAGCTGCTCGTCGGCGAAGAAAATTTCTATGACGAGATTTTCGCCGACCTTGCGATGCCATATCACGCGCTCAAGCAAACGACGGATAAAAATCACTTTGCCTTCAGCGGCGGCAACGCAGAAGAGGCCGTTCGCAAACAAGCCAAAGTGATGCAACTGATAAATTCTTATCGAGTGCGCGGACACCTAATTGCCAACATCAATCCGCTCGAGTATAAGCCGACGTATCACCCTGAACTCGACCCTGAGTTTTACGATTTGACGATTTGGGACTATGACCGCGAATTTACAACGGTCAGCTTCGGCGAGCGGTCGCGTATGACGCTGCGCGAAATTATTGAAACGCTGCGTCAGGCCTACTGCGAGAAAATCGGCGTCGAGTATATGAACATTCAGTCGCTCGAGCAGAAGCGTTGGATACAGCAGCATGTCGAGAACCGCGCCGCACAGTTGCAATTTGACAAAGCAACCAAAGTGCAAATTCTCAAAGACCTCATTCGCGCCGAAGGCTTCGAGCGGTATTTGCACACGAAGTTTCTGGGACACAAACGCTTTTCCATCGAGGGCGGCGAGACAGCAATTGCCATTATCAACTACTGGGTGGACGAAGCGCCGCGCTATGAAACCAAAGAGATTGTAATCGGCATGGCGCACCGCGGCAGATTGAACGTGCTGACAAACGTCATTGGCAAGCCGTATGAAAAGCTCTTCGCCGAATTCGAGGGCAAAAAGTTACCAATGGAAGCCAACATGCTCACGCAAGGGTCGGGAGATGTAAAATATCACTTGGGCGCAACGGGCAAGCGGACGGCGCACGGCAGGGAGATTCAAGTCTCGGTGGCATCGAACCCAAGCCATTTGGAAGCGGTCAATCCCGTTGTCGAGGGCATCGTGCGCGCCAAGCAAGAACGCCTGAACGATAAATCGCGTCGGCAAGCCATATCGCTGTTGGTGCATGGCGATGCGGCGTTTGCAGGACAAGGCGTCGTTGCTGAAACGCTGAACCTGTCGCAGCTGGAAGGCTACACGACAGGCGGCTCGCTGCACCTCATCATCAACAATCAAATCGGATTTACCACATCGCCCAACGACGCACGCTCAACGCTCTATGCCAGCGATGTGGCCAAAATGGTTCAAGCGCCGATTTTACATGTCAATGGCGACGACCCCGAAGCCTGTTTGCGCGCCGCTAAAATCGCGCTTGAGTATCGCATGGCATTCAACAGCGACGTCGTGATTGATATGCTGTGCTACCGAAAACACGGACACAACGAAGGCGACGACCCGGGCTACACCCAGCCGGTGATGTATAACAAAATTCGAAACCACCCGTCGGTGCGTGAACTCTACGCGGCACAACTCGTGCGCGAAGGCGTTTTAACTGAACAAGACGTCCATGAGCTAATGGACGACTGTAAGCGCGAACTCGATGTCGCGCACGAGAAAGCCAAAAGCATGACGCAGCACGAAGTCGATATCGAGCGTGAAAAAAAAGCTGACCGCATTCTTGCTGTCGACCCCAACGACCTTGTCTCGCGCTATCGCGGACGCTCGCCCGTAACCAAAGTCTCGCTGGAAGCACTGCAAGCCGTCGTCAAGCCGATGTTGCAACTGCCGCAAGGATTTCGCTTGAACAAAAAATTAGAGCAGCAATTCGCGAAGCGGGCGCAACTCTTGAGCGCAACCGCAATGGCGACGCCGATTGACTGGGCGTTTGCCGAATCGCTGGCATTTGGAACGCTCTTGCTCGAGGGCATCTCTGTTCGCTTAAGCGGACAAGACAGCACACGCGGCACCTTCAGCCAACGACACTTGGTGTTCCACGATACCGAAACGGGCGCGGAGTATATGCCGCTTCGACACATTGCGCCGACCCAAGCGCAAATAGCTGTCTATGACAGCCTGCTCTCCGAAATGGCGGTGATGGGATTCGAATTTGGATACAGTGTTGCCGACCCGCTGACGCTCGTGATGTGGGAAGCACAGTTCGGCGATTTTTCCAACGGCGCACAAATCATCATCGACCAATTTATTTCCAGCACAGAATCAAAGTGGGGACAAACGTCGGGCTTGGTCTTGCTCCTCCCGCATGGCTATGAAGGACAAGGACCCGAACATTCATCGGCGCGGCTGGAACGCTTCTTGCAACTCTGCGCCGAAGTCAACATACAGGTCTGTAATTGTACCACGCCTGCGCAGTATTTTCACCTCTTGCGCCGACAAGTTCTGGCGGGCAACATCAAGCCGCTCGTGGTCATGACGCCGAAAAGCCTGCTGCGTCTGCCGGCGGCGCTCTCGACCCCACTCGAGCTTATTGAGGGAAAATTTCACAATGTCTTGGACGACGTCGAGAAAATTACAAACCCGAAGCGCGTTGTGCTCTGTAGCGGCAAAGTGTATTACGACCTTTTGCGCGAGCGAAGCGAGAAGAAAAAAGACGACGTGGTGATTTTGCGCGTCGAGCAGCTCTATCCCTATCCCGAAAACCGCATCGAGGCGCTGCTCGAGACATACTCATCGGCGAAGGAGATTTGTTGGGTGCAGGAAGAGCCGAAAAATATGGGCGCATGGTCGTTCATGATGCCGTATTTAATGGAGCAATTGCGCGACGGACAAAAGCTGCGATATGTTGGCAGACCAGCGAGCGCGAGCCCTGCAACCGGCTTTTTGAAAACGCACGAAGAAGAGCAAGCGGCCATCGCTCGTGAGGCAATCGCCTAAGTGATTGATCAAAAAACCTAACAAGATTGTAAAGGGCAGAGCGGCAGAGCAAATCGAGTGAATGAAAATTGATACCGCCAGAAGTGAAAACCGCGTCAAAAAGTCGTATCTTAAAGAGCCTCTGAAACAGAAGTTTCTTCAACAAAAACTTTCCAAGTAGTATGAAAATCACGGTTATTGGCGCGGGAAATGTCGGCGCAACCGCCGCCCAGCGCATTATCGAAAAAGAGCTTGCTCATCATGTCGCGCTTGTCGATGTCGTCGAGGGCGTGCCGCAAGGCAAGGGGCTGGATATGTATGAATCCGCTCCGATTGAACTCTTCGACACGAAAATCGTCGGCACCAATGGCTACGACGAGACCGCTGGCTCGGATATTATTCTCATTACCGCAGGCATCGCGCGAAAGCCGGGCATGAGCCGCGACGACTTGCAAAATACCAACGCTGGCATCGTCAAAGATGTTACCGAAAAAGCCGTCGCCAAATCGCCTCACGCGATTATTATTGTTGTCTCCAATCCGCTTGATGTGATGACCTATGTCGCCTATATCCGCAGTGGCTTCCCTGCCAATCGCGTGATGGGCATGGCGGGCGTTCTGGATACGGCGCGCTTCCGCACGTTTATTGCGATGGAATTGGACGTTTCAGTGCAAGATGTCAATGCGTTTGTCTTGGGCGGACATGGCGACTCGATGGTGCCTGTCATCAAATACACCACCATTGCAGGCATTCCGATTAAGGAACTCTTGCCCGCCGATAAAATCAAAGCGCTATCCGACCGCGCCCGCAACGGCGGCATTGAAATTGTAAACTTCCTGAAAACGGGTTCGGCATACTATGCGCCCAGCGCCGCCGCCGTCGAGATGATTGAATCCATCGTCAAAGACCGCAAACGCATTCTGCCGTGCGCGGCTTACCTAACGGGACAATATGGGTTGAACGACGTCTATTGCGGCGTGCCAGTCAAACTCGGCAAGGACGGCATTGAACAAATCATTGAAATCAAACTCGATGACGACGACCTGAAAGCCTTGCATAAATCGGCGGAAGAAGTCAAAACCAACTGCGCAAAATTGAAGTTCGACTGAGTGCATGACGGCGTAAGGAATCTTGCCTGTGCAGGGTTCCTTGCGCAAAATTAACCGCATCAGAATTTTGTATTCAATAAAACATTACCAACGAATGACGCCTGTGTTTCAACGCCTGCTTTTCGCTGCGCTGCTTTTTGTAAGTCTGGCAACGCTGACCTCGTGCAGCAGCTCAACAAGCTCGCCTGAAACTCAAACGGGAATTTTTCCGACACGGCTTGGCGTCGTATGGACGTATGCCAACTTTGATGATACCACCTCAACACAGCGCACGGGAACGACAACCGTAACAAACGGCTTCAATACGCAGCTCAGCGGTCGCTCAGCGATTGGGCAACCCACGCGCTTTACGCCCACAAGCGGCGCATCTGCAAGCGATACAATTTTTGTATCAGTTGAGAGCAATAGCGCCGACCAGTTCATTTATCTCACCAGCCTCAATGATTTATTTCAGGAGATTCCGGGCGTTCAAATTCGAAGCGGTTTTCCCGTTGGCTGGTATCCGTTTCTGCGCACATCGGGCGGCGCTGGCAGTGTGTATCGCATCTTTGACGGTGTTAGCGTCAATGCCACAATTCAAGGATTAGGCAACGCCACAATTGGAGCCACAGCAGAAGGGCGTGTGGATGGTCAGGAAACGATTAGTGTCGGCGGCAGGTCGTATAACGCGACGCGGCTGACAATCACAGCGAATTTAAATGTGCAAATTGTCGGCGCGCCTGCGGCGCTACCGCTTCGACCGATTTTGCGCGTATGGGTGGCGCCCAACGTCGGCGTTGTGCGTCAGCAACTCAATCCAATTAGCATTGCGCTGGCGGGCATCAATATCCCGGGCTCGCGGCAAGATTTGGTCAGCGTCAGCGGAAATTGACCCAGCGTCGAGCCGAACTGCCATTGCAAAAACAGCGCCTTGACTTGCCCGATTTATTTCGTTAGTTTGCCGCGTACCAAACACAACGCTATGCGCTTCATCGGTCTCCTGTTGTTGCTTGCCAGTTTTTCCGCGCGCGCGCAAACCACCGTCTATGAATTTCTGCGGCTCGACCGCAGCGCGCGCGTCGCCGCGCTCGGCGGCAACAGCGTCTCGCTCTCTGGCGACATCGTCGCACTCTTTCAAAATCCTGCCGCGCTGGATTCGGCGACACACAAACAAGCCTCGTTCAGTTTCCAAAAACATATCCTCGACATCAACTCCGGCTACGCGGCTTATGCTCGACGGATTGAGAGCCTCGGCGACGTCGGCGTTGGCGTATCTTTCATCAATTACGGCAGTTTTGAAAATACGGACGGCGTCGGCAATCAAAGTGGCACGTTTTCCTCAAACGACCTTGCCGTGCAGGTCGGCTACGCGCGCGAGTTGCAAAATTTTGGCTTCGGCGCCTTGCGCGGCGGCGCGGCAGCAAAGTTCATTTTCTCGACCATCGCAGGCTTTTCGTCGCTCGCCCTTGCGCTCGATGCCGGCGTGATGTTTCTCGTGCCAAGCGAACAACTCTCCGTTGGTCTCTCGCTGGTGAATGTTGGAACGCAGCTCTCGCGCTTCGATGGAACAGCGGAAAATCTGCCGATTGAACTGCGCTTCGCCGCAAGCAAACGCTTGGAAGGACTGCCGTTGGAACTCACCGTCGGGTTTGTGCGGCTCAACGACCCGACAACCAATTTTTTTGAACGCTTCCGAAACTTCACGGTCGGCGGCGAATTTCTGTTGAGCGACGAGATTCGACTTAGAATCGGATACAGCAATCAACGCCGTCAGGATTTAAGCCTCACAGGAACGCTTGGATTGGCAGGCGTTTCAGGCGGCTTGGGAATTGTGTTGGAGCGGTTCAAGTTCGATTATGCATTTTCATCTTTCGGCGTCTTGGGGGGCTTGCATCAACTAACGCTTGCCACCGTTTTGTAAAGCTGTTTTTGTAATTTTGTAAGACACGTTCGAAACGCATCGTCTTACAATCGTTCAAAACACATATCGCCATGCCAAGCCCGCGAAAGAAGCCTGCGAAGAAATCCGCGCCTAAAAAAATTTTAAGCCGTATTTCAAAAAATGTCAATACGAACAAAGCTGCTAAAAAATTGACGGGGAAGTCAAACGCGAAAAAATCCGTCAGCAAAACCGCCTCTTCAAAAAAATCCGCATCGACCAAGTCCGCCGCCAAAAAAACGATTCGAAAAACCACGTCGACAAAACCCATACCCTCAAAAGCCTTGTCAAACGAAGGCTCGACGGGTAGCAGCGCCCGTACGTCGGCTGTTCGAGCATTTTACATCGACGCCTTGAACGATTACGTGATGGAACGCTATGAAGCCTACAAGAACGGAGAAGAGTTCGAGCGCGATTTTATTTTCGACGAAAATGAAACGCGAAGCCTCACGCTTGCCAATGCCCCTGACGCCGCAACCGAGGCGCTCGAGTTTTACAAAAGTGCGATTGAGTCAAAAGACATTGGTTCGGCAAAATTGTTTGCCGCAAGCGTCGATGGCAAACCGACCTACGCCGTCTATACAACCACCGATGGCGACGACGGCTGGCTCGAACTCTACGACGAAGACGGCACATTGCTCGGCGCGGCAAGAACTTATCTCGAACTTGTTGCTTTCGGTAATTTGGATGATATTCGCGCGATGACTGAAACTGGCGACTATCCAATCGACCTGAGCGACCGAATGACCAAAACGCTCTGGGGAAAATAGCACTGGGATTGACCGCCCCAACTGACTGTGTCGCAGCGCATTTGTATTGAGACCCATTTAAACCTTTTTCGTGCGAAGTTGTATTATAGCACGGCGCAGAGGTATCACACTGTTCCTCCGCATGAGGCAAGTCTAATTCGCGTAACTTTTATTCTGAAAGTTGTTCATGAATCGCAGAGAGTTTTTTGCAAGCGCGTTCAGCGCGGAACGTGTCGCCCTTGAATCGGCGGGCGACGAAAAAAACGGTGTGCGCGCCGACGACCTGAAGCGCGCAGGACTTGACGGCGCAATGATGCGCGTGCAAAGCGCGCGTCCGCGTCCAACAAGCGGCATAGCTCAATTTACAGGGCGGTGGAATGCGCAAACGGCGCGGCATCTCGCCCGTCGTGCCATGTTCGGCGCAACCGAAGCGCAAATTGCACAGTTAGCTGGCATGACCATCACGCAAGCGGTCGACTTGATTTTACAAGATGTGCCGTTGCCTGAACCGCCGCTCGACATCACAACGGGACAAACTTGGCACAACAAACCCTTCGTCGACGGTGCGACAGATGCACGATACTACAATTACCTTCGCGCTTGGTGGATTGGCTTGATGGTCAATCAACCGCCGTCGGTGTGGGAAAAGATGACGCTGTTTTGGCACAACCATTTTGTTTCCGACCGTGCCACCGTCGGCGATTCGCGCTACTTATACCAACAAAATGCGCTCTTTCGGCGGTCTGCGCTCGGCAATTTCAGAACGCTTTGCCGCGACATCACGATTGACCCAACGATGCTGCGCTACCTCAATGGAAACACCAACATTGCCGCTCGACCCAATCAAAACTACGCCCGCGAACTTTTAGAACTTTTCACTATCGGCAAAGGCGCCGAGCGCGCGCAAGGCGATTACACTAACTACACCGAGCAAGATGTGCAGCAAGCCGCCCGTGTGTTGACTGGCTGGTCGGTGCGCGCCAATCAAACGACGGCGTATGCGAACGGGTATCACTTTGAATCGTTCTTCAATGCGAACAACCATGATACAGGCAATAAGACCTTTTCCGCCGCGTTCCAAAATACGGTCATCACGGGCAGAACAGGCGCATCAGCTGGCATGGATGAACTCAACGACCTGCTGAATATGATTTTCCGTCAAGCGGAAACAGCGCGGTTCATCGTCCGAAAACTTTATCGCTGGTTTGTCTATTATGTTATTGACCAAACGGTCGAGCGCAATGTCATTGAGCCGCTTGCCGAAATTTTCCGTCGGAACGATTACAACATTAAGCCCGTGCTGCGCGCCTTGTTTTTAAGTCAGCATTTTTACGACGCGGAAAATCGAGGCGCAATGATTAAAAGTCCTGCCGACTTTATCGTGGCATTGCACAAACAATTTTTCCCGAACAACCCGACTGACCAAACACAACTCATTCCCGCAATGAACCGCTATATTGGCTGGTTTGCTGCGCTGCAAATGAGCCTGTTTCAGCACCCGACGGTCGCTGGCTGGGAAGCCTACTACCAAGAGCCGAGCTACTATCAACTCTGGCTTAGCACAGCCACATTGCCCGTGCGTAATAGTTACTCCGACCAAATCATCAACACGACGACGCTCGACCGCATTTCGATCATTCGCTCACTGACAACGCCGTCCGACCCGTATGCGATGGTCGACCAACTTGCCGAGCGATATTTCTCGATGAGCCTCACGACGGCGCAACGCGAAGACCTTGTTACAACTGTCTTGATGGGCGGCTCGCCGTATTACGAATGGACGGAGCAGTGGAACGATTTTACGCGCAACCAAAACGATATGACCAAGCGCCGCGCCGTCGATACGCGCATTTCAAATCTTTTGAGATTTATGCTGCGCATGGGTGAGTATCAATTAACCTAAACGAGCAACCGCCCGAAAAGCCCTGTAAAAACGGGCAGTTCGGGACGACAAAAAATTAAAAACTCAAGCAACTTGCTTACGCCGCACGCCTTATGAAACGACGAAATTTTTTGAAAGCCGCGTCCGCACTCGGTTTGCCGCTCGCGCTCAACGGCTTGCCTGTCAGCGCGCTTGCCAACACAAATTTGCTGGGCGCACTCTCCGCATCAAACACCGACCGCGTGTTGGTGATTATTCAACTCGCTGGCGGTAACGACGGCATGAACACCGTCATTCCGCTCGACCAATACTCGACGTATCAAAACCTACGTCGCAATGTGGCAATTCCAGAAAATCGAGTCTTACGGCTCACCAACGCCACAGGCCTGCATCCCTCCATGACGGCGATGAAACGACTCTACGACGACGGCAAAATGCTCCTTGTGCAAGGCGTCTCGTATCCGAGTCCGAACCTCTCGCACTTTCGTGCGACGGACATTTTGATGTCGGGTGCCGACTCGAACCAGTATCTTGAATCGGGCTGGGTTGGTCGCTATCTCGAGACCGTGTATCCCGGATTTCCCACTGGATATCCTAACACCGAGATGCCCGACCCGCCCGCGCTGCAAATCGGTGCTGTGCCAGCGCTCACGCTGCAAGGCGACAACCAGCAACTCGGCATTCCAATTCAAGACCCAGAAACATTTTACCGCTTGGTGAGCGGAAGCGTGGCTGCCAGCATAACCGATGTGCCGAACACCACCGCTGGCGACGAATTGGCGTTTATTCGACAAACCACGCTGCAATCAATTCGATATGCGTCGCAAATCAAGGCAGCGGCGGACAAAGCGCAAAACCGTGCAATATATCCCGCCCCCAACTCAAACCGCTTGGCAGACCAACTGCGCATCGTCGCACGGCTCATTGCAGGCGGCTTGAAAACAAAAGTCTATCACGTCTCGCTCGGCGGCTTCGATACACACGCCGGACAAGTCGTCGCTACCGACACGACCACAGGCGTCCACGCCAACTTGCTTGCAGCGCTCTCCAACGCCGTCTCTATTTTTCAAGACGACTTGCGACTGCTCGGCATTGAGAACCGTGTGGTTACCATGACCTTCACGGAGTTTGGACGCACAATTCAATCCAACGCCAGTTCAGGCACCGACCACGGCACATCGTTTCCCATGTTCTTCTTCGGCACATCGGTTCGACGCGGTATTCTCGGCGTCAATCCAAGCCTGACTGACCTTGAACGCAATCAACTCAAAATGCAGTTTGACTTCCGACAGATTTATGCGTCGGTGCTGGGACAAGTATTCGGTGCAACGCCAACGCAACTGCGCACCGCATTGCAACGTGACTTTACGCAAGTCGGTATTTTGTCGACATCGTCAACCGAGTCGGAAACAACGGCAAGACCGACGACCTACGACCTCGCGCAAAACTATCCAAACCCGTTTAATCCAAGCACGACGATTCGTTACCAATTACCCGAAACTGCGGTCGTCTCGCTCAAGGTCTATGACCTGCTTGGTCGTCAAGTTGCAACGCTTGTCAATGAGCGTCAAGCGGCGGGCGGATACACGGTAACATTCAACGCGGCGAATTTGTCAAGCGGCACATATCTCTACCGCTTACAAGCCGGCAACTTCGTCGAAACAAAAAAGATGATGCTGGTAAAGTGATAAGTGATGGAGAGGTAATTTTTACCATACCAGTTTTCTTATCGTTTGATTTAAACTTTTTCCCTGTTGCGCACGTCTCCTATCAGAGACACTCATTCTTCTGCTGCCTACTGTTGCCTACTCTGTTGCCTACTCTGTTGCCATAGAGACCAATACAAACGCCGCACAGCGAGCGGCTTATGGGCTGTTGCTCAACGTTACTCATCATTCATTAACCTAAAACATCTTTCTATGAAAAAGGACGCCACGTTACTCCTGCTGCTGCTTTTGCTTGCCCTGCTGTTTTTTTGTTTCCCGATGCTGGTGTCGGCGCAGACGCCGCGACTTCAATATCAATCGCCGCGACAAAACGCGAGGTTTGTTTCTCCAAAAACCTCGATTACTATCCGACCCGGAAGCCTTATGGAAACAAGCATTTTACCGCAGAATCCGATAACCGTGCAAAGTGCAGCCAGCGGCGACGTGCGCGGTCGACTGACGCTTACGCGCAACCGCAAAACGCTTATCTTCAAGCCGGATTCGGCGTTCAAAGCGGGCGATACAATTCACGTCAGCCTCGCCGCAGGATTAAAGAACGCGCTCGGTCAAGATATTCCCGCACAAACATTTTCGTTTAGGATAACTCCAACGCGCAACGCGGCGCCGCCAATGACAAGCGAAGAGTTGATGTTAAGCGATGTGCCAAAATCGGCGTCTGTCTCAAATGACGCAATGCCACGCGCCGCCATCGCCGATGTGCCGCCCGATTTTCCCGAAATTACCGTTGACAGTCGAAAGCCGACCGCGCCCGGAAATATCTTTCTGAGCAACCTGTCGTTTCCAGCGCGCGGCAATACCAGCCCGCCGTATCTGATGATTCTAAACAACTTCGGCGAACCGATTTTTTATAGACAAATGCCCGCCAACTGCTACGACTTCAAACTGCAACCAACCAACACGCTGACCTACTTCGACGGCAGTCAGGGATATTTTATCGAGATGGATACGGCGTATAATGTGATTAACGACATTCGTTGCGGCAACGGCTACCCGACCGATTTGCACGAACTCATCATCACGAAAGACCGCCGAACGTTTTTGATGAGCTACGACGCAAAGTTCGTTGATATGAGCCAAATCATTCAAGGTGGAAATCCAAACGCAAGGGTCATTGGGCTGGTTGTGCAAGAACTTGATGAGGATAAAAATGTGGTCTTCGAGTGGCGCAGTTGGGACCATATCGATATCACCGATGCAACGCGCGACATTAATCTGTTTGCGGACGTAGTGGACTATGTGCATGGCAACTCAATTGAACTTGACAACGACGGGAACTTGCTGGTCTCGTGCCGGCATTTAGACGAAGTGTTGAAAATTTCCCGCGAGACAGGCGAGGTAATATGGCGGCTTGGCGGCAGAGCATCGAAGAAAAATCAATTTCGATTTCTGAACGACACGCTCGCCGGTTTCTCGCATCAACACAGCGCGCGGCGGCTTGCCAACGGCAACGTCTTAATTTTTGACAACGGCAATTTGCACACGCCGTCCATCTCGCGCGCCGTCGAATACCGCTTGGACGAAACGACAAAAACTGCCACGCTCGTTTGGCAATACCTCGACTCTGCGCGTTTCTTTGCCGCCGCGATGGGGTCGGTTCAGCGCTTGCCCAACAGCAATACGCTCATCGGTTGGGGATCGACGACGCCCACGCTCACCGAAGTCAGTCCAAGTGGCGAGAAACTCTTTGAACTCTCGTTTCCAACAGGCGTCTTTAGCTACCGAGCGTTTCGGTTCGGAGACGTCAATTTGCTTTCAACTCCAAGCGACGCGCCAAAAAATCTGCAAGGCTACGCGCTCGGTCAAAATTATCCTAACCCGTTTAATCCAACGACGGTCATCAACTATCAACTGCCCGTCAGCGGTAACGTGAGTCTGAAAATTTACGATATGCTCGGACGCAACGTCGCCACGCTGATCAATCAACGCCAAGAGGCAGGACGATATGCCGTTCAATTCAACGGAGTCGGCTTGGCAAGCGGAGTGTATTTTTATCGGTTGGACGCAGGCGCATTTAGCGAGACGAAAAAAATGATGCTCGTAAAATAACTCACGGTTTGATGGTCAAGCGTTGATAGTAAAGGCGTCTCGGTTCGGGACGCCTTTTTGATTAAGAGAGTCTGATGCCGAGCCGTGAAATTGTTGCCAACGAGATTAAACCATTTGACCGTTTGCTGCGTCGTTATGTCATCTTACCGAAAAAGAAACGAGACGAACAATGAAAATACCGATTGCAAGACAACTCATATCGGTTCAAGCGCGACTCGCGCTGCTGTTTAGCGCGATATTTCTTTGTTTGAATTTTACGTCGGTCTCGCCGAACCGCATCAGCACAACGCCGCCGGCGTCGCTCAAACTGCCTTACGCCGAAGCAGGACTGACCAAACGACAAGCCGCCGCACACCTCTTAGACCGATTCGCCTTCGGTGCTCGACCAAACGATATTGATAAAGTTGTCGAGATGGGATTGGAAAATTGGTTGATGGCTCAACTGAATAACGCCGAACCAAGTCCAAAACTGAACGAGAAACTTGCCGCGTTCAAAACGCTCACGATGCCGGCATCTGAAATTGCCGCGCTCTATCCGAATCCGGGCATTTTGCTTGCGCAAGCATATAAAGACGGCGTGATTTCAAAATCGGACACCGCCGGCGCAAACCGCGCTGAACTCCGACGCAAAGTCTTGGAGTATTACAAGAAAGAAGGCGTGCGTCCGCAGCGCGAGTTGATTCAGGAATTGCTCTCGCAGAAACTGCTGCGCGCGATATACAGCGAAAATCAACTTGCCGAAGTCTTGACCGACTTTTGGTTCAATCACTTCAATGTTTCAATCACGAAAAATCAGGCGAAAGGCTTTGTGTTGAGCTACGAGCGCGATGCAATTCGACCAAATGTGTTCGGCAAGTTCCGCGAGATGCTCGGCGCGACAGCAAAACATCCGGCGATGTTGCTTTACCTTGACAACGCGCAGTCGTCTGCTCCCGAAGGTGCGCAAACAACCATGACGCAAATGCTCAATCGCTATCGCAAAAATCCGATTGCCGCAAGACGCATTGACGACGCGATAGCGAAAAACGACGCGATGAACAAAGAGATGCAGAACGAGATGCCGGAACTGCTCAAACAGTTCATTCCGAAAAAAGGCATCAATGAAAATTACGCCCGCGAGTTGATGGAGCTTCATACGCTCGGCGTTGACGGCGGCTACGCGCAAAAAGATGTCGTTGAAGTCGCCCGTGCGCTCACAGGGTGGACGGTGTTTCCAAGAGGCAAACGTGCGGAAAAACTTCGCGAAAGGCTTGAACGCGGCAAAGCCGTTGGGTTTATCCAAGAAGGTGAATTTCTCTTTCGTGCCGATGCACACGACGCAGGCGAGAAAACAATTCTCGGCGTAACCTTTCCCGCAGGCGGCGGCAAAGAAGAAGGCGAGAAGGTTCTCGATATGCTCGCCGCGCACCGCTCGACCGCGACATTTATCTCGACCAAATTGGCAAAACGGTTCGTCTCTGATGCGCCGCCGAAATCGTTGATAGAAAAACTATCAAGAACCTTTTTAGAAACAAACGGCGACTTAAAGGCGATGATGATCGCGCTTGCCGAGTCGCCCGAATTTTGGAGCAAAGACGCGCGTCGGGTTAAAATCAAATCGCCGTTTGAACTTACGGTGAGCGCGCTGCGTGCCGTTGATGCTGATGTATCGAACTCGCGGCAAGTGAGTCGTTGGATTGAAAAGCAAGGTCAACCGCTCTATGCGTATCAAGCACCCACGGGCTATCCCGACCGCGCCGAAGCGTGGATTAACACCGGCTCGTTGCTCAATCGTATGAACTTCGGATTGAACCTTGCGCTTGGCAGAATCAAAGGTGTCAAGCTCGACCTTAGCGCGCTCAACAAAAACCGCGAGCCTGAATCGGCGGAAGATGCGCTGAAAACTTACGCGGCTTTGCTGATGCCAGAACGCGACTTGTCCGAAACGCGGCGACTTTTAACACCTGTGATTCGGGACCCGCAGTTCGCCGAAAAAATTTCAAAGGCGATTCCGCCCACGCCGCAGCCCAAGAAACCTGCGATGCAACCGCTCGATGGCTTGCCGTTTGATGAAGCATTAATTCGAGAATTTTTAGCCGATGACGACTCGACCGACGAGCCAACCCAAGCGATGACAAGCAAAGAAGCCGAACTCGCCAACATCGTCGGCACGATTCTCGGCTCGCCTGAATTTCAACGCCGATGAAAGTCGCAATGAGAGTAACAAGCAACCGTATCGCAAAACTTTAAACCAGAATTGAAAGATGTTATCACGCAGAGCCTTTTTGAAATCGTCCGGTCTCGCCTTAATCGCAGTCGGTCTGGGCGGCACGCCGCTCTTCTTGAAACGCGCCGCCGCAATGGCAACTTCCAAACGAAAAGTTTTAGTAACGATTTTTCAACGCGGCGCGATGGACGGCGTAATGGCAGTCTCGCCTTATGGCGACGCTCAGTTGCAAAAAGTGCGCCCGCGCCTTGCCATGTCCGCGCCTAATAGCGGCGGCGAAAACGCGCTGCTCGACCTCGATGGTCGCTTCGGATTTCACCCAGCGTTTCAACCGTTGTTGCCACTCTTTCAGCGAAAAGAATTGGCAATCGTTCACGGTGTCGGCTCGCCTGAACCAACGCGCTCGCACTTCGACCAACAAGATTACATGGAATCGGGAACGCCGGGCAGAAAAGGCACGCCCGACGGTTGGCTGAACCGTGTGGCGAAAGAACTTGGCGCAGGCACATCGCCGTTCAAAGCAGTAGCAATGACGTCCGCACTGCCGCGCTCACTCTACGGCGATGAATCAGCATTAGCGATTTCAAATCTCGCCGACTTCGGCGTGAAAGCACCGGGCGCAATGCAATCGGCAATGGCGGCGGGACAAAGTTTTGAAGTGCTTTACGAACAAACGTCGCAGACGCTCTTGCGCGGCGCAGGGCAGGAAAGTTTTGAAGCAATTAAGTTGCTCTCGAAAATCGATGTGAAAAATTATCGACCGCTCGAGGGTGCAGAGTATCCGCGCTCGCCGCTCGGCAACAGCCTCAAACAAATCGCGCAACTTATTAAAGCCGATGTTGGCGTTGAAATCGCTTTCGCCGAATCGGGCGGCTGGGACACACACGTGCAGCAGGGAACGGCGCGCGGCAATTTCGCTAACCGAGCCAAAGACCTTGCCCAAGCCATCGCCGCCTTTTGGAAAGACCTCGAAGCCTATCACGACATCGTTACGCTGATGACGATGACCGAGTTCGGCAGAACGATTGCGGAGAACGGCTCAAATGGAACAGACCATGGACGCGGCTCATGTTTGTTTGTGCTTGGCGGCAAGGTCGACGGCGGGAAAGTTCACGGCATTTTTCCAAACACGCTCGCGCCTGAAAATTTGGAGGACGGACGCGACCTGCCTGTAACGACGGACTTCCGCGCCGTGTTCAGCGAAGTGGCGGGCAAAACATTCGGCATCAAAAACGATGCAAAAATTTTTCCGAATTGGAACGGCAAACGGCTTCAACTGATAAACGCATAACGATAAAGGGAACACAAGGCAGGCCGCCGGGCGCTACAATGTGCCGTTCAACGCATCGAGCCTGCCGAGCGGCGTGTATTTTTACAGACTGTCTGTAAGCTCGAGAGGCTCGCTGGCAGGTGCGTTTGCGGAAACGAAGAAAATGATTTTGATGAAATAGCCTTCGTCGCCGTTGCAGAAATTCTCCGATGGATTTGTAGATTTCGGTGCACTGTTTCCTGAACCAATCCGAATCATCATCCATGTCCGAACAACTGCCGACGACTGCGCTCGAAGAGCCAACGACCGGATTCAATCCGCTTAGCTCATTGAAAATTCGCGTCAAGCTCAGTCTCATCATCGGCGCAATTTTGATTGCAACGTTTGCTGTTGTTCTCTTCGTTGTAACGGCGCAACAGCAGCGCCTCTTGACGCGAAAGACGACCGACCTGTGTAAAATCTTGGCGCAAAACCTCTCCGCTGCCGCTAAAGAAAACTTGCTGTTAGAGTCCTCCGCGCCTATTCAAGAAGCAATTGCCAACATTGAGAAACAACGCATTGAAGGCGTAAAAGAACTCGCCGTCGTCGACCGCAATGAAAACATCGTTGCACACTCCGACGTCAATTCCATTGGACAAGAGTTCTTGCTTTCAACCGATTCAACGACCACTGTAAATGCCGAAGGACAAACGCCGACGCTGGCAGTGTTCGAAACCGTTTCTGAATACATTTACATTGACTCCATTTTCATCCGAAAGTCAGCAAGTTCACCGAATGTCTTTTTAGGATTTTCCGCTGTGCGGTTTTCCAAAGAAACGTTGCACAAACCAATAGAGGAACAACGCAATGCGATTTTGCAACTTGGCGCAGCCGTGTTGCTTGCAAGCATCGTGATTGTGTTTTTAATGTCGACGCAAATCGTTGCGGCGATTGTCAATCTCTCCAAAGCCGCGCGGAAAGTCGGCGCAGGCGATTTCTCGGTGCGCGTTCCCGTTAAATCCAAAGACGAATTGGGCGAACTGTCCGGCGAGTTTAATCGAATGGTCAAGCAAGTGCGCGAGCGAACCGAAATGCAACGCTTCGTCTCCGACATCGCGCTGAAAATGATTCAAGAGTCGGAGAACATTTCACTCGGCGGCGAGCGACGGTTCGTGGCGATATTTTTTTCAGACGTGCGCGGCTTTACGAGCATGTCGGAAAAACTTGAACCCGAAAAGGTCGTCGAAATCATCAACATTTATCACACGCTTCAAACTGACGTGATTCAAAAGTATGGTGGTTCGATTGATAAGTTCGTTGGCGATGGCATTATGGCGATATTTATCGGAGACAAACTGGCAGACCGTGCGGTTCAAGCGGCTGTGGAGATTCAATCCAAAATTGGACAAATGAACGCCGCAAGAAGAGCCGCTGGTGAACTTGCCCCCGAAGTCGGCATCGGCATCAACATCGGCTATGCAGTGTTGGGAAACATCGGCGCGAGAAATCGGATGGATTTTACGGCGGTGGGGGACACGGTAAACTTGGCGTCGCGCTTATGCAGTATTGCGCCGGCGGGAAAAGTAATCGTCTCCGAAGCCGTCATGAAAGAAGTAACAGCCACATACCGTGTCGGAGAAAAACAAGCGGTCTCGGTCAAAGGAAAGACGGCATCGATTGATGTGTGTAGCGTCGAGGGCATTCTTGAAGATGTTGAAATTCAAAAGTAATTGCGTATCTTCGCGGCTTGTAAAAAAGCGGTTCGCATAAATCTTTCCAAGACGACCAATGAAAATTTTTAGCGTCAAGAACAGAGTTCAAAATGCCAACGTTGCAAAACAAGCTGTTATCCTTTCAACGGTGATGCTGGTTGCGCTCTCAATCCAAGCGTGCGGCTCGTCGAAACCGCCCGTCGCAGTTCCTGTGCCGAGAGATGAAACTGTGAAAAACAGCCCGAAACCCAACAGCGCCAAAACTGTTGCGCCGAAATCGGTGATAACGCCCGAAATCAATTACCGCGAAAGTGCTAAACAAGCCTTTATCAGAGGGGATTACAAACAAGCCTTATCGCTTTACAAAAAACATAAAGAGAAAACCGGCGACGCCTCGGTCGATGCCGACATTGACGAATGTTCACAAAAACTTGCTGCTGAAAGCGACCAACTCTGCAAAGACGGCATCAAACTCTACTTGAGCGAAAACTATGACGACGCTTTGAAGCATTTCAAAAAAGCGTTGGATTTGAACGAGTCCAATCAACTTGCCTCCGAATATCATAAACGCACTGTTGATAAACTCAAAGCGCTGAAAAAATTAGACGGCGACTCTGAGGACAATAGATAAACACAGCTTCCCCATACCGTTAAACCAAATCGGCAGTCCGTCGGTCTAAACCAGCGAACATCTCTGGAGCGCAGGTGCGCTGCACATTTCACAATTAAATTCAAAGGGTATGAAAAAAATGCGTTGGGTTTACACGGCTGTTTTGCTCGTCTTCATCGTTAGTCGCTCTGTAACGGCGTCGGCGCAAGGCGTTGGACTTGCCGACATTGACGGCTCCGTGAAAAAATTAAAAGAGCGCTTGACGCTTGACAGTTTGCAGGAACAACAAGTTCGCACAATCATGACCGAGACGCAAGCGCAACTAAAAAAAGACCGCGATGAATCGGGCGGCGACCGGCGCAAAATGTTCGGCATCCTACGTGAGCGCATTGCCGAAATGGACGGAAAAATCGAAGCAGTGCTGACCGACGCGCAAAAGCCAAAGTATGCAGACTACAAAAAAGAGCGCGATGAAGAAGCACGCGAGCGGATGCGAGAACGCTTCGGCAGATAAAACAGGCGAATTTCCACCCTCACTTTAAGAAATCGTCAAATCTCCTGTGCAATGCTGAAAAATACGGTCAAGCGTCTTACGTTTGCGTAACTTTTCATTGTCATAGATTTGTTCTTTTCAGAACGCCTCGGAGAACTTGTTAGTCGGCTTTTCAAGTTTCCGGGGCGATTCTGTTTTCCAGCCTGCAAAAACGAAACGGCGTAACCCTTCGTTAAGGCGTTTGAAATACCTATCTTAGAAAAATTTTAAACGAAATTCAACGGAGGAAAAATGTTCGACATTATTCAACGTGAGCAGATGATTCAGCAAATGCGCGATGAGCTCACGCGCGCAGGCGTCAAAGAACTGCGGTCGCCAGGAGAAGTAAATCAGGCCTTATCGTCGGCAAAAGGCGTGTCGGTGGTGTTCGTCAATTCCGTCTGCGGGTGTGCGGCTGGTAAAGCGCGTCCGGGCTTTGTGGCGTCGCTTCAAAACGATGTCAAGCCAGACAATTTATTCACCGTGTTTGCGGGACAAGACAAAGCGGCGACCGAAGAAGCGCGTAAGTTTTTTACAAACCAGCCGCCATCGTCGCCCTCGATTGCGTTTATCAAAGACGGGCAGTTTATGGGCATGATTCATCGCCATCAAATCGAGACGCGCTCCGCCGAGATGATTGAATCGGAACTGCGGAACATCTACAACAAGTATTGCCAAAAAGAAACTGTTTGAGCCGAAACCCTTTCTTTCATGGGCTGTGAAAGCCCCTATGAAGCCTCGCTGAAGAAATACAGCGAGGCTTTTTATTTTCCTTTCAGAGCGTCATCGTGCCTCTAAGGTCAATTGACGAAAAAGACGTTGTTTTTAACAATGCCTTTGTCGCTGCTGGCTACGTCGGCGGCGTCTTTGTAGGGGTCATGCTCGAAGAAGAGCGTCCAGTGTTCATCGGCAGCCTGTTCCAAGAGTCGCTTCTTTTCCGCCATAATCTCGAGCGGATACAGGTCGTAGCCCATGACCCAAGGAAGCGGAATATGAGTCGCCGTCGGAATAAGGTCGCCGCAATAGCAAACGGATTTTTTCCCATCGGTTACGCGCACTAATTGCTGTGCGTGTGTATGTGCGTTGGAAAGAATTAAATGCACATTGGGAAAAAGTTCTTGTTCGCCATTGACGAATTTTAGAACGCCATGCTCCATGAGCGGCGTGAAATTCTCTTTTAGGTAACTGGCTTTCTCGCGGGCATTGGGCGACATTGCCCAAGTATAGTTTGCTTCTTGAACATAATACGTCGCGTTTGGGAATGTCGGGACGAGTTTGCCATCAACGAGCTTCGTTGCGCCGCCAGCATGGTCAAAATGCAAGTGGGTCAGAATCACATCGGTAATGTCGTCAGGTTTGACGCCTGCTTTGGCGAGATTTGCTTCGAGATAGGAGTCAGAAATTTTAAACATCTCGCGCGGCTTCTGTTCCCACTTTTGTCCCATGCCAGTATCGACCAAAATGTTTTTGCCATCGGCGAGGTTGCGAATGAGCATCGCGCGGGCGGACATCTCAATGCGGTTTTTCTCATCAGCCGGATTCGTCTTTTCCCAAAGGACTTTTGGAACTGTGCCAAACATGGCGCCTCCGTCAAGTGCAAAACGCTCGCACTCAACCGCATAAATTTCATAAATGCCAATCTTCATAGTGCTAAAAAGTAATGTTTGAAAGACTCAAGTATAGCCCAAGATATTCACTTGCCGCCAAGACGCAAAAACGTGGTTCAACGAAGTTCTTTGAGAACGGGGGAGAGCGTTTGCCAAACCACCTCAGAGACAATCTTGTGTCCTTCGGGCGTCGGGTGAATGCCGTCGGGCAAATTGAGTTTTGGGTTTCCGCCAACGCCCTCGAGCAGAAACGGAATGAGTGGCACGTTGTTTTTCTTGGCAAGGTCGGGATAAATCGATTGAAACGCTTTGGCGTAAGATTGTCCCATATTCGGCGGCGCTTGCATTCCGGCAAGGACGATTTTCACCGTTGGGTGTTTTGCCTTCGCCGCATCAATGATGCCTTGCAAATTTTTTTTTGTCGTCTCCACGTCAATGCCGCGCAAGGCATCGTTGCCGCCTAACTCCAAGACGAGGACATCGACCTTTTGTCGTAAGAGCCAATCGGCGCGCCGCAAGCCGCCCGCAGATGTTTCGCCTGACAGCCCAGCGTTGATGACCTTGAAATTCCACTTCGCAGAATCAATTTTTTTCTGAATCAGGGCAGGGAAGGCTTGTGCTGGGTCAATGCCTAAACCAGCCGAAAGGCTATCGCCAAAAAATAAAACTACTTTTGGCTCGTCGGTGAACGTTGAAGCGGCAGTAAAAACAATCAGCAGGCAAAGGAAAATACATCGAGGACAGACGTGCCTTAGCATCATAATTCTTGGTGATCGGTCGTTGGTCTGGGAGCAGATTGAAGCGCTGAGTGGGACTTCAAGTGCCCTTTGATGAATTGAATCGAGAAATCATTAAAGCGTTCCGGTTGGTCGACATTGCAGACATGTCCAGAGTTTGAAATGATACGAAGCGCGGCGTATTTATGTTGGCGAACAAGGGCTTGAACGGGCGGCAGAAACATATAGTCCTCATCGCCCATCAGGTAAAGCGTCGGCACGGGAATTTCTTTTTCCTTGAAATAGCGCAAGAGCGGATTGGCTTCATTGGTGAGCCTAAACCACCGAATAAACTCGCGCTGGCACAACTTTTTGGCTTCGTTGATAAATAACAAACGTGAATGTTTATGTCGTCGGCTCGGCATAATAATCCATGCAAAGAGGCTATACAGCCACATGTAGGGAATAAAGCGTTTGGTCATATGCCCCAGCCAGATGAGAATTTTCGAGCGGGTGTTGAAGCGCGTAATGGCGCCGCCCATCACCATTGTGTTAATGCGCTCCGGCGCCAGCTCGCCAATCGTGCGAATGATAATCGTGCCGAGCGAGATGCCGACAAAATGCGCCGACGAAATTTTTAGATAGTCGAGAACTTCAAGAATTTCCGCGCTGATTTCTTTAAAGGTGTAATTTTCGTTTTGGTAGCGCTCGAGCATGGTTTGAGACTTTCCATGCCCACGCAGGTCAATGAGAAGCACATTGAACTCTTTGGTGAAGTCGCGCAGTTGCTTATACCAAATTGACGAACTGCCGCCTGCGCCGTGAATGAAAACGACCCAGTCTTCATTCTCCCCTAAGAAAAATTCTTTGTAGTGCAGCATCGCCGGTTTTTCGTTGCACGTGAAAGAAGTATGCACTGCTCTCGCATGCAAATATACGAAAGTTTTACGAGGCATTTTCAATGCGCTGCGGTGCCGACTCCAACGGCACCGACTCATTGGCGATGGGGAACTCGACGATAAATGTCGCGCCATTGCCCAACTTGCTCTCGCACCAAACTCGACCATTCATGGCATCAACATAGCTTTTGACAATGGAGAGACCGACGCCCGTCGAGGATTCGCCGCCCGTCGGCTTGGCGGAGAGTTTAACGAATTTTTGAAAGAGCTTTTGTTTGTCATCGTCCGAAAGTCCCGGTCCTTGGTCGCAAACAGAAATACGAACAAACTCGCCGACAGCGCTCAAACGAATGTGAACCTCCGAATCAAACGGCGAAAACTTCACTGCGTTGGAAATGAGATTTTCCAAAATTTGAAGCGCGGCGACGCGGTCGCACTTGGCTTTTGGCACGCGCTTATCGGCATCGACGACTAAACGAATGCGTTTGGCGGCAGCAAGCGACTCGCATGAAGAAACCACGCTCTCAATGCAGTTCGCCAGCCCGACAGGCTCTAAATTCAAGTGAGGGAATTGCACATAATGCGAACTGCCCACAAGCACGTTGTCAATAATATCCCGCATTCTCAGGAGGGCGTCTTTGATGTTGGAAAGGCGTTTATTGACCGCCTCAACGGGCATATCGACATGCTTTTTTAGCAGCAAATCAACCATCAGCATCACGGCGGAAAGCGGATTTTTGAGGTCGTGCGCGAGGATATGAATTAAATCGGTTTTGGCGCGGTGCAAAGTTTCTGTCTCAGCAATCGACGACTTGAGTTCGGAGACAAGCCCGTGTAAAATCTGCTCGGCGTGTTTGCGCTCTGTGCAGTCAATCAATACACCGCGCGTGAGCAAGGCAACACCATCGGGCGAGCGGTCAATGTACCCTTTTTCTTCAATCCACTGCACGTTGTCTGTCTTCGAGAGAAGACGATATTCAAGCGAGTATTTTTTCGCTTTGCCTGCCAGAGAGCGGCGTCGCTCCGACGCGATTCTTTCCCGATCATCTGCGTGAATGAGCGCGTTAAAATCGAACTTCGGTGAATAAAACGCTTTTGGTTTGTAACCGAAGATGTTGACATTGTCGGAAACAAACGTAAAAACATTGTCGGTTTCATCGCGCACGAAGAAAACCGTCGGACTGTGTTCCAAGACAAGTTGGATTGCGTTGTAGGGGTGTTCCAAATCCTGCCGCCACAAATCATCACCTTTTTCACGCATAGTGTATTTCTGTTTAAGTAAATGTTGTGTGATGATAACGGGCGTAAAGCAAAGATAATGCTCGACCTAAGATTTAAATAATTTTTAGAGTCGAGTTAGCCAATTTCTCCAGTACTGTCAAGCCGTTTCAGGCGGTGGCGAAGAAAAGCGGGGGTAGAAATTTTCTTTCTTATGGAGCAACTACAGAATGAGGCTAAAGAGGCGCTCAATGTTTTTTTTAAGCTCTTTGCGGTCGACAATCATATCGACGAAGCCATGTTCTCGCAAAAATTCTGAGCGTTGAAATCCGTCGGGCAGTTCGCGCCGAATGGTCTCTTTGATAACGCGCGGTCCAGCAAAGCCGATAAGTGCATTAGGCTCGGCGAGGTTAAAGTCGCCAAGCATGGCAAACGAGGCAGTAACGCCGCCTGTCGTTGGGTCGGTGAGCAATGAAATGTAAGGAATGCCTTTATCGTGCAAGCGCGTAAGTTTCGCGGAGGTTTTTGCCATTTGCATCAAGGAGAGTGCTGCTTCCATCATGCGTGCGCCGCCCGACTGCGAAATGACAATGAGCGGTGCGTGAAGCGCAAGGCTTTTATCAATGGCACGGGCGACTTTTTCGCCGACGACTGAGCCCATCGAGCCGCCGATAAACCCGAAATCCATTGCGGAAACCACCGTCTGTCGGCTGCCGATGTTGCCAACGGCGTTGCGGCAGGCGTCCATCATTCCCGTTTTACGAATGGTGCTTTCAATGCGGTCGATATAGCGTTTGGTATCGACGAAATTGAGCGGGTCGGCGGAGCGCAAGTTGGCGTCGAACTCCTCGAACTTTTCCATATCGAAGAGAATCTCGAAATACTTTTGCGGCGAAATGCGAAAATGGTTGTTGCATTCGGGACAAGTGTAGAGATAGTCTTCAAGTTGTTTTTTGTGAATGGTCGCGCCGCAGTTGTCGCACTTCCACCACAAGCCTTCGGGCGTGTCGCGTTTCTGGTCGGTGATAATCGAGGGTTTTTCGCGCTTGAACCATGCCATAGTGGAATATGATGCGTTAAAGTGTTCAAAAAATTTGGGGCAAAATACGACACGCGCGCAATGTTCTCAAAGCGCGGAGAAGCGAAGAAGTTTTATTAATATGCGCGCCGTCGTAAAGCTGTTCCAATTAACGTTGTAGTTCCAAAGTATGGGAAAAATCTTCCTGTGTCTCGTTCTCTGGCTGTGCCTTCAAACGTCTCTTGCTCAAACGGTAACTGTGCGATTTCGGTATCAATCCACAAGCGCGGTTGCGCCCTCGCGCGTGCATTTTCCCGGACAGTTCAATAATTGGGGACCGAATTCAAGCGGCGTGATTGCCGCAGGGACGCCCTCGCAGGCGACCTTCAATGCGGCGACGGGACTGTGGGAGAGCGTGGTTAGCTTAGCGTTGGGAAATTACCAATACAAAATCAACGAGAACGGCGTGACGTCGGGCTGGCGCAGCGACCCACTTAATCGGCGCTTTAATCCACAGGATAACGATAACTCTATTCTTGCGGTCGAGCCACTGACGCTGTTTCAACCGGCGGTATTTCCTTATGCTGAGGGCGATGCGACGCGCAATCAAAGATTTTTAGTTCGCACCGCTCGACCGACGCTGACCATCGGAATGTTCACCGCGCAAGGCATCACGGTGTCATCGCTTTCTGCAACGCTCGACGGCGCAGCAATTGCAAACGCGCAAAATTTTTACAATGCAGCGACGGGCATTTTCTCGTTTGTGCCAGCCGCCGACCTGAGCGACGGTGCGCACGTGTTTCGCATGAGCGCGACGGGCAGCGACGGCACAACCCGCCTCGATTCGGTTCAATTCGAGGTGCGCGCTCGACTCATTCAAGTGGAGACGCCCAACTTCACGACGCGCAAGAGCGAATTGACCATCGGCGGATTTATTTCCGACACAGCCGTCTCGTCGGTTCAACTCAGCGTGAACGGCGGGCTGCCGATAACGCAAGCCGTTTCGCAAAACAGGTTCGAGCGCAGCGTGCCGCTTCAAAACGGGCGCAATGTCATTCGCGTTTCGGCATCGCAAGGCAGCACGATAACGACCGACAGCGTGGTGATTACAAAATTTGTGCCAGTGGCGCCTGTTGCGGTTGCAAGCGTGGCTGCGTCAGGCACAACAATAACACTTTCTGCTACACAAAGCTCTGACCCACAAAACCAAACGCTGACATTTACTTGGCGCGATGTCGCTGGCTCGCCACTTGGACTAAATAACCAAAGCGGCGCAACGGCAACCGTTGCTAAACCCACAACGGCAGGTGATTATCCATTTATCCTTATTGCGCGCGACCCTGACGGCAATGCCGACACCGTGCGGCAGTATTTCACTGTTCGGCAAAACGGCGATGTTGTTCTTCCGCGCTATGAAACCGCGCCAGACTGGGTTCGACAAATGCGGCTCTACTTGCTCTTCCCGAAAGCAGCATCTAATCAATCATCGGGCATTTTACGCGACCTGATTGGGCGCGGCGCACAGCCGGGCGGTTTGGAATACATCAAAAACATGGGCTTTAATACCATTTGGATGATGCCCGTGATGCGAACTGAAAACAATCAAATCGACAACTTCATCAACATCGGCTTCAACATCGTTGATTTCTACAATGTTGTTGGAACATACGGCACAAATCAGGATTTCAAAGAGTTTGTGAGCGAAGCGCATCGCTTGGGCTTAAAAGTCATTCTCGATGTAACGCCGAACCACACAGGACGTAATCACCCGTGGGCGCAGGAAGCACGTCGCGCCAAAACGCGCTCGCCCTACTGGAATTGGTATCAACACACTGTGCCGACATCGGGCGTAGCCACCAACACCAACGGACTCGGGTGGGGAACAGACCGCGATGGGTTCGTGTATTACGGCGGATTCAGCGAGGCTTTGCTCAACCTGGATTGGAGCGACATTGATATGCGCAACGCAATGCTCGATGTCTATAAACATTGGATTAAAGAATACGACCTCGACGGTTTTCGTTTCGATGTGTATTGGGGACCGCATCGACGCTCAGGCAAAGAAAATTTCGACCAATTTTTGCGCAGCGAATTGAAACGCATCAAAGCCGATATGTATTTGCTTGCCGAATCGGACGGCACAGGTATCGGCTCGGAGACGATTTTCGCGGACAACCTGACCAACGGCGTGCGCGGCGGCGCTGACGCTGGCTACGATTGGAAACTCTACGGCGGCGCGGTGCGCAACTTTAACTTTACCTCGAGCGCCATCGACCGCTTGCATCAAGAACTCTTCAACGGCGGATTTTATCCGGGCGCAAACTCCTACTTTATGCGCTTCATGGAAAATAAAGACGAAGACCGCATTGCATTTTTGTATCGAGCGGGTGCAGACACGCTGACGACGTTTCGGCGCACAATGCCAATGGCGAGCGTGATTTTCTCCGCGCCCGGTCATCCGCTGCTTTACACAGGACAGGAAGTCGGCGCGGGCTTTCCAACCACAGCCACAAATCCGGGCGAACCTGACTTGAACGTGCGCCGACGCGGCGTCGTCAATTGGAACAGCGTCGGGCGGCAACTGCTCACGCCGCATTACCAACGGCTTGCGCATATTCGGGCGCAATTCCCGGCATTTTGGACGCAAAACCTTGCGCGCCTCTCCACCGGAAACGCCAATGTTTACGGGCTTTTACGACCGTTTGAAAATCAAAACGCGGTAACGCTCGCAAACTTTTCAGACCAAGCGCAAATGGTAACGCTCGATTTGAGAAACGCCGGGCTTTTATTTTCAGGCGGCGTTCAGGACGTGGCAACGTATTTCTTGAACAACCTGTATGACAACACCCGTCGCAGCGTGCGCGGCTCGGAACTCGCATCGGTGCAAGTTGCGCTTGCGCCATACGGCTCGGCGATTTTCACCGTCTCGACCACGCAAGACCAAGTCGTCGTTCAAAATCCGCTCTCGACACGCCAAGCTGAAACCGTACGACCTAAAGAATTTCGTTTGGAACAAAACTATCCCAACCCGTTCAACCCGTCTACCATCATCAGTTATCAATTGCCCGTGAGCAGCGATGTCAAATTGGTTGTGTATGATGTATTGGGCAGAGAAGTGGGGACACTTGTGAACGCAAGACAAGCGGCGGGGCGTTATCAAGCACAGTTCAATGCGGCAGGTTTAGCGAGCGGTGTGTATTTCTACCGATTGAGCGCGGGCGCGTTTATTGAAACAAAAAAAATGATGCTTGTCAAATGAAAATTCGATGCAAAATTCTCGTCGCGATTTTTTTTATGACGTCGTCGGCAGAGGCGCAAACCAATTTTGCGTCGTTTCAAGCGTTCAAAGATTCGCTGACGGCGACGGCATCGATTCCAAACGACTCGATTCGCTCGCAGCGGCTCGATGCCTTTTGGAACGCACTTGTCGCCGAAACGCGCGTCCCCTTTACCATGGGCGATAAAGCGGCGTTTCTCTATCGAGGTGCGGCAACAAGCGTGGCATGGAGCGGCGACTTCAACGGGTGGTCGGCACTATCGCGTGGCGAGCGGCTTGGACAGAGCGACATCTGGATGCTGGAACAAACGCTTCCGAGCGATGCGCGCGTCGATTACAAAATCATTCTCAATGGCAATAATTGGATTTTAGACCCAGCGAATCCATTTCAACAACTGAGCGGCTTTGGATTTAACTCCGAGTTGCGAATGCCGAACTACGTGCCTTCGACCGACGTGGTTCGTAAACCCAATGTTGCTGCTGGCACATTTCGAGACAATACAACCATTCAGAGCCGACAATTGGGATACAGCGTGAACTACCGAGTCTACACGCCGGCTGGCTATAATCCCTCGTCAAATCAGGCGTATCCGGTTGTCTATGTAACCGACGGACATGAATATGCCAACGACTTGATGGGCAGCATGGTCATCGTATTGGACAACCTTATTGCCGAGCGGCGAATCCGTCCGCTCATCGCCGTCTTCATTGACCCGCGCAACCCAAGCAACCCCGCGCAGAACAGGCGAGCGACGGAGTTCATTATGAACGAAAAGTATCTGCGCTTTGTCTCGGACGAACTTATGGCGGCAGTTGATTCTGCGTATCGAACTGAGCGACGCCCAGACTCGAGAGCGATTCTTGGCACATCGTTTGGCGGCGTGAATAGTCTTTACTTCGGCGCGAGTGCGTCAAGCATATTCGGTCTCATCGCTGTTCAATCGCCCGCGCTATGGAGAACCCCTGAACTCTTGACAATGTATCAAAACGCGGCGCGACTGCCGATAAAAATTTTCCTTACGACTGGCACGATGCGCGACGGCGAAAACGATACCCGACGGCTCAGAGACATCTTACAACAAAAAGCCTATCCGATGTTCTACCGTGAAGTCAATGAAGGACATTCATGGGGAAATTGGCGCGCGCTCTTGGACGATATGCTCCTGTATTTTTTTCCCACCGCCGCCTCAACGACCGATTCCAAAAGAGAAGGCGCATTACAAAAAACATTTCAACTCTTTCAAAACTATCCCAATCCATTCAACCCAACGACCATCATTAGCTACCAACTGCCAACGGCTGGCAACGTATCGCTGAAAGTATTTGACGTGCTTGGTCGCGAAATCGCAACGCTCGTCAATGAAAGGCAAGACGGGGGAACATACAAGTATCCGTTTTCAACAGCCACGTATCAATTAAGCAGCGGAGTTTATTTCTATCGCTTGGAATCGGGCGGTTTCATCGAGACGCGGTCAATGGCAGTCGTGAAATAAACAACTGTGACGACGCTCACCGTATGTGCAAACAGCGCTTAGAAGTCCAGCGAAAAAAGCGTAGATTAAGCATTTCTGAAATATGCCTGTGCTAATGAAGGCAATGTTGTAGAGTGTTTTATGATGACTGTTGTCTTTTGCAGTTGCTCAACTTCATAGAAGTCAAAACAGCAAGTGTTTTCAAGTGATTTCGGGCGATGTGTGTGATAATTATCACACCCGCGAGACGCGATTTGCGGTATCATTGCACGGGTTTTTATGCGCACGAAAAAACACGGTTGTCGCTTGAAACACCATCACCAAAGCCGTCAGCAAAGGTTTAAACACGATGCGCACCCATGGTGCGAAATGCTTAATGCGGCTTAATCGGAACTTTAATCGGAACTTAACTAAACTTAACAGGTCAAATATGATGCGGTATATGAAAACAACGGTCTTGGTGCTCATGGCGATGTTTGTCGCGCAAGTCGCCGCTGCCCAATTTTCAATTCAGTGCGGCGTAACGGGCAATCCACAAGTGGTCTATACGGCGGATATCTTGCGGCTCGCACAAAATGTCTCCGGCGGCTCTGGTCAACGGCTCTTCTTCATTCGGCTCACTAACAACACCGGCGCATCACGGCAAGCGAAGTTGCAACTGGCGTTCTCGAAAGATGGACAGTTGGTTGCGCAAGGGACATCAACAAGTAATCCCCTCGCCGGAACGGTCGAGTTGGATAACAACAACATCGGCACGAGCATCTGGTCGCCAACTGGCTTTACAATCTCCGAGGCGCAGGCGCAAATTCTTTCTGGCGGTAACACGGTTTTGGGCGGCACACAAGCAATTCCAACCGTTCTGCCGGCAGGCACCTACACGCTGCTTTGCACGTTGCTTGACGGCACAACCAATGCCGAACTTGCGCAATGTGTCATCACAATTATCCTAACCAATCCAACCGGCTTTGTAAGTTTAATCAGTCCCGGTGCAGCAATCGGAACAACGCCTATCGAGGTGGTCTACACAACAACGCCCTTCTTTCTCTGGCAAGGCGACGCCCGCCGCTATGAAATCACCGTTTGGGAAGACGCACGCGGCACAGGCAATTTTAACGACGTGGTGAACACTATTCCACACATTCGCCAAGAAGTAAGCTCGCCGAGTTTTCAGTATCCGACTGCTGGCGCGCGCTTGATGGAAAAAGGAAAGAGATACTTCTGGCGCATTCGCTCTATTTTTGAAGCGGCGATTCGCGGCGACCAAGCGGTGGAATCACAACCGTTTATGTTTGAAATCGCTGGCGACGATAAACTTGCCGAACTCAAAAAAATCTTGAACGAGCGTTACAGCATTCCGCAAGATCAGCTTGACAACATCGTGTCGTTTATCCGATTCAGAGGTTTGGTCAACGGTGTTCTCGAGGAAAATAATGCCAACTTGGAAACGCTCATCAGAGTCTTAAAAACTGGTAAATAAACCAACTGAGAGGAAAAGATGTCTAACAAAATTTTTAACGCCACACTTATGAAAAAAATAGCGTATCTGACTGTATTGGCAATGTTTGCAGCAAGCAGTGCGGTTGCTGATGATAAGCCGAAAAAATCCGCCAAACCCGACTTCGATAACGTGCAGGGCATGGCGCTGGTCATCAAGACTGTGAAAACAGTGGAAGCACGCGAAAAGCAAGAGGCGTGGAAATCGGTCAAGCGCGGCGACCAACTTAACTCTGGCACGCAGGTCAAGACCGGCGCGGAGTCATTCTCTATTCTGAAGTTCGTTGACGGCTCGGTCATTCGCGTGCAAGAGAACACAGAAATTGTGGTCAAAGGCGATAAAGACGCCAAAAGCGGAAAGATGGATAAATCTATTGACCTGAACTTGGGTCGCATCGGCTTCAATGTTAAAAAGCGCCCCGACGAGCAATTTCGGTTTACATCGCCGACTTCCGTCGCATCGATTAAAGGCACGGCAGGTGTGCGCGGCGTTGACTTCCTCTTGATTCTCGAAGGCTCTGCGGAACTGAGCTTGCCTAACGGCACAGGCACGCAAGCCGTGGGCGCAGGACAAATCGCCGAAATCATCAACGGTCAGGTGGTTGTGCGCCAAGCCACGCAAGATGAGATTAATGCTGCCAAACGCGCTATCGCCGAAACAGGAACTGGCAAGGTAATTATTGATTTCAGAGACAAGCAAGGCAACTTGAAATCCATTGAAGTAACGCCCGGTCAATAATCGGCTCTGAAAATAAAGTTCAAAAGCGCCTTCGTGAACATCGAAGGCGTTTTTATTTTAAAGAAAATTTTTGGAGGAAAAGAAATGACGGCGACGGAAAAAATAAAAGCACAAGCCTTGTCGTTAGGGTTTTCCGCTGTCGGCATTGCGAAAGCAGAGCGCCTCAACAAAGAAGCTGACTTACTCGAACGCTGGCTGTCCAACGGAATGCACGGTGAGATGCGCTATATGGAAGACCACTTTGAGAAACGGGTCAACCCAGCGGCGCTTGTGCCTAATGCCAAATCCATATTATCTGTTATTGCAAATTATTTTACTCCTGAAAAATTTGGTCAAGTAGAAAAGGGCAAGGCGAGAATTTCCGCGTATGCGCAAAGTGAAGATTATCATGTGGTATTGAAACGAAAGTTAAATGAACTCTTCGAATTTGTGCTGCAGACGGTCGGCGAAGTGAATGGGCGCGCTTTTGTCGATTCCGCGCCGATGCTTGATAAAGCATGGGCAGAGCGCGCTGGACTTGGCTGGATTGGCAAGCATACGAATCTCATTACGCGAAAACATGGGTCGTATTTTTTCATCGGCAGTTTGGTGCTGGATTGCGAGTTGGACTGCGACACGCCTTACGCGCACAACTACTGCGGGCGTTGCACGGCTTGTATCGACCTTTGTCCGACGCACGCCATCGTTGCGCCCTATCAAGTGGATGCGCGAAAATGTATTTCCTACCTAACGATAGAACTTAAGCGCGAGTTTTCGGAAGAAGAGCAAGCAATGCTCGGCGAGTGGCTCTTTGGCTGCGATGTCTGCCAAGAGGTTTGTCCATGGAATCGATTTGCACAGCCGACAACCATAAAAGAACTTGCGCCGACGCAGGAACTGAACAGCATAACCGAATCGGAGATTTTAGAAATGACAAAATCAGCGTTTGCGAAAGTCTTCAGTGAAACGCCCCTCTTTCGGACAGGACTGCGCCGCCTGAAACGCAACGCCCTTGCCGTTGGAAAAAACCGCGTGAAAAAAAACTGAAAAACGCGCCTCGATGCTTTAAGCTAAGAAGTATTTATATTTCAGTTCTTCTTATCACCAAGCAATCCAATATCAACATTCAACGAACTTCGCTGTTCCTTGCAAACCCATGTCCAGTGTGAAAAAAGGATTACCAGATGAAAAAGGCTGTGGTGTATGTAAAGAAACCAAGCGCAGCGAGCAAAGCACTTCAAGAAGTGCGTCGGACATTGTTGCCTATCATTGTCAGCAGCGCAGTGCATGAGCTCAATCAGCCACTGACGATGCTGAATATTGTCTCGGATACGCTTCGGCTGCTTGCGGAACGACAGACAACGACGACCGAAGAGCTGGGTGAATTAGCTGCTGAAACTGCGGCGGGCGCGAAACGCTTTCAGAGCATTGTCGAGCAATTGCGCGAGCTGTCGCTGAACGACGAGCAAATAAAACACATCAATATCAACGAGGCGGTTTCTGAATGCGTGCGACTGGTCGCGTCAAAAATGCGCGGACTTGGCTGTCAAATGAAGCTAATGTTAAAGGCGACCGCGCCCATTGTGTTATGCTCTTCCGTGAAACTCAGCTATCTGATTTTCGGCGCATTGTTTTATGTGTGCGACATGCCGAACAGCGAAAACCGCAGACCACCGAAACATAAAATTTTGTTCTCCTCCGCACGAACCAAAAATGAAATCGTCCTGTCGTGTTACTCTGTCAGCCGTTTGAAAAAAGCGCTGAGCCTCTCGGCAAAGGATAAAGTTAAGCCGTTGCGCCTTGTGCAATCGTTGGCGAAAGAGCTGGGCGGCAGGGCGTCTATCGTCTTAAACAAGAAAAAGCAGCCGATATTAGAAATGCGATTACCGCTCCATAAACCGTCGCCCGAATGATGAAAAATCAGCGTGCCGCCGATTCGTCAGCCTCGTCGGGAAATAAACCGCAGATGTGCATTTTACTGGTAGATGACGACAAACTGATTCAAGCGTCGATAGCGAAGAATTTAAACCTCTATGGGTATGAAGTCATCGTTGCCTCCGACGGAAAATCGGCGTTGGAGCAATACAGAAAAGAATCGCCCGATATAGTGCTGCTCGACATCAACTTGCCAGATGTGGGTGGGTTCAGCGTGCTGAAAGCCATTCGCAAAGAAAATTCGGCGGCGGAAGTGATTTTCATTACGGGCGAAGGCGATATGAACCTTGTCATTGAAGCCCTGCGAAGCGGCGTGTCTGACTTTGTGCCGAAGCCGCTTTCCATCAGCGTGCTGCGAAGCGTGTTGGAAAATGCAGAAGCGCGGTTGCGACAAAAGAGCGAGAAAAGTGCCACAGTCGAGACCACGACAATCGTTGATGAACGCAGTGCTGTGCCAATTCAGGTGCGCGCCTTCGGCAGTCTCGAGTTGCGCATTCAAAATCGGGTCGTTTCAGAAAAAGATTGGCGCAATTTCAAAACCATTGCCGTATTTAAAATTCTCCTGATTCATCATAAAAAAATTGTTACGCTCGATGAGCTGATTGACGCTGTTTGGCAGGGCGCGTCGCATCGCAGTGCGGAGGTGATGGTCTTTACAGCAGTGTCGTTTATTCGGCGGCTCTTTGAACCGAAGTTGAAAAACGGTCGGCAGTCCAAATATGTCCTGACGCACGAATCCGGATACGAACTCAACTTAGGCACGAGCGGCATTGATTACTTTTACGATGTCGAGGAGTTTGAACGCTTAGTGCGGCAGGGCAGAGACGGCAGCCCAGAGTCGTATCGCTCGGCAATCGCCCTGTATGCCGATGAGTTTCTTAAAAACAACCGAGCCGACGAGTGGTCGGGATACTTGCGCGAAAAACTGCGTGACTCTTATCTCAATGTGCTTCAAACGTTGGCGGACGATGCGTTTTCGGAAAAAAATTTTGAGGCTGTCTCGGAGTTGTCGCGCCGAATGCTGGCTGCCGACAGTTTGTATGAGCCTGCCTACATCCTGCTGATTGAATCTTACCTTGCGCAGCGCCGACCGCGCGACGCCAAGCGTGTTTTGGAACAATGTGAGGCGGCGTTTCGAAAGTCCCTCAATATCAGCGCGCCGAAACACATCGCTGACCTACTGAAATAGACAAGCGAGGACAGTTACTCCGCGCTGAAAATTTGATCAATGGAAAGTTCAATGCCCGAAACGCCATCGCTGACAACGCCGTCAGTAAAGGTTTTGGGTGTCGCCGCGCTGGTAAAGACGCTCACGGTTTGCAGCGTCGGCTGAACAATCCAAACGGCTTTAACGCCGAAGCGAAGCATCTCGGTGGCTTTATCAATCAAGGTTTGCAAAGGCTGCGAAGGACTTGCAATCTCAATGGCGAGCATCGGAACTTGGGTTTCTTTGGGCGACGCATCGGAGAAATCAATCGGGCGTTTTGCAAACACCGCCACGTCGGGCGTAAGCGGTCGGTCGAATTGCACCGTTACCTCGACGACGACCGAATGCGTTTTGCGATACCGCTCGCGCAAGGCTGTTCCGATGTTTAACTCAATGTGTGCGTGAATAAAATTCGGCATAGGTTTTCCTCTCTCGAGTTCATACTCCGATAAAACTTCCTCTTTCACAACGGCTCCTTCTGGCATAGATCCTCCAAAGATTGAATTGAGGCTCAAAAATAAATTGCCTCGTCGAGATTTTTTTGTGATTTTTTGAATGGTTGCAACTATCGATAAAAAAAGAACTTAGAAAAGTGCGGGCGCGAAAATTATCGAGTTCTTATCGAGCCTTTATTGCCCTCGAAGCGTCGGACTGCACTTTTGCAGCGTTCCAATTCAGAGCGGCGACGCTCTCATCAAACAATTAAAAAGTGAAAACGACGATGAACCAGAAACCTGCCAAATTAAAAGTGCTGTTCGTTGATGATGAGCCGATGATTCTCGAGGGCTTGTCGCAACTCTTCGATACACTCTACGATGTGCATACCGTATGCTGCGGTAAAGAAGCGATTGACTATGTGAGCCAAAATCCTGACATCGCCATTATTGTCAGCGACCAGCGTATGCCCGGTATGAAAGGCATTGATGTGCTGAAAGCTATCAAAGAGGTTTCGCCCGACACGATGCGCATTCTGCTCACAGGCTATGCGGATGCAGACGCAATTTTAGATTCGGTCAATGTCGGCGAAGTCTTTCGCTATGTCAAAAAGCCGTGGGAACCTGAAAACTTAAAGAATATCATTTCGCTCGCTGCCGCCACCTATCTCAGCCGCCGCAAAGCCAAAGAAAAAGCCGCTGCGCCAAAGCCCGTCGAGGCGCCCGTTGAAATAAAACATGAAAAATCCATTGACACGTCGGTTCAACCTTCGGCGATGCAAGAATTGATGAAGCAACATCAAGTCGAGGAGGAATTTTTCAATAAGCTCTCGAAAAGTCATAAAGGCGAAGAAGCCTTCGAGAAGGCGTTTCACAGCAGCGCGGGCAAGCCGAAAATTCTCGTCGTCGATGACGAACAAGGCGTTCTCGTCGCACTTGGTCAGTTGCTCGCCGACAGCTACGAGGTGCTCACCTGCAAATCCGCCGATGAAGCCATCGAGCTGCTGAAAAAAGATTCGTTTGTAACGCTGCTCTTGACCGACCAACGTATGCCGAAAAAAACCGGCACAGATTTGATGATTGAATCCAGAAGCTACGCGCCGCTTGTGCCGAAAATTTTAATCACCGCCTATACCGACGTCGAAGACATTATTCGGCTCATCAACGAGGGGCAAATTTTCCGATACATTCAAAAGCCTTGGAACCCCGATAAACTGCGCGAGACGATTGCGGAAGCGGTCGAGTTGTATCGTTATCAAGTGACATCAAAATTAGGAGCGTCGTCGGCGGCAACGGAGCATAAAACCGACGAGGAGATGCCGTCGGCTACAACCGCGCCGACCAAGCAAAGCGCAACGCTCAATGCGCTCGCCGCGCTCAGCCAAATGGTGAAACAAAAATCGGAAGCCTAACCTCAAGAAATTTTAACGCACAGGAGAAACAACAAATGATTGAACCACAAGTATTCGCGCCCGTGATTCCCGCCGAGCGCCGTGCCGCCGCAGGAGTTGCTTATGACATCAATCAAGACATCACAGAACAAAAACTTGCCGAAGAAAAACTGCGCCAACAGCAGCTTCAAATGAACGCCGCCGCCGACTTAGCAAAGCTGGCATTCTGGGAAAGCGACCTTCAAGCGCAAACATTTCTCTTCAATGACCGCTGTTTTGCGTTGCTTGGCACAACGGTGCAACAAGAAGGCGGTTACAGTATCAGTGTGCAACGGTATCTTGAAAAGTATGTGCTGCCCGAAGATGTGCCGATTTCTCTTCAACATTTGCAAGCGGTGCTTGAGAATCCCTCTCTGAAACGCGGTCAGACGATGTATCGCATTCGCCGTGCGGACGATGGCACGGTGCGTTATATCAAGACCGTTTATAATGTGGAGCGCAATGCGGAGGGCGTCCCTGTGCGTCTGTTTGGACCAATCCAAGATGTAACTGAACAGGAAGAAGCCTTGCTCGCCCTACGCCAAAGCGAAGAAAACTTCCGCAAGACGGTCAATACCGTTCCCAGCGTCATTTATCAGTTGAAGTTCAACTCCGATGGCTCTTACTCTTATCCCTTCGTCAGTGAAAACTGCAAGCAGCTCTATGAGGTCAGCGCAGAAGACGCGATGCGCGATGCCACCATTCTGACCAAGATGTGGCACCCCGACGATGTGGAGGAGTATTGGCGACAAATTCGGCATACCTTGGAGACGCTGACGCCGCTGGATGTTACCGTGCGCATTATCACGCCATCGGGCAAAGTCAAATGGGTGCGTATCAACTCCAATCCTGAAAAGCAACCCGATGGCAGCATCGTGCTCTACGGCGTGCGCACCGACATCACCGCCCAAAAGCAAGCCGAAGCCGTGCTGAATCAACAGCGCATCCAAATGAACGCCGCCGCTGACCTTGCCAAACTGGCGTTCTGGGAAAGCGACCTTCAAAAACAAACATTTCTTTTCAATGACCGCTGTTTTGCGTTGCTTGGCACGACGGTGCAACAAGAAGGCGGTTACAGTATCAGTGTGCAACGGTATCTTGAAAAGTATGTGCTGCCCGAAGATGTGCCGATTTCTCTTCAACATTTGCAAGCGGTGCTTGAGAATCCCTCTCTGAAACGCGGTCAGACGATGTATCGCATTCGCCGTGCGGACGATGGCACGGTGCGTTATATCAAGACCGTTTATAATGTGGAGCGCAATGCGGAGGGCGTCCCTGTGCGTCTGTTTGGACCAATCCAAGATGTAACTGAACAGGAAGAAGCCTTGCTCGCCCTACGCCAAAGCGAAGAAAACTTCCGCAAGACGACGAAGACGGTGCCGGGCATGTTGTATCAGTTCACAATTCTGCCGGACGGCACGGTGAAGATGCCCTATGTCAGCGAAGGCAGTCGCGACCTCTATGGACTCGAGCCAGAACAAATCATGGAGAACCCGATGATGCTCTTTGGCATGATGCATCCCGACGACGTTGCCAGTTCGCAAATCGCCATTAGCGAATCCGCCGCAAATATGACGCCGTTCGTTTATGACACGCGCTACACGTTGCCTGACGGCAGAAAAATCTGGACACGCTTTCAAGGCAACCCGACCAAGCGCGACGACGGGCTGATAGTGTGGTATGGCATAAATATCGATATCACCAAGCAAAAAGAGCTCGAAGCAGAACTTGAAGCGCGCTTGAAAGAAATTCAGGAGACACAGAACCACTTGATTCAATCGGAGAAGATGTCGGCGTTGGGACAAATGGTCGCGGGCATCGCACACGAACTCAATACGCCGATTGGATACGCTTCCAACAACGTTGCGCTGATTCGTGAACGCTTCAAGATGATTTCAGACTTGCTCTCCAAAGCAATTCAAGCGCAGGAGTTTGTCTATGCCGGTCAGCTCGAAGCTGCGTTTGAAAAAATGCAAGAAGTCTCAAACTCGCCCAATGGCACACTTGCCGAGTTGGAGGAGACAATTCGCCGCACCGAGAGGCTCTTTACAGGCGTTGTGTCGGGCTTCGACCAAATGTCGAGCCTTGTCAAGAGCATGCGCAACTTCTCGCGTTTGGACGAAGCGGATATGAAAAAAGCTGACCTCAACGAAGGCTTGCGAAACTGCCTGTTGATGATTGGGCATCAACTCAAAGATAAGAACATTGAACTGACGACCGAATACGGTAACATCCCAGTCGTTGATTGTTATCCAGCGCAGTTAAATCAAGTGTTCTTGAACCTCATCGGCAACGCGATTCATGCGGTCGAAGAAAAGCCCGAAGGAAAAGTTCATGTGCAAACAGCGCTTGAAGAGGGCGATGTCGTGGTGCGCGTCATCGACAATGGCAAGGGCATTCCGAAACAGGTGCAGAAGAAAATCTTCGACCCGTTCTTTACCACGAAGCCGGTCGGCAAAGGCACGGGCTTAGGGCTGTCGATTTGTTACAGCATTGTTCAAAAACATAGCGGCAAACTTTACTTCGAGACCGAAGAAGGCGTCGGAACGACGTTCATCGTGCGCATTCCCGCTGTGGAGTTTTTAGGCTGAACCGTTGGCTCGCCTGGTCGAGAGTTCATTTGTCGTGGCGTCTATCCGTTCCGAGTGTGCAAGGTGATACAAATAGGAGTGGTTGCCGCACGCTCCTTCGCCTTGCTCGGAACGGTGATGAACAAAATGAACAAAGCAATCTTACAACCTAAGTGAAAAGAGAAACGCATATGAACAATTACAAAAAAGCAAAGATGCTGATCGTCGACGACGAGCCTCATATTTTGGAAGCGCTGTCTCAACTCTTTGATGTAGAATACCAAGTCTTGACAGCGTCGGACGGCAACATGGCATTAACGATGTTTCAGCATCATCCCGACATTGCCATCGTCATCAGCGACCAACGTATGCCGGGCATGAAGGGCGTCGAGCTGCTCAAGAACATCAAGCAAATTTCGCAAGACACCATGCGCATTCTGCTCACGGGCTATGCCGATTTAGAAGCCGTGTTAGATTCCGTCAATGTCGGCGAAGTCTTCCGATATGTGCGAAAACCATGGGTGCCGGAAACGCTGAAATCTATTGTCGCGCTGGCGATGGCGAGTTTTATGCTGCGTCGACAGAAAGCGGGGAAAACAGCCATGCCTCCAAAAAATGTCGAAGAGCAGAAACCCGTTGAGCCTACGCTGCAATCGTGTAAACCCGAAGCGAGGCCGGCGCTGCCCGATTTTATCGAGCAAATTCCGACGTCCAATCGTCGCACCGACCCGCCGTGCTTCGAAGAGGAGTTTTTTAAATCTAATCCGCATGCACATCACGGGCATTACATTGGCTCACTCAATGAACGTTATGCGAGTTTCGAGGAAGAATTTTTCGCCTCGTTCAAAGAGGAAGTCATCGCTGAACTCAAAAAGTTCGAGAGCTTCGAGGAAGAGTTTTTCGCCAAACTCAATGCGTTTGAGGAAACGCTGCTGGCGCCCGCTAGTAGCTCGATTTTCGAGCGGTCGTTTCATGGCAGAAGCGGCAAGCCGAAAATCCTTATCGTCGATGACGAAGCCAAAGTCCTCACGTCGCTCTGCGAATCGCTGGTGTCGGATTTTGACGTGCTCTCATGCACCTCCGCCGACGCCGCGCTCGACATTTTGGAAAAGAATGCGTTTATTGCCTGCATCATGACCGATATGCGAATGCCTCAAAAATCAGGCGCGGAATTTTTGGAGCAAGCTCAAAGCATGGCGCCGCTCGTC
Source organism: [Candidatus Thermochlorobacteriaceae] bacterium GBChlB (assembly GCA_000724175.1). Taxonomy (GTDB): domain Bacteria; phylum Bacteroidota; class Chlorobiia; order Chlorobiales; family Thermochlorobacteraceae; genus GBChlB. Next base: position 11,389 of record JPGV01000038.1, on the reverse strand, counting down.
CCGAAAATTCTAATGACCGCCTACGCCGATATGGAAGACGTCGTGAAGTTAGTCAATCAAGGCGTGCTGTTCCGGCATGTGCAGAAACCATGGAACGGCGATAAGCTCTTGGGAATTTTGAAAGATGCAGTTCAGGAATGTCGCAAGCGTGTCGAGAGCGGGACGCAAAAAAATGGCGCGCGACAAGCCTTGCCGCTGGTGCCGACCGAACGAAAAGAAGCACCAGTGTTCAAAACCGCCACGATAAAACAAAGCACATCCGACCAGACGATGGAACGACTGAAACGGCTCAGCGAAATCGCCCGAGAAAAATAACAACATGACAGACAAAGGAGGAGAAACGATGACGGCGCAACTCAGTTATTCAGAACAACTCTTTAGCTTCCTTTGGAAACATATTTCCGACGCAGCAATAGTAACAGACGCGGATGGCGTCGTGCTTCACGCCAACGAGGCTTATGCCAGCCTCTCTGGTATCTCGCCCGAAAGCGCGGTCGGAAAGTCCATCGTTGGCCTCTTCCCGTTTGAGGTAAACAAGACCACTCTGGAAGACTATCACCGCGAATTTACCGCGTTGGAAAATGACGCGGTAGTAGTAGTCAACGCTAATCTCAATGGAAAAACGGCGAGGTTCGAAAAGCGCGTCTGCTTTATTGAGCAAGACGGCGCGCGCATAGCGATGCTGTCTGTGATTCGACGCGTCGGTGCGGCGGATTGTGAAGAGCGCTACCGCCGTCTGGAACACGCCCTGCATAAGTCAGAAACAGAGGCGCGCCTGATGCTCGCCGAACAAAAGCGCATCGAGAAAGAACTCCGGGAAGCCCAAGAAAAAGAATCTGAAAACAAACGCCTGTTTCAAGCCATTGCCAGATATTTTCCGAGCGGCGCCATCAACGTGTTCGACAGAAATTATCGCTTGATATTCACCGACGGCGAAGAGTATCGTGCGCTCGGATTAAACCCGGCGCAGTTTGTTGGATTAAGCATTCAAGACATCTTCGCGCATAAAGACCTGACTGAAGTCAAAGCGCTATACGATAAAGTCTTTCAAGGCGAGGCGCAGTCATTCGAGTTCGAAAATCAAGGGTTCTTTTACCAAAATACAGTGGTGCCGTTGCCCGACGATGATGGAAAAATCGACCGCGTTTTAGGCGTTACGCTCAATATCACGGAACGAAAAAAAACAGAAAGGGCAAGACGCGAACAAGAAGAACAACTGTCGGCAATTGCCGCCCTCGTGCCGGGCGTGATTTATCAATACTTCATTGACCCAAGCAAGTTAAAGAATGCCTACTTAAATGGCGACAGCGTGACGATGGCGCACGCCAGCGGATATACCTATCTCAGTCCGCGCTGCAAAGACCTCTTCGGATGGAGCAGAGAAGAATTGATGCAAGATATGTCGCGCTTTTCCGCGCTCTTTGACCCAAAAGAGTTTTCGTTCATCGTCAATGCCGTTTTGGAGGCAGCGTTTGAAATGAAACCGTTCTCATTGGAATTTCAAATTCAAAAGCCCAACGGCGAACTGCGGTGGATACAAGCGCAAAGCATGCCGACCAAAGACTCAAACTCAGAGCGTGTTACATTCAACGGCGTCTATCTGGACATCACTGAAAAGAAAAATGCCGAAGAACAACTGCGCGCGCTCATTACCGTCTCGCCCGGCGTCGTCTATCAATGGAAACTGAACCTAACGACCGGCGAGATGAAGTTTCTCTATGTCAGCCCGCGAGCCAAAGACATCTTTGGACTCTCCGACGAGAACCTTGCCGACGCTTTTACGCGCCTTCCGCAGAGAGAGATGGACGAATTAGCTGCTGCAATTCAATCCATCGTGCAGAACCGAGCAAGTTTTTTTCACGAGTTTCAGTTCATCAAGCCGAACGGCGAAACACGCTGGATTCGCGCCGAATCCATACCGTTTCCGACCACCGAAACCGGTTCCGACGAAATTATTTACAACGGCATTTTTATCGACATCACCGAGCGCAAAATTATCGAGCAAAAACTCTCTGAGGTCTTGAAAATCGCAAACATCGGCACAGTTGACATCAACTTCCATGACCAAACCTTGACCTACAGCGACCGACACATTGAGCAACTTGGCACAACACTTAAAGACTTAGGTAAAAGAACCTTTTCCTTTGACGAAGTGGTAACAAAGACAAAGTTTACCTTGCCCGAAGACGCGCCGATTCTTGTCGCGCAATTGGCAAAAGCCAAAGCCGTGAAATATGGCGATAAATTCATCAACGAGCCATTTGAATACCGCATTCGCCGCGCCGACACAGGCGAGGTTCGCACCTTCTACATGTTCAAAGTAGAGCTCTTCAATAACGCCGATGGCAAAACCACACACGCCACCGCAACCGTTCAAGACATCACCGAGCGGAAAAAATTAGAAGATGAACTTCGAGACTTGAATGAGTCGCTTGAAAAGCGCGTGCAGGAGCGCACCGAAGAACTGCGCCGCTCGCAACAGCTCTACGAAGCCGTCGCCCAAAATTTTCCCAACGGCATGATTGGCGTCTATGACACAGGCTTCAAATTGCTGTTTACCGAAGGCACGGAGTACCGCCGTTACGGCATCTCGCCCGAAAGTTTGGTGGGAAAAACGGTTGACGACATCTACCCGCCTGACATCGCCACGCAGTTGAAATCCCATCTTATCAACGCTGGTCAAGGCGTGCAGTCGCGCTTTGTGCTTGACTTCGGCGCGGCGCAATACGAATACATTGCAACGCCGATTCACGACGCGGAAGGACTTGTCCGACAAATCATGGTCGTCGTGCAAAATGTAACCGAGCAGCAGCTTGCCGAAGTACGTGTGAAGAAAAGCGAAGCTCTGCTTGCCGAAGCGCAAGACATTGCTAAAATCGGCAGTTGCGAAATGGATATGACAAGCGGAAAAATCACATGGTCAAACCAGACCTTCAAACTGTATGAACGCCCGAAAACGCTGGGCGAACCGACCTATCAGGAATATCTTGACCGCATTCACCCCGACGACCGCGACTTTGTCGAGCAAAGCAACGCACACGCGCTCCAAGCGGGAACTCCAAACAACATTGAATATCGATTGTTGATGGACGACGGGCGCGTTAAGCATGTTCGTGCCATCGGGTCGTTTGCGAAAAACGATAACGGGAATATCGTCAGAGTCAACCACGTCATTATGGACATCACCGCCCAAAAAGAAGCGGAATTGGAAAAGCAACTGCTCATGGAGAAAATCATGCAGTCTCAAAAGTTGGAAGCGGTCGGCACACTGGCAAGTGGCATCGCACATGAGTTCAACAACATTATGGCAATTGTCTCGCTCGCCGCACATGCGCTTGGAGAACAATTGAAGCGCAAAGATCTGCTGAATCACATCGCTACTATTCAAAGAACCATTGAGCGCGGCGCGCACATCGCGCGTCAACTCTTAGACTTCTCGCGCACCGACCAAGTGCAGAAGCGGTTAGTAGAAGCGCAACCGCTCGTTGAAGAAATCGCCTCTACGCTTCGCCGGCTTCTCCCGAAAAAAATTCAGGTCGAGGCAACAATACTCGCACACGATGTTTGGATAAACGGCAGCGACAAACAACTCTATCAAGTCCTGCTTAATTTGGGAATCAACGCTGGCGATGCAATGCCCGACGGCGGCAAGTTGCAATTCAATCTTTACACCGAAACAAAACGGCCGCCGAATAATGCTTCAGCCGCCGAGATGCCGTTCGCAGTTATTGAAGTTGCAGATACTGGCGTGGGAATGCCGCCCGAAATTCAACAGCGCATCTTTGAGCCATTCTTTACCACCAAAGGCGTTGGCAAAGGCACAGGGCTGGGACTGTCAATTGTGCACGGTATTGTAAGTGCGCACGATGGCTTTATTGAACTCAACAGTGCCGTCGGCAAAGGCACGTCGTTCAAGCTCTACATTCCTCTCTTCAACGCAGGCATTCCGAACACGAAAGAAGCAGAAGCAAAGCCGATTTATACCGGAGACGCCGCCATTCTCGTCGTCGATGATGAAAGCTATCTGCGTAAAATGCTATCGGGCATGTTGAGAAAACAAGGCTATACTGTGCTGGAAGCCGCCGATGGCGAAGAAGCGTTGAAAGTTTTTGAAGCAAAAAGCAAAAAAATTGATTTGGTCATTAGCGATATGGGAATGCCGAACATGGACGGCTTGCAACTATTCAAAAAGATCCGCCGACGCCGTAGAAAAATGAAAGGCATTATCATGACCGGCTACTTGGATGCCAAATCGGCGGAAAAACTTGAGAGAGAAGGCGTTATCATCGTCTCAAAGCCTTTCGCTGTTGAGAAAATTGCTCAGACTGTCTTCAATATCTTAAAAAATGACAGCTTAATTACATAGAATTCTCTAAAAGAAGTTTCCATCAGCATATTACGTGGCAATTTTTTTTGTAGTTAAAAAAGTGAAGCATAAAATTTTGCTTCAAACTTCTTGCAAATTGTCGCTGATTTTATTTCTCCAAATAAAAAGCTACAAATTTTTGCTACAAAGAAAATCACTACCAAGCTGTCCAGCCACCATCGACGACAAGGTTTGCGCCCGTCATATAAGCCGACGCGTCGCTGGCTAAAAAAACAATCGCGCCTTTGTAGTCCGTCGGCTGTGCCATTCTGCCGAGCGGTGTTTTCGCCGAATAGTTCTTGACAAAAAACTCATCTTGCGCGTTTTCGACGCCGCCGGGTGAAAGAGAGTTCACGCGCACATTGCGCTCGCCCCAATACGCGGCAAGAAATCGCGTGAATGAAATCACAGCGCCTTTGGTCGTCGGATACGCTGCCGATTTGTAAAAACGCTGCGACCCATCGGGCTGCTTGTAAATGCTTTGGTCGGGCGCCACAATGCCATAAGTCGAGGCAATGTTGATGATGCTGCCAGTGCCGCGCTTCGCCATCGCTGCGCCAATGATTTGCGAACAGAGAAACACGCCTGTAACATTTACTTCAAGCGATTTCCTCCACAGTTCCAACGGATAATTTTCAAACTTTGAGAGTTCTGCCGCCGCCGTTGGATTTTCAAACATATCGTTTATCGCCGCGTTATTGACAAGAATGTCAATTTGTCCCGTTTCTTCGAGCGCGGACTCGAGCAGAAGTTTAACCGAGTCGGGATTGGTGATGTTCGCCCCGTGTCCGCGCGTTTCGCGGTTGAAGGTGCGCTCGAGTTCGTTGGCGAATTGAACGCACTGGTCGTGGTCAAGGTCGGTTGGAATCACCGTCGCGCCCGCTTCCGCTAAGGCGTAACAATGTTGCTTGCCCAGCAAGCCCAGCGCGCCAGTTACAACGGCGACTTTTCCGTCAAGAGAAAATAAGTTCATAACTTGATGATTGAATGGTCAATTAGTCTTTCAAACGAAACTCGCCGAAGACGGGATAGTGGTCGGAAAATTTAAATTCTTTCAGAACCTCGTAGCGCGCGACGTCCCAATGTTTTGAAAAGAGAATGTAATCGAGCGTGCGGTTCGGAAGCCCTGTTGGATAGGTATAAAATTTATCGCTGTCCTCGTGCGGTACGAGTTTAAGTCCTACGCCGGTCAAGATGTCAAACGTTTTGTCGTTTTTGTAGCTATTAACATCGCGCTCACCGGCGGGAAAGCCCGTATCGCGACAGCCGGGCGGCACGGTGTTCAAGTCGCCCATAAAGACGACAGGCACATCGCCAAGTTTTTTGATTTCGTAAGCGATGCTGGCGGCTTGTTTGGCGCGGTCGCGCGGATTGAATGGGTGCAAGTGCGTGTTGCCTATCCAAACCACTTGCTCATTGAAAATAAACGGCGCAAGGGTAAAACCACACGCCGCCAAGAACGCCACGCGCTCCGGCAAGAGGTAATTGATTTGCGTTTGACCAATCATCTGCAACTGCGAGAGCATGAGATTTTCGTATCGGAACGCCGCAAAGCCGACGCCGTGCGAAATCGCTGTGCGAAACCCCGATATGACGCGGTAATGGTCGCGCTGCCGAAATTTCTTAAACAATCGGTCGCCGAATCCCAAGATGCCGTTGAACACTTCTTGAAGCCCGACGACATCGAACCGCTCTTTATTTAGGTTCAGCCATTCGGCGATGTAGTAGGTATAAGCGCGTGTCTCGTTGAGCAACTCAATGCGCTCGACTTCATCGAGCGGCGATTGCGCAAGCAGATAGGAAACCTTCGGACCGCGTCCGCGATGGGTGTTGATGCTGACACATCGAAGTGTGTTGCGCTGACTCATTCCGCGTTCAGAGCAGGCGAGATACGTTGAAAACAATTCTGGCGGAATATACAACTGCCGCGCCGCTTGTCTGAAAAAACAGGGTTAAATTTTTGTAAATAATTTTATGACAACATCAAGTGTCAAGATGGTTTGCTGGGCTCTCTATCCAAATAGTAATAAACCACGGGAATCGTAATCAGCGTAAAAAGCGTAGCGGAAATTAATCCTCCTACAAGCGGAATGGTCAGGGCAGTTGCAAGTTGAGAGCCGCCTTCAAGGTTAAATGCCAACGGAATAATGCCCATAACGGTCGTGAGCGTAGTCATCACAATCGCGCGCAACCGCTTTGACACCCCCTCGAAAATAGCCTGAGTTAAAGCAACGCCCCGACGCCGAAGTTCAATAATAAAGTCCGTCGCAATAACTGCATCATTATCCACAGCTCCAACCATGATGACAATGCCAATCAGCGACATTGCATTAAATGTTTGCCCGAAAATTAACATTGCCACAAGTGCGCCGATAACCGCCAACGGGCTGGTCAGCATAATGACCAGAGGATAAATAATTGACTCGAATTCCGCCGAGAGTATCATATAAACCAATAGCAGCGAAAGCAGCACAATGGCAATCAAACTACGGAATGACGCTTTTATCTCCTCGTTTTCACCGCCAATTTCCAATGAAACCATGCTTGAAAGAACGCCCGACGCTTTAACTCGTCTCTCAATAGTTTCTACAACCGATGTTACCGATGTGTTTTGTGATGCATTCGCAAGCATAACAATTTGCTTCTTGCCGTTTTCTCGGGAAACTTGACTATACACGTTAGTCGTAGCGACATGAACTAAGAAATGAATCGGCACAAAGCCGTTTTTCGTCATTATTTCTTGAGAAAGAATTGCGTTTAGTGTCAGCAGCGTATGTTCAGGTTTAAGTCGCAGCGAAATTTTCTCGTCTGATTCACGCACCATCGTTGCTACAACGCCTCGCGCTGTATATTCTATGAAATTAAGAAGCTGTTTGACGTCAATATCATATCGGCTAATCGCATCATAATCGAGAGATAAACGATATTCTGGATTCGTCTCTTCTAATCCGGTTCTCAAATCTTTTACTTCCGGTATTTTATTGATAAGATTCTTAATCGTTGTCGCTGCTACGAGCGCGCTATCCAAATTAGTAGAAATAACTTTCAATTTAATATCGTCTTTTTCAGGGCGAAAGATTTGCTCCAATGTTGTCCGCTTTCGTTGTATGGAATATTGAAAATCAAATTTGGACTGGTTTGAAAACAATAGACGTAATTTTTCAATAGTCTCTTTTTCATTACTGGATTCGCGTAATTTCACTTCCAACTCCGCCGTATTTTCGGTTCTTGCGTTTTCAAGTGAAAAGATTTCATCATTTCCCTGAGACATACCGATTTCAGCCAATACCGCCTCTACGGTCGAAATGGAGAACATTTCCGAAATCAGGAATTTGACAGCCTCTGTTGTTGTATTAACGTCATATCCTTTTGGGAAGTTCATCGTGATAGAAAAACGACCTTGATTAATGCGCGGAATTGTCTCCGAGGGTATGAAGCCACTTGTTGCAGCCGTCGCTGTAAGGATAATGAAGGAAATAAATAAAGTTGTCTTGCGATTCTCCAAAATAATTTTCAACCACTGTTCATAGCGGCGTATAAAAATTCGTTGTCCCTCCAACCGCCAATCCAGTATTCTTCTCGATATGGCTTTCAGAAGCGACAAATTTGTCTCTAAAATGCTTGGCTTATTTCCACGACGCTCTATGCTAAGCAAGGTCGGGACAAGCGTGACGGAAACAAGTAGAGAAGAAAGCAGTGAGAACGTCATAGTTAAGCCCATATCGCGAAAAATCTCGCGGGCAATACCGTCCGTAAAAACGACCGGCAAAAAAATAGCCACGTTCGTAAAAGTCGAGGCGGCGGCGGCTAAATTAATTTCTTTGGTTCCTTCAATAATCGCCGCCCTCCGTTCAACTCCTTCATCTCGAAGTCTCGATATGTTTTCAATGACGATAATCGCGTTGTCTCCAAGCATTCCGATTCCCAAAGCAACTCCCGTCAGTGAAATAATGTTGATGTTTACATTGAACGCATACATCAAAATAAATGTGATGATGATGGAAATCGGCGTGGTAACAGCAACAAGAAAGGAGTATCGCAATTCGTTGAGAAAAAAGAATAAAACAAAAAATGCTAAAAATGCCCCAAGATAAATTGACCCAACAAGGTCATCAATCGAGCGCTGTATAAATTCAGCTTGATCGAAAGCGACCGCGAGTCGAATCCTGCCTAATTCGCCTTCAAGTTCTTTTAATAATTGTTTGACTCGGCGCGACGTCTCGACTGTATTTGCAGACGCCTCTTTTCTAATTTGGATTTCAATCGTCTCAACGCCATTGTATAAAGTAACCGCTTTGGACTGGGCAAACGCATCCGTGATTTTAGCGATGTCTTTAAATAAAATCAACCGCTCGTCTTTTGTTCTGCCTACAATCGCATTTTCAATATCGCTAAGCGTCTTAAATTCAGACTCAGCGCGCAGAGGGTAGCGAAAATTTCCGTCTTTAATCGTCCCCAGTGGCGCCGAGATGTTCTGTGCCGCCAGCTTCGCTGCCACATCTTGAAGCGATAACCCAAATGCGCTCATTATTCTTGTGTTAATGCTTGCCTGAATTTCGCGCAACGGGCTGCCAACTGCGCGTGCTTGGGCGACGCCGTCGAGCTGCTCTAAACGGCGATTAATAAAAGTTTCGCATAATAAACTTGCCTCATATAGCGCTTGGGCGCGACGTTGACTCTCGCTGAGACGGTCTGCCTTGGAAACAGCGTTTCTTCCCGTATCAGAGCGCTCGACGACGACCAGCGTCATAATTGGTTCACTCGAGGGGTCAATTCGAAGAATGTTAGGACGTTCCACTTCTTTCGGAAGTGCAGTTTTTAATCGGTCTAATTTTTCACGCGCTTCTATTAAGGCAAAATTCATATCCGTCCCCCAATAAAAGTCAGCCTGAACAACCGAGATCCCTTCGCGAGAGACAGAACGAATTTTTCTGACGCCTGACATCGTTTGCAGTGTTTGCTCAATCGGTTCGGTAATCAATCTCATAACCTCGTCGGGTGAGGCGTCGCGGTAGGCCGTCTTTACGGTTAAACGCGGCGTCTGAATTTCAGGAAGAAAATTAACGCTGAGTTTTTGAAAGGAAATATAGCCCATAATAACAAGGGCAGCATAAAACATCAGTGTCGTTATCGGACGACGAACCGATAATTCGGGAAGAGACACAAATCTACTTTTTCAAACTTATTGCAACGATTGAAAGAGATGCAAAAAATAGATTCAAAGCGATATGCCATTCATAACTCAATGAATTAATGACGCCGCCGCAAGAACACGGCGTAAGAGAAAATTGTGTGTAAATAAGAATTAAGTAAATAGTAAAACAGACCATTGTGAAAAATGACGCAAAGCATCCAAGTAGATATGTTTTAGAATTTACAATAAGCCCACATATAAGTATCTCCCAAATTGGAACGGTGTATACCAAGATGCCTGCTAATGCTGAGTCAAACATTGGAGATTTAAGTAGTGTATTATGAAAACCATTCAAGTTTAAAATTTTCACCAAAGAAGAATATAGATACAATGCAAACAAAGTTATTTGAATAAATAATAAAATACGTTCAGAATATCTATTCGCTATATGTGAAAACAACAATTTTCTCTCCATAGTAAGCAAAAATTTGATTTTCAGTAATTGCTATAGCTGACGATTTTGCATTATCAACTTTTGGCAATTCAAAACTCCAAAGGTAACGACCGTCATTTACATCATATACGTCGATTACGCCGCCTCTACTCTTAGGATTTACATTGATTTCATTTACTACTGAAAGTACAAATAAATATTTATCCGTTGATGAAGCACTGTAGCTCGTAAACGGAGATTTGGCATCGAAACTTGCTGACCCACCTTCATTTATTATAATTTTTGGAAGTGAAAAATTATCTGTCGTTCTTGCTAAATATTTAAACTTGCCTGATTTATCAAATGCAAAAAAATATCCCGCGCGATCACATACAAAAAAACGCATATCCCCGCTTGATGAATTCGCAAAAAAACCACTATATGCCAGTTCGGGAACTGTGGTTTCCTCCGGAAGCAAAATTGGAACTTCTGTTTGGGTCTTCAATTTTGTGTCTAACAACCAAAATATAGAACTGAACGAAGCGCCAGGCTTTTTCTCCTTTGAGTAAGTAACCCCTCGCATCAGATATAAGTTTTCATTCAACGGTGTGGCACAGAAAAAACTTTTATCAAATTTTGAATATTCAATAACCTTATTTTGATGATTAATACAAGATACAGATAAAGTGCCTAAGTCTACACATCTAACCATTGATGAATTGACATCCCATCCCATTATTTGAATGAATTCCCCCGAACCTGAACCGCGCTTTCCATATGCTTGAGTAACCTCACCTTTAGTGTTGATGCTGAGAATTCTCTGTTTATCAAAATCATATATGTAAAGATGAGAATTGCAGTATTTGAGGTTAACCACATTTGCCGCCAATTCAAATTGACTAATTAAATTTAAATTAACTGATTTATATCTTCTTTGTATTACCTTATCATTATTTGCTGATTCGGCGAAATTAGATTTCTTTGCATAAAGAAGTAAGGAAAAACATACAGTAGCAGCAGGTAAGATTGAAAACGCAAAAAATACTTTTTTATTCATACTATTTTTAAAGTAGAAAATTGTTAAAGGAAAGGCATGATTACTTTGAGTGGAGTAATCACGCTTTAAATCATTATTATGATTACTGAAGCACTCTCGTCATAAGAAATAAATTTCCTTGTGAATCTATACAACAGCCTGTAGTGCCTCCGCCACAAGCACTTACGCTACAGTCGCCCGCAATGCCCGCCGTGGTAACTGCTAAAAACAACATTACTGTTGCAATAAAACCGAAAACGATTCTCTTTTTCATAAGTGTATTGAATTTAGATTGTTGATTGTAATTGTCTTCCGAAGGTGTGCATCGGAATTGCGGTAAGATTACACGTTTATTTTTTCTTTGTCAACTTATTTCGATGTGGTTTTGGTGATTGACTGTGATTGACTTTGGTGATTGGT
>JPGV01000037.1 GCA_000724175.1 [Candidatus Thermochlorobacteriaceae] bacterium GBChlB | reverse complement strand
TTTGATGGCGCAAAACAAACGCCAATGCCTTCAGCTGCACCTTGAAGAAAACTGCATTGTGAATGTCGATGCAGAGCGAATGAAAGAAGTCGTTGAGAACTTGATTGGAAATGCGATTAAATACTCGCCCCATGAAAAGACGATTTGGATTACGGTCGCCCGAATCGGTCGCGATAAAGTTCGCTTCTCGGTCAGAGATGAAGGACAAGGACTCACCGAAGAGGATATGAAAAAACTCTTCGGAAAATTTCAACGGCTTTCCGCAAGACCCACAGGCGGCGAAAGCTCAACAGGACTTGGGCTTTCCATCGTCAAGAAATTGGTGGAATTGCACGGCGGAAAAATTTGGGCGGAATCGGAAGGCAAAGACAAAGGGGCGACCTTCACCGTCGAACTGGCGGCTGAACTGTAGCGACTTACAACCGAGGTCTTAGAAATTGAGTGCGGCGAGCCTACGCATCGGAGAAACTCGGCATCTGCGGCAACCTTTCCTTACTACACGTCCAATCGGCGCACATACTTTGCGTTGCTTTCAATAAACTTGCGTCGCGGCTCGACTTCATCTCCCATCAGCGTCGAGAAAATTTTATCGGCTTCGAGCGCGCTATCAATACTGACCTTCAGGAGCGTGCGGTTCTCGGGATCCATGGTCGTCGTCCAAAGTTGTTCGGGATTCATTTCGCCCAACCCTTTGTAGCGCTGCACCATGATGTTGTCTTTGCCTTTTTCTTCGAAGCGTTTAATGGCGTCGTCGCGCTCTTCATCGTCCCACGCATAGACTTGCTCTTTGCCACGCTTGACCAGATAAAGCGGCGGCTGCGCGATATACACTCGTCCGGCTTCAATTAGCGCCCGCATATATCGAAATAGAAATGTCAGCAGCAGCGTGCGAATGTGCGCACCATCGATGTCTGCGTCCGTCATCAGAATCAACTTTCCGTAGCGAATTTTCGTCGGGTCGAATTCATCGTCGCCAATGCCAGTGCCAAGGGCGGTAATGATGGTGCGGATTTCTTCGTTTTCCAGCATCTTGTTCAGACGGGCTTTCTCGACGTTCAAGATTTTGCCTTTGAGCGGCAGAATTGCCTGAAAGCGTCGGTCGCGACCTTGCTTTGCTGAACCGCCAGCGCTATCGCCTTCGACGATGTAAAGTTCGCAGTGTTCCGGGTCGCTGATAGAGCAGTCGGCGAGTTTGCCCGGCAACGAATACGAATCGAGCGCGGATTTACGCCGCGTTAGTTCTTTTGCCTTACGGGCGGCTTCGCGAGCGGTCGCTGCGCCGATGGCTTTTTCAATGATGATTTTTGCCGTGCTTGGATTTTGCTCAATGAACTCGGCGAGCTTTTCGTTCACAATCGTCTCAACGATGGTCTGCGTTTCGCCGTTGCCGAGCTTGGTTTTCGTTTGACCTTCGAATTGCGGCTCAGGCACTTTGACCGACACAATAGCAGTCAGACCCTCGCGGTAGTCGTCGCCCGTGAGTTGAATGTTTTTTGCGGATTTGAGCAGGTCGTTCTTCGTTGCGTAAGTATTCATCGTGCGCGTAAAGGCTTTGCGGAAGCCCGTCAGGTGTGTGCCGCCTTCATGCGTGTTGATGTTATTGACATAGCTGAACACATTTTCTTGATACGAGTTGTTGTATTGCAGTGCGATGTCAACGAAGGTGCCGTCCTTCTCGCCTTCCATGTAAATTGGTTTTTTGAAGAGCGCCATGCGGTTCGCCTCTTTGTCCAAATCGACGACAAACTCTTGAATGCCGCCTTTGAAGTGAAACTCGTCGCGCTTGTCGCTGCGTTTATCCTCAATGATAATCTTGAGTTCTCGGTTCAGATATGCCAATTCGCGCAGGCGGTCGGCGAGCGTGTCGTAGCGGAACTCGCGGTTTTTGAAAATCTGCGAGTCGGGCATAAAGGTCGTCTTTGTGCCATGGTCGCTTTCTTTCGTCTTGCCGACTTCTTTGACAGGAGCCTCGGGCACGCCGCGCTTATACTTTTGATAGAAAATTTTGCCCTCGCGCCGTACCTCGACCTCGCACCATTCGGAGAGGGCATTGACGACCGACGCGCCGACGCCGTGCAAGCCGCCAGAGACCTTGTATGAATTTTTATCGAACTTGCCGCCCGCGCCAATTACCGTCATGACCAATTCCAACGCCGATTTGCCCGTGTCTTTCTTGATGCCGGTCGGAATGCCGCGCCCCCTATCGGTAACCGTGACTGAACCATCTTGGTTGATGCTGACATAAATGAAATCGTTGTGTCCTGCTAAGGCTTCGTCGACGGAATTATCGACGATTTCATAGACAAGGTGATGCAAGCCGCGCACGCCGACGTCGCCGATATACATTGCCGGGCGCTTGCGCACGTGTTCAATGCCGCTCAGAACTTGAATGTTATCCGCACCGTAGTCTTTGCTGGTGCCGTTTTGTTTGGAATTATCTTTTGCCATATCGAGTGTCTCGTTTCTGTCTTCCATTCGGCTTGCTCCGTGTTGATGATGTTAGGTTGCTATCGAGATTAGAAATATACAACGGAGTGCCCATAGGACAAACGCGGTTCCGTTCCAGAGAAACTTGGCGGCGATGGGGGACGGCGTCAAACAGTCGACGTCTTTTGCGTGTCTGTTGCAGCGCAGTTGCAGGAGCCTTTAGCGATGAGGTCTCCGGACTGATTGAACACACGGCATTCGGCGTTGATGATGCGCTTGCCGCGTCGCACAACGCTTGCCCGCGCTGTTACAATCTCGCCTGTCCGTGCGCTGCGCAGAAAATCGACGGCAAGGTTGATAGTGGCGAAAAAGTTGGCGTCATCAAGCGTGTAAATCGCAATGCCCATGGCTTCGTCCATGATGGTCGTCAGAACGCCGCCGTGCAGAATGCCGACAGGGTTGGTCATATCGGGACGCACCAAAAAATCGGCAACAAACTCGCCTTCCCGAACCTCGCGCAGCGTACCGTTGAGCCAGCGTCCAACGGGCGACGGGTGCGACTCGCCGAACTGTTCGCCGACGCGCGATTGCAGATATTGCAGCGTAGATGTCATTCTTTGGAAGAAAGAGACAGAGTGGGTTTAATTCTTCGGTGGAATCGCGATGCCGTTGACGCGCAGTTCGAATTTTTCCTCAACTGCGCCCGAAAAGACTTGGAAAATCTCATCGTCGGAAAGCCCATGTATTTTGAGAAACTCGACATAGCGAAACATGCCGAAGTCTGCCATCATCGTGGCGGGAATGGCATCAGGGGGAAGTCCGTAACTTTGTCCGTGTCGTTCTGCTTGCGCCAGCCAATCGGCGATGAACTCGTCGCTCTCGCCGCGCGCTCTGAAAAAAGCGCTCACGATAGCCGAGACGGTAGTGAGCGTCGGCTGCGCGTGTTCGCGGAACAAGGCCTCGGTTTCAGCGGAAATTGCGGAAAGTTCGGCGAACGCAGACTCGTCCAAGTGCTTGGAGAGAATCTCCATAGCGCGGTCTTGCGGTGTAATTCGCGTATCGGACATAGCAAAATGATGTAAGTTGTAATGAACCGTCGCTGTCTCGCGTTGGCAGTCGACAAACGACGGTTGTCCCGTTATGCCCCAACGGTTTTACCATTGTCGGCAGGCGCGCTGACCTCAATTGGCTTGACGCGCCAAATCTCATCGGCGTATTCCTTGATGGTGCGGTCGCTGGAAAATTTCCCCATGCGCGCCACATTCAAAATCGAGCGTTTTGTCCATTCAAATGGATTTTGATACATCGCACTGACACGCTCTTGGCAGCGCACGTAGCTCTCAAAATCCGCCATGAGCATATACGTGTCGCCTTGCAAGAGCGAGTTGGTAATTGGTCGGAACAGGTCGGGCTGCGACGGCGAAAAGTATCCATGGGCAATCATATCAACGGCTTGCTTCAACTCCGCGTTGGCGTTGTAGTATTCCCAAGGCTGATAATGATGCCTGAGAGCGATGACCTCATCGGCGAGCAATCCGAAAATGAAGATATTGTCGTCACCGATTTCTTCGCGCATCTCGACGTTCGCGCCGTCCATTGTGCCAATCGTTAATGCACCGTTCATCGCGAACTTCATATTGCCCGTGCCGCTGGCTTCGTAGCCCGCTGTTGAAATTTGTTCCGACAAATCGGCGGCAGGCATGATTTTCTCTGAAAGCGAGACGGAATAGTTTTCCAAGAACAACACTTTGAGCTTATCTGCCACGTCGCGGTCGTGATTGACGACGTCAGCGATGGAGTTGATGAGCTTGATGATGAGTTTAGCTTTGGCATAGCCGGGCGCCGCTTTTCCGCCGAACAAAATGACGCGCGGCGTAACGCTCTCGTAAGGATGCGCCTTAATCCAGTTGTAGAGCCTGACGGCGTGCAGCGCATTGAGCAACTGGCGCTTGTATTCGTGCAAGCGCTTGATTTGGCAATCGAACATCGCATTTGGGTTGACGGCGAGCTTGTAGTGCGATTTGATATACTCTGCCAAACGCTCTTTGTTATGTCGTTTCACGGTTTGCCACTCGTGATGAAATGCCTCGTCTTCGGCATAACGCTCTAATTTTTTCAGTTCGTAAAGATCTGTAACCCACCCGTCGCCGATTTTAGATGAGATGAGTTTTGAGAGTTCGGGATTGCACAAGCGTAGCCATCGGCGCTGCGTAACGCCGTTGGTCTTGTTGTTAAATTTCTCGGGCATGAGGTCGTAGAAATCCTTGAACAGCGTCTGCTTGATGATGTCGGTGTGCAGCGCAGCGACGCCATTGACCGAGTGGCTGCCAACGATAGCGAGGTTCGCCATGCGCACTTTGCGGTCATCTCCTTCCTCAATCAGCGAGAGCCGTGCAAGTTTGGCATTATCGTTGGGAAAGGCGGCTTTCACGCTGTCCAAAAATCGACGATTGATTTCATAGATGATTTGTAGATGTCGCGGCAAGAGACGCTCAAACAGTGAGACGCTCCAGCGCTCTAACGCCTCAGGCAGAACAGTGTGGTTCGTATAGGCAAACACTTTCGTGGTAATCTCCCATGCTTTTTCCCAGCCGAGATGCTCGATGTCGACCAGAAGGTGCATCAGTTCGGCAATGCCAACAGCCGGGTGTGTGTCGTTGAGTTGAATGGCGACCTTATCGGCAAAGAAATCAAACGTGGTGTGCGTTTTTTTGTAGCGACGAATGATGTCTTGCAGCGTGGCGGAAACGAAAAAGTATTCTTGTTTCAGACGCAGTTCCTTCCCTTCGGGCGTGTTATCGTTCGGATAAAGAACTTTTGAAATAGTCTCCGAGTCAGCTTTTTCGGCGACGGCTTTGTCGTAGTCGCCCTCGTTGAAGCACTCGAAGCTAAATTCGCGTGTAGCTTTTGCCGACCACAGCCGCATCGTATTCACGGTGTTATTGCCGTAGCCCGGAATCGGCGTGTCGTAAGCCATTGCCATAACTTCGTGCGCATCGACCCAATCGTTTCTCAGGTTGCCGTGATGGTCGATGTATTGATGCACCCTGCCATAAAACTTGATTTTATAGAGGTATTCGGGGCGCGCCACTTCCCACGGATTGCCGTAGCGAAGCCAGTTGTCGGGCGTCTCGATTTGAAAGCCGTTTCGAATTTTTTGCGCGAAGATGCCAAACTCGTATCGAATGCCGTAACCGTAACCCGGAATGCCAAGCGTCGCCATAGAGTCCAAGAAGCATGCTGCGAGCCGACCTAAGCCGCCGTTGCCCAAACCCGCGTCGGGTTCAATTTCCTGCACTTCTTCCATGTCGTAGCCCATGTCTTGCATCAAGCGATGCACTTCGTCATCGAGTCCTAAGTTGAGCGCGGCGTTGCCCAGCGTTCTGCCGATGAGAAATTCCATGGAGAGGTAATAAACGCGCTTGGTATCCTGTCGGTAGTAAGTTTGTTGGGTTTCAATCCAGCGGTCGATAAGCGCGTCGCGCACGGTGAGCGCAAGGCTGTTGTAGCTGTCGCGAAGCGTTGCCGTGTATTCGTCTTTGGCAAAGGAGTATTTAAGATGTTGGGCAAACAGCGTTTTGAGCGTTTGTAAGTCGCTGCCCTGGAACCCGGGCTGAGCAATAAAATCGCGTGTTGGCGATGCAATTGGATTCTTAATTGACATAGATACTTCTCCTTTCCGAAAAGGGTTTGATAAATTGGATTCGTTGAGCCCAGCACTCGTTGAAAGCTGGGTGCAGAGAACATGCGAAAAGAACTCGTTAGGGAAGGCGGAAGAGCAACTGGCGGCACCAGCGATTACGAAGAACCAAACTTTTGTTTGAAGACTTCGAAATTGTTGATGATGATTTTGTTCATATCGCGTTCAATCAAGCCTTCGCGCTCGAACATCGTCAAGACACGCGAAATGGTCTCACGCGACGTGGCCGCGTAGTTTGCAATCTCCTGTTGGCTGGCGAAATTTTCAATTTCAACTCTGCCGCGTTTCAGGCGACCGACATCGTTGGCAAGGCGGATAACGACCGAGGCAACCTTTCCAACCGCATCTTCCAATGAAATGCTTTTAATTTGATGGTCGGTCTTGCGCAAGCGGCTGACGAACTCTTTAAGCAACGCGATGGACAGTTTCGGTTGCTTTTCTAAAAATTCCAAAAAAACTTTGCCGTCGATTTTCAAAAGATGCACCCGCGAGAGCGCAGCCACATCGGCAGAACGCAAGGCGCCATCCAGAACTGACATCTCGCCGAAAAATTCTTTTTCGCCTAAAATCGCTAAAATAACTTCTTTGTATTCCTCGTTCTGGCGAGAAATTTTAACCATGCCCTCCAGAATGATATAGACCGAATTGCCTTCTTCACTCTCAAAGATAATCACGTCGTCCTTTTTGTAAGAAACAACTTGACTGCGGGAAATAATATCGGACAATTCCTTCTCATTGAGCGATTCAAATATGCTCACCTCTTCGAGTTGTCTAACAAGGTCTTTTTGCTCTACCATCGTTGTAACTAACGATTAAGAAACTTTTTACAGGCTAAGCGGAATATACACGCTTTTTTGTCGTTAGCCAAAAGCATCTTTTTTGGTGCTAACCATGCGAAGGCGCGGAGTTACGCAAGTTCATTCGCGTAGAAACCAAGTCCAGTTGAACTAAAAGAGATGACGTGTTGCGATGAGTGGGCAGGGAAAGGTGTTGATTCTCGTTCATTTGCGCCGTATCTTCCCGTCTAGAATGTTAGCCCAAGTCACGCCATCAATGTTGGACAAAAAGTCGAACAAAAAAAAAGAAGTCGTCTTCTACGAAATCGCGGTCATTCCGAGTGATGGCACGGCGGCGCGGACATTTTCGGACATCACGCTGGGCAAAGTGATTGCTGCCGTCTCTGCGCTCTGCGGCACGGTGGCTGTCCTTGCTGCGCTCATTATCGCGCTCACGCCGCTTCGCCAACTTATTCCGGGCTACGGCGATGCCAAACGCTACGAGCAACAACTCCTTGCCAATCAAGCGCGGCTCGATAGTTTGAGCGGACGCCTTGTTCAATTTGACATCTTCAGCAGAAAGTTGAAGACAATGCTCAGCGTTGCGCCGCGTGATTCGACTGGCAATCTTGATGCCCGCTCAAAGCTGGTCGCCTCGCCGGCACGCAACAACGGCTTTCGTTCCATTGCCTCAGCGGAGCTCTACGCTGCGTCTGCGCCGACGCCGTCCGAAAATCCGCTCGGCATTGTCGTTCAAGGCACGCTCTCGCAGGAGTTTCGCCCGTCGAAGAGCCATTATGGTCTTGACATTGCCACCGCGCTCAACGAACCAGTGAGCGCTTTCGCCGACGGCACCGTGCTCTTCGCCGATTGGACGACCGATTACGGATACACGTTGATTATTTCACACGGCTTGCTGGTGAGCTTCTACAAACATTGCAATCGACTCTTGGTGCGCGAAGGTGAAGTCGTCAGGCGCGGACAGCCCGTTGCACTGGCAGGAAGCACGGGACGTGAAAGCTCCGCGCCGCATCTGCATCTGGAAATTTGGAAAGACGGTGTGCCGCAAAATCCCGCGCTTTACATCGCCGAGTAACCGAAAGAATGTGCTGAACTGTTCGTAAAAACCATGACACAATTTACATTCATAAAGGCTTATCAATTTTAACTCATCAAAACTCATCAAACACAATGGCGATGTTTGGAAGCAAAAAAACAGATTCCCTCAACGATATGGCTGCGCCTGCAAGCACAAGCGGAAACAGCGGCAACTACAGCGACAACAAAGTAACCATTCTTGCTGGCGGCACTGTGTTTCGCGGCGACATTGAAACGCCGACCAATCTGCGCGTCGACGGAAAAATCGTTGGCAACATTGTCTCGACAAGCAATGTCGCCGTTGGCAAAGGCGGCATCGTCGAGGGCAATGTAACGGCATCAACGCTGCGCGTGTCAGGCTCCCTCAAAGGCAACATCGAGGTTGCGGTGAAGTTAATTCTCGATGCGTCGGCATCGGTCTCTGGCGACGTCAAGGCGAAAGACATCACGATGGAATCCGGTGCAACGATTAACGGCAAGATTACGATGGATATGAGTGCATCGGCGCGGGACTTTAACAGCCTTGCCACGAGCGCCGTCTCCAACGGCGTCGGCACAGACGACTACCCAAGATGAGCCTCTTCGACGATTTTCGCAAAACGACGCGCGACGC
The DNA here is from genome assembly GCA_000724175.1 of [Candidatus Thermochlorobacteriaceae] bacterium GBChlB. Taxonomy (GTDB): domain Bacteria; phylum Bacteroidota; class Chlorobiia; order Chlorobiales; family Thermochlorobacteraceae; genus GBChlB. Next base: position 56,451 of record JPGV01000037.1, on the reverse strand, counting down.
CGGCGCCGAGTATCGGCGGTCATCGAGCTACAGCACGGTTGGCATTCAAATTGCCGTTGCGTTTCTCCTGTTTGTTTTTGGTGGGTACAAACTGGACGATGCGTTCAGCACGTCGCCGTTGTTCGTCGTCATTGGCGCGCTGGCGGCGGTAACGGCTATGTTCGTCGTCTTGATGCGCTTTCTATCGCCGCCGCAGAGGTCTTCCCAAACTGATACGCCAACGCCCCCCAAATGAACCTGCTGCTCTTGCTCAAGAAACTCCCGTTCTCGCTCAAACCAGCGTTTGAATTTCTGTCGAAGATGATTATCTTTACAGTCCTTTTGTGGGCGGCAATTGATTTTTTTGGCTTCACGTCGCACTCGGTTTTCTACGCTTGGCTCTGCATCGCGCTGAACACACTTGTCGGATACGCTCTTGTTGAAGTTGCCTTTCATCAAAACGGAAAAGAGTTTTTTCGGGTCGTCTTGCTGGGTCAGGCAGCGCGGTTTCTCATCGTGCTGTGTATTATCGCGGGTCTGCTGATGAATCGCCTCGTTGTGCAAGAAGAATTCGTTTGGGCGCTGTTAGGGTGTTATTTGTTTTATCTGCCGCTTGAAGTCTCTGCCGGGCGACGCAAAATGAAGTTTGAAAACAAGCTCGAAAAATTGACGCAATCCTGATGAATTTTGTAACCCATCGCTTTCCAATGATTCACCGTATGAACTTTTCCGTGTGCCGTTTTGCCCTAATGGTGTTTGTTACAACTGCGCTCTCTATGCCGCTTTTGGCGGCGGAATCCAAGCCCGATGGCGGCGCAAGCGAAGACATGGACGTGATGCACCACATTCTCGATGCGCATACGCTCGACTTTGAACCCTTCGGAGAAATTCACTTGCCGAAATTTCCACCTGTGCAAATCGGCGGCTTGACGATTGACCTATCGCCCACGCGCCATGTAGTTATGATGTGGATTGCCTGCGCCGTGCTGCTCATTGTAATGTTGAGCGTCGCAAGCTCTTACCAAAAATCCAAAGGCAAAGCGCCCAAAGGCGTCGCCAATATGATTGAAGCCGTCATAATGTTTATTCGCGACGACATCGCCAAGCCGAATCTCGGGCATCACTATGAGCGATTCTTGCCGTATTTGCTCACAGCGTTTTTCTTCATTTTGTTTTGCAATCTCTTGGGTTTGATTCCGTTTGCAGCGACCGCAACGAGCAACATCGCCGTAACGCTCACGCTCGCGCTCTTTACCTTTGTGATTACGCAGTATGCGGGTATTCGTGAAAACGGCATCGGCGGTTGGCTCGCGCATCTGACCGGTGGTGCGCCACCTGCGCTCTGGCTCATTATGATTCCCGTCGAGATTGTCAGTTTGTTCGTCAAGCCCTTTGCGCTGACGATGCGTCTCTTCGCCAATATGACCGCCGGACACATCGTCATTATCGTTCTCATCAGTTTGATATTTATTTTCAAGAGTTTTGTGATTGCGCCGATTTCGGTAGCCCTAACGCTGGCGATTTACGGCTTGGAACTCTTCGTGGCGTTTATGCAAGCGTATCTCTTTACCGTGCTGTCCAGCGTTTTTATTGGTATCGCGATGGAACACGGACACGGCGAAGAACATGCGCACTGAGGCGACCCGAGTCAGTCAGCACATTTAAGTGTTTTTACTTTTAACAACATCAAATCTTTACACATCAATGAACGACGCATTGCAAGTCGCTGCTGCTAACGCCAAGTCGTTGGCATTTTTGGGCGCAGGAATCGGCGCGGGAATCGCTGCGATCGGCGCAGGAATCGGTATTGGGAACGCGGTCGGCTCTGCCGTTGAGGGCATCGCCCGCAATCCGCAAGCTGCCAACGACATTCGCGGTCTGGCAATCATTGCCGCGGGTCTCGTCGAAGGCGCGGCGATTATCGGTCTCGCCGTCTGCTTAATTTTGGCAACGAAGTAATCGTGTCTCTCAACCAATGGGCGGGTGAGCCGTTCATTCGCCCAATGGCTTAGACCGACTGCGGTCTCTTTGACCGCAGCAGATTTTTTAACCTCGCATTGCATCAACAATGACAACTCTATTTGCCCTTCTCGTTCTTGAAGGCGGATTGCTCAGCCCAAATCCGGGGCTGATTTTTTGGACGTTTTTGACGTTCCTCATTCTCTTGTTCGTGCTGCGGGCAACGGCGTGGAAGCCGATTGTCGGCGCCTTGAACGAGCGCGAAAAGAGCATTCAAGAGGCGATTGACCGCGCCGAGCAAGCCAAAGCTGAAGCAGAGAAAATTCTCGCCGAAAACAAAGCCATGCTCGCCAAAGCAGAACGCGAAGCTGACCGTATTATTCAGGAGAGCAAGGTTGCCGCCGAAAAACTGCGCGCCGACATCACTGAAAAAGCCAAAGCAGAATCGCGTAAAATGATCGACGATGCAAAAGCAGAAATCACCGTTGAAAAACAGCGCGCGCTCATTGCACTGCGCGATGAAGTTGCCGACCTTGCCGTCAAAGGCGCGGAAATGATTATTCGGCACAATCTCAACGCCGAAACACACAAGAACATCATTGCCAGCGTGCTAAGCGATATGCCGTCCATTCAACCCGAAGCTGTCGAGAAATGAAATCTTTAGTGGGACAACGCTACGCGCTCTCGCTCTTGCAAGCGGCGGACGCAGCCACCGAGAATATGATTCGTGCCGATTTTGAAACCATCAGCGCAACGCTGTCAGAATCGCGCCAACTGCAATCGATGCTACGCAGTCCTGTGGTGAAGTCAGCCGATAAAGCGGCAGTGCTTCGGCAAATTTTTGAGGGAAAAATCTCGCCGAAAACCATGCAGATGTTGGAATTGCTCGTCCGTAAAGGGCGCGGCGAATTTATTCCCGATGTGATTACAGAGTTCAATCGGTTGCTCGATAAGCGCGACGGTATTATTGATGTCAATGTGCGCAGCGCGGTTGCAATGGATGGAGCAGAGCAGCTGGACTTGGCGAAAAAATTGGAAGCAATGACGGGCAAAAAAGTGCGCCTGAACATGTCGGTACAGCAAGACCTGATTGGCGGCTTTACGGCGCGCATCGGCGATACAGTCATTGACGGCAGCATCAAGCAAAAACTCGCCCAACTGCGCGAGCGCTTCAAAACTGGCGCCTTAAATTAATATCTGCCTAAACGGAACTCCCGTCGCCCGCGTTTGTAACTTTTTGTACAGAAAATCCATTTCCCTTTTTGTAAGTTAACTTTTGTAAGTTAACAGCTAAGATTCTCTAAGTCTTGTAACTAACGACTAAATTTTTTTCAACACAAAATGCTTCGTAACGACTTGGTATTGCGTGCGCTGCGACGCGAGCCGTGCCACCGCACGCCGATTTGGATTATGCGTCAAGCTGGGCGATACCTGCCCGAATATCGAGCGGTGCGCAGTAAAACCGATTTTTTAACGCTGTGCAAAACGCCCGAACTCGCCGCCGAAGTAACACTTCAGCCTGTTGATATTATGGAAGTCGATGCGGCAATTATTTTTTCCGACATTCTCGTCGTGCCAGAAGCGATGGGGATGCCGCTCGAGATGATTGAATCGGCTGGACCGAGATTTCCGTCTCCGATTCGCTCGCGCGCCGATATTGACCGATTGATTGAACCTGATGTTTCTCAAGCATTGCGCTTCGTCGAGAACGCCATTCGCCTAACAAAGCGGGAACTGCGCGAGCGCGCGCCACTCATTGGATTTTCAGGCGCAGCATGGACGCTCTTCGCCTACGCGGTCGAGGGCAAAGGCAGCAAAGATTTCAAGCACGCCAAAAAGATGATTTTTTCGCGACCGAAAGATGCACACGACTTGCTCCGAAAACTCAACCGCGTGCTGACGAACTATCTACTGCTCCAAATCGAGGCTGGCGCAGACGCCGTGCAAATTTTTGACACATGGGCGAGCTTGCTCTCCGAAGACGCTTACAAAGAATTCTCACTGCAATACATTCACGAGACAGTTCAAACCGTGAAACTCAAACATCCAAAAGTGCCGGTGATTATCTTTGCCAAAGGCGCGAATACGCTCTTGCGCGACATTGCCGAAACGGGCTGCGACGCCGTCGGGCTGGATTGGACAATTGACCTTGCCAAAGCACGGTGGGAACTGGGCGACCGTGTAACCTTGCAGGGAAACTTAGACCCCACAATTTTATACGCATCGCCCGAGCGCATTAGAGAACACGCGGCGTTCATTCTAAAAAAATTCGGTGAGCATACAGATACATCGGGACACGTGTTTAACTTAGGCCACGGCATTCTGCCCGACATTGAGCCATCGCACCTAAAAGCCTTGATTGACTTTGTCAAAATCGAAAGCGCAAAGTATCATCAAAACATGCAAACGGCACCAAGCATGAATTGAGGCAGCAACAAACACAAAACCGACTATGGTAGTAGTTATTGACGACAGCGATGACTCACTCATCGCACTTAAAGAAATCATCAGCGACTCAGGATTAGAAGTCGCCGCGTTCAATAATCCGATGGAGGCGCTGAAATTCATTGAGCAAAATAAAGGCGTCGTTGAAGTCTGTGTGGTCGATTACGTCATGCCTGAAATGAACGGCGAAGCAGTCTCGCGCCGCATCAGAGAGTTTGACAAAGACATTTTCATCATGTTGATGTCGGGCTATGTCGATTTCGACCGCGTTCAGCCGCTTTTGAAAGAACGCTTATTTTATCAATTCTTTACAAAGCCGCTCGACTTCGACCGGCTGCTGCGAACCATTGATACTGCCATCAAACTCTACCTCAAAAAACAAGCGCTTTCCTGATGACCGCTACGCCAACGCCGCTTCGGGGCTTGCTGTTACTCGACCCAAAAGTTTTTTCGGACGAGCGCGGCTTTTTTTACGAGAGCTACAACATCCATGTGTTTCAAAAACTTGGCATCGAGGCCGCGTTTGTGCAAGACAATGTCAGCCGTTCTGTCAAAGGGGTGCTGCGTGGGTTGCACTACCAAATAGAACCAGCCGCGCAAGGCAAATTGGTACGCGTGGCTTACGGCGAGGTGCTGGATGTGTGCGTCGATATTCGCATAGGGTCGCCGACCTTTGGCAAGTGGCACAGCGAAGTTCTCTCTGCCCAAAACAAAAAGATGCTTTGGATTCCCGCTGGGTTCGCTCACGGGTTTCTGACACTCTCCGACGAGGCGGAATTTACCTACAAAGTAACGCACGTCTATTCACCGCAGCACGACCGATGTCTGGTCTACAATGACGCCGATGTGGGCATTGTTTGGCACGACATTGGTGTGCCGTTCCTGCTTTCTGAAAAAGACAAAAACGGCAAACGTTTGCGTGAACTTGAAACGAACTTCACCTATGCGCCGTAGCCGGCGTTTGTTCGTTGCGCAACTTTTCCTAATTTCACGCGCCACACAGTCAGTTCGTTCAACGCATCGAGAACCATTATGAGCATCACGTCAAAGGCTTTACCCGTCCGCGATTTTGATTATGTCGAGTTTTATGTCGGCAACGCTAAACAAGCAGCACACTACTACCGCGCTGTTTTGGGGTTTGACATCAAAGCGTATCAAGGTCCTGAAACGGGCAAGCGCGATTGTGCCAGTTACCTTGTCCAACAGGGCAAAATTTGTTTCATCTTAACTTCGCCGCTTTCTTCATCGAGCGAGATTGCTGCACATATTCAAAAGCACGGCGACGGCGTTAAAGATGTTGCGTTTGAAACCGACGACGCACGCGCGGCATACCAAACGGCGATTGAGCGCGGTGCCACGAGCGCTTACGAACCCATTGAACTGCGCGACGAGCATGGCGTTGTCGTCAAAGCGGGCATTCGAACTTACGGCGATACGATTCACTCCTTCGTTGAGCGAAAAAATTACAACGGCATATTTCTGCCCGGCTTTGTCGAGAAAGCCTCGACCAACGGAAAAGCCTCGTATAATTTAGGCTTACGGGCGATTGACCACATCGTTGGCAATGTCGGTTGGAATGAAATGGAACTGTGGGTGAAATTTTACGAAACGGTGTTCGGCTTCCACCAATTCCAAAATTTTGACGACAAGGATATTTCAACCGAGTATTCGGCGCTGCGTTCCAAAGTTATGTCGAACCCGACCGAGCGCATCAAGATGCCGATAAACGAACCTGCGCACGGCAAAAAGAAATCACAAATTGAAGAGTATATTCAATTCTACGAGGGCGCGGGTGTGCAACACATTGCGCTGCTGACCGATGACATCATCAAAACTGTCGGCGACTTGCGCGCGCGCGGCGCGGAGTTTATCAGCGTGCCAGAGGCTTATTATGACACGCTCACGGAGCGCGTGCCTGAACTGCGCGAGCCGATGGAGGAACTGAAAAAAGAAAACATCTTGGTCGATAAAGACGAACACGGCTATATGCTGCAAATTTTCACGAAGCCCGTTGAAGACCGCCCTACCTTGTTCTACGAGGTGATTCAGCGGCGCGGCTCAAAGAGTTTCGGCAAAGGCAATTTCAAAGCGCTCTTTCAAGCGATTGAACGCGACCAAGCCTTGCGCGGAAATTTGTAAGCGGCAAGAGGGCATACGCCAAACACGTCAGTCAAGCAGGTGTCAGTGAAGCCCGCAGTGTATATCGAGTCAAGCATCATTGGATACTTGGCGTCTAAACCAAGCCGCGACCTTATCACGGCAGCAAAGCAACAATACACGGCGGAATGGTGGGAGACCAAACGGTCGAATTATCAACTCTTCGTGTCTGATACGGTGATTGCTGAAATCAGTTTGGGCGACTCAGTATTATCGGCTGAACGGCTGAATAAAATTCAGGGAATTTCGGTATTGTTTTCAGACGCGCGTGCTGAAACATTAGCAATGCGCCTGCTTGAAGCAAACTACCTGCCTCGTCAGGCTGTGACCGATGCAATTCATATTGCGACCGCCGTTGTTCAAGAAATGGATTACTTGCTCACTTGGAATTGCAAGCATATTGCAAATGCGATAACGCGACCAAAGATTGAAAAATTTTTAACATCGGCAGGGTATAGTTGTCCTGTTATTTGCACGCCAGAAGAACTTGAAGGAGGATAAAATGTGGACAGATATGATTGTAGGTGATCTCAAAAAGCGGAGCGCAGAGTATGCTGAAAAATTCGACTACGATGTTCATCGCCTCGCCGAAGATATGCGAAAGTGCTGTGTAGCAATGGGTGTCAAAGCTGTCTCGCGCGAAAAGTTCAGCGCGGAGGAGTTTTCACTTGTTCAAGCGATTGAACGCGACCAAGCCTTGCGCGGAAATTTGTAGTGTCGGCCAGTCGTGATAACTTTGCGCTGGCGCACATCGTAGAATGCAAAACGAAATTTTTTCAAACACCAACTATTTTTCAGATGAGACTGACCCGCATTTTGATGATTGGCTTCTTTGTCGTGATGTTGGCAACGGGAATCGCCGCCACGTATCTGCCGAGCAATGCAACCGAAGCGACAACGGAAATCGCCGTGGCAACCAACAAAGCACCCGACTTTACGCTCAAGTCTGTCGATGGCAAAGATGTGAAACTCTCGGACTTCAGAGGCAAGGCAGTGATTCTGAATTTTTGGGGGACATGGTGTCCGCCCTGCCGCGCTGAAATTCCCGACATGATTGACCTGCAAAAACAATACGGCGGCGAGAAATTTACCTTTTTGGGCATAACCATCAATGAGCGCAAAGGCGTTGATGCCGTCAAAGACTTTATGACCAAAACTGGCATGAACTATCCCGTTTTGATGGACGGCGAAGAGACCTTTGGCAAATACACCGCATTTGTTCCTGAAAAAATGCGCGGCGCTGTGCCAACGACGTTTGTCATTAACAGCGCGGGCGACATTCTCGATGTCTTCGTCGGCATGAGAGACAAAGCGGCCTTCGAAGCCGCGATTAAAAAAGCGACGGCGAAACTCTAAGCAGTTGATACAGCTGCAATCCAAAGCGTCTTGACGAGACCATCAGGACGCTTTTTTTATGTTAAAACCACCCGTGAACACCTGATTTTATGAGGCTGTGCAGTTTTCGACATCATCACAAAGAGCATGCAGGCGTTATCGAGGGCGGGCGGGTGTATCCGACCCAGTTCCACTCTATCATCACGCTGCTTGAAACCTGCCAAAATCATTTTTCAAAAATTGAGACGAAATCGGAATCGTATGCGCTGAACGAGGTCGAGCTGCTTGCCTGTGTGCCGCGCCCGAAGTCGTTGCGCGATTTTTATGCCTTTGAAGCGCATGTCCAAAATGCACGGCGAAAGCGCGGTCTCGATGTGCCGCCTGAATGGTATGACTTTCCTGTGTTTTATTTTTCGAATCATCACGCAATTGTCCCGCCGTTTGGAGAGGTCAAGAAACCAAGCGACACGGCAATGCTCGATTACGAATTGGAGCTTGCTTGCGTCATTGGCAAAGACGGGATTGATATTTCGCGCAAGAACGCGCTGCACCACATTGCTGGCTACTGTATTATGAACGATTGGTCGGCGCGCGATATTCAGATGTGCGAGGTAAAAGTTGGCTTAGGTCCGGCGAAAGCCAAAGACTTTGCGACAACGCTGGGCGGCGAACTTGTAACGCACGACGAACTTGCCGATGTGTTCGCCAATGACCGCCTGAACTTGGAAATGGACGTGTTCGTCAACGGCAAACGGCTGGGCGGCGGCAATTTCAAGTCGATTCATTTTTCATTCGCTGAAATGATTGAACGCGCATCGAAAAATGCTTGGCTCTATGCGGGCGATGTGATTGGAAGCGGCACGGTTGGCACAGGGTGCTTGTTCGAACTTGACAACGACCAATTTCCATACCTCAACGTTGGCGATACAGTCGAGATGCGCATTGAACGCTTGGGCGTGATTCGAAATAAAATTGCCTAACTTTGTGAGCCGTTCTTCAACCGTAACATTACCCAACGCTTATGAAAGATGCAGTTGTTCATCTGCTCTCCGAAAACACGGTGCTGTTGCTGTTTGTCGTCGCTGGCGGCGGCTATTTCATCGGTCGAGTGAACATCAAGGGATTTAGCCTTGGCGTGGCGGCGGTGCTGTTTATGGGACTCGCCGTTGGGTCGCTGGATAAGGACATTAAACTGCCGGAATTTTGTCATCTGTTCGGGCTGGTGTTGTTTGTTTATACGATTGGTCTGACAGCGGGACCGAATTTTCTGTCGTCGCTCAAACAAGACGGCTTACGTGAAAACATCTTTGCCGTCTCGATGCTCGTCGCCGTGGCGCTCGTGGCGGCGGTGATAAGTTCGTTGTTTTCGCTTTCGGCGGCGCAAACGGCAGGCGTCTTTACGGGCAGCATGACCAACACGCCCGCACTTGCCAATGTCATTCAATATCTCAAAGACACTGCGCCGCAACATCTTCACGCCACGCTGCTCTCTGAACCCGTCATTGCCTACTCGCTGTGTTATCCAATGGGGGTGATTGCAGTCATCGGCGCCATTTACGTGATGCAACGCGCCTGGAAGATTGATTATAAGCTCGAGGCCACTCAACTTAGTCAAGGCGGCGATGAAAAACTTGTTACGCTAACGGTCAAAATAACTAACCCCGATGCGCTTGAGCTGCCGCTGGGCGACCTGCGACGAAAACACGCGCTCAATGTGCGCTTCATACGCTGGAAACATCAGGATGCTCTGTCGCTGGCGCACGATGGCATTACACTGCAAACGGGCGATTTGATAAACCTCATTGGCGAGCATGATGACGCGCATAAAGCCGCTGCCTTTCTGGGAGAAATCGCCCCACGCCCGTTGGAGGACGACCGAAGCAATCTTGACTTTCGGCGAGTGTTCGTCTCCAATGCTCAAATCATTGGCAAGCCGCTTTCTGAGCTGCAACTGCGTGCCAACTTCGAAGCGCGTATTGCCAGAGTGCGGCGAGGCGACCACGATTTCATTCCCGACAGCAACACGAAACTGTTGCTTGGCGACCGTGTGCGCGTCGTGGCGCCGAAAGACCGAATGGAAGAAGTGAGCAAATTCTTCGGCGATTCTTACAAAGCGCTCAGCGAGGTCGATGTCATTTCGCTCGGCGTTGGGATTGCGCTGGGGTTGGCATTAGGACTCATTCCTGTGCCGCTTCCGGGCGGCGGCTCGTTTAAGTTGGGCTTCGCGGGCGGACCGTTGATTGTGGGGTTGGTGCTTGGCGCGTTAGGACGGTCGGGCAACATCGTTTGGAACATTCCATACAGCGCCAACCTAACGTTGCGACAAATCGGGCTGGTGATGTTTCTGGCAGGCGTCGGCACGCGCTCCGGCTATGCGTTTGCCTCGCAGCTTTCGGAGCCGAGCAGTTTGTTCATTTTCTTATCGGGCGCAATGACGACCGCCTTCTCCGCATTTGGCATTCTCGCTATTGGCTACAAGCTCTTACACATTCCGATGGGGCGGCTCATCGGCGTCTTATCTGGCATTCAGACACAACCGGCTGCGCTTGCATTTGCTAACGAACAAACCGGTAACGATATGCCCAACAACGGCTATACGACCGTCTTCCCGCTTGTAACGATTACGAAAATCATCTTGGCGCAAGTCTTAGTGATGTTCTTATCTCGGTAAAGCGCGGCGGCGTAAGCGTTACGAGCGACGACAGACCAGGTGAGTTCAATCGCTCAGCGCAGCGATAACCGCTGCTAATCGATACGCGGGCGCTCTGATTGCTTGTACGTGGGGCGCATGATGGTCTTTTCCTGTTCTTGAAATATCTGCTGAAGATTTAATTTCGCTGCGCAAATCCTACTGAATTGAAGTCGCTGTAACCATGTCGGCAACACCGAATCCGTCGCCGCTCAACGGAAAATATCTGGCAGCAAATCCGCTGTTGCGTGGTGCTTTGTATGCCGCAGATGCCTATGTGAGCATGCGATTCCCTCGTCGAGCCGCGACAGAAATCCCAACACCAAAGCGCCTATTGCTGGCGAACTCCGCGCACTTGGGCGATGTGCTGATAATGACAGGTCTGTTTACATCGTTAAAAGCCTATAATCCTGACATGGAGATTGGATGCGTGGTCGGGAGTTGGGCGGCTCACATTGTCAAAGCGAATCCGCTTGTATCCTTTGTTCACATCATTGATCATTGGAAGCAAAACCGCGCAAAGATGTCGTTGCTTGAAAAATATCGTCGTTATCAATCTACGGCTTGTGCAGCACTGGCGGAGATGCGCGCCATCGGGTATGACGCGGCAATCGATGTGTATCCGTTTTTCCCGAATGTGGCGCTATGGCTGCATCAAGCCCGCATCCCGGTTAGAATTGGCTATACGAGCGGCGGTTTCGGCAACTTATACACGCACCCGATGGATTGGGCAATGCGCGACGCGCACGTCTTGGAGTATCACTTCCAGCTGCTGAAGTGCTTGCCAAATTTTACAGCCGAGCATGTTGAAAAACGACAGGTCATTCTGCACGGCGAGAGCCCGCCGCGCGGCAGGGCAATCGAGCACTGCATTGTGCTACACATCGGCGCAGGACATCATAAAAAAAACTGGTTGCTCGACAGCTGGAAGCAACTTGCTGCAAGGCTCATTGGCGATGGCTATACGGTTGTCTTCACTGGCTCGGGCAGCGCCGATGAAAAGAAAATTCAATCGGTAACAAAAGACCTTCCCGGAAGCGTTAATCTATGCAACCAACTAAGCTGGCGCGAGTTCATCGGCGTGATAGAACATGCAGAGCTGCTTATCGGCGTCGATTCCGTCAGCACACACATTGCCGACGCTGTTGGCACGCCAAGCGTAACGCTCTATACCGGCATTCAAAATCCGCACTGGTGGAAACCGATGCATGGCAATGGCGTGGCATTGACACATCCGGTATGGTGCGCGCCATGTTACAGAACCAACGGGTGCAAAACGATGGAGTGTATTAATGGCGTCTCAGTGGAGCAAGTGTATGCACAAGCAAAGCTGTTGTTATCTCTGCAGCAGAGGTCGTTAAACCCGCAAAAAGCATGAGGCTTAAACACATCTATCTGCTGGTATTTCTGACGGGCATCGTCGTTGCTGCCATAGTGGGCAATGCTTACCTGATGCTCATGTCGTTGCTCTATATGATTGTGGCAAGCTACTTGCACCTGTTTCAACTGGGCGATGCGTTGTCCGCTCAACGCTCTTTGATGGTCTCCCCGCTCGGAATCGCGTTGCTTGCGGTTACGGTCTATCTTCCGCTGTCCGCGCTCCCGTTGTTCTTAGGGATTAAACTCGATGATATACGCCCGATTTCCGACGACACGTTTTCGCGAGGGGTCTGGTTTTTTCTTGCCGGTGTTACAGCCTTCTTCACGGGATTTCAACTGAACCTTGGCTGGGTGATTGGTCAGTCAATGTCCTCTGTGCCAGCAATGAGGCTCGATGAGCCATTGAGCGTCGCCGTCTTGCGGCGGCAAACGCAGACGAATTTGATTATCGGGTTAGGCAGTTACGGCTTACTGTTGCTCGTGCTGGGATATGCAAGTCCAGTCGATGCTTTTCTGAACATGGTTGAGTTTCGGGCAAAATCGACGGCACAAGGGTTGTCGTATTTGACCCTGTTTGTCAATCTGACGCTCTCTGTGCCAATCGGCTTATGGGTATGTGCATGGTTTGATTCGGGGAATGAATTAGAACAAGGCGATAAACAGTTCTTCTTAGCATATCTGCTGGTGTATTGCCTTGTTCAGCTGACCTTCGGCGCGCGCGGTCCGTTTCTGGCGCTCATGATTGTGGCAGGCATCGCGTGGTATCTTAAACAGGGCAAAATTTCAATCGGGTATGTGGCAGCAGCGGCAGCAGGCGGCAGTGCATTGGTGGTATTTTTAGGACTGTTCCGCGAGGCACTCCAAGCCTCTACGGTTGAGGCAGGATGGGATGCAGCCACACTGCTCAACACGGACGGGGTGCTGTTTTTTCTGGCAAATTTGTTTGCGCGGTTCGACAGCTTCCGACGATACCTTGAAATTATAGAAGTGCTGTCGACAGGCGAATCGGGGATCGACTACAGTTATGGTCAGCCGTTTTTGGCGCTCTTGCTGTCGCCGATACCGCGTGCCATCTTGCCAGAAAAGCCGTGGCTAAGTAGCACTGTCTACACGCAAACATTTCATCCGCAATATGCCGCGAATTCAATTTACTTTGAAATTTCGCTGTTCGGCGAAGCATACCTCAATTTTGGGGTTGCGGGAGTCATTGCGTATTGCTTATTTGTGGGCGTTCTGGTTCGCGCTCTCCAATCATACTTTTCCGACATCCTGAGCAAGCCAGCAAAGTTGGCGTTCTATGCAAATACCTGTTTACTCCCTCTGGGGCTGTTTCAGGCAGGCATTTGCGAACCGGTAACAACAGGCGCGATTTTCTCTATTCTTTACAATATATGGTTTATCAATCGGGTTGGTTCTCTAAGGTCATACAGTGCCAAGTGACGTATCGAGCGTGCCTTGCAATGCTGACGATGCTGCTTGGTTGCGTAAAGCCCATGTATGCACAACCGGACAATCAGCCAAGCAGCGTGGCGTATGTTCACGGCTATGATTTGCAGCAAACGCCGCTCGAGGCGTTCGAGAAAAAGTGGGTGCGCTTGTCCTTCGCCGACGGAGTGTATTTGCCTGAAAAAATCAACGGCAATGTGGTTTATCCGCAAATGCCTGTGAAGTATTTCTACATTGGGCTGCCAGCGGACGCGCGCGTGTTGTTGTCAACACGCAGCCTTGCAAATGAGACGTTGAACCGGACAGTGGTCTCTCCGTTTTCCGATAGCTTAAGCCGAGAACAATTCCATCAGCGCTACGCCCAAAATCCATTTTATCAGTCTGCGGACCTATACCCGGCTGAAGTGGCCAGCGTTGTGAGGTATTTCTATGTCGGGAATCAGTATGTGGCTCAAGTTCAGGTCGCATTAGTTCAAGCCGTGCCAGCGAAGGAACAAGTCGTTTGGCACCGATATGTAAAGGTAGCCTATACCGTGCAGCTAGCTCAGCGCCCGTCTTGGAACGCGCCAACGCCACTGACCCATGCAGAAGAGCATTTTTTACAGCAACGCTTGGTCAACTATGAAGACGCAAAAAAATGGCGCGTTGTCTCATCGACCCCTGCTCCGACAGTGAGTTTGCAATTGTCTCAACATCCCTTAGCGGATTGGTATCAGCCAACGCAACCGTATGTGAAAATTTACACTGCCAACGATGGCGTGCATCGAGTCACTGGACGGGACATTGAAGCCGCGGGCGTCAGTTTAAACGGGGTCGACCCAAGAACACTCAGGCTGTTGTTCAAAGGCAACGAGATACCAATTGCGCTAAGCGGAGACGCTGACGGACGCATGGACGCCGACGACGAAATCGAGTTTATTGGTGCATTTCATCGTGGCTCGCCCGAAACTGTCATTGACCCCTTCACTGGTCGGCAAATACGCACGGTGCAGGAGTATCGCGATTACTATTCCGACACGTGTGTGTATTGGCTGACATGGGGCGGCGCTCTGGGACGGCGCGTGCGCACGGCATCGGCTGCGCCTGTTGGCACAGGACAGTATCTCTCATTTCAGCATATGCAGCACATCGAGCAAGATACCATCTACAACGTGGGGTATTACACCGTAACAGAGCGCACGCCCGCAGAAGGCTGGTTCTGGAAACAGTTGCAAGTGAACAATGCTACTTCGGAAGATACGGCGAGTCTCTTGTTTTCATTGGACGGCGTGCAGCAAGGCGGCACAGCGACACTGCGCGTCAAGCTCACTGGATTTACGAACACTTCCCACACTGTGTCGTTGTGGTTCAATGGCGCGGCGGTAGGCTCCGTCAGATTCAATGGGCTGGGCGACACGCTAATCACGGCACAACTGAGCGCCTCTGCTGTGCGAAATGGCGCTAACGCGGTGCTATGTCGTTTGCAACGCAGTGCGCCCACTGCTGTCGATATTGTCGGCATTGATTGGTGTGAAGTAGACTATCCGCGCGATTTTTCATATCCGTCTCTAACGAGCAGACAGTTAGTCTGTCGCGCCGACGGCAGCGCGCCCTCGAACATCGTCGTTACGGAATTGGACGGTGCACCCAGCGCAGTGCTATACAATATGACCGATACGGTTCGCTTAACTGGCGGCGTGGTGTCAGGCAGAACGCTCAGGTTCAGCGCAGAGGCTGGCAAGCGCTATCTTTGCGCATCTCCAACGGCGATATACAAGCCCACAATTCGTGCGCACCGTAATGCCTTTCTGCGCAACACGGCGAACAGCGCCGAGTATATCATCATCACACATCCGTCATTGCTTGCAGCGGCAAATCGCTTAGCGGCGTTTCGTCAGTCGCCAGCAGGCGGTCAGTTCCGCACCTTTGTGGCAACGACCGAGGACATCTACGCCGAGTTTAGTTTTGGGTTTTTTACGCCGCTCGCCATTAAGCAGTTTCTACAGTTTGCATTTGAAAATTGGAGGCCACCGCGTTCGCGGTATGTCGTGTTGCTCGGCAGTGCGAACTGGGACGCGAAGCACCATTTGAGAGCAAGTGCCGCCCGCCCGCCGCTTGTGCCTGTGTATGGAAACCCTGTTAGCGATATTTGGTTCACAAGTTTCAATAACGACCCCAGCGCGCCCTATATCAACATTCCGAGAATTGCCATTGGCAGAATCCCGGCACAAACACCGACAGAAGCCAATGCGTATCTTGATAAACTCACGACAACGCCGCGACCGCTGCAAGCAGAAGCGTGGCATAAACACTTTATTTTTGTCAACGGCGGCATCGGTGCATTTGAGCAGCAACTATTCCGCTTGAACTCCAATTCCATTATCACCTCGTTTGTATTGCCGCGCCCAATCGCCGGCACAGCCGACACGCTCTACCGCGATGATGCCAGTCCATTTGTCAGCTCCCAACTCGCCGATTTAATGCGCGCGCGGATTGCATCGGGCGCAACCTTAGTTAATTATGTCGGACACGCTGGTTCTCAAACATGGGATTTGACGCTCAGCGACCCAAGAACGCTGCAGAACCGCAATCGTTATCCGTTGGTGTTGAGTTGGACATGCCACACTGGGCGCTTTGCAGAGCCATTTGGAAAAGCCTTTGGCGAACAGTTTGTCATCGCACAAAACGCAGGTGCCTTGGGCTTCATCGGCACCGCAGGCTGGGGATTTATCGGATACGACGATGCGCTGAACCGCGCGGCCATGCGCGCCATTCAAAACCGCCTCCGCACCTTTGGCGATATTTGGCTTTACGCCGAGACAGAGTTCAGAAACCAATTTCGATTTTGGAACCCTGAAGTGAGCGGCATCATCGATCAATACAACATTTTGGGCGACCCAGCCGCCGAACTCATGTTGGCTCAACAGCCAGACCTGTCGATTGTATCGAGCGATGTCCGATTTATCAATGAACCGCCTTCCGATGCAGCGCCAGAGCCAGTAGCCGTTGTCGTCCGAAACTTTGGCTTAGCTACCCAAGAAAACGTGCAAGTAACCATCCGCGACCGCTGGGCGGGAGACGCCAACACAATACTGTTGAAAGACACGCTCATTGCACCTGTTGCCTTACGAGACTCGCTGATAGTTCAGCTTGATTTTTCCAATAAGCCCGGACAACACGAGTTGGAAGTAAGGCTCGATGAACGCAACCGCATCAGCGAAGTCTCAAAAGAGAACAACACTGCCTTGGTGCGCGTCGTGATCTCGTCGACAAATGTCTCTGCGGTCAAGCCGCTTAATTTCTCGTGCGTGCATCCGTCTCAGAGAGGATTTACCATTTTGCATTCGTCGCAGCGTCCAGCACAGCCTCGCCGCTACGAGTTTGAGCTGGATACCTCGCGGCTGTTCAACAGCCCGATGAAACGCTCGAGCGGCATCGTCGATGAAGGCGAAACAGAAACAACTTGGCAGCCCTCATTTACGCCGATGGAGAACATCGACTATTTTTGGCGCGCGAGGCAAGTCGGCGGCGCTATCGAGCAAACATGGAGCGTATTTTCAGTGCGATACGACGCCTCAGTCTCACCCCAAGCGGTTGTTTGGTCGCAGCAAGGCGCGGCGCAGTTTCAGAACTTTCGGTTGAGCGGCTTGAGGGTAGCCGACAACGCCCTTACAAACGACACCACCCGCTTACAGATACGCCTGCGGTCATTAGGCAATAACGCATCGTTTTGGGGAGGCATACCGTTTTACGAGATTTCTGTCGGCAACATCAGAAACTTCGAGCTAAACCGACCCGGCACGCGCGGGTTGAACATAATGATTCTCGATACGTCGCAGAGCGTCAGTGTCAGTCCAGTCTACAACTTTGACTTGGTTCGCCCGTTTGAACCCAATCCAACACCGATAGATAATTTGGTGGCAGAACGCCTAACAATGTTGCTTGACAGCTTAAAAGATAATCAGATTGTCTTGGTGGCCTTGTCAGACGCTGTGGTAGATATCGTGCCGTATTTCGGAGCGAACTCGCCGCTGATTCAGCGCTTTCGTCAGCTCGGCAGTCGGCACTTCGAGCGGCTGACATTCAGAGAGTCTTGGGTATTTGTCGGTTCAAAAAACAGGCAAATCTATTTTGAAGATTGGGGAAAACGCTGTGAGCCTCACGTTGGGTGCGATGCGGCGGAACGTCCAACGCGGATTGATACCTTTTTGACCATTCCGCGTCAGGTAGGCGTCGCAACAAGCGAGGCGATTGGCATGGCGGCATCGTGGCAATCGCTCTCGTGGCAGCAAACGCTGCCGAGTCGGCAAAGTCGAATTGCAGTAACCGCACAAGGCATTCGGCTCGATGGTCGGCAAGATTCGCTGCTGACGGCAACAACCGCCAATGCGAACCTCTCAAACATAGATGCTCGAGTATATCCTCAGCTGCGCCTTCGGGCTGAACTACAACGCGACCCTGTGCAGCGCGTGGCGCCGTCACTACAACGTATTTCGGTAGAATTTACGCCTGCGGGCGATGCCGCCTTGTCGCACCGTCTCATCGCGCCAGAACGCGATACGGTCGAGCAAGGTGAGATGGTTCAAGTGGGGCTGACTGTTCGCAACATCGGGTTCAGTCGATTAGACTCCATATCGCTTCGCATCGCGCTGCGTCAAACCGCGACGGGAGCTGCGGTAATGACGGAAACCCTGCGGATTGATACGCTTGCGCCCAATGCCCAGCGTCGACTCACGACAGGACTGCGGGCGTTACGCGCTGGCGCGCATACGATACTCGCAGAACTCGACCCAGAGAATCGCACGGCGGAACTCACAAAATTGAATAACACAACTACGGCGTCGGTCTTCATCAGAGCCGATACCATACGCCCAACGCTGACGATAGAAGTCGATGGGAAACGCATTCAAAATGGCGACCTGATAGGCGCCACGCCGCGCATCTTGATTGCCGTTTCAGACAACAGCGCTCTGCCAATTGCCGATACGTCATTGGTGCGACTAACGCTCAATAATCGTCCAATTTTTTACAGCGACCGCCAACGGCTCTCATTCACGCCAGCCACATCGACAAATCGAACAGCCACGGTGATATTTACGCCTCAGCTTGCTGATGGCGACTACGACCTCTTTGTTGCAGTTCGAGACGCAAGCGGGAACATCGCCGACAGTGCCAGCGCGCGGTTGAAATTCACTGTCAATGCACAGTTCGGCGTCGAAAGCCTCTTCAACTATCCAAATCCTTTCAGCGACAAGACCATATTTGCCTTCACACTCACAGGAAGCGGCGATGTCTCTGACCGACCAACCGATTTTCGCATTCTCATCTACACAGTGGCAGGACGCATGGTTCGGGAGTTGAACGCACTGCCATCGTTACAGTTGGGGCGCAACCAAATTGAATGGGACGGGCGCGACGCCGACGGCGACCAACTCGCTAACGGCGTGTATATTTACCGCGTCGTTGTCCGCACACCGACGAAAACCTACACGAAAACAGAACGTTTGGCAATCATTCGGTAACGCGCCATGACCTATACGCAACGGCTAATGCGCGGGGGCAGCTTTATGACGCGCTTCGCACACGCAACTCGATTTCAGACAACGCTTGACCTCATCTCGGGCAAACAGTATGATTTTGTGCTGGATTACGGCTGCGCCGACGGATGGTTTCTGAAGTTGGCATATCAACAAGGGCTGGCAACGGCGGGCGTTGGTGTTGATATTGTGGAGAGCGATTTGGAACGGTGTCGGCGCGAGTTTGAAGGCGTGAGCGGATTTGCATTTATGCACCCACACGCCGTTCCCGATACGCTACGCGGAAAATGCGACTTGGCCGTTTGCACAGAGACATTAGAACACGTGGCTCATATTGATCAAACACTGGAAGACATTCGCTCTCTTTGTCGCCACGACGCCGTGATTTTATTGTCCGTTCCGATTGAAGTCGGCTGGTCGTTGCTGCTCAAGCAGATTGGGCGCGGGTTGGCTCACGCTAAAAACCCTCAGTATGAGTATGAACGCTACACATTCCGCGAGTTGATGCAGGCTGCACTGTTCTGGAATGTGTCCAGCTTCGATTCCTCGCATCGCCGACCCAATGTTGACTATCGCGGACATAAGGGGTTTGATTTTCGCACCCTTGAACGACGTATCCGTCAAGTGTTTTCTATCGAGAGAACCACGTTCTCTCCGTTTCCGCTCTCTCGGCACTGGCTGAACTCGACGGTATATTGGATATGCAGAGTTCAACCATAACGCTCTTCCCTGCTATGCACATTGCCGTCGACGCGCTTCTGCTGAAGAACCACAACACTGGCACAGGATTTTATACCCACCGATTGCTGAAAGCCATTGCTGAGCTGTCGGCATCACATCAATTCACAGTATTTATGGATGCGAGCTATCAGTGCGCCGAGTCGCTTTGTGCGCCGCATGTGCGCATCATAAAAACCCCGTTCCTACATCAACCGCATCGTGTGCTATGGGAGCAAACATCGTTTCTATGGCGGCTACAGCGCGAAGCGTATGATGCACTCTTTTGCCCGTTCTTTATTATGCCGATTGGCACAACGCTGCCAACGGTCGTTACCGTTCACGACATGTTTCACAAAGCCGTTCCTGAGACAATCGCCCTGTCGCGCCGATGGTATCGCAACGCGCTCATGAATGCGTCGCTCAACCGCGCGGCTCAAATCATCGCCGTCTCTGAATTTACCAAACGAGACATATTGCGTTTTCATGCCATCGCCCCTGAGCGGATTAGTGTCATCTATGAAGCGGCAGACGACCACTTTGGCGCGCCGCTTGAAAAAGACCGCATGTCAAGACTGCGACAACGCTATGCCATTGCGCACGACGAATTTTTTCTCTCGGTGGGAACAATTGAGGTTCGAAAAAATCTCTCTCAGGCGATTGACGCACTGCATTTGCTCGGCAGAGACGGCGTGTATCCGAATCTGGTAGTTGCTGGCGGAACTGGAAATGCAGCACAAGAACTGAAAATAAGTATTGAACGGCTTGGACTTGCACCGCAGGTTCAGTTTATCGGCTATGTCGATACTGAGGACTTACCAGCGCTCTACCAAGCCTCTTGCGGGCTGATCTTCCCAAGTCTATACGAAGGATTTGGCTTGCCGCTCGTGGAAGCCATGGCAGCAGGCACTCCCATCATTGCATCGAATCGAACCGCGCATCCGGAAATTCTTGCCGATGCAGGATTGCTGTTTAATTCGACCGACGAACTTGCCTTGCAGTTGAAACAGATGTGGAAAGACCCAGCGATGCGGGAAACCTACATCAAAAAGGGACGTGAGCGCGCAAAAGCGTTTTCATGGACAGCGGCGGCGGAACAGACCATCGCGGTCATTGAAAAAGCCGTCGCTGACGCACGCGCTTAATCAAGTTCAAATACGATTCTATCACGCTGTCTTCGTTAAACTCACGCAGCACTTTTTGCCGCCCTGCTTTTCCCATTTCGAGCCGCGCGGTGGCGCTCATCGTTGCCAAACGATACATTTTATCCGCCAAATCGGACGCATTTTTTGGCTGACAGAGCAATCCGGTCACGCTGTCATCGACAACGTCTTTGCAGCCAGCCCAGTTGGTAGTGATGACGGGCTTCTCTAACGCTGCCGCTTCCAGCAACGCGCGCGGTACGCCTTCTCTGTAGTAGGAAGGCAAGACCACCACATCTGCTTGTGAAATCTGCTCCCCAACATTGTCGGACACGCCCAAATATGATATGACACCCTCGCGCTCCCATGTCCTCACCTGCAACTCAGAGACAGAGGAGGTGTTTTGACTATCCAAAAAGCCCAACAGATAAAACTTCGCATCCATGCCTCGCTCTCGCAAGGCACGCGCAGCATCTACATACTCTCCAACCCCTTTTTCCCATAACAGCCGCCCATGCATCAAAAACGAGACGGCCATCGAGGACGACCGCGAGAATCGCTCAGGTGAAAACACAGTGGTATCAATGCCTTCGCTTCTGATGACAGAACATTGCGCCTCTGTCGTAATCCCATTGGAAATAAATAAACGCTTATCATCATCGTTGAGAAACCAGACGGCAACTGCTTTTGCAAGTCCAATACGATATAACATGCTCACCAAACGATTAAGCACATTTTGTCTGTCAAACGCTTGCCCAGCACCCGTAACCACTGCAACTGAAGGAATGGCAAGCAAGCGCGCCGCAAAACTGCCATAAATGTTTGGTTTGATAGTGTAGTGAAAAATAAGATGGGGTTTTTCGGTTGTGTAGAGGGCGTAAAGTTCAAGAAAAAAGTTGAGGTCTTGAATAGGGTTCATGCCTCTGCTCTGTAGTTGAACCTCTTTGAAACGACAGCCAAGTCGACCCAATTTCTCGCTGTATTTATCGCGAGGCGCAATGACAACAACATCGACACCTTGTTGAAGCAATGAACAAATAATGCCACGACGAAAGTTGTAAAGCCCCCATGCTGTATTGCACACAAAGGCGATTTTCTGTCGCATCGCATCAACCTAACTTGCTTATCCAAGCTGTCAAGACCTGTTGCACCTGACGCAGCACTTTGCGAATGGAAAAGTCCTTCGGCGCAGCGTCAATGTCCGTGCTTTCAATAAATCGTTCGCAGTATTCTTTGAGGTTCATCTGCATTCGAAGTTGCAGACGGCGGTATCGCATCTCGCCGAAAGAATGCACAATATCGCGCTCGACCGCCTGACGCATCCGAAACTGCGAATCAAGGTCGCAATTCTCACGCACGCGCTTCATTTCTTCTAAACGCTGGCGCAAATAGAGAATTTCTTTTTTCGTCAGTTCGCCGGAGTAAATGTAGAGTTCGGGAATTTCAAGAAACTCGAAATTGTCTAACTTAATGTTGTGCAGCAGCTTTTCGTTGCGCTTGTCGATTTTGCCCGTCATAACAACCTCCTGCGAACAAATGATGTAAGTAGAAAACGCCGTTAGGTTTGTAGGAATTACACCGTCAATTTAAAAACTTCCCGTTCATTTCAAAAGGTCTGAACCCATACAGGGCTTCCATGAAAAAAAGACGGGCGACGAGGGCGCACGCCATGCCAGTTTCGGCAACTGCAACTGAAAGTGTTAACTTGCGTGACCAAACTACAATCATGAACCAATTGCATTCTACCAATGAACATCGATTTTGACTTCAAAACCATCACAGGTGAACCGAAAAAATTTTCCGACTACAAAGGCAACGCACTGTTGATTGTGAACGTCGCGTCTAAGTGCGGATACACACCGCAATATGCTGGTCTGGAAAAACTCCACGAAACCTACGAGCCAAAGGGTTTGAAAGTCGTCGGATTTCCGTGTAATCAATTCGGCGGACAAGAACCCGGCACAGAAGAAGAGATTTTGAGCTTTTGCACGTCGAATTACGGGGTCAAGTTCGATATGATGTCGAAAATCGATGTCAAAGGGGCGGCGCAACATCCGCTGTATAAGTGGCTTACCACTAACGCCATGCCCGCCGGCGATGTGAAGTGGAACTTCGAGAAGTTTCTCGTCGACCGCAGCGGCAATATCGTCGCCCGATTCGAGAGCGGTGTGGCGCCTGACTCCGAGCGCCTGAAACGCGAAGTCGAGAAAGTCTTGGCGTAACGGCCCATGCCGCAAACGGCGTCGCCGCCACCGTTTGTTTAGAACCGTTTTGTCACTATGTTTGTTTCTTAATATTCTCTGCATGAAAGACGCGAACACGCCAATCAATCCGCCGAGCATTTCAAAGGGCGCACATCGAGAGCGCATTCCGAAACGCCGCTTCCGAATGAAGCGCGTTGATATGCCGCGCGTCTCGCGTTCCGCTGTCCCGTCGACCTTCACGGTGATGAACATGGTCTGTGGCTACGCCTCGATTGTCATGGCGAGCGAACAAAACTTTGTCGCCGCTGGCTGGCTGATTATCCTCGCGGCTATCTTAGACACCATCGACGGCTTTGTGGCGCGGCTGACCAACTCTTCGTCCGATTTTGGCATTGAACTCGACTCACTGTCCGACCTTGTCTCGTTTGGCGCCGCGCCGTCGTTTCTGGCTTACAAACTTGGTCTGGAAACGTTTGGCATCGCTGGGCTTGCGCTCAGTTCTGCCTTAATGGTCGGAAGTGGCTTGCGCTTGGCGCGATATAATTTGCAAACAACGGCTGCTTCCAAATCACATTTTTCGGGACTACCAACGCCGTCGCAAGCAATGACCATCGCCGCCTTCGCCATCTGGACATCGAGCGACACCGTGTTTCCAAAAGAAACGCAGTTGTATTTGCTCATCGCCCTAACGGTTACGCTAACGCTCTTGATGATTAGTTCTGTGCGCTACGACCGACTGCCAAAGCCTACGCAGGCGGAATTTGCAAAACAACCGGTCAAACTGTCTTGCTACCTGATTGCCTTCGTCGCCATCGGCGTGTTTCAGGCGAAAGGTTTTTTTTTCGCCATGATAGCGTATATCATCTACGGCATTGCGCAATCCATCTATGAATTTTTCTTCGAAGAAACCTCGTCGTCGCCACTTGCTACAACGAGCGACGGCATCAATTCAAAATAATGTTCACTATGTCGCTGCTTGTGTTTTTGCTCTGCTTTGGCAACATGCCCGTTGCCTACACGGAACCTGCGCCTCAACTCTGCATGTGCGCACCCTCTCTGGATTCGCTTCGCGCCGCCACCACATGGAAAGAAATGGACGATTTCCACGAAGTCATGGCGGAGACATTTCACCCAATGGAAGACGGCGACTTCAAGCCAATTCGCGCGCGCGCCAAAGAAATGGCCGACAAAGCAGCCCGCTGGGCGTCGTCCGCTGTTCCCGCCGATATGACGCTGCCGCCCAACGCCAAAGAAAATCTGAAAAAACTGGCAAAGGAATCCGCCGCACTCTCGAAGCTCATTGACAAAAAAGCCAAAGACGCTACCGTTAAAAAAGCACTCACCGCGCTGCACGACCGCTTTCACGAGGTCTCCGGACAATGTAAGCACAAGTAATTTTCTCAACTCTTGCTATGCCGTTCAAAGCTAAAGTTCGTGTAACACTGCGAAAGTCAATTCTTGATGTTCAGGGCAAAGCGGTGCATCACGCCTTAGAAAATCTAGGGTATGAGTCCATTGAGTCGGTTCGCATCGGCAAGTATATGGAACTTGATGTGGCGGAATCGTCTGCGGAAAAAGCCCGCGCCGCTGTCGAGGACGCCTGCAAAAAATTGCTCTCCAATCCGGTGATGGAAGATTATCACATTGACCTTGAAGAAATCTGAGCCGAATCGTTATGACTGCTCGCGCGCCGCGCAATCGAACCTTGACGCTGACATCACGCGACCGCTTGTATCGGGCAAATCTGCTCACGCTTCACTCGCCTGCGATGCTCCCCGATGTGCTTAACAAAACGATTTATCAAGAGTTTTTTTCGGCGTGCGCTTTCCTGCCCAATGCCTTTGCCGACCTGCTCGTTTTAGACCCGCCGTATAACCTAACGAAACAATTTGGCGCGACGGCATTCAAAGCGATGTCCAACGAGGCATACGAAGCGCTGCTCGACTCGTGGCTGTCGGCGTTGGAACGGCTCTTAAAACCAAACGCATCAATTTATGTATGCGGCGATTGGCGCTCGGCGTCGGCAATTCAGCGCGCATTGGAGCGGCGATTCATGGTTCGCAATCGGCTGACATGGGAGCGAGAAAAGGGCAGAGGCGCCAAACAAAATTGGAAAAACTGCGCCGAAGACATCTGGTTCGCCACTGTCTCCGATAACTACACGTTCAACATCAACGCTGTCAAACTGCGCCGCCGTGTCCTTGCACCGTATCGTCGGCACGGTGCGCCGAAAGATTGGATGGAATCCGACGAGGGAAATTTCCGAGACACGCATCCGTCGAACATCTGGACAGACATCAGCGTGCCGTTTTGGTCAATGCCCGAAAACACCCGCCACCCAACGCAAAAGCCCGAAAAACTCCTCGCGAAACTTATATTGGCGAGTTCCAATGAACACGACGTGGTGCTCGACCCGTTTCTTGGTTCAGGCACGACGTCGGTCGTCGCGAAAAAATTAGGTCGCCGCTTCGTCGGCATTGACATCGACGAACAGCACTGTTTACTGGCGGAAAAGCGCCTTGCCTTAGCCGAAACGGACAAGTCCATACAAGGCTTTTCAGATGGCGTGTTTTGGGAACGCAATTCGCTCGGCGCACAAAAAAAATCTCGACGGCTGTCTCGTCAACGCATGTCAATAAAATAACGCTATGTCTAAACTGCGATTCGGGATTATTGTCTTTCCGGGCTCAAACTGCGACCACGACGCCGAAGCCGTCTGCAACGCGCTGCCCAACGCCGAAGCTCATTTGATTTGGCACAAGGAGACAGACTTACGCCAGAGCGATATGATTATTTTGCCCGGCGGATTTTCCTACGGCGATTATCTGCGCACGGGCGCAATTGCCCGATTCTCGCCCGTGATGCGCGAAGTAACCAAGTTCGCCAACGACGGTCGACCAGTGCTGGGCATTTGCAACGGCTTTCAAATTCTATGCGAGGCAGGACTGTTGGACGGCGCCTTGATGCGAAACGCTAATCGAAAATTTATCTGCAAATTTGTAACGCTGAAAGTCAAAAACAACGAGACCATTTTTACCAGCGAGTATGAAAAAAACGCAGTGGTGCGTATTCCAATTGCCCACGGCGAGGGCAACTTCGTCGCCGACCCCGATACGCTCACTCGCCTGAAAGACAACGGTCAAATCGTTTTTACATACTGCGACGCGCACGGCAATGAAACGCCCGACTCAAATCCAAACGGCTCGTTGGAAAACATCGCTGGCATTTGTAATAAGTCGAAAAATGTCATGGGGTTAATGCCGCACCCAGAACGCGCCGCCGAAGCCCTACTGGGGTCTTGCGACGGCAAGAAACTCTTTTTATCGCTTGTGCGTAGCTTTATGCTTCAAACGCATTGACGAGATAACCAACTGAGTTTACCTTGAAATACGCTCTATCACGATTTGTCTGTCTTCTACTGCTCTGCGCGTCTGCCGCGCTCTATGCGCAGCCGCGTCCCGCCAAGCCTGCGATGCCGAAAGGCTATCCTGCCAAACTGACTTTCGAGAAAGAGCCGTTCCGTCAGTTCGCCCGACGCTTCGAGGTGTTCAAAAAAAAATATGGGTTTAATTATTTGAACCAAGTGCTGGATTCGGTCGGCTGCACGATTGGGCAACTGACCTATGCAGCGACGCCGATAAAACTGCCCGTGGCGCAGTTCATTTCTAATCAAGATACGGCGGCGGCGGTCTTGCTCGCGCTGCGACAGTTCATTGATGACAATCAAGACCTCTTTCACACTACCTCGAAAGAAATCGCTTTGCTCTCGATGAGCGAACAGGAAGGCGTCTATGACGTGATGTTTGAACGCGCTGTGTATGGCAAGTACCGCTCGGCGGGAAAGACGCGCGGCATGTTGGAGTTCGTCATTGATAAACAAGGCGCAATCGCTGTGTTGGTCTGCACTGCGACGCGCCGGCTGACGAATTTACCTAACGATGAAACTTATCCGCTCGATAAAATCTACAAAAACCTCATCGGAAAAAAATTGGAATTTGCCGTTGATGAAAAACAGGTGCGCTATGTCATTGACCGCATTGATGTCATCAAACCAGCAAAAGTGTGCGTGTATGAGAAAAAAACGTTTGACGACATCCGAGATAAAAACGGCGACATTGTCGAGCGACGCCTGCGCGTCTCGGAGGTGCGGCTGGCGTATGATGTAGAAATCGATATTAAATACACCAAGCCGATAGCCCGCATCTTTATCGATGCCATAACTGGTGAAGAAATCGCGCTCGAGTATCCCTTCCTTGAAAACTGACCACCTGCCCTGCTTTGCTAAGCTCGCTGAAAAGACGTAAGTTCCGAGCAGTCTTTTAACCAAGGAAGTAAAAGGAGAATCAACAATGCACATTCAAAATTCTTTCAACGCCGTCAGCGAGACGGGCGAAGCGATTGACATTGCCAAACTTCAATCGGTGATGTCGCAGTTTAAACTCAAACACAACGCCGTTGCGGTTACCTATTGCCGCAATGAAATTCCCGAAGGCTACGAGCCGATGCTCGATGTGCCATGCGCGCTTATTCACCATGCAGATACGGGCAAGAAGGTGTATATCGACGCCAATCATCACGATTGTTTGGTCGGGCTGTATCATTTGGGAATGTTGGAAAACGCGAGCGAATACATCGTCGACGGAATTTACATGACCGACGTGCAGCAGTTCTACACGAAAGAAGCGGCGAAATCTAACAAGCACAACACGGTCAATTTGCCGAAAGGCGAATTTAAAGCCATCGCCGCCGCGCCAGTCTCTATGGTAGACGACGAAAGCCTCATTCACAGTGTTGTCGTGATTTGCGAGCCACAGTATGCGATGATTTTAGCAGGTGCAGCATCGACTCGAATCGGGAAGTTTCCGATTGGCGAACTTGGCATGAGCGCCTGCGCGTCGATTTTCAACATTCCATTTTTGGAAAACAACAGCACCTTCGTCATTGGCGATGGCGGCGGCAGAATGCACAACCACATCAGCACATCCGAACTCTTCGCGATTGTGCCACGCGACCACATCAAACACCTCTTCGATGTAGCGGATAGTTTTAAGATTACGCCCGCAAAAATGCGCAAGCAAATTCGCCCGTCGTATTTTGAACAGAACGCCTATGCCGCGCCGAAAGCTGCCGAGCAAGCGCGCGCATAGGGTCTTGGTCGAGAGCAAAACACATTGTAAATTCGCCATTGATTAAGTCAGTCCACGCGTTGGGCTGACTTTTATTTTTCTATTTTCCAACCCGTTTCCCTACCAAAGAACGGGTTCAACTTAAATGCTTACGACTATGGCAGACGCAGTGTATCTGACAATGAGCGGCTACAAGCGCCTCAAAGAAGAGTTAGACCAACTCAAAGGCGAAGAACGCCATAAGGTATTGGAGAAAATCGCTGAAGCACGCTCACATGGCGACCTTTCAGAAAACGCGGAATACGATGCCGCCAAAGAAGAACAAAACCAAATTGAGATGCGCATTTCCAATCTGGAGCGCATGCTGGCTACGGCAAGCATTTTAGACGAGAAACAAATCAAGACCGATAAGGTCTATATCCTCACGACGGCGGTGCTGAAAAATTTGGACAACAGCCAAAAAATCGAATACACGCTCGTCTCGTCGGAAGAAGCCGATATTGAGCAAGGCAAAATTTCAGTCAAGTCGCCAATCGGCAGCGCATTGCTGGGCAAAGCGGTCGGAGATAAAGTGGAAGTAAGAACGCCCGGCGGCTTGAAACGGTTTGAAGTGCTGGAAATCAAAGTCAAATAAAACCACCTTGAACACAATGGGCAAACGCCAAATTATCATCAAAGCCAGCGACTTGAAGCCGGAAATTGTCGGCGAAGAAGTCAATATCGAAATGAGCGATGGACGTATCTGGCATGGCTACGTCACGTCGCTCACCGCTGACGAACTCATACTCAAAGACACACGCCAGAAAGAACATAAACTAAAACGCGCCGAGATTAAACGCGTTTTCGCCGAGCGCGTGACGGAATACTGACGCGTCGATTTTCTGCTGCCCGTTCTTTTCGCTCTCTTTTGAACATGACTTGCTGTCGCCGCATCTCTGTAAAACGCGGCGTTAAACCAAAAACCAACATCTCTATGAGAAAGAAATTTGTCGCGGGCAATTGGAAAATGAACAAGACCATTTCGGAATCCGTTGCGCTCGCCGCTGACGTGGCCAAACGGCTCTCCGACGCCATGCCCTCCTGCGACGTCGCGCTTGCGCCTACGTTTTTGGCCATCGAGCCGCTCGCCGAAGTCTTGAGAAACACGCCGATAAAACTTGCAGCGCAAAATTGCCACTTCGAGAACGATGGCGCCTTTACTGGCGAAGTCTCGGCAAGAATGCTCAAACACGCTGGCTGCCACTACGTCATTCTCGGGCACTCGGAGCGGCGACAATACTTCGGTGAAACCGATGAACTCATCAATAAAAAAGTGAAGAAAGCCTTAGCCGAAGGCTTGGAGGTGATTTTGTGCGTCGGCGAAACGCTCGAGCAACGCGAAAACGATGAGACAAAAAAAGTCATCGTCTCGCAGGTCTCGCACTGCACCGCTGACCTATCGATCGACGATATGAAACGCATCACTATTGCCTACGAACCCGTCTGGGCAATCGGCACAGGCCAAACCGCCACGCCCGACCAAGCCGAAGAAGTTCACCGCCTGATACGGTTCTTTATTGCTTCACTGCACACCGACGAACTTGCAAACGACATAACGATTCAATACGGCGGCAGCGTCAAAGCGTCTAACGCCAAAGAACTGTTCGCTATGCCCAACATCGACGGCGGACTTATCGGCGGCGCGAGCCTGAAAGCCGACGAGTTTGTCCAAATCGTTCATAGCTTTTCGTAATGCCCCGAAGCGTAAAAAACATTGTTTGGACTATTGCGCTCTCTTGTTGTGCCGGAAGCACGCTTGCCCAATCCACAGAGACAGTTTCAGGCGCAGACATGGGCTTTCGCGAGACGCCAACGCTTGTCGAGACCTTCACCTTCAAAACCTTTGACCCGAACGTGTTGGAATACCACATATTTCGCCTGACTAACGACGAGCGCAGGAAGCACGGACTCGCGCCGTTCAAATACGATGCTCGGCTGCACAAATCGGCACGACGGCATTCCATTGAAATGATAACGCTCGATTATTTTTCGCATGACTCGCCGACAGAGAAAAACAAAACTGTGTCGATGCGAATTGAACAGCAGGGGTATCGCTGGCGGGCGTGCTCAGAAAACATCAGCGCGTCGTCGGGGTCATCGAGTCGGGCGTTGCCGCCGCAGCGTTATGACGACGTGGCAAAAGGAATTGTGGACGGCTGGATGAATTCGACGGGACATCGAGCGAATATTTTACAAACAGATGCGACCGACATGGGCGTTGGCGTCGCCGTTGTTTATACCGAAAAAAGTTATCGGTTGAAAGCCACGCAGAATTTTGGCGCTCTGCTTGAGCCGTAGTTACGACGCTGCGCTCTCTGGCGATTTCATACCGATGGCAGCGTAAATGGCAAATGCCAGCGACAGGCCGACCATCGTGAATCGAACCCAGTATTCTTCAAGCGTTGCTTCGCCTGACCCAAGTTTTTGAATCGCTCCTGGCAACCGCATACCAACGCCAACGACAACCAGCATCGCTGCGCCAAAAGCAAGCCACTTGCCCCAGCCTTGTGTGGCGGCAAGATACCCGCCGACAAGTGCTACCGCGCCTGCCGCGCTGCCGATGAACGATGTCGCGCTGCCCGATTGAAAGTATCCAACGACGCCCAAAATGATGAGAATCGCACCGTAAGCTAAAACCACTGTATTCATGATGAGAAACTGTTGATGACGGTTGGTCGGATGCACATTGCTCCGACGAAACTGCGCTGAGGAGGCAGGGATCGAACCTGCGAATGCCTGATTCAGAGTCAGGTGCCTTACCACTTGGCGACTCCTCAATTAGCGGTGCGTAAACACAAAGTTACAAAAATCGTTGATTGTTCCAATCGTACTACATGCTCGACGACGTGCAAAACTCACCTGTATGAAGAGTTAGGCAGCGGCAGCCAAGCATCATTCTTTTCTACGCAATGCCCGCTTGAGCAAACGATGTTTCTTCGTCGGACTTTCTTCGGCAGCAGGTTTTGCCTCGACAGGATAAAGCGTTGCCGTTAAGCCATAGACGACGTCGCCCTCGTCCGAATCTGCTGCTTCGCATTCTTTCAGCCACGATTGAAACTTCTCCTCGAGTTCCGCCGCCTTGGCTTTGGTCATACGCACATGAAGGCGCGTAAAGAAGCGCTGTGTTTCGCTTGGCTTAATAAGCCGCTTTGCCAGGCTTTGTTTGATTTCCGTCAGTGTGGCTTGCAACGCGGCGGAGAAGGTGAGTTCGGAGCGTTGCTCCGACTCAACCAGTCGAACTTCAAAGAGCGTCGGCGAAAGCGTGAAGTGCTTGGCAACGGCTTGGAAGTACTTCTCGAGCGTGCCGCGATTTTTGCGCGTATCAACCAACTTGATGAGCCCTGCTGCCTCGAGCGTATCGACATGGTGATAGAGCTTGTTGACATTTTCGCCCAGAAACTCGGCAACTTGTTTGGTTGTCATACTGTTGTGGCACAGCACATCAAGAATGCGAATGCGAAGCGGGTCGGCAATGGCGCGGATTTGCTCCAACTCGCGGAGCATATAGATGTCGGTCATATCGGCTTGGTTTGTCAGTAGCAAACCGAAAATTACACATTGCCCGCGCCTTACAAAAATTTTTCTGCGCGAATGACCTCGACATTTTCCATATAAACCACCATCAAGTATCGCGGGAAATATGTGCTGTGCAAAAACTCGAACAGCTTATCCGCTAGTTCGGAACTGACGAGCGTCTCGAGGCGAATGTTCTCGCCTTCCCAAGCGTTGTCGCGTGCGCCGTGCAAGCCCTCGCCGCGGACGTTCACAATGGTGTAGCCCTTAACGCCGAGTTCTTTCAAGTCGCGCACAAGCCGCGCCTCAATGTCGTCTTCGGCAATGATGGTTACTAATTTGAGCGTTGTGGTTTTCATAATGAGCCTCCAAAGATGAACATTGCGATGTAATGGTAAAGCGGCAAGCCAATAATGATATTGAAGGGAAAGGTAATTGCCAGCGACGCCGTTAGGTAATAGGTCGGGCTTGATTCGGGCAGAGCCACACGCACAGCTGCTGGCGCAGCAATGTAAGACGCGCTCGCTGCCAAGACGCCAAGAATCGTTGCGCCGCCAAGAGACAGCCCTGCAAATTTGCCAAGCGCAATGCCAAGTGTGGCGTGCAGGACCGGCATCACGATTCCGAATACGATTAAGAACGCACCGACCTTCTTTAAATCGCCAAGCCGCCGTCCCGTTACCAATCCCGCTTCCAACAAAAAGAGCGTTAAGATGCCGCGAAATGGCGTGTCGAAAAACGGCGAGACTTGTTCCCAGCCGCGCTTGCCTGCTAACACTCCGATTACAAGGCACCCCACAAGCAACATTGTGCTTTTGCCCGCCAGCAACTCGCGCAAGACTTCAGATGTTGAGCCGCGTGTCGATTCCAAAATATTTGCTTCTTTGCTGGTGCGTGCAATGAGCAACGCAACCAAGATGCCCGGTACTTCCATAATGGTGAGCAAACTTGGCATAAAGCCTTCGTAAGTCGCGCCCAACGACGCGAGCTGCGCATCGGTGAGCGACGGTGTCGTCGTCAGCAGGTCTGCCTTTAAATTGTCATGAAAGGCTTGTGCTTCGGCAAAAGTAACAGCGGAAACTGAGCCGTAATGTGCT
The DNA here is from genome assembly GCA_000724175.1 of [Candidatus Thermochlorobacteriaceae] bacterium GBChlB. GTDB lineage: Bacteria > Bacteroidota > Chlorobiia > Chlorobiales > Thermochlorobacteraceae > GBChlB. The sequence goes on along the minus strand of JPGV01000037.1, from coordinate 23,707 downwards.
GCAATCGCCGCCGCGTTTACCACGTCGAACTTGCCGCCCTTACGCAAAATCCAGAACGACCAAATTGGAATGGCGACGCCAATAAGAATCGCTGCAACGCTTGGTTTCCAAAAATCGGCCACAGAGGTAATAGATAGTTTATATCCGCCTTTCAAGCCAATAGCGACAAGCAAATAAATCGTGAGCGCGGTGTAAAGTTCTTCGGGAAATTTCAGGTCACTCTTGACCGACGTCGCAATGACGCCTAAAATGAACGCCAGCACCATCGGAGAAAGAAATGCGACGAAAAAATCCTGTAAGTGTTCCATGATGTTGTTTTTAGAAAACGCCAATCTGTGAAAGTTAGCGATAAAGCCCGCAACTGCTGTTGTTGAAGCCACGATTGCACGAGAATTTATCTCAATGCAATCGCGGATAAAGAAAACCGTTTGGCTACTTTTTAGCGGTATCGGTCTCAGGTAGCCACTCGACAGCACCTGTGGCAAGATTATAGACAGCACCGACGATTCTGACCTCGCCCTTGCGTGCGCGCTCTGCTAAAACTGGCTCAAGCGCGCGAAGTTGCTCGACCTGCATTCGGACGTTTTCTTTGACAGCGTTCTCGACGGCGTCGCCCGCCATCCCTTTGACGCGCTCGGCAGCAGGCTTGATGGCATTGATGAGCGTAACGATGTGTCCCGGAACTTTCGGCACATTGACCGCCGCCGCTACTGCACCACACGCCGTATGTCCAAGCACAACAATCAATTTCGCGCCCAAAACTTCTTCCGCAAACTCGACGCTGCCCCACGATGCGTAGGTCGAGACTTGTCCTGCCGTGCGAACGATGAAGAGGTCGCCCAGCCCTTGGTCAAAGATAATTTCATTCGGGACGCGAGAGTCGGAACAGCCAATGATAATCGCAAATGGCTTCTGCCCTTTCGCCGTCTCTTTGATACGACTGATGTCTTGTCGTGGGTGAATTGACTTGCCCTCGACAAAGCGCTTGTTCCCCTCTTTCAAACGCATCAATGCTGAATCAAGGGAAGATTGCGCCGATGCTGACGTTGCAACGACCAGAGCGAAAAGCGTTCTAAAAATCGCGTTCTTCATATATTTTGATTAGTTTTAATTGATTATTAAGATTTTTCTTAACATTATGATGCAATTTTATTAAAAAAAATATGAATAATCAAATTTTCGTGAAAAAAAATCAAAATTGAAAAAGGCTCGCAAAAGCAAGCCTTTTTGAAATCAACGGGATGACGTGGTTTCGGGGTGAGTTATCTTTTCGGTTCTCCAAACGACGTGCCGAGCGATTTGGCAGCGCGGATAAGCTCGTGGTCGGGCGAGACGAATTTGTTTTTTCCAGCCACATCGCTAATTGGGACGGAGACGATTTCGCTGCCGCGCAGCGCCGCCATCATGGCAAATTCGCCGCGCATGACCATGCCTGCCGCATAAGCGCCGAACCGCGTAGAGAGAATACGGTCAAAGGCTGTCGGCGTGCCGCCGCGCTGCAAGTGTCCTAAGACTGTAACGCGCACCTCAATGCGTCCCAATTTTTTTTCCAGCTCAGCTTGCAGTTGCATTCCGACGCCGCCAAGCCGCACTTGGTCGAAACTGTCTTTGACAATTTTCTGCACGGTAATGTCGCCACCAATCGGCTTTGCACCTTCGGCGATAACGATGATTGTAAATCCTTTGCCCTCTTTGTTGCGTCGCGCACATGCTTCTGCGACGGCATCAATGCTGTAAGGAATTTCAGGAATGAGAATCACATCAGCGCCGCCTGCAACGCCGCCGTAAAGCGCAATCCAGCCAGCATAACGTCCCATCACTTCAATCACCATAACGCGATGATGCGACATTGCCGTCGTGTTGATGCGGTCAATCGATTCTTTAACGATTTCAACGGCAGTGTAGAAGCCGAAGGTGAGGTCGGTCGCCATCAGGTCGTTGTCAATCGTTTTGGGAATGCCGACGGTGGGGAGTCCCATTTCGGTAAATCGCGCTGCCATAGACATCGTGCCGTCGCCGCCGATGGCAATCAGCGCGTCAATGCCGAGTTTTTTGGCGTCAGCAACGACTTTTTTGGAGACATCTTTGAACTCGCCTGTCTTCGGTTGATACTGCCGAAACGGATTGGCTTTGTTTGATGTGCCGAGAATTGTGCCGCCGATGGAGAGAATGCCAGACACATGTGTGAGCGTAAGTTGTTGATAATCGTTTTCAATCATGCCGCGAAAGCCGTCGCGGTAGCCAATAACCTTGACGCCGTAATCGTTGATGAGCGTTTTGACAACGCCACGCAATGTGGCGTTCAACCCTGAGCAGTCGCCGCCGCTTGTCAGCACGCCGACGGTTTTAACTTGCGTTGGCTTTCCATTCAGCGATGTTTTTGACGATGATTTTTTTAGAGCCGCGAGGGCGGACTGGCCTGCAACAGGTGCGGATTTAGAAGGCATATCGTTACTCCTTTTCAATAATGGTTTCAAATTGGTTTAAAGATACGGCGACAGCGCCGCTTTTTTACGAGCGCGAAACGCTATTTTTGCCACACAGTTTGTTTAATATCTTGAAACGCCGAGAACTACCGATGACAACGCCGACCGCGCTTGTGAAAAACATTACCGATGCGTTGCTTGCACAGCTCAATGCAGCCAAGACAACCGTCGATTATGCCGCACTTGAATCGTCAGCCATTCCAACGCAAATTAAATTGTTCGCGCTTGCCGTGCTCAACGATGTCGCTCGAGACACAGTGCTGCGGTTCAGCGCGCCGATGTTTCAGCTCGACCATGTTCCCCTCTCGCTGAAACACTCTTTTGCCGATGCGCTTGCACAAACCGCCCTGCTGACGGACGCACACCTCAACACAATTTTGCAGCCAAGCGTGAGGCTGACGCACGACCTTCTGGTGATGCCGCACCAGACCATCACCGCGATTGTGTTTGGAGAAAGTGATGAGCAACCTTCCGATGTGATTGTAAAAAAGTTGGAGAGCATCACGGAGTATCGCTACCTCGTCGATGTATTTTTGCAATATCTCATCAAGAAGCAACCGCCGTCGCTAACGCGCGAGAGAGCGCAACGGCTCATCGGCGAAATTGACCGGCGGCTCTCGGCAAGTTATGCGCACGATGACATGATGCAACTGTTTCAGCCGATGTATCGCTTCTACGCGCTCGGCGGCGAAAAAGAAATTTCAATTGACGTATTGATGTCGTTTGCAAATGACAAGGGATTGCAACCGCTTGCCGTGCGGCTCTCGGAACTTTGGGCGAAGGGCGCAGGCGCGTTGAGCATTTCGGACATAGACAAAGCTGTGCGCGGCGAGAGTGATATGTTGCTGCGTCAATTGACACCGCTTCCTGTCGCGCCTAAGCCGTCCAACGCATCGTTTGAAACTGCGCTATTGCGAGAAGTTGAGGCGCAGCTTGCTGCCGCGTCTGCAACAGGTGCGCTCGAAGCCGACCCAGTTCCGCCTGATGGCTCGCGCAATAGCACGAAAGCCGTTTCAAGCGACGAAGAAACTGTTGCACAAAATGCTGCTCCAGATACGTCGCAAATTAAATCGTTTGTCTTTGAGACAACCGAAAATGCAGATGGGTTGAAGCCGAGCGAACACACGGGAGATGAAAAGCCCTTGGCGATGCCGACAACAGCGCCGTCGAAGTTACCGCCGATTGCGCCGAAACGACGCGAAGAGCCGCCACCATTGACGCAGTATTTGCCGCCACCGCCTCAACTCAGCAGCGACGGCGAGTTGGAAGATCTGCGCGTGTTGATTGATGACGAGACAAGAAAGAAAATGATTCGGCGGTTGTTCAAAGGCAACGAACAGAATTATGACGCGGCAATTGCCGACCTCAATCAAAAAAAGACATGGCGCGAGTCGTCGCTCTACATTGACGAAGAGATTTTTACGCAGTATAAAGTCGATGAATACTCGCTGGAGGCTGTGCAGTTTACCGATATTGTGTTCGCTCGTTTCCACCGAAAACCCTAAGTAGCCGTGACGCCGAAGAAACTTCGATTACAAAATTTTCTCAGTTATCCCGACGATAAACAAGAGCTTGATTTTAGCCTATTCCACGTGGCGTGTTTGACAGGCGAAAACGGCGCTGGAAAATCAAGTTTGATTGAAGCAATACCTTGGTGCATCTGGGGGGAAGGCCGAGTTGGCAACGAGCGATTGCTGCGCGAAGGCGAATCGGAAATGCGCGTCGAGTTTGAGTTTACACTCGATGAGGTTGATTATCAAATCATTCGCATTGCCAAGCGCAATAGAGGTGGTCGGGTCAGCACTGACGCGCTGGAATTTCACGTGCGCGACAGCGCAACGAACACATTTCGCGTTGTGCAGTCGGGCGTGCGCGAGGCGCAACGCCGCATCAATCAAACGCTCGGTATTGATTACGACACGTTTATTAGTTCGTCGTTTATCGTGCAGGGAAAATCCAACGAGTTCACGCGTAAAAGTGCGACAGAGCGCAAGAAAATTCTCACGGAGATTTTGCACATCGACCGTTATCAAACGCTGTCGGAACGTGCGCGAGAAAAAGCGAGGCTGCTCGAGAACAAATTGAAGCAAGACGTCGCGCGTCTGGAACTGCTCACGGAAGAAATCAAACAAATGCCGGCGGTCGAGCAAGACATCGCTGAGACGACGGCAGAAATCCAAACGCTGGAATCAAGCGAGTTGACGCTTAAAGCAGCGCTTACCGAACTCGATGCCGCATTAAACAAAGCGGTGGGACAAAAAGCTGAACTTGACGCTGCAACGCGCGAAGCCAGCGCATTACGCGACGCGCTACGCCAACTTGACAAACAACTTTCCGCCAAGCAACGAGAACGCCAACAGCTCGACGCACTGCTTTCAAGAAAAGCCGATATTGAGGCGCGAAAAGCAGAGTTCGACCAGCTTCAACAAACCGCATCGGAACTCAGCGAAAAAAGCGCTATAGCGCAACGATTGAGGGAATCGCAACTAAAACTTGAAAGCGCAATTCGGGAAAAGAAAACAGCAAAGGAGCAAACATTAGCGTTTGAGAAAAACGCGCTGCGAGAGCTTGTAAAGGAACTGGCTGCATTTGATGAATTGGCGCAAAAAAAAGCGGAGTTGGTGCGCGACAGAGCCGCGCTTGAAAATGAGAGACTTGCGCTCGTAGCACGGACGAAACGGGCAACGGAACTCCAAGAAGAACGCTCCGCCGCTGACGCGCGAGTTGCTGCGCTCAAAAGCGAATCAGCCGCGTATAAATCCCAAATGGAGGAGCTTAAAAGGAAGGGATGCACGATTCGAGACCTAAAAGATGCCGTTTGTCCGTTATGCCAATCGCCACTGACCGACGAACATCGCAAGAAAGTTCGAGAAGAACTGGGAAAAGTTTATCGCGATTATGAAGCTCAGTTGAAAAACGCGGAGGCGCAACTTGATGAGATTGCAACCAAACTTCAAGCAATAAAAGACGAGCAGAAGGATGCAGAGAAAAGTCGAGACGCCTTGACGCAGTGCGAGAAGAATCTGGCGAGGACAGTTCAGCAGTTGGATACCATTGCAGAGCGCGAGCGCGAGGCGGCAAAGCGACTTGAAGAAAAGCGCATTCGGCAAACGACCATCGAGGACATTGAACTCGCGCTTCAGCGAGGCGATTTTATTGAACAGGAGATCGCGCAGTTAAACAGCATCTGCGCCGAAATAACGGCGTTAGGATACGACGCATCGCAGCATCGCCAAGTGCAAGCACGGCTGAAAGAACTTACGGGCATTGAGCGTGAAAGCGCCGAGGTCGAGAACGCCACGCAAAACGCAGCACGGCTCGACGTAGAACTTCAAGCGCTCTCGACCAATGTGGCGGCGCAGCATCAACGGCTCGCGCAAGTGGAGTCGCAGATTGCGGCGCTCACCCAAGCCGTCGCGCAAATGCAGACGATTGAAACCACTCGGCGCAAGACAGTGTCGGAGTTGGACGTGCTTTCTGCGAACTTGCGTGACGCGGGCGGCAAGTTGAAAGCCTTGCAGACTCGGCTTGACGATTTGAAAAAAAAGCGCGACGATGCTTCAGTGCTCAAAGTGCGCATGAAAACCGACCGTGATGACGAAGACATCTATCGGAAGCTCGCCGACGCCTTTGGCATTAGCGGCATTCAGAGTATGCTGATTGAAAACGCTGTGCCGGAGTTGGAGCGCGCCGCAAATGACATACTGTCCAAACTGACAAGCAACATTGCTGCACTGAGAATCGAGACACAGAGAGAACAAAGAAATCAAAAAGTCGTCGAGGCGTTGGAGATAAAAATTTCCGACGATTACGGCAATGTGCGTCCTTACGAGACGTTTTCGGGCGGCGAAAAATTCCGAATTGATTTCGCGCTTCGTGTTGCGCTCTCAAAATTGCTGGCAGGACAACGCAATGCGGGTGTTAAATTTCTTGTCATTGATGAGGGTTTCGGCACACAAGACGCCGAAGGGTTGGAAGCCATGATTGACGCCGTGATGCGCGTGAGCAACGAGTTTGACAAAATCATTCTCATCACGCATCTCGAAAAATTGCGCGAGTATTTCGAGACCAAAATTTTCGTCAGCAAAGAAGCAGGTCGCGGGTCACGCTTCACTGTCTCGTCAGCAACCGTTACAGATTAAGTGATGAAGCCTGTCGTCGCAATCGTTGGTCGACCGAATGTCGGCAAATCAACGCTGTTCAATCGTATCGTCGGCAAGCGCCACGCCATCGTTGACGATATGCCCGGCGTAACGCGCGACCGTAATACGCTCGAGGGCGAATGGTGCGGGAAGTCGTTCTTGCTGGTCGATACGGGCGGATATACTCGGGCAGATGAAACGGCAGGCAACGAGCCCAAAAAAATCGCCGCCGCTGTGCGCGAACAAGCCTTGATTGCAATGAGCGAAGCCGATGTGATTGCCTTCGTCGTCGATTTAAAGTCAGGCATTACAGGTGCAGACGCCGAAGTTGCCGACCTGCTCCGTAAGCGGCTCAATGAGAAAAAAGTGTTCTTCGTCGTCAATAAAGTCGATGGCGACTCGCAGCGCAGCGACGCCGAAGCGTTCCGTCGCTTGGGACTCGGCAACCCGTATTTTGTCTCGGCGCAGCAGGGCATGGGCGTTGCTGAACTCTTGGACGATGTCGTCGCCGCATTTCCCGATATCGAAAGCGTCGATGAGCATAAAGACAAGGTTAAAATCGCCGTGATTGGCAGACCGAATGTCGGCAAATCGAGTTTCGTCAATGCTATCTTAGGCACGGAGCGACAAATCGTTACGGACATTGCTGGCACGACGCGCGATTCAGTCGATACAGAATTTCGACGCGACGGGCAGGACTTTATTTTGATTGACACTGCGGGACTTCGCCGCCGTGCGCGGGTCGAAGAGAACGCGGAGTTTTTCAGCAACGTGCGCACCGAAAAAGCCATTGAGCGCGCCGACGTCGCGTTGATTTTGCTCGATGCCGAACAAGGATTAGAGAAACAGGATTTGAAGATTATCAATATGGCGACAGAGCGCAAATGCGGCGCGGTGATTGCGGTTAACAAATGGGACATGGTCGAGAAGGACGCGAACACTGCCGACGCTTACACAAAGGCGCTGAACGCGAAATTGAAAAACCTGTCTTACATTCCGGTTGTGTTCATTTCTGCCCTGACGAAACAGCGCGTCTTCAAAGCCGTTGATATGGCGAAAGACGTCTGGGAGTCGCGCCGTCGACGCATTGATACAAGCGAACTCAACCGCGTCTTGCTGCCAGAAATTCAGCGCACGCCGCCGTGGTCAAAATCGGGCAAGGAAATCAAAGTGAAATACATTACGCAACTTGCCACCGAACCGCCGCTCTTTGGCTTTTTTGCGAGCAATGCCAAGCTCGTCGAAGAGCCGTATAAAAAATTCGTCGAGAAACTCATCCGAGAAAAATTCGGCTTTCACGGCACCCCGATTGAACTGCAGTTCCGATTAAAGTAGCCATTTGACGGTCGCGCTCCACTATGTTTGGTATCTGATAAATTCAAAAGCCAATGAAGCGCGACAATAGTGGAACGATGATGACAAACAAATTCAAGCATGTAAGTGTTGTGCATTGATGACGACGGCATTTGAACGGGAACTTTGGAAAACGACAGAGTTTATCTGTGGTGTCGATGAAGTCGGGCGTGGTCCGCTTGCGGGCGCGGTCGTTGCTGCGGCAGTAATGTTTGAAAAGAATTTTGCGCCGCGCGGCAACCTGCGGTTTGTGAGCGACTCCAAGCGACTTGATAGCGCCCTGCGCGAAGTGCTCGACCAAGAGATTCGGCAAACGGCGTTGGCCGTCGGCGTCGGCAGTGTTGAGCCTGAAATAATCGACCGCGTGAACATTCTTCAAGCCACGTTTTTAGCGATGAACCAAGCGATTGAACAGCTGTCGCCGACGCCGCAACTCTTGCTTATCGACGGCCATCGATTCAAGCCCGCACTGCCGATTTCGTATCAAACTATTGTGAAAGGCGACACTAAGGTTTTTTCCATTGCAGCTGCCTCAATCGTCGCCAAAGTGCATCGAGACAAGTTGATGAAAGAACTTCATACTGAATTTCCGCAGTATGGATTCGACTCGCATTTCGGCTATCCCGTTCCTGCACACATCGAGGCGATTCGTAAGTACGGTCGTTCCGCTGTGCATCGAAAGAGTTTCAAACTTGCGGCATTAGGCGAAAAGTAAGTTCTCCTGACTCAACATTCCTCGCCGAGATTTCGTAAATTCACTCGACAAACTTTCAGCGACAATGACTCACAACGCGCAAAGAATTAGACCACGCCGCTTCACGATTGAAGAATACTACAAAATGAGCGACGCTGGCATCTTGCGAGCAGACGACCGCGTTGAACTGATTGAAGGAGAGATTTTTGAAATGAGTCCCGTTGGAACGCCGCATAGTTCCTCTGTTGTGCGGCTGACGCGACTGCTGATATTGGCAGTGGGAGATAAAGCGGTGGTCTCGACGCAACACCCGATTCGACTTGGGAAACGGTCGCAGCCAGAGCCAGACATTTTAATACTCAAGCCCAGAGGCGATGATTACGCCGAAGCGCATCCTGAGCCGAAAGATGTGCTGTGGCTGATTGAGGTCTCGGACACAACGCTCAATTATGACCGAACAACCAAACTGTCGCTGTATGCGCGATTTAATGTTCCAGAGACGTGGATTGTAAACTTGACGGATAAGCGGCTTGAAATTTACCGCGAGCCGTCGCCGCGCGGCTACAAACTGGCGCGATTTTTAGAGGGAACGGATACGGCATCGCCAGAGCGGTTACCGAAATTTTCTGTGTCTGTCAAAAGTATCTTTGGTCAACCATGAAAGATGAACCTAATGAACTTGCTGAAAACCATTCAAACATGGGTTGCTAACGCGGTCGATAGTGAGCGGCACGAGCGGTGGGTGAACGGCGATTTTATGCGTCGCGCCCGTGTGGCATCGCGGTTCAAAAAATTTGCGCGCAATGTGCGGCGTAGCCCGCAGAAACTTGTGATGGCAACAGGGTTCGCCGTGCTGCTCTTCTATGTTGTGTTCGGCGATTACGGCGTTATTCAACGCATCAGGCAAGAGTCCATTCATCACAAACTTGAGCGAGAACTATTGACGGAGCAACAACGCACCGTTAAACTTGAAGCGGAAATTGAGAACGCCAAAAGTTTGGAGACAATTGAAAAACTCGCCCGCGAGAAATACAACCTCTCGCTCAAAGACGAAATTATTTACAAGCTAAAGTAAAACATATCCGACCATCGTGCGTCCGAAACGACTGTATTCTGAAAGCGAAAAAGAAACCATCACGCGCAAACTGGCAGAATTTTATTCCAATAAACCAGCAGAGTATGGGTTCTACGACCATCGTGCTGGATACTATCAAACCTACGCCGAGTTCATTGAGCGATTTGCGACTGACAAGACTGGCAAGCATTTGGAGTTGGGGTGTGGCAATTGGCAAATCCCACAAAGCATCGCCGAAAAAGGATACAAAGAAGTTATCGGCTGCGATTTTTTTGCCGATGAACAACTCAGCGCCTATCTTGAAAAACTGACCGCAAAAAATGCATCGCTAATAAAGTATGATGGGTTGAACATCCCGTTTCCCGATGCTTACTTTGATTCGGTCTCGTCGCTCTGTGTCGTCGAGCATATTGTTGATATCGAAGACGTCTTGAATCAAATGGACAGGGTGTTGAAGCCAAAAGGAGTATTGATAATCAAGTGTCCAAATTGGAGCGGCATCAACAACCCAGTTCGCGCGTTGCAATACTTGACTCTACATCGACATCGATATTGGCAATATGAAACGCTGATAGAAAGTATTGTCGGCTTTTTTCGCGCGTTAGGCTGGTATTTTGAAGCGAAGTTCTCATCGGAGCCGAAGTGGATTCTCGTGTATCCGCGCATGAAAAATGGAACGATTAATTTTGAATCAGGCGATGATGATGTCGTGCATTTGTGCCAGCCCGAATCGTTCAAAAAGTATTTTGCGAAAAAAGGCTACAAACTTCTGCTCTATAACCGCGGCGAAGGCGAGTCAGGGTTTGCTAAAAGGTTTAATTCGTGGTTCCCGTCATTTGCGACGACCATTAACATTGTTGCACAAAAACAGTAGTTACTATGCCATACACCAGAAGCGTTTTTACATATTCGCGCCGCAAGACCGTTGAAGTCGGCTTCGGCATCATCAAGCTGGGCGGAATGAATCCGATTCGCGTTGAGTCAATGACAACGACCGACACGATGGACACCGCCGCAACGGTTGAACAGTGCCGCCGCCTGTATGAAGCTGGCTGCGAGATCATCCGCATCACCGCGCCTTCAATGAAGGAAGCCGAAAACCTGAAGCACATCAGCGCAACGCTTCGGAAAATGGGGATTCAGACGCCGTTGGTGGCAGATATTCACTTTACGCCCAACGCCGCCATGAAAGCGGCTGAGTTTGTCGAGAACGTCCGCATCAACCCGGGCAATTACGCCGACCGTAAAAAATTCGCTGTGCGCGAATACACTGACGCTGAGTACAACGATGAACTGGCACGCATTCACGACGACTTCAAACCGCTCGTCTTGAAATGCAAAGAATACGGTCGCTCCATGCGCATCGGCACAAATCACGGCTCGCTCTCGGACAGAATTATGAACCGCTACGGCGACACGCCGCTTGGCATGGTCGAGTCTGCCTTAGAGTTCGCCCGCATCTGCGAACAGTATGGTTACTACGATTTCATTTTCTCGATGAAGTCCTCAAATCCACAAGTGATGATTCAGGCCTATCGATTGCTCGTCGAGAAAGCCGATAAAGAATTGAAGTATGCGTATCCTTTGCACTTGGGCGTTACCGAAGCAGGCGACGGTGAAGAAGGGCGCGTGAAGTCGGCCATCGGCATTGGCTCGCTGTTGGAGGACGGACTTGGCGACACGATTCGCGTCTCATTGACCGAAGACCCTGTGCGCGAAGTTGAAATCGGCTACCAACTCGTCAGGAAATACAACAATCGAACCAAGCTGCGCGGCGAGAACATTTTTCAACCCATCAATCAGCTCATACGACCAACAAGCGACGGAGTCGAAGAGCCACCGTATAACCCGTTTGAGTTCAAGCGGCGAGCGACAACGAAAATTTCCGTTGGCGGACTCGATATTGGCGGCGACGCCGTTCCGCGCGTCGAACTCAGTGTGCGAGAGCCACTAGACAATGTTCAAAGCGTTGTGAATGAAATCGTCTATTCCGCCAAGCCATTTCTCGCCGAAGGCGTAAAGTCGGAGTTCACCAACCTCTCCATCGAGTCGGCGGAGGCATTTGAGAAAATTCGAAAAACCCTTGATGAAAAATTTGTGTCGCCTGTGCTCTCGGTTTCAACCAACGACACGGCGGTTGCAAAAGCGTTGATGAACCGCGTCGAGAAAATTCGCCTCGACATTGTTGAAGGCGAACCGCTCGAGAAACACTCGCTTAAAGACCTTGTTGGCACAACGGCAATTGAGTTTTCATTTGTGAAAGAAAACGCAAGCGACGTGGCAATTGCTGAAATCCTCACGCGCATTGCTGAAAAGTGCCACGCCGTCGGACTGCAAAACGCGATGTTCTCGATTCAGGCGCCAGAGATGATTTTTTCGTATCGACGGCTTTGCGCTGCATTTGAGAAAGCCAATGTGCGTTATCCAATTGTGCTTCGATATGACGCCACAAGCATAGCTCCGTCCGACATGAAAATTCCAAACTCGACGATGGATGTTGCCGCACTTGTTGAGGCGTCTATTCAGCTTGGCTCGCTGCTGTGCGACGGCATTGGCGATGCGGTTGCCTTGACCTCGGCTCTCACACGCGGCGATGAACTGAATTTGGTCTACAACATTTTGCAAGCCACACGTTACCGAATGACGAAGACGGAATTTATTTCGTGTCCGTCGTGCGGCAGAACGCTGTTCGATTTGGAAACGACGACGGCGAAAATCAAAGCGCGAACCGCACATCTGAAAGGGCTGAAAATCGGCATTATGGGATGCATTGTGAACGGTCCTGGCGAAATGGCAGATGCAGACTTCGGCTACGTCGGCACAGGCGTTGGCGAGATAAGTTTGTATGTTGGCAAAGAAGTCGTCGAGCGCCACATTCCCGAAACCGAAGCGGTCGACCGATTGGTCGAGTTGATAAAGCGCCACAACAAGTGGAAAGAGCCAAATGATGTTGCTCAAGAAACCGCGTCGGTGTAATCACTGTTCGGCGCGCAGTTGCTCGTAAAAACGTTTCGCATTAGGATAAGTCGGCGCGAGTTCCAAGCATGTTTTGAGCGCGTTCATCGTCTTATCGAGTTGGTTGAGGTTGTAATACGCGCCAGCGAGATTGTAATACACCTGCGCGTCCTTCGCGCTGCCGAGCGAGATACTTTGCTCCAAATATCTGGCCGCATCTTTTGCGTTGTTTTGCGTCAGCAGAATTTGACCAATCCACTTCGTTGAATACGCCGTTGGTTTCAAGGCGGCGGCTCTTAGAAAGTATCTCAACGCTAAGTCGTAACGCTGCTGCTTCATCAACACGCGCGCGGCGTTGCTCCAAACAGGTTCATTGAGCGGGAACTTCGCAGTGAGCGATTCCAACTCTTGACGAGACGCCACTGTATCGCCTTGCGCCATACTGCGCTCCGCCGCTTGCAAATGCGCTACATCATACATCACTTTTTCCTGCAAGACATTCAACGCCAGTGACTCCAAAAACGACGTTGGCTTGAAATTTCGCAAAAAAAAATTCGGCTGGCCTTTCGGCACAAACGGATAAGAGTTTTTCAAAATAGCCAAGCGAATGCTCGCTACCTGTTCATCGAGCGGCGAATACGGCAACGACGCAAGTGTCAAGCAATGCAAAGAATCAAGCGGGATTGACCATGCGCCTGCGGGCAAAAGCCGATGCGACAACGCCGTTTCCAACAGGGACTTTCCCATCAATTGATAGCCTGCGACGGTCGGGTGAAGGTGATCGCACATCAAGTTATCGCCGACGATGCCCTGCGGCGATTGCATTGAAAAAATTTGATCGAGCGACGCGATTGCCGCACCAAACTCTTTGGCGAGCGACTCAATGCGCTCGTTCATGGCTTCGGGAGCGCGAAACCGCAAGCCATCTAAATCTTTCGCCAGGAGAAAAAGACGTTTGGATTCCACCGTATCTTTCTTCGCAAGTGCGGCGCGTGCCGACTCAAATGCAGCGTCAGCATTGGGCGTTTCGGTAAGTGAGACAAACGGCTTTTGGTCTTTTAAATTTGAGACGAGTTTTCCTAAAACAACAGGAATGCGTTTCTCGCCAAAAAGTTGAAGCATCTGGCGCATATTGGCGTCGTATTGGTCAAGTCCGCGCTGATATGCGTCCGATTGATAGGCAATCGCACTTTCGCCAACAACGCGCGACATTAATGTCGCACCTTCTTCTGGAGTTGCCAGTTTTGCCATGCCGCCGATGCTGTTTTGAATCAACTGAAACAAGCGCGATGATTGGAGCATCAAGAGCAAATTTGTAACGACGCGCGAACTGCCGAAACGCACCGATGAACCTACACCTAACACGCCATAGTATTCGTTATGTCCGTTGTAGAATATCACCAAGTCGGGCGAGTGATGAACCGATGCTTCGGCGATGTCCCTAATCGTATAGGTGCAAACGGCGGCGATGCCGAAGTTAACAACCTCGATTTTCTTATTCGGATACAGGCTTTCCAACGCGCGACGCAAGTAGGCAGGAAACGAGACCGTGTATGGATACGGGTAGCCTGCGGTCGAGCTTTCACCGAAAATAAATACGCGCAGTGCGTCAGGCGATTTAACACGGTCGAACTCGTCGGGAATAACGGTCGGCGGTGCAGACATTCCGCGAAAATACTTGAACGGCAATTCAGGATTGAGCACGAGGCGCGACGGAGTTGAAGCAGACGGCACAAAGACGTCGTAAGCGTTGCCATAGTTAAACGCACGAAGCCCAAGCTCCAGCAATGCGAAAAAGGCAATCGGAATAAAGACCAGCACAACGTAAAACCATTTCGGATACGTTTTTGTCGCAGTAGAAAGTTTTGTTTGGTTTTTTGGCGGTGTGGATTTTTGTTTTGCCATTCTTAGTTCAGGGCTGTATATCGGAATTGTGTTTGTATCATTCTGAACGGCGTGAAGCAAAGGTGAAGAGTCCTATTTTACAATGGATTCTGCGCGTCGCTCGGAACGGCTCCCGCAATATGTTGCTAAATGAAGCACCTGTTGGCTCCGCGATTGTTGATTTCACACAGTGTCATTGAAAAGTGCCTCAGCGAGAGTGTTTGCACGGAATATAACATCTGCACATAATTCTGAATAGCCAAGGGCTTTGGCGAAAAACTTTCCTTGAAAAAATCTGTGTAGCAGATGTAACTTTCCCTGTCTTGCTAACTTTAACTTTCCTAACTATGTCCGTTGAGTTCAGAACTGCAACCGATTTCGAGAAGCTCGAAGCTGATTATCAAAAATGGCTCGCTAAAAATCGCGCCATGCCCGAACAGCCTGCGAAGTATGAAAACCTCAGTTGGGAAAAAATCAAGCCGCTCTACACACCGCTCGACACCGCCCACATCGACTACAACACGGAAATCGGACACAGCGGCGAATTTCCTTACACGCGCTCAATTCACAACAATCTCTATCGAGGCAAACTGTGGACGATGCGGCTCTTTGCAGGCTTTGCCACGCCCGAAGAAACCAATCAACGCTACAAGTTTCTCTTGGAACGCGGACAGACAGGACTTTCCGTCGCCTTTGATTTGCCAGCGCTGATGGGGTGGGATTGCGACCAGCCACTTGCCAAAGGCGAAGTCGGCGTCTGCGGCGTCTCTGTCTCGTCGCTCGCCGATATGGAAGTTGTCTTCGATGGCATTCGGTTGGAAGATGTGTCAACCTCAATGACGATTAACTCGACAGCGATGGTGGCAATGGCGTATTTCATTGCTGTTGCGCAAAAACAAGGCTGCAACTTGAAGAACATACGCGGCACGATTCAGAATGACATCTTGAAAGAATACATTGCGCAAAAAGAATACATCTACCCGCCGCGCCCGTCGATGCGCATCGTTACTGATATGTTCGGCTACTCTGTCAAAGAAATGCCCAAGTTCAATCCTGTATCTGTCAGCGGCTATCACATTCGAGAAGCAGGCTCGACCGCCGTGCAGGAACTCGCTTTTACACTCGCCGACGGATTCGCCTACCTCGAACACGCGATTGAAGCCGGCATTGATGTCGATGACATTGCGCCGAAAATTTCCTTCTTTTTTAATTCGCATAACGACTTCTTCGAGGAAATTGCCAAGTTCCGCGCGGCGCGGAAAATTTGGGCGAAACGCCTGCGCTACAAATACGGTGCAAAGTCGGAACGCTCGTGGCAACTGCGCTTTCATACCCAAACGGCAGGATGCACGCTCACGGTGCAGCAGCCAGAAAACAACATTGTGCGTGTGGCGTTGCAAGCCTTAGCGGCGGTCTTGGGCGGCACGCAATCGCTGCATACCAACTCAATGGACGAGGCATTGGCATTGCCAAGTGACAAAGCTGTGAAAATCGCGCTGCGCACGCAGCAAATTATCGCATACGAAACAGGCGTGGTTAATACGGTCGACCCGCTCGGCGGCAGTTATTACATCGAGTCGCTCACAATGAAAATGGAAGAAGAAGCGGAAAAGTATTTCGAGAAAATCGAGCAGCTCGGCGGCGTTGTGGCTGCGATTGAAAAGAATTTCATGCAGAAGGAAATCGCTGATGCCGCGTATCGGTATCAGTCGGAGGTCGACCGCAAAGAACGCATTATCGTAGGTGTAAATGAGTTCCAAGAGCCTGATGAAAAAATAGACATTCCGATTTTGAAAATCTCGCCCGAAGTCGAGCATAAGCAAATCGCGCGTCTGCGAGACGTGAAAGCCTCGCGTAATGAAGCGGACGTGCAAGCGGCGCTCTCTGAAATTCGCTCGGCGGCGAAAGACGGCAAGAATCTCATGCCGCCGCTCATTCATGCGGCGCACAACTATGTAACGCTCGGCGAAATCTGCGGTGTCTTGCGCGAAGAGTTCGGCAACTACGAGGAAACTCCTGTGTTCTAAAACCTAACGCTATTTTTGATGCTTTAATTGCGTAAGCGAAGCAGCCGCAAGTTAGCGATTACAGGCGTCGCGCAACAGGTCAATCGCCCGCAAACGCCCGTCTGGATTGAGGTATTTGGTTCTGATGCGCTTGTAGCGCTCCAACGCATCGACAGCAGTGCGGTAGATGACTGAATCGGATTCTGTGGGCGCGTAGCCCTTCGGCACGGCATAAACGAAATGACCTTCTTTGCCCGAATAAACGGGAATCTGAAAAAAGTCCCGCTTGACAAAGACGCCCGTCGAGTCTTGGCTTCGCGCCGCTTCCACAAAAAAGGTAATGGCGTGTTCGGGATACCCGAAGAGATAGCCGTAGCCGCGATACCTCTCCAGCTTTTCCTCGAATTCGGTTACTGTCAATACCGTCGCAAGATTGGATTCGGAAACAAACCCCCATTGTCCCCAGAATGCTTGGTCGCGGGCGATGTATTGGGCAAGCAACGGTTTATCGACGGCAACGAGTTGGAAAAAGCGTTTGCCTTTCTCGACGCGGCGAAACGGGATGAGCAGCAGCATCACGCGCTCACTGTGAAGCGTATTGGCAATGCGTTGAAACTGACGCACACGTGCAAGGTCGGGCGCATCAGGCGAGACGACATTGCGTTTGCCAGTGGAATCGGAGGGCGGAACGGTCATAGAGAATTGGGCAATCGTGCTGATGGGTTTGAGCGGCGCAAAGAGCGTGTAGAGAGCTTCATTGTCCAGCCCAACCGCGAGCAACGAATCGGCAAGGCGGTTGTCTTCGGGCGTCAGTGTTGAGGTGTCGTAGCACTGTGCGACTTGGCGTGTTGGTGCGTCTATCGTTTTACAGCCGAAAAGCATCGCCGCGCTGCAGCAACACCAAAAGATGTATTTCATTGAGTTGTCTTTAAAAGCGTGAATGATGTTCGAACAAGTTGGACGTTCAACGCCGCAATCATGGTCAGAAAAAAAACTTGATGCCACTCAATCGGCGAAGCGAACAGATGTGCAACTGGGTGAGCCAAGTTGGAGAGCAGAAAGAGACTGCTTGCCGCCAGATTGACGACAGAGGCCCATCGCGCATCGACCAATGCGGCGAGCGTGGCAAGCAAAAGATGCGACGCAAAGACTATCGAGAGTTGCCAGAGCAACATCATCGTTTTTCCCCCGCTCTCTGTTGCTGGTGACGGCGCGTTATAGACGATGGGAATCATGCCGAGAACGCTGTGCGCAATAAGCCCCAGCAACAGTGCCAGCCAGAGCAGTGAAATTTGAAATCGAGCGGTCATCATCAGTCGTTGAGTCTCGGTTAAAAAACGAGTTCCATACCTGCGTTGAAACGGTTGCGAGCGTTGAGCGCCGAGCCGTCATCGAGCCGTGCGGCGGATTGCACCAATTCGCCTTGAACAACCAGCCGTGCAACGGAATTTCCAAAGGCGGCAATCGGCGTTTCAAACGAGAGCGTTGCGCTAAGCCAGAAGCGAGTCGCTGCCATCGCCAGAAAGTCGGGACGCACCAAGACCGGCGTGAGGTCGAGCGGACGAAATGCCTCGTAACTTTTGGAAAGCGCTGTCGCGCCGCCACCCGTCAGGCGACCAATGAAAACGACCAGTTCGCCGAAGCGTTGTGATGTGCCAAGTGTTGCCTGTGCCGAGAGCATCGTGCGTCGCCATTGGGTTTCGGCAAGAATGTCGCGCCGCCAGAGGGTAGCAAGGCTCGACTCGACATTGAGCAAGAGCGGCGCGTAAAGTCTCGATGTGCCTCTCCACCAAGCGACCGAAGCCGATGCGGTTTGTGTTTGGTCGACGGTATTGACTGCAAGAAAAATCGGGTCTGTGCCGCGCCCCTCGATGAATGTGCCGTGAAGTTGCACTTCCATGCCGAACTCGGTCTCGACGCGCTGAACGGCAAGTGCGAGCGAGAGCGTGCGATAATCGAATCGACCGGCGAAGCGAAACGCTGTCCGATTCAGGTCGGGAACAAATGCTAAGTCTTGTGTGCTGTCTTGCCGTGTCAGAACGGCTGCCGCCGCCGACCATGTCCAATCAGACAAGATGCCCTGTGCCTGTGCGCCGAACTCGATGCCGTCGCCAACGATGCGGCGTTCTGCGCTGTTGAGTGTCGTTGTGTTTGCCGTGCCGAGTCCGCGTAGATAAATAAGTTGTGGAAAATCGACGCCGACAGCGCCGAACTCGCCCTCTTCAAAGCGCGAGAGATACCCAACCGACACGCCGACGCGCAGCGAATCAACCAACCGAACCATGACAGCAGGCGAGAGGTGAAAGTTGCGAGCGCGAAAGAGCGGGCGCGCACCGCTTTGACGTGCGCCTTGGGCAACATCGTAGCGAACTTGCACGCCAGCGCTCACGGCATTGAAAAATTCCGGCGACCCTATTGCCGCCGAAATATCAACGCCATCTTTTTGCCAATCGCCCCCAACAGAATCTGCCCAAATAAACGGTGTGCCGAAATATGCATCGTTGACATTCGACCACCGCAGCCCGATGTCGGCGCGGCGTTCATAGCGCAGCGTGCCTATTGTTGTCCATTCGCCGAACCGTTGCGCTCCCTCGCTGAAAAAATTCAACGCTGAAACACGTTGTGCTTCCTGCGGTCGGCGCAGTGCGCCATCTGTTTGACGCAACATCAGCCCAACATGACCTTGCACAGGAATATCGGCAATGCCAAGCGCGGCGGCGTTCTGTCCGTCCCGCCAAGCACTTGGGGCGAGCAATGACTGGCTTTGAAGCGAGAACGGCAAGGCAGTCTCGCTAGCTGGCTGTCCGAAAATTTCTGCTGCAGTTATCGTCAGCACGAGCAGTATAGGCCAATGTCGATGGGCAACGCGATGGCGTGTCATTGTTGCGGCAGTTGTTTTGGCGTCGCTGGTGTAATGATGTCAAAGTCGTTGCCGCTGTTGTTGGTGTCCTGCAAAATAATTCGCGTGCCGACGCGCCGCGCAAATTTTCTGCGTCCGCTCTTCGAGCTGTATGTGTCGCTGGTGGAAACAAAGCCCGCATCGAGCGCGGCTGGCACGCGCTTGAACCCGCCGCTTTGCGGATTTTGCAGAGCCTCAAAGGCATCGATGATGCGCGTATTCGGAATGCGAATACGTGGTGGAAAAGTAGGCGCGGCGCCCGGAATGCGCACGCTGTCGGCGAGCATATTCGGGAATGCTCTGAAAATCACAATGCCCGGACCGAAGACCGGCACGAGCCAATCAAATCCGCCCGTGAAATACAGGCGCGTCAAGTTCGGCACATTGGGTGCGTCGGCGTCGCGATTGTCAGGGCGCTCATTGAAGGTTTCCCAATCGGCGCGCGATAAGTCAACCGTGCGGTTCTCGACGCCGACAAACGCCGTATCGGCGCGATGATTGATGCCGTCCTGCGCAATGATAATGCTTTGACCCGGCAGAAGCGGGCGCTGGCGTCCCGTGCCCGGAATCATCCAGATGCTGTTCACATACACGTTATTTCGGTCGTCTTGAAATTCAGTTGGGCGCGTGCCCGGATTGATTTGTCCCGACGGGCCATAGACATCGGCGATGCAAAGGCTGTCGACAAAAATCGTGTCGGTCGAGTTGTTGTAAATCTCGTGGAATTGGTCAGAGAAATAAAAGCCACCGTTTCGTGTGGTTGCGCCTGTCCAATAGCATTCCTTGATGACCAAATTGCCGACGGGCGAGCCAGCAAGTTGAAGAGTTACAACTGAATCCGCCGTGCCGCGCAGCGCAAAACCCGTCCGCACGGCGTTCAGATTTTGCTCGACGGAAAATCCGGTAAGCGACTGCGCTTCAGTTGCCGAGAGTGCGCGCGTGGCAGTGATTTCATACGTGCCGGGCAGTAGGCGCGAGAATCGAGCTTCGCCGCTGGTGTTGGTTGTCGCTGAATCTCGGGTACCGCTCTCGACATTGCGCACGCGAACTGTTGCACCTGCGGCTGCCGACTGTGCATAGTTTGCAGGAAATTGAACGCGCACGGTAAGCGGAAATGTTTGCGCTTCCGTCGGCGAATTTTGGCACGATGAGAACTGCATTGCTGCAATAGAGACAAGCGAGAGCAACAAGAGTACTTTCAAGGATTTCATAGACAGAGTGTTTGGTTAAAAAAGTGAGCTACAAAAAATCGCATTGCTTCGTTGATGCGAGCCGTTTGCAACAGTGCAAAACGCGCGATGAAAACAACTGAACGTGTAAAAATCACACTATTGAAAACTGTAGAATACCTCCGCGCCGAAAAAAAGCGTCGGATTGCGCTGCGTTGCCGCTCGCGTTTCCGTATTGAAGAAAAGCGGACGCTCGGTAAGCACGTTATTGACAAAAAAAGCAAATCGAATGCCCGATGGCAGCTCCTTTGTTAATCGAGCGTTGAAGAGCCAGAGCATTGGTCGCGTTTGTTCCAAGCCTGCCTGCGGCGACTGCGCAGGCAATTCGGGTAGAAATGCGAGATTGCCTTGTCGGTCTAAACTGCCAATGGGCTGTGTCCCGCGATTGAATGGACGGTCGGCATCTATCCAAATGGTTTGCGCCAAGAGCGAAATAACCATTGAGAGTTCCGGAATGCGCGTGATAAACCGAGCTGATGTCGTCAGCAGTTGCGATTCTCTGCCGATGCCCGATTGAAAGACATCGACGCGTTGCGGCGGCGTGGTTCCGAAAATGACATCGGTGTTGAAGAAGAGCGCGTCGTCGGTCGTGCGGCTGCGCAGATACGCGCCCGTGATGTTGAGCGACGTGCGCACAAGCGACCATTCGGGCAAATCGAGCGTCAGTTCAATGCCTTCGGAGTGAATGTCGCGGCTGTTGACGGGAACATCGTAGGCGGCGATAAAGGTGTCGATTGCAGCGACGGCGATTTCAGGTGGGCGACCAGCAGGCGTTGAAACTACTCGAAAGCGCGGGAACGTCAAGACGACCGGCAGACGACTAATACCGAAAGCGTTGTCGGTTACTTCACGAAAAGCAACCACATTTGCAGTAACACCGCCAAGCGACACATCAATGCCGAGTTCGGCTTTCGTCGCGCTGAAATAGCGCGCATTAGGATTTTTGGGCTCCACCACACGCGTGGTAATCATGACCAAGCGTTCGGCAGGATTGGGCGCAAAGTAATTGAAGCCGACAAGGTCAAAATACTTGCGGTCAGGAAAAAGCTGCGACAGCGTTGGCGATTTGACCGTCGTGCCATAGCCGCCGCGCAGCCACACGCCGTTTAGGAGTTCCAGCGTGGCGTTCACTCGGGGCGAGAGCGCGGCGCCGAAGCGTCCCGAAAAAAGTCCTGTCGGTTGGATATTGTCGAACCGCACGCCGATCTGCGCCAAAAATGCCCTGCCGAAAATGTCAGTAGCGACGCGGTCTTCGAGGTAGGCGCTGACTTGTGCGAGCGCCGGAATCTCGCTGAACGCACGCGGACGCTCGCCGACTGTAAAGTTTTGTCGCGGTGGTCTCAGCACATCAAATGTGCGCCCGTCGCCCCGATTTTGGTCAAATCGAACTTCCGCGCCGAAAAAAAATTGATGCGACCAACCTGCAACCCACGTTTTGTGAATCGCCTCCAAGCGTGAATACACATTGAGCGGCAAGCCTTGCACGCTGGTTCGATTCAGGTATTCAATGTCGCCGAAGACGCCGGGCTTGGTCGTGTCTATTGTTGCGTCGGAGAGCGGAAAGCGTCCGTCGCCGCGCGTGATAAGTTCTTGAAAGCGCCCAAGTTGTTCGGCATAGTTCAAGCTCGCTGTCCATTCCAATTTGGTGCGGGCGTCGTCATCAAAGCGAAAGACGGAAAAGAGGCTCGCCCGAATGCCGCGGTCTTGCGCCGAGCGTTCAATTTGCTGTCGGTCATTGGCGAATTGCAAGCGTTCATCGAGCGTTGTGTAGAATGAGGCACGGGTTGTTGTGGTCAGCCGAGCGGCAGCGTCCCATTGTTGCGACCATGTCAGGTTTCCCATCAGGCGAGAGAAGAGTTCTTCGGTGCGGCGCGGGTCATCTTGCGACCGTGTAAAGCTCAATTCAGCGTTAATGCCGGTGCGTTTGTCAAAAAAGTTCCAGCCGCCGCCGAGCGTGCTTTCAACGGTTTGCGGGTTGAGCCGTAGCCGTGCCTGCGGCTTATACGCAGAGGCACGTGTTTGAACGAGAATCGCGCCAACGGTCAGGTCGCCGTGCCGAGCCGACGGAATGCCGCGAATGACCTCAATCGACTCGATAATGTCGGCGGAGAATTGCCGCAGGTCTAACCCGCGACCTTCGGCGGACGCAAATGGCGGCAGCGTGCCTGCGGGCGAATTGAGAATCGTCAGGTTCGTTTGCAAGTTGGCATTGTTCGAGAGCGGCACGCCGTCAAGCACAATTGCCGTGCCGAGCGCATTGGCACGGTCGGCAGCGGACGGATTGGACGCACTCGTCGAGAGCGATGATTGACGCAACAGGCTTTGACGCACGCCAGAGAGCGTCGGATTTTGCGCGAGTTGTCCGGGCAAGAGTTGCAACACATCCGCAAGGCTCGATGCCTGGACATGCTCAATAGCACTGCGCTCAATGCGCGACGCCGTGCCAAGCTCGCCGCCCTGCGCATTTTCTTTGGCAGTAACCACCACTTCCGACGACTTGAACGACGCATAGTTCAAGAACACTTCAATGCGCGTCTCAACGTCCGCCAGCTCGAGCGAAACAACTTTTCGAGCCACGCCGCCGCGCTCAAATACGACAGTGACCTGTGTTCGGGGAAGGTTCTCCAAACGAAAGAAGCCTTTGGCATCGGTCATAGCAAAAGCACTCGAGCCGATGACACGCACAAAGACCTCTGAAAGCGCGAGAGAGTCCTCTGCGGCGCGCACAGTGCCAACAAGCATCGCCCGTCGGTCTTGCCCAAACACAGTGCGAGCCGTTTGCAACATCAAAACAGCAACGAGGATAAGCCGAATAGCAAAAGTCATCTGAAATGTTGATTCTTTAGCTGCAAACGGTTTGCAGTTAAAGATACAAAAATTTTGGTCGCGAATCATGGGTGGTGGGATTTTGGCCAACACTAAGAGCCTCTCCACACGAAAAAACATCTTGTGTCTGCTTACCCATCAATCCGCAATAAGACTCG
>JPGV01000036.1 GCA_000724175.1 [Candidatus Thermochlorobacteriaceae] bacterium GBChlB | reverse complement strand
TCGGCAAATTTCAGAAACTTTCTGCGACGCCAACGGGCGGCGAGAGTTCAACGGGACTTGGTCTATCAATTGTCAAGCAATTAGTGGAACTGCATGGCGGACGGGTTTGGGCGGAGAGCGAGGGCAAAGGCAAAGGGGCTACATTTTTCGTCGAGCTGCCTCTGCTGCCTACCGTCGAGAAAGAATTACAATCGAACTGAGATGCCTTTGTGCGCCAAGTATTGTTTGGCTTCTGTAATCGAGTATTGCCGATAGTGAAACATCGAGGCGGCAAGCGCGGCATCCGCTTTTCCCTCCGAAAACGCTTCGTACAGATGCTGCAAATTTCCCGCGCCGCCCGACGCAATGACGGGAACGGATACCGATGTTGAAATGAGCCGCAAACTCTCCAAGTCGTAACCTGATTGCGTGCCGTCTTTATCCATACTCGTCAGCAAAATTTCGCCCGCGCCAAGCTCTGTTACATTTCGCGCCCAGTCGAGCGCGTCTAATCCTGTCGGCATTCTTCCTGAATGTGTGAAGACTTCGTAACGCCCGTCGACGCGTTTGATGTCAATCGCTACGACGACCGCCTGCGACCCATAACGTTCCGCCAGCGCAGTAATCAATTCGGGCGTTTTGACGGCAGCAGTGTTCAGCGAGACCTTGTCTGCGCCGTGCAAAAAGGCTTCCCGCGCGTCCGCTTCGGTGCGAATGCCGCCGCCAACCGTGAGCGGAATGAACACCTGCTCCGAGACCTTTCGGACTTCCTCAAGCGTGGTGCGGCGCGATTCCAGCGAAGCGGAGATGTCTAAAAAAACCAACTCATCGGCGAGTTCGGAATTGTAAAATTTCGCTTGCTCTAAAATCGAGCCAGCGTCGCGCAACTGCTCGAATTGAACACCTTTGACGACGCGCCCGTCTTTGACATCCAAACACGGAATAATTCGTTTTGCAAACATTTGACGTGCAAGTTGATGGAGCGCAACATAGCAAAACCGTCGCGTTTCGTCGCAAGTTTCACGACCGTCGTCGCTTGTTTTGAAATGTTAAGTTTAGGTTTCCGCTTTCAAATACCTGTCCGATTGATTAACTTAGCGGCATGAAAAAAGCGCTTGTTTTACTCACGCCATACCTGCTGGCGGCGACAACGCTGCTTTACGCGTCTACCTCGATTACGCGATACACTGCCATTCCCTCCAACGACCGCATTTATGTTCGTTGGACAGCGTCGGTCGAGTCGCAGTTGCTGCGCTACGAGTTGTATCGGCGTGCCGATAACGAAAATTTCACCTTGCTGACCACCATTCAGCCAACGGGGTCGGGCAGTTCCTATGAATTCACCGATATGAACGTCGTCCGCATTATGCCGAATTTGGCGTCCAGCACCGCGTCGGCGTCGGCACAAGCCAACCCAACGAGATACACCTATCTTCTCAAAATCATTGGCACTGACCGCACCGATGAAATGCAGACGAGCCTCACCTACCAGACGTCCAACACGCGCCGCACATGGGGCAGCATCAAAGCGCTATTCCGATAGACATCAGTGTTAATAAATTGTCAAAACTGAATTTTTTACTGCATCGGTATGCTTAGATTTGCCATGAAAAACTAAACAAATGCATCAAAAATGCGACCCATGTATGTTGTTTCCACATTGGTTTCTCTAATATGGAGCGTGACAGCGTTATCCCAAGGGCGGCTGATTGGACGTGTCATTGACAACTCTGGTCAGCCAATCGTTGCAGCGACAGTCTCAATTGCAAGTTCGTCAATTACCCAAGCGGCTATTACGAACGCATTAGGGTACTACATTTTTCTTGATGTTCCCACGGGCGACTACACCATCAAAGCTTACAAGCGCGGCTTGCCCTCATGGGTCAAAACACTTATGGTTCCAAGTGCGATGGTTCGTCAGGACATTCAGCTTGCCTTGGCTCAGCCAGCCGACGTTGCTGAAAGTAAAGAGCGAAATGCCGAACGCGACACTAAGAAAAGCGCGCCAAGGGTCGCCGACGTGCCAAAGGAAAACACTAAACAGCCTGAGCCAAAAAAGCAGCCTGATAAGCCAGCTGCACCTGTTGCTGCTGCGCAAGCTCCTCCTGTCAAGCCAGAGCCTGCAACCGTTACTATGGCGTTAAATGCCGAAATCACCGATGCAGGCTTGAAGAAAGCCGTTGAAGACGCCAAAGCCACCGACGCCAGCGAAAAAGCCACGCTTGAAAAGCGACCAGAAGTTATTGGAGGGATGAATGCCATTTACTCGAAACTACAATACCCTGCATACGCACGGGAAAATCAAATTGAGGGCAGCGTCATGGCGCGGGTATATGTGTCGAAGACAGGCACGGTGTCGAAGGTGTCTATTATCAAAGCGCCTGACCGTTCGCTCAGCGAAGAAGTATTCCGAGTGTTAAGTGAAGATGTTGAGTTTAAACCTGCATCTGCCGATAACAAACCTGCCGATGGCACGGTTGTCATTATTGTGAATTTTACCCTTAAATGAACTCACCTTTAAAGCGATGCTGACCAGACATGAAGCTAATATGTTTTTTGAAGCCATATAGTTTTGCAGCAGTTTTGTCTGCGAATTTGTGCCTGAGAGTATTAGCACAAACTGGCGATGCGCCCACGGTGATACAAGCCGCGCTCTTCGCCAAGATTTTTGCATACGAACAAGTGCTTGCATCAAAGAAAAACTTTGCGGTCTGTATCCCATTTGCCTCACTCTCAGACACGGTCGAGACCGATATTGCCAAGCAATTTCGCACGATTGGAGTGGCAGTCGAGTTCATCAATGAGTCGCAGCTCAATTTGGACACATTCAAGCGCTTCGATGCTGTGTATATGTTTTCCAACATCAATGCCAGAGAAATTCATGCGCTTCTGACCAAAAATGGCGTGTTAAGCATTACTGGCGCGGTGCCTCTTGTCAAAGAAGGGTTAGCCTCGGTTTGTGTTAGTTTGGAAAACAGCAAGCCCCGTATCATGGTCAGCAAACCCTGCGTTAAGAACGAGCGGCGGAATTTTTCTGCCGACTTTTGGAGCATGGTTAAAGTATTTGAGTAACTGCGCTGTATTCTCTCACACGCTGCGTTGTTGACAAAGCCCACCGTATCCACACAAATAGCCACAATGTGGCGTTACAAGCCGCCGCCTTCCTATCAGTCCTTCGGTTCACTTTAATGTTACTTTAATGGCAGTTTAATACTTACGAAATACACAGTGTTTAAATTTGAAGAATACTTTACCTGAACCATTGAGACTGTAAATATGAAAACACTGCTGACACTTCTTTTTATTCTTTTTCCGCCTTGTGTTTTAACGGCTCAAACATCCGACTCATCGTCCATCGGTGGGTTAAGCAGTGCGGAGCTTAGTATGCTCAGCCTCGATGATATTTTAAATATTCAAGTTGTAACGGTAACACGCACGGCGCAAAAATCGAGCGACGCACCAGCGTCTATCATCATTGTAACCGAAGAGCAAATTCGGGCGCGTGGGTATCAATCTTTGCTCGAGGTATTTCAGGATTTGCCCGATGTCAAAGTGGAAACCAACAACGACCCGCGTTGGCAACACGATGTTCAAATTCGTGGGGTGTTCGGCATGGACAAGTTTATTATTCTCTTGGACGGTGTCCGCATTTCCTCACCCACCAACGATATTATCCCGATTATGGAAAATTATCCTGTCAATTCTGCCAAACAAATTGAAGTTGTGTATGGTCCGGCGTCAGCGCTTTACGGCGCCGACGCGCTTTCGGGGGTTGTGAACATTATTTCAAAGCGGGCGGGCGATTTCAAGAACGGCGTTTTGCAAGGCACTGCTCTTGGCGGAATGTATAGCACCTTCACAGGGAATATTGCAACCGGCTTTAAGTTTAGCGACATAGTCAGCCTGACCGTGTCCGGTCAGTATTTTTACGACCGTCAGCCAGAATTAGACGCCGTGCGCAACTTTACATTTCAAAGTTCTGCGCCCGCATTGCAGTCGTTCAATGGACAAACCGCGCGAGATTTTCTTCAGCGAAATGCCTTCCCAACCGACTTAGGCTTTCCGCAAAGTTCAACGCAACCTCTCTCGGGAGACATCTCTAATCCGCTTAGTGCCTATGGCATTCACGCGGCGCTACAAGTAGAAGATTTGCGGCTGACATTTTTTCGTAATCAATCCTACAATCCCTCCACTACGGCAAACAAGCCAAATAATACCGTGTATAATACAGATTCGTTTTTCGGTCATGCCATCACCATGGGCAATGCCACCTATTCTAAATTTCTCAACAATAATCTCAACAGCACCACTTACCTGATTTACAGCCAGTATGATTTGGATAATCGGTCGAACTTTCGGAATGCGTTCACAGGCATGAACACCGCGTATTTGTTTTCTTTCGGTCGAATGTTCAAAGTCGAGCAGTTGCTGTCGTGGAGTGCAAGTAATCAATTTACGCTGACCGGTGGCGCGACCTACGAAAATTTTTTCTCGGTTCCACGCGGACATGATTTGCAAAGCCCAATCACCCTTTCAAATCTTGCCAGTCCGATTGTCAATAGCGTAGGGTTGCCGAATGCACCCAATGGTGTTCCAGCGCGCATTTTCGAGTTAAGCTACAACAATATCGGCGTCTATGTGCAAGGGCAATATGCGCCTGTTGAACAATTTACGCTTACCGTAGGCGCGCGAATCGACCGAGACTCGCGTTTCGGCGTGGTTGTCAATCCGCGTCTTGGCGCAGTACTTCGGGTTTCGGAACGCACAGTGTTGAAAGCATTGCTTGGCAGTGCATTTTTAGCGCCCTCACCGCTTTCAGCATACGATGAGTTCGGCACATTTTTCAATGCAGGCGGCACCACGCGCTCAGCATTTTTTCGTCTCGCCAATCCCGATTTAGGTCCGCAGCGTATTGTAACGGCAGAATTAGGCTTCCGCGCCGCACTGACGTCAGACATTAACCTGAGCATTAGCGGCTACTTCAACCGATTGAACGGGCTGTTTAGCCAAACCGCCGCAGTTCCAGCTGGGGTTTATCCCGGTAATCCAAATACCCCAAGTCCCGTCGACGGTTTTTATCCCGATTCGCGTTTTGCCTTTCCGGTAGATTTTCTTGAAACCATTGTCAATCAGGGCAATCAAACAAATTTTGGCGGCACCATTCAGCTCGATTATACCGCGCGGCTTGGCAGCAATGGCAGGCTCATCGGCTATGTTTCAGCGAGCGTCATTGATGGGCTTGTAGAAGTGGCAAATGCGACAGGCGCATTGGTCAATCGTCAAATTGGCGGTATCTCACCATTGATGCTGAGGGCAGGCGCTGATATTACCATTGAAAAACTGACCGTTTCGCCGCGATTGATTTTCGCCTCACCGCAACGCACGCACCCTCAACAAGGCTCCGCGTTTGACCCTAATGATGAAACTCGGCGGCAGGTTATCCCGGGATATTTGTTGCTGAATATGACAGCACGTTACCAACTGTTTGAGAACTTGTCGCTCTTTGTTCGAGGGCAGAATCTACTTAACCAAAATTATCGCACAATCAACTTGGGCGCAGGTCCTTTGGGGCTTGCTGGTTCAGCCGCAGTTGAGTTTCCCGAGGGTGCGCCGCAAAACCCGATTCGCGTTACTGGTGGCGTCCAGTTCAATTTTTAAGAGCGTGCTGGGGAACTTGAAAAAGAGGAGTCGTGGGTAACTTTGTTGTAACCAAACATCAAAGTTATGACCCAAAAGTTCGAGGAACTTAACGCATTCGGCGCAAACGAAAATACAGTTTGCGCGTCATGGCCAACGCGCTGCTGTATATGGTCAGGACAGGCTGTCAGTGGCGAAACCTGCCGCCATGTTACCCGCCGTGGAGAGCGGTCAATTACTATTTTGAGCAGTGGACGCATTCGGCAGGAGAACACGATGGAACGGCGGCTTGTCCTCTGATTGAAGCGTGTTCGGCGATTCGCCGACGGTTGCCCAAGATTCTGGGGGACGGCGCATATGCGAACACATTTGCACAGAATGCAGAGAAAGCAAGGATTGAGCCTGAGCGCGCTTCCAAGCCAGAGGCGGTCAAAGGATTTGTGCCGATTCCCAAACGCTGGGTGGTGGAGCGAACGATTGTATGGACAAACTTTTTTAGGAGATTGGTCAAGGATTACGAATACACTGTATCGTCTGCCGAATCGTGGGTGCTGTTGGCAAATACAACGCTTATGTTGCAACGACTTTTAATAAAAAATCATCCTTAATCACATTCCCGAACACGCTCTAAGCATTTTTTCTATGTCAAACAACGTTGCGCATTTTTTTTTCGAAAAGGTCAATCCACCTCCACCACAAAATCCTCAATCACTTTTTTACTGTAGGCTTTCCATGCGCCTCGAAAATCTCGGCTTGACGCTTCAACAAACCGTTTCATCTCGTCGGAGTTGAGTTGCAAAAGCAGCTTTTGCATATCGCCGCTATATTTGATGAAATAGCCAGAGTAAATCGTCGCCTCTTCATTTTCATACAGAATGAAATTCGGCGATTTGTTCATCGGAGAAAAAATAATTTTCTTTCCGAAACTCGTGTCCAAACTTTGACTTCTGCCAAATGCATACCATGCAACTGGATTCGGTCTGCCATTGTCCCGTTTGTCGAGTTCGGGTTTCACTGAGCGCAGATATTGATAGGCGAGCGGGAATTCGCGCTGCAACATGCTTTCGGGCATAATCACGGTTTTACCGTTTTCTTTTATGTATGGAAACAAGATGTATTCGTAAATCGGCTCACTGCTTTTTTTGAGCGTCGAGCCTTTGACAATCGGCTTTAAAATTTCCCGTTCTATTTTCACGATGCCCTTGAGTCTTGTTTTTGCCAAAACTGTTTTTTCGTCGTTTGAGTCAATCGGGAAAATATATGCCTTGTCGCAGAGCGTTGTAATCCCCACATGGATTTGACAAACTTCGCTTAATTTTTTTCCTCTCGCCTCGCGCTCGCCAGAAATGGATAGCCGCCAAACTTTTTCGTGCCTCAAACTCTTTGTTGCGATGGTCTTGCTGACGAACTGATTTATCTGAGATGCCTTTTGATATTCAAAAACGCTGGTGGGTTGTTTCGAGAAAACCGTGATTGCGCTGTATGTGGTAGCGTTCTCGAAGAGTTGAATATCTCCGAAGTTGATGAGCTTTTTCAAAGCGCTCTGTTCCACAAAAAAATCACGCAGCGTTTTTGCCGTGTCGGTGTAGAAAAACGTGTTTGGTGTGATGAATGCGCAAATGCCTTGCTCTTTCAAAAGACGAAACGCTAGTTCAAAAAATGCAATGTAAGCGTCGGTCGATCCGCTTTTGCAAAATTGATAGCGCGATTGAATGAACTTTCTGTCACTTTCTTCCAAATGTTGAATTCGTATGTAAGGCGGATTGCCGACAATGACATCGAACTGCTCAATCGGTTCGGCGAAAAAATCGTCCGTTGGCAATTCATACAGCGCATTTTTAACGGACAGTTTCCAGTTTACGCGTATGCCTATCCCGTCAATCTCTTTATCCAAGTTTCTTCTGCATTGCTCCACTGCAACTTCATCAATATCCCAGCCGTGAATCAACTCAAGGTTTCTGACCAAATCTTCTTGGTGAGAAAAACGAATAATTCGCCGGGCAACTTCCGTCAAAAAACGCCCGTCGCCGCATGCCATATCGAGAACGCTTCGACCAAGCACGCTTCGACCAAGCACGCTATGCGAGTTGAATCCCACTTCGTCGAGCATTTTTTCAACAATAAAGCGTGGCGTGTATACTTGACCGAACAGTTTTTCGTTATGATATGTTTTCTGCAAACTTGCCATTACTTATTCGTCGCCATAAACCCTGTTTTGTATTTCTCGATTGCATCCACGCAAGCAGGAACAGAAAGATAGCGTTCAAATGCTTCTACAAATTCTTTGCTGAACTTTTGGTGCATCTGCGTCGGGCTTCAGGTCGATGCGCTTGTTTTGCGTCCATAGCCAATTTCAAATACTTTGTTAAATCTTTTTCGTTCACACGTTCGATTTTCTTCGGCTTCTGCGTTTCGTTTTTCTTGTAGTAGGGGGTTTCGTACCGGAAAATAATCAAGTGCGCATATGGAATAACTGTGGTTTGAATGTTCGCAGTTTCACCCATCATGCTTTCAAAATAATTGTTCGCGTTTTGCTTATAGTTCGATGTAACAAACTTGACGCCTACGCAGAATACGGACTTTTGATTGCGAGAAACTGTAATGTCTATGTTTTTCGGATAGTACTTTCCATCGAGTCTCTTTTCTTTTGAATTTTCCCCCATGAAGTTCGTTTCAAACATTTCGCCCCAAATCGCGCTAAGCACTTGGGCAACATAGGAATGAAGTGGCTTTATTTTTTCAGGGCTTCGCGCGCCTTTCAACTTGTAAGTCTCGAACGATTTGGCAATCGCCGCGATAAATTTTTCCTCCGAATAACTCATCGTTTAGTCTGTTTGCTTGAGTTTTGCAATCACGTCGGCGGGCTTGTCGGCGCGAAAGACGGCTGAGCCAGCCACCAAGATGTCCGCGCCCGCCGCTCTTGCCAACGGCGCCGTTTGTTCGTTGATGCCGCCGTCAATGGAGATAAGCAGCGACGGATTGAGCGCCTCGCGCATGAGGCTAAGTTTGCGCACTTTGTCGAGCGACGACGGAATGAACTTTTGTCCGCCGAAGCCGGGATTGACCGACATAATCAGCACCAACTCGATGAACGGCAAAATTTCCTCGAGCGTCGCGACAGGCGTTGACGGGTTGAGCGAGACACCTGCTTTTGCGCCGAGCGAATGAATGAGGTCGACCGTGCGGTGCAAGTGCTGACATTCTTCTTGATGCACGGTAATGTGCGTCGCGCCCGCGTCAATAAAATTCTTGATGTATCGGTCGGGCTCACGAATCATCAGGTGCGTATCAAGCGGCAGCGCTGTGCATCGTTTGGCGGCTTCGACGATAAAGGCGCCGAAGGAGATGTTCGGCACAAACGCGCCGTCCATCACATCGCAGTGAATCCAATCGGCGCCAGCGCGCTCGGCTTTCTCGATTTCCGCTCTCAGGCAGGTAAAATCTGCGGCTAAAATCGATGGGGCAACGAGTTTCGGACGAGTGGTCATGATTGAGAAAAAGTCGGTTGATTGAGTTCGTTTAAACTTAGAACGCTTCGCCAATGCCGAAGTTGATTTGCGGACTAAACAACTGCCACCGCTGAATTGCCCATCGCGCATCGACAGGTTGCGACGGGTCGTAAACTCGATACGCAAAGTCCAAGCGCAAGGGGCCAATCGGCGTTCCCAATCGAATACCGAAGCCGACGTTCCAAGCGGTCTCGCTCAAGAGGGTCGGCAGCGCAAGCGCGTTCTCGCCGCTTCGTGTCCAGATGTTGCCCGCGTCCATAAACACGACCATACCCGACGGATAGCCGAGAAACCTAAAAAAGTTGATTCGTTCCTCAATGCTGACTTCGAGTTTAATATCGGAGCCAAGCCGCGAGATAGCAGCGTTGGTGTCGAGCGTAATGCCGGGGCCAAGCAGATTGAACCCCCAGCCGCGCAAACTGTTCGGGCCGCCCGCATTGAAGCGCCGTTCCAGCGGCGTGTTGGAACTTCGCAAATACGGCACGAGATAGCCTGCGAAAATTTTCCAAGCAAATGTGCTGTTTCCGGCAGTCGGAATACCAACGGCGACCTGCGTATTGAAGCGCAAGAATTGGTTGTAACGTAATCCAAAAATAATTGGCTCAGTGTTGCTCGGCTCAAAAATGGCACTGAGCAGAAACGGCAATGCACCTGCGACTTCCACACCCGCGCTGAAGCGCACATCGAGTGTGCGATTTGCCTCGGTCAGATTTGAAAAGAAAAAATCGAGTCGGTTAGAGATATTTTGCGGCTGAAAAATGGGCAAGATGCCGCGTTCAATTAGCAACGCGCGTTGCAGCGAATCGAGTGCGGGCGTTGCGTTCTGCACTGATTCGATTTCCAGCATATCGAGCGTGATTTGTTGAAATTCGTTTGGGAAAATGAGCGAGCGCAGCCGAAAGAGCAGCGATTGTCGGCGAATTGGTGGCTGGTTTAAGATGCTATATTGTGCAAGCGCAACAAATCGATTGCGAGGCGAAAAAAAATATGGCACGCCGTATTCAATGCGTCCTTCAAAGTTGTAGATGAACGGGTCTAACTGCCCACCTTGAAACTCGGCTGAACCAGTGTTGAACGTCAATTGCAAGCCGCCCGACCCAGAGACGCTGAAACTTTCTGCGCCGCCGAGCAAATTCCGATTCAAATAGCCGACGCCCAGCGAGACATTGGGCGCATTGTTGCGATTGTCGAGTTTAAGTTCAGGCTTAATTTGAAATTGCGGCAACATCCGTAGCTCAATCGTCGTGTAAAGATTGCCTGCTCTCGCCGAATCATCGAGAATGTTCACTACCTCAAAAATGCCGACCGACCCTAATTGCCGCACGGTTTCGCGCTTGAGCACATTGCTACTTTCGTCGCCGGGCTTGTAGGCGATTGACCGCCGAATGAGATACGGAGAGACTTTTCGTTCACCGTAAATTCGCACGGTAACGCCGTTTTCAGTCTCTTCATATCGCTCACTTGCCGTGTCGGGCACCGTTGGACTATGCACAATCGCAGTGATGTCTCCGAAGTCCAACCGTTCCGACAAGCGAATAAAAAATGTAACCGCTGCGTTTTGATTCGTTCTCGATAAACGCACTTCTGCACGAATGCTGTCGGGCGTGAGAAACGCATAGCCTCTGTCTTGCAGAAAATTCAGCAAGCGCAGACGCTCAGCAATCATATCTTTGAGCCGATACACGTCGCCGACGGCAACGGCTGCATCGCGCCGCAGCTCTTTGACCACGGCGCTGTCGAGGCGCTCCAGACCGATATATGCCAGCGACTCAATGCGAATTGGTTCACCCTCCGTAATTTTCAGTTTAATGGAAACAAGGGCGGAGTCGTGCGAGAATGTGAGTTCGGGATTGAACTGCGCTGAGGGATACCCGTTAGCCGCATAGAGTTCTTGGAGCAGTTCAATGTCCTGTTTCAAAACGATAGGGTCGAAGACCTGCGGCGCTTCGCCGAGCGTATTTTGAATGAACTGCCGAATGCCGGACGAATCAGGAAAAATTTTGCCGAATTGATAGACGCCCACCCAAGGGCGAAAGAAGCCGAAGTAGATGTTGTTTTGCCGCGTCTGCATTTCAGCAATAATTTCGCTCGTTTTGAGCGATTGGTTGCCGACGATTTCAACGCGGTCAATGTAAATGGTTTTTTCGGCGCTTATGCTGTCGTTTGGCGTGGAAGCAGCGGCAGTTTGGCATAACATCACTATACACGCAGCCGCCAGTACGACCTGACCAATCGCGCCGCCGCAACAGAGCCTGTTCAAACTGCGTGTATAGCGTGGTCTCGGATTAGTAATTGTCCGAGTCGTCGTCGCTGTAATAGAAGTCTTCGTTGGTCGGAAAGTCGGGCCAAATTTCCTCGATGCTTTCGTAAGGCTCTTCACCGTCAAGCTCCGAAAGGTTGTCAATGACTTCTTGGGGCGCGCCGATACGGTTTGCATAGTCAATCAGTTCTTCCTTCGTTGCAGGCCACGGCGCTTCAATTAAGTGTCTTGCAAGTTCGAGATTCCAATACATGGTTTGATTTCTTGAAGAAATTAAGGGTTTCCAATGACAAGAGACAAGGTATTTACGTAAAATGCAAAACGCTGCTATTCAGCACACATCGAATTTTGTTTGCGTTTCGCGCTTTGGTAAGTCGGTTCCAACATGAAACGTTCTTTGTTCAAGAGCGCTTCGTTCAAGAATTTTCGTTCAGGCGTCGGCTCATTGCATCTCTTAGTAGCCGTCCGTTGTTAAGAGCGAATCTGGGACGGGCGTTGCGTTGGCAAGCGCTTTGACATACTCTTTCGGCGACTCATCAAAGAAGTATTCGGCTGGATTGACTTTGACGCCGTCGCGCGAAATTTCGTAATGCAAATGCGGTGCGTCCGAAACGCCTGTGTTGCCCGTCCATGCAATAATATCGCCACGCTTGACCTTTTGGTCGACTTTCACGTTGAAGCGCGACAAGTGCGCATAAATTGAGCGATACCCAAAACCGTGATTGATGACGACAACGTTTCCGTAGCCATCTGCGAAAGCGGCACGTTCCACCACGCCATCGCCCGTTGCATAAACATCTGTCCCCATCGGCGCGTGAAAATCTTGTCCCGAATGAAACTTCATCACGCGGTAAATCGGGTGAAACCGCATTCCAAACGGGCTCGATTTTTCATACTGCACTGGCTTAATGGCGGGCACACATGCAAAAAATTGTTTATTTTGTTCATACTTCTGCACGATTTCCTCGTAGCTTGCACTTTGCGCCTCGACTTGGCGCGCCAGCCAATCGATGAGCTTGCTCGACGCGCTGATGAGCGACGAGGGCGCGTTGCTGAGTTCTGCCGACGTGCGCGCACCACCAACACCCAAAGATTTTTCTTCTGCGCTTGCCTGAGGCAAGTTTACAGCACGGCGCAGCGCAACATCACTTTCAGAGAGCTTTTCAAGCGTCGCCATCGCTTTGTTGAGCTTATCAGATAGCTGCATGACCTCCGACTCGAGTTGCTGCTGCTTAGCGTCGTTGGCAAGTTTCGTTCCGAAGAGCTTCACAAAAAACACTGTCAACAGAACGGACAAGCCCAATACGGCCACAGCCTTCCCTGCCATAGAAGTGTAACTTCGCTCGACTTCTACATATTGACAATCCTTTTCGGAGTAGTAGAAGTATTTATTTTTCGGCATAAAAAAAGTGATGTAAGGTTTTTTCCAATCCTACTTCTTTGCTTTGCTGAACGCGAAGATAAGGAAACCGCCCTTTCTTTTCAAACCCAATGTTGCAACGTTTAACAGTTTCGTAAAGGTCAGTTTTAATTGAGCGGACGCGCCAACACAATCGTCTTTTTTTGGGTTTCCACCGTTGCCGAATTGGCGTCTAACGCTTCAATGAGCGCGATGTAAATGCCGATGCGCAAGGTCTGACGCGCGTCGTCTAAGCCGTCCCAAATCACCTCGCCCGTCGCGCCCGACGGTTCACTGCTTGCCAAGATTCTGACCAAGCGACCGCGCGCATCAAAAATTTTAATTCGGATGCGATTCGTCGAGTTTGAAAGCGCGTATCGAATGATGGTGAAGTCCTCTCTGCCGTCGCCATCGGGCGAAAATGGGTTCGGCGCAATATCAATGCTTGCTGCGTTGCCGCTTGGCGACGGCGCAAAGACACTGTTCTGGCGCGCGGGCGTTCCACCGAACTCACGGTTCGCAGAGCTTGTCCAATTGCGTCGGTCGTTGCTTGGCAAGTTCGGATTGATGCGTTCCAATGCAATGCCTCTTGTTGAGGAGAAGAACGGATTTTGCCAACCAGGGAAATAGCGCACGGAGTCGACCACGTTGCCTGTGTTGTCATTGAGTTGGACGAGTCCGCCTGTTGTGCTGTTGGAAAATGTCGAGCGTGTGGTTACAAAGAAGAGCCGTGCCGCGTTGTCGCCACGCAAATAGGTATAAAACAGCACCAGCCGCGTGCTGTCGCGCCGCGCTGCACGGTCGGGCGAAACCACTGCATACTCGCCCGGATTCAAGACATAATTTTGCAGCGTATCGGTTGCAAAAAAGTATCGTTCAAATTCGCCGCGCTCATTCGGCAAGTTCGATAAAAACCAGCCGCGCAAGTCGACAGGCTGCGAACTGCGGTTGAAGAGCTCGACGTAATCGGGCTGGTCTTGCCTGAAGTCTGTTGCGCTCTGAATCGGTTGATACAGAATTTCGTTGACGACAACCGAGTTACGCGCCGAGCCGACAAGCAAGCGTGTCTCGGCGCGGTTGTTCGTCGTGTCCTCATCGCCCGTCGCTGTTAGCGTCAGAATGAACTGCGTCGGCGCGGTTGGCTGAAACGAGAATGTGCGTCGGATTGAGTCTTGCGGTGCAATGTTCCCCGTGAGCGTTTCTGTCGCAATTTGTTCCGCCGCGTCGCCGATACGGTTTCGATTGCGGTCTTCGAAGACACGCACGACTGCGCCTGCGCCAAACGGCGTTGTGCCGCGATTGATAATCGTGTAGGGAATCGTGGCGCGCGTTTCGGGGGCAACACTGAACTGCGCGTTAATGCGCAGCGCAAGGTCTCGTCCTTTGGGCGTTACGGAGTTCGCGCGTCCGGGCGTGCCGTTTTGAGCAAGTGAGCGCTGCCAATTGCTTGCGGCGTTGTTTCGCGTCAGCGCGATTTTTTCAAGCGAGAAGCCTTTGTCGGCACTGCGTCCGCTGTAGGTGTAGACCTGCACGGTGTCGTTGCTTGGAGCGATGAGCCGTATCGTTTCATCGCCTGTGTTGTTCAAACTAAGGCTGCCCGACGCGCGCAAGACGACAACGCCAAAGGGAATCACGTCGCGGTAAAAGCGTGTGCTGGTTGCACCAAAGTAACTATTCGGCAGAATCACGGCGAAGGAGCGCGGCGCAATGGTTGTTTGACCGCTGCCACTATCAGCGAGCGTTACGGTCGTTGTGCCAATACGCAGCCGCCATGTTCGCAGGTCAATGGCGTCGGTTGCGCTTGTGTTGTAAAGCTCGATGAACTCGTCGTTGGTCGCGTTGGCGCCAGTCGGCGGGTCATACATCACCTCGCTCAAAATCACCGATGTGTCGCGGGCGACTTGTGCCGTTGCGTCAACGGACGCAAGCGCAACATAAACGCTGAACAGGGCAAACAATCCACACGGTCGCATTTGTGGAGACGGTTTTTGATTGATGAAATTGTTTGATAAAACAAAACGGCGATTGGTCTCAATCGCCGCAAGATAACTGTTTCGTTTTGAATCGTCGCTTAGGCTTAGGCTTCGGCAACGTCGGCAAGAGAATACGACGTTTTGCGTTTGAACTCTGTCATATCAATACCGCGTAGCACTGCCACAGCGACAACCAGCGCAAAGACCTCCAAGGTAAAGGCGGTTGCATAGCCAACAAATTGGTTGCCCGTCAGCCAGAGCGAGACGTCGCGGATGCCGCCGCAGACCGTATTGGCGAGGAAGTTCGCCAACGCCTGCGCCATTCCCCAAAGTCCCATAAAGAGTCCCGCGTTTTTTTCGGTCGTCATATCCATCATCATTGTAAGCGTGCCGACAGTCAGCGCGCCGTTGCCGACGCCAAGCAGAAACACACCGACTTTGAACGTATCTACGCTCACACTTGGCGACAAAATGATGACGGAAAATCCCAATGCCGACGCCAGACAGCCGATATACGTTGTTTTCTTTTTGCCAAGTCGATTTACAAAAAAGAGCCCGAGCGTCAAGATGCCGAGCATGGTTCCTGTTCCCCAAATGCGCGTGAGCGCAGTGGTCTCTGAGACGCTCATTCCGAAGAGGTGTGCGCCGTAGGGTTCGAGAATCACATCTTGCCCTTGAATCGCGATAACGGTGATGAACATAAACAGGAAGAATTCGAACACAGGCTTATTCGCGACGAGTTTTTGGAGCGCTGTTCTAAAATCCATCTCGCTTTTTTTGCTCACCACAATTTCGTCGGCTCTGGCAAAGCGTTTTTCCGTGCCAATGAGCGCAAGCCACGTGAAGAACATTGAACCGAGCGCGCCGAACCAGAAGAGCGACACGAGCCGCTCATTTGAAAACTCTTTCAGGTAAGCCCCAACGATGCCAGAGATGACAATTGTGCCAAGAATCAAGACGAACCAGCCCGTTGTTACCGCTTTGGATTTATGCTTTTCACCGGCGCTATCTGCCAGCAACGCATAAAACATCGTTCCCGTGATGTTGATGCCAATGCCGTATAACACAAACGCCAACACCACGAGCGGCACGCCGAGCATTGAGTGGTCTTTCATCAAAATCGCGCCATAGATTGACATCACCATGCCAGAGACAAGAATTAGATTCCCAACGATGAGGCTTGGCGTGCGTCGGTATCCGAACCAGAGGTGCGTATCGGAATAAAATCCAACGGCGGGACGAATCACCGAGAGCAAATTGTGTAAGCCTATCAGCACGCCGACGAGCCATGCATCAATGCCGAACTCGACAATCATGACGCGGTTGAGCGTGCTACTTGTCAGCACGAAACATATCGCGGTGGAAAATTGCAAGAGACAAATTTGCAGCACACGCGGCAGGGGAATTTCACGGCTGAGCTTTTGTAACTGTGCCTCTGCGGGCGCAGTTGAGGCTGTTTCGCTCGAGTATGGTGCAGGGATTGAAATTGCCTGAGACTCCCGGGCTTGCTCTGCCGACGCTCGCTCAAACCGTCTCTGCGCGTCTGTGTCGACACGCCACTTTTTTAACGACATAACTTCTGCTCCTTTTTCAGATTTCTTACTTCAAAACACAATGGTCTTTCTTGAACGCAAAATATCGTCGCTGCAAAGAGCGCGCAAAGGAAATTGCGCCAGAACAGACAACTTAGGAGTCGATTTGGTCGATTCGAGCGCCATCGTCATTACGCGACGGGCAGTTCGCGATAAAGGTTGTGTTTATACATCGTGCTGTCGCGGCAGATGCGTTGCAAGTTCTTTACGGCGATTTCCAAGAGCGGAAACGGGAAGGCGAGCAGGACTTCATCGGGCTTGATGTTCATTCCTGTGTTGCCGCCCAAATCGCCCAGCGTGAAAGTGGGTTTACCAGTGTGCATCACATAGCTCGACACCATTTCGCAGGTCGATGTGCCGCCGATGCCGTGAACAATCTCGCCGCTATCGAAGCCGTAGGCACGCAGAATGTGTTGCCCTTGATACGGCTTGCAAATGATAAACACAAGGTCTGGGCGTCGGTCGTCCAAGTTCATTTTCTCGAGTGGCGAAATGAGCTGCGCGGCGAACTCTCCATCCTTAAACGGCAAGGTCGATGCCATCGCGGTTTTGAGTCCCTCGAGCGTGCCGTAGACGAGTTTTTCGCCTATCATAAATTTCGCCGCTTGCTCGACGGGTATGGTCGAGCCGAAGCCTGCTGCAATCGCGCCACCGCCACAGACATGGTCAGCTTTGACCGTGTAGAACGGCTCTGCGCCCGCAAACGCATCGCCCCACATTGCGCAGAGCATTGACTTCGCAACGCCTGTCGAGTCTGCACCGAATCGCTTGACACCGCTGGGAATTTCATCGAGGGATTTAATCAACTTGATGCCGATGGGCTTACGCTCTAACAGTTCAATCTGAACAAGCGCCTTCGACAGCTCTTTTGGCGAGAGCGATTGAGCGTTCATAGGTTTCTCCTTCCTCAAAATGTTGGCGACGTGCGTTCAGGCGACACGTCTTTAAACTGGTTCAAAAAATTCTTGCACGTCGCTCTGCGGAATTTCTCTGACGAAATCCTTGACGAAATATAGCACGTGCTCGTTCAGGGCTTCTTTGAAAAACAAAAAACTTGTATCGCCGTCGTAAATGCTGAACCCATACATTTCTTTGAACACGACGATGTCGCCCGCGTTGAGTTTCGGATACGAAAACGGGCAGTCCTTCTTGAGACGATAACGCACGTTCGGTTTCATATCTCTCTATGTTTTGTTTTAGGCAACGGTGATGATGAAAAGTTATGTCAATATCGGCACTGACGCCAATGGCATGTCATCGTTTCAACGCTCCGGTGACACAAAAAACCTCACTTTTTTTTCGCCCGTCTGCTTTTTTTTATTTGGACGATAATCTCTTTGAGTTTCAACTGTTTTGTAAAATTCCGTCTTTCTTTTGTGTAGTCGCCGTAGCCTTTTGTAAACTGGTTCAGAAATTGCGTTGTATTGGCGACGCCGATTTTTTGATACAGCGTTTCCATTGCTATTGAGGTAATCTCAGATAGGTTTTTGTCTTCTGTTTTCATTTTTTTAATTCCTCCCACAGTTCCGTTGGCATAACGATTTTCATTTTCGCTAATCTCATCCATGTTGCTTTTTTGTAAAATTTCTTGTCAGAGGTGCAGAAGTAGTCTGCTTCACTTATTTCCGCCGACGCCAAATGCAGCGCATCTAAATCTGTAATCCCGTTCTGCACAAAAACTTCTGCTCGTTTTTCAATATCGGCATTAAGCTCAATGAAATCCGTTGCATATTTTAAACATTCTTCAGTATGCCTTCTACGCACAAGGTCTCGATTAAGATTTTTCTCGAACACCAATACTTCAGAAGATAGGAGATTTGCTTCTCCTCTTTCACACAAGGCGAGCATACGAATCACGGATTGTGCTTCATCGGCAATCGTTTTCTGTGATTTATCATCGAGTGGTCTTTGTAACGAGCAAGTATCAAGATAAATTCTCATGGATTGTTTAACGTCGCCGCGCAGGAGTCATCGTTTCAACGCTCTGGTAACATAGAGCAAAAAGCGCTTCTCGACCTCTTCGGTGCGGTCGAGCCGAACCCATTGCTCAGTCGTCCATTTACGAATGCGCCCGATGGCTTCGCGGAAAACGCCCTCGTCGATTTGCCATGTTTCATTGTGCGTGCGTGCGGCCATTCGCTCGAGAATTTCGGCTGGACTGGTTAGCTCTGTCCATCGCGCTCCAATCATTTCTGGGTCAGTTTTGCCGCCGCGCTTCTCGAGGGCTTGGAACAAGGCAGGTCCTGCCGCCGCCGTTGGCATCAGCGATGGGTCAAGTTCAGCCATAATTTTTCGCATTTGCGTTCTGATGCGTCCGGCGCACGATTCAGGCGTCAGCCAGTCGCGTCCTTGAATGAGCAGCCCGTTGGGTTTCATCACGCGAATCGCCTCATCGAGCGCCGTCTCCCAATCGGCAACCAGATGCAGCACGTTGCTGGTGAACACCACATCGAAAGAATTATCGGCGAAGGGCAGCGCGAGCGCGTCGCCTTGCACGATGTTCACGGCGAGATTTTTTTCGCGCGCATGAGCATCTAATTCATCAAGCATTTTTTGTTCTGTATCGAGCGCAGTGAGTTTGCCGCCTGCTTCGGCGATGGGAAGAGTGATTCGCCCTGCGCCCGCACCGATGTCGAGAATTGCGGCGTTTTTGCCCGTGAGCGCAATAAAAACCTTGCCCAATTGCTGCGCAGCTTTATGGGGAATCTCGTTGATTTTATTGTATGACGCCGCAATGTCTTTGAAGGACATAGAGGTGTAAGCCGTGTTTGTCATGGTGATGAATGGATGAGTTCTATACCTTGCGTTTCTTTTTTAAGCCGCGCCCTGCACTGGCAACGACGCTTCTACACCAACGCTTGCTTTTTTTCGGCGCGACTTTCGCCCGAAACTGCTTGATTTAACAAGGCTTCTTGGCGCAATGAGTCTACATTCGCCGGGCGAAGCGACCAGACGCACCAGAACATAAATGCCGCTTCGCACAGAAAAATCGCGCCATAGCCCACTGCTGAACTTACAAAAATTTTCCGTTGAACCAGCATCTCATACAGGGCGCCCGATGCGATGAACGACAAGCCGAGTCCTAACGCCTGCGCCATGCTCCAAATGCCGAGATATTTTCCCGTCTCGCCCTCGACTGTCATATCCGACATCATTGTTACCGATGCAAACGTAAACACACCAACGAAGAATCCATTGAGCGCAAACACCGTAAAGAGCATCGTTAGGTTTTGCGTTACGGCGGCAATAGCAATCAAGACGAATGTTGCAGTTGCGGCGAATCCGCCTAACGACGCAATTTGCTTTTTTGCGCTCATCGGCAGCGCGGGCGTTTGCACATCAGGTCGCCCCATCGCCCTTGCGCCGAACATTGCCGTCAGCGCCATGCCCAGCGTTACTGTTCCGTTGAAAATTTGTTGGAACACGGTCGTCTCGCCGACACTCATTCCAAAGACTTCGCCGCCGAGCAATTCTTGCAACAAATCTTGCAGAAAAATTCCCAAGAAGCAGAGCATGACGAAGAGAAAAAACTGTTGTGCGGTTCGATTTTGCTTCAACGCCTCTACCGATTCTTTGAGCGGATTACGCTGCGGCGTTGCCTGCTCATACTCTTTCTTTTGCAAGAGCGCGAGTTCCGATGCGCTTCGGCGTTTTTCAAGTCCCAGCACG
Source organism: [Candidatus Thermochlorobacteriaceae] bacterium GBChlB (assembly GCA_000724175.1). Taxonomy (GTDB): domain Bacteria; phylum Bacteroidota; class Chlorobiia; order Chlorobiales; family Thermochlorobacteraceae; genus GBChlB. Next base: position 25,961 of record JPGV01000036.1, on the reverse strand, counting down.
CTCAGTGTTGCAAGCGTCATCACGATAAACGGCGTCAGGTTGTAAAGCGTCTGCATTGACTCAATAGAAAATTCTGGCATGACGGCCCGAAACACGATTGCCCAAACGACGATAATGAGCGTCTGTCCTGTCCATGCCATTGAGAACACACCGCTTCGAGTTTCTTCGGTCGTGCAATCAGCAATAAGGTCGAGAAATGTATTTGCCATTAGCGCAATCGCCGTTCCAAAGACGAAAAAGAGCAGAAATCCCAGCGTGAGCGCCGTCACGTCAGTTGATGCAATTCCCAGCATCACGCTCGGCAGAAACGGAAAAACCATGCTGCCCGCCAGCATTCCCAGAATCAAATACGGACTGCGGCGGTATCCCCAGATTGGAAATCGGTTCGTTACCCTGCCGAAGAACGGCTGAAACGGACCAAAGAGCGGATAGAGTCCAATCATCGTTGCGACGAGCAGCGCGGGAATGCCGACATCGAGCATCGCGACGCGGTTGAAATTGATGGTAACGAGGGCGAACATCCACGCGATAGCAAGTTTCATCGCGGTAAATTGAAGTTTGAGTTTCATCGTCGCTGTCTGTTTTGTCCCATGTTGAGCGTGTCCCGCGCTGTGATGTTGATTCTTATTTGCTTCGCCTTAGTTCAAATTGAACTCAATACCCAAATGGAAACTGCGACCGGGCGCGCGGTATTGTTCCAGCTCTTCATATTGCGTGTTGGCGATATTGAGCATCAATCCCGTGAGCGTGAATCGCTCGAGCAACTGCCACCGCGCACCGGCGTCCATTACGAAGAAATTGCCCGGATAATTGATGCCTTCAGAGTTCGCGGCAATTCTGACGGCGTTAATGCGGCTGACATAGCGACCGCTGACATTGACACTGCCGCCGGATAAAAAGTCGGGCAACCATCCCTTGAACGAAAGGTCAGTGCGGAAGGTCAGGTTATGTTCTGGTCGATACGGCAGCCAATTTTGATACTGTGGCGGGTTGCGGTTGCCTCCAAGAATGTTGTCGGGCGTCGAGCCTGTGGCGCGCATCCATGCGTAGCTCACTTGCAACGAGAGCGGCGTTACGGGCTGAGAGGTCAAGGAGACCTCGGCGCCAAAAATGTTGGCGTTGGCAGTATTGACGAATTGAAAGACGCTCGATGAAATATCCAGCGCGCTGGCATTTGGATTGATGTTGACCGATTCAATCAAATTATCGTAGTGATTGAAATACACAGCCGCGTCAAGCGAGAGATACTTCGAGAACGATTTGAAGAAGCCCACTTCAAACGTGGTTACGCGCTCGGCATCCAATCCGGGATTGGGATTGCCTAAGAAAAATCCGGCTTGCGTGATGAAGCGCTCGCCAACCGTCGGGGCGCGGAAACTGCGTCCAACGGACGCTCTCATTGATGTCTCGTCGTTGAATTGGTAGTTCATCGCAAGGCGCGGGCTGAGTTGCCAAAGGCTGCGCGTGGTAATTGGGTCGGTGCGACGCTCTTCAATGCCTTGTTGCAGCAGCAACAGTTGGTCAATATATGTAATGTCGGCTTGTCCAACGCCGTGATAATCTAATCGGATGCCCGCCGTTACCTTGAAATTACTGGTTACCTCGATTTCATCTTGCATAAATGCGCCGACGTTGAAATCCGATGCGTTGGTGTAAATCGTCGAGCGCACGTCGTTGTATGCGCCCTCAATGCCCGCGCTGAGTTTATGATTATCGCGCATCCATAGGAGTCGGCTAAACAAGCCGTAGCGTCGCGCGTCGGAATCGTTGAAGGTGGTCGGGTCATTTGGGTCGTAAGGACGGCGTATAACTTTGCCAAAAGAGTAACGTTGGAAATTGCCGATGGGATTTCCACTGCGGTCGAATTGGTCAAACGCAATGTCTTGAGTCGGGTAGTAAATAATTGTAAAATTCGCTCGATTGAAATGCACTTTGGTTTCCAAACTTGCCGATGAGCCTAAGAGCAATTGATGCGTCAGTCCAATGAGTTGCGAATTTCGACGCGTGATGTCATCGCTGAGAAAATATCTGCCAATTACTTCCTGCCCGTTCACCAGCCTTGGCTGTCCGTTCACGAAGACAGGTCCTGATGGCACACCGAGCGGGTCGCCGACGTTTGACCAGCCATAGGCGATGCCGCCTTCCGACCAATTCAAGACGGAAGAGAGTTGCAGGTATTGTTCAGGCGTCAGATTGTATCGTGCCGTCATGTTCAGATTGTCGGAACGGAATTGCCCTGCATCTCGATAGCCCGGGTCACTGACGCGCGAGTAAATTGCGTTGTAAGAAAAATTATCGACTTGATTGCCGAGCATCACGCTGCCGTTGTAAAAATACGGTCGGTTGATGCCCGGAAACGGCTTGACATCGGCAGGCGGATTGTCGTAGACGCCGTTCATAAATTTTGCTCTGACGGTAAAATCTTTGGGGACAAGGCTGATGGCATTGATAACGCCACCCATTGCTGCTGAACCATACATCGACGACGCAGCACCTTTGACCACTTCCAAACGTTCTAAATTAGCCACATTGACCGATTGCCAAATCACGGCGTTGGCATCGGCTGAATTCATCGGAAAGCCATCATACAGCATCAAGACACGGGTGCTTAGTCCGCCGCCCGTAAATCCGTTAGAGCCACGAATCTGCAAGTTTGATGAGCCAATTCCACCAGAACGAATGATATCGACGCCTGGCACGGCTTCAAGCGCGCGGTCTAAGGTCGGCGTCGGCAATGTCTCGATTTGTTTCAAGGGAACAACGCTAATCGTTACCGGCAAATCTGCTCGATTTTGCTCGTAGCGCGAGGCGGAGACCACGACCTCATCGCCGACAGTTCCCGATGAATACAGCGCGACATCAAGCGTTATGGTTTTATCCGAGTAGATATGCACTTGCTTAAAGCGCGTTTTATATCCCACCGCCGAAATGCGAATTTCATAGATGCCTTCGGGAATGTTTCGAATCTCGAAATAGCCGTTGCTGTTGGCGACTGCCCCGATTTTGGTTTGATACAAGACAATACTCGCGCCGATGAGCGGCTCATTGGTATCGGCGTCTTTTATCGTGCCTTCCAAATTTCCTTCACCTTTGGCAATCGATGAGACCGCAAAGAGCAGCCCACAAACGAGCAGCAGTTTACTGGCAAGCGCAGTCAGGCTTTTCATAGTTCAATGAGTTAAAAAGTTGTTAAAGTTGGGCAAGCAGACCTCTACGCCTGCTTGCCCATTCTCTGCACAGGACAACACGTCGCATTACAACGCGATGCTTACATTCCACACCGCTTGACGATTGCCTGCGTCCATCGTCATCGCATTTTGTTGTGTTTGCGGATTGCTGAATTGCGCCAGTGTCGCCATAGTTCTAAAGCCGCCCGGCGCTGCCGAATCGACTTTGTATCGCGCAATTGTGATGTTGCGATAGGTGCCTAACGGCATGGTCGTGGCAAATGTGGTCGAGTTGCCACTTGCTGGGCGAGGCAGCACCAAGAACATTCCGGGCACTCCGGGCGGGGTGCCGTCGCGGAATCCCAGAATTGCGATAAACTCCGCGCCTTGCGCCCAAGCCGTCGGCGGTCCGACTGGCGCGGCAGGCCAATTCGCCACATTGCCAGTTGCCGTTACGGTTCCCGACAGCGTTGCAGAGCCCGCACGACCCGATTGCATCAATGTTTCGGCGACGCGCATTTCCACTCTATCGGTAATGCTGACGCTTGATGTGCTTCGTAAATCAGCCACAACGCCGCTGTTCAAAAACTGCTGCGACGCCTGCCCTGTGAAAAAGGGATTCACGTAGGTTACATACACGCCATAGATGTCTTTGGGCAGTGAGCTTACAAGGTTGTTATTGTTATCGCGCGCATTGGTGGAACTGAACTCATACACGCCATTTCGCAACGTGCTAAATGGGATACCAGCAACTGCACCGAGTCCGGGAATCGCTGCTACTGGTCCTTGACGCGGTGCAAGCGTCGTTGGGTCCAGTGGCACAAATGCCACTTTCATTGTGCCCGGAAATTGCGACGCTGTATCGCTGTTTTGAGGCCATTTCGTCGCGTCCGTGAGGCTCGCGCCATTGTATGAAAATGAAATCGTGCCTGTGATGACGTTTTGCTCTGGCGTTACAGGGCTGCTGTTGTTTCCGCAAGCGCTGAAATACATTGCGCTTAGCGCGACGAAAGCCACAAACAGGCTCCGCATGAAGAAAGATTTGGTATTCATTTTTAACTCCTCTATGGAATTTGATTGTTCGTTTAATTATTCTCCAAAAGAACGGGAAAAGAACAGCTAAATTTGACCGTTTGGACGTGGTTAAGCAGACGAGGTTGTTTTTAGCGGTTCTGCATAAGCATGGCGTCGTTCATTCGCCACGCTCAATGCAGTTCTCCTTTTTCAATGGCACCGATGACAACCGAGCGTATGCGCCGTGCGCGAGATACGTTTTTCTCGATGGCGGCAACCTGCTCTGTAACAAACCAGTGAGTAACTACGGTCGTGGGAGGATGTCTAAATGCGAAGCGGGGAGCGTTCTTGCAGCAAATTGTAGGGAACAGCTTGCGGTGTGGGTCGCCAGCATAACCAGTCTTGACCGTGCTGCGCGGCAAAGTAGTCGATTGCTGAAAGAAGCGGCACAAGCGCGCTGCGCTCACACCGCCGCTCTTTCAGAACTCCTTGTTCAATGGTGGACGGCTGAGTGCAGGTCTCTGAAAACAGCAGAGCAGTTGCAAGCGTTTTGGCTCGCCATATTGCACGTTCTGCGGCGGGTTTCGTTCTTTCCTTTGCGGCGGAACTTGCTGTGGCGGTGTGCTTCAAAACAGCGTTGCCTCCGAAAACCGACATCGCAAAAAATATCTGGACTTCAAGCAGTCGCAGCATCTTTTTAGCGAACTCCATCTTTGTATTTCGGAACAACATAAAAACAATCCCTTACTGATTACAAAGAAACTACACTTAACTTTTCTCTACTGTAAAGGTAGCTTGCGCTGCTCGGCGGGCGAAGAAAAAGTTTCCGTTTCAAGCGATAAAACCTCTTTTTTTAAGCCCTTATTTTTTTGTCACTTACAGAAAAAATCGACCATATCAACCACACTCTTTCCTCTTAGGAAAAGACCACATCCAACTTTCCGTTCTGATACGTCGCCCCAAGCGTGTTGCGCCCGACCAAGACATTTGGCAAGACGATGTTCTTTCGAAAATTGTTGACCTCTATCATCAGTTCATCGCCCTTGACATTCATCTGCACGCGGTCAATCTCGACGTTAGGCAAATAGAGTTTCAAATGATACTTGTCGTTCTCCTTTGAAATCTGTTGCGTGAGTTGGTCTTTGTAAAAAACTTTCATCGGGTCGCTCTCGCGGAAGAGGTCGGCACTCATTGCGGCAAGTTTATCGCAACCGATGACTTCGCTTTCGTAGTAGCCTGCGTTGAAAATTGGAATCGGATAAAAACAACTCACGATTTTCTCGTAATACTTTTGCTGCTGCGCCGCCAGCGCCTGTAAATACGGGTCGCTGCTGGTCTTCGGCAACATCTTATTGACCACCACAGCATCAAGCGCATAGCCAAACAAATTCAAATACGTTTGCGCCCGCAAGGCTTCTTTGATGACCATGTTTTCAGGATTCATCACAATTCGATACGACGTGATGTCGGGATTGAGCAAAATGCCGTGCAGGTCTTTGATGTGTTCACCAACTTCGGGCATGAGCTTAAAGATGTTCTTTTTCGGCATCAATTTCTGAATGAGCGGGTAGGCGAAACTGATGGTCTTCAAATGCCAACTGCCGATTTTTTCGGTGTACCATTTATACGAGTCGGGCATTGCCAAGAGCCGCATGGTTTCGCCCGTCGGCGCGGCGTCGACGATGACCGCGTCGTAGTCGCCTGATTTTGCCGCAATCCACAGGTGGCGCAGGCTAATCATTTCCTCCATGCCGGGCAGCACGGCGAGTTCGTCGGCGATGATTTCCGATGTGCCATCTTGCGAGAGCATCGTTGAAAAATATCCGTGCAAGTCCGACCAATTTTTCCGAATCTCGGCGAGAATGTTGACTTCCATTGCAAAGAGGTTCTTCTCGATTTGAATCGGCGTATCGGAGAGTTCTTTGCCCAGCGCGTCGGCAAGGCTGTGCGCGATGTCGGTGCTCATAATCAAGACACGCCTGCCGCTTCGCGCAATCTGCGTTGCCGTTGCTGACGAGACGGTGGTTTTCCCGACGCCGCCTTTGCCCAAATACAAAATAATTCGCATAACTGTCCTGTCCTTCCTGACTTGTGTTGACGCTCTCGCGTTCAATTCGAATCGATTTTAATCTTGATTTTTTTGCGTTGTCCATTCCCGTTTTGGCTCGACGCGTTCAAGTTCTGACCGAACATTCCATCGGTTGCTTGTTTGGCGCTGCTATCCGGTTCGCGGTCTTGCGCCGCACCGTTTTGAGTTCCTTGCGTTGATTCCGTCTGCGTCGACGGGGTACTGTTCGCTGTACCGTTGCTGTTCATTGCGGCGGCTTGCGCGCTCGCACTGGCGGCGAAGGTTGAAAATGTCTTTGCAATCGCGCCTAAAATGCCGTCGTTCTTCACGCTCGTCTCAATGACTTGCATCACAAAGTTTTGCGTTTCGCGGTTTTTGGAAATGTTGCCAAGCAGTTCATTGAGCGCCAACACCGCGTGTGACCAGCGCTCCGGCATTTGCTCTAAATCTTTTTTGGCTTGATTGCGATATTCTTCGGGAATCGCATTGAACATATCACGCACGATGGCTTCAGCGCGTTTCATCGAGACGACATCAAATTTTGAAAACGGGTTGGAATTTATCGACGACGCTGACCAGCGCGGTTCGCCTTGCAGAAATTCCGCCGAGTAGCCCTGACCGGCGTTGCCATTGGCGCTTTGATAATTTTGGTTCTGGCGTTGTTGGCGAATTTGGTTGAGCAGGTTGTCGCCGTACATCTTTGTCCCGCCGATGTTCTCGGCGCTTTGCATCGGAGAAAGCGGCGCATTTGGAAACTCAAAAAGTTCGTTTGGCGGCGTTCCGTTCATCATGGCTTTAATGGCAGCAGCTTCGGCTTCGTCGGGGACGAGAATCTCGCGCTGCGGCAAGAGCTGTCCTGATAGGTCTTTCAACCGTTGAGCTAAGTCGTCGGGAATTTCTCCGAGAAACGCTTTGCCAAACGCCGACTCGATTTCTGTCTCGTTGTTGACATGCAAGAGCATGAGGTTTTTCACTTCGCTAATCGGAACGTAATCGAAGATGAGGAAAATCGGCTCGTTGTTTTCGCGGCTGATGGTCAAATCGAGCGTAGCGAACTCTCGGTCTTTTTCTTTGGCAGCGAAGGAGACGCACCCCAAGTTGAATCGGTCGAGGTAATCTTTATGAATCCCGCGCGCCCAGAGATACACAGATTTATTGGTAATGACAAGGTAGTCGTGGAAACTGAACCCGCCAACGCGCTCGTTTTTTGCCTCATAAAAAATGCCGTCGAACACGGCAAGCGGCGATTCGCCCTCACGCATCAAGCGTTTTGTAAAGAACTCTAAAATGTGCGCGGCGTCGGCGTGCTTCGCGGTGTAGAGATTGACTACATTCATACTGATTTACTCCTTATCCTCTTTACGTGCTTTACGTCGAGTTACGTAACGTGATGCAAGTGGTCGAGACACACCTCCCTAAACGGCGTTGTGTTTGCCGTTAGGCGCTTTCAAACAAGGCGACGCAACCGCGCATCCTTGCGGCAGTGCCGTCGGTCGGGTCGCCTCATTTCACGCACGCACTGGTTTGGCGATGGTCGATGCGGCGATTACTTACCGAACCGCGCCTCGATTTCTTTGTCGCGCGCTGCGGTGCTGCTCGATTGCGCAAACGGAGACGAGCCGCGCACGCTGCCGCCGCCGGTCAAGCCGCCGTATAAGTTTTGGTTCAAGCGCAATGTGCCTTTGGCAAGCGCGTCGAAAATTTGACCGCCCGTGTACCAGTGCCCTTCAAACATGTATTCTGAAATGCGTCCGATGCTGACAAGCACATCGGTAATTACGCCTCCTCCGCCTGCTGGCATAGTGGTGTCTCCTTAGTTTAGAGTTGTTGAAACAATGCAAGGAACAGCTACTTCTAATTGGTTGCCGCTCGACCTACTCTGCGCGGCGGAACGCGCTGCGAGACGACAGGAACTGCTCCGCAAATTTTCTTCATGCGCTTTCGCCGCCATTGCCATTCTCGACCTTCTTAATTGGAATCGTGCTGGCTTTCGCGGCAGGTTTGACCGGAATGTCTTTCTTCTCGCCGTCGGGACGCTTGACGGCATCGGTCTTGACGCCGAATCCCAAAATCGCGTCCAGCGATTTTGCACCAAGTTTTTCGCTCGCGCCCGGGCGCGTGAAGTCAGCGAAATCATACGACGTATCCGCCACCGCTTTGAACGTGTTGGTCAGCGTCGTAAAAACGGTATCAATAGCGCCCAAAATGAAAAATGTGCCTTGTTCTGCCAAGTCCATTTTCTTGAACTCCTGACCAAACTTCCCTTGTTCCATCGGCATAGTGAGTGTCTCCTTTCACCTTCATTTTTTGGACAGACGCCCGAAACTGCCTGTATTGACAAGAGCTTTCGGTCATCGTCGTGGTTTGCGTTAATTTATTTCTCGTCTTTCTCGTCGCGTTTCGCCATCTCCGACGCCGTTTTTTGAACTGTGTTGATGACGTCGCCGGCAACTTCGGCGGCTTTCACGGTCGCGTCGCCAACGCTTTTTGCCACATTCACCGCTACATCGTCGACACTCTTGGCGACATCTTTGACAACTGTGCCTGCTGCTTTGCCCGCATCTTTAACCGTAATGACAATCCGATTCACCGTTTGCGACGCCGAATCCACCGATGCAGATGAAATGCCGACCGACTGCGCCAGCGACCCTGTCGCGCTTGTAACGCCTTCAACCACGTCGCCGATGACGTTCAGCGTGCCAACAATGGCAGATTGCGTCGTCAATGCACCTGCCTCGACCAGAAAGCCCAGTCGACTTGGCAAATCCAATTGCTTGAATTCTTCACGAAGTTTTTGATATGTCTCCGTCATGGCTGTTCTCCTTGAAATTGAAAAGTGTTGACTGCATTTGACTAAGTTGATACTTACTCACGTCCGTCAACCCTACTACACCGCGCGCGCTTGATAGCTTTCGGCGGCTTTGGCGGCCGACGCCGCTGTAACAAACGGAATCGTGAGCCACTTACCCTTGAAACTCGCGTTGCCCGGCTCGATGCCCGCAAGCGACATTGGCAGCGTCATGACGCGGCGCTGATTGCCCAACTGCACAAAGAGTTCATCGCCCGAAACCCACACGTCAATTTCTTCGGGCTTGGCAAACGGCAAGCGCATCATCACTTCGCACACATCGTCGTGCCGATTAAATTTGACGGGCAATTCTTGATACATCATCTCGGCAGGATTCGCATCGGCGTAAATCACTTCCGCCAATTTGGACAGGGCAGCAAAGCCCACGATTTCATCATCGAACAGCGGCACTTTTTTTATTGGCAACGGCTCAAACGCGCTGCTGATTTCACGCAGATATTTTTGCTGTACGCCTTTCCATTTTTCGAGATAACCGCTATCCTCGTCGTCGGCGAGCAGTTTATTGACCGTTACCATATCGACTTTGAAGCCATAGAGATTCAAATATGTCAGTGCGCGCATCGTTTCTTTAATCACCATTTTTTCGGCGTTCATCACAAGCCGCACCGACGATGTTTCGCTGTTTGTGAGAATTTCCTTCACGCCGTCGAGTTCGGCGAACATGTCGTCGACCGTTGCCATCATTTCTTCGGGCGGCACCATTGCCGACAGTTTATCTGAGAACTTCGAGAGCGGACGCGCGACGGGCTTTAAGATGAACTTCTCGACGGTGCGCGCCATTTTAATTCCCCATGTGAGCATTTCAGGCAGCGAGAGCAAGCGCAGCGTCTCACCTGTGGGCGCGGTGTCCAGCACGAGCGCATCATACTTGCCCGACTCTTTGTAACGCCGCACGCGCATCAGCGCAAAAAGCTCTTCCATACCGGGCAGCACGGTCATTTCGTCCGCCATAATACCGACCGCACCTTGTGCTGCAAGCAGGTTTCCGAAATAGCGCTGCACGATGTCCCAATTCTCGCGCAAATCGACATAGGCGTTCACTTCAATCGCGTGCAGATTGTCTTTGAGGCAGCGCGGTTCGCCATCGAGCTGAACATCAAACGAATCCGATAAACTGTGCGCTGGGTCGGTGGACATCACCAGCGTTCGATATCCCAACTCCGACAGTCGTAACGCGGTTGCGGCTGCGACGCTGGTTTTGCCGACGCCGCCCTTTCCCGTAAAAGTGATGACTCTCATACTGATTTCACGTCTAATTCCTGTAGCGAAGATTGTTTTTTTGACCTGTGGTTCACTCTGCGCGTCGCTCACTTGCCATTCACACACACCGATGTTATCGCGGAAGCAAGTTAGAGGTTCAGCGTCGGGCAGACAAAGAAAAAAAGCCGTTCGGGGCGGCTTTTACGAGAAGGGCTTTGCGCCGTAAGTCCTCGTAAATACAGGCGTTTACGGGTGGGTAACTGTCAAATCGACCAAATCGGCTTTATCTGTAACGGTGCCATCGGGGCAGCAACTTAGCGCATTGTCAGATAGACCAGCATTTCCTTCACGATTTTATCGGCATCTTCGGCTTTGACTTTCGTGCTACCGACGGTTTTATGTCCGCCACCGCCGTATTTCTTCATCAGTTCTCCGACGTTGATGTTTGCCGTTTTATTGAAGATGTTATAGCCAACGCCGATGGAAACATAGCCCGGTCGTTCGCGGTCGTTGGTGATACGCATCGAGAGATTCGTCGCCGCTTGAAAGGCATAAACATAATAGCGATTGCCGTTGGGCAGTTTCTCGACATTGCGCAAGTCGGTTACTAACACATTTTTTTCCATCCGCGAATGGTCTCTCACCAGTTGCCGAAACTCTAAATCTTCTTTGGAGAACCTCTCCACTTTGGCTTTCACATCTGGGTCATTCATAATTTCTTGGATTGGCTTCTCAACCAGCAGGTCAATGAGTTTAAGCCAGTAGGGTTCATCGTCGTGGTATTTGCCATCGATGGTCATTGACAGCAGCAGGTAGCCTTGCGGCTCTAAGACTTCGTCGTAGGTCAGGTCGGCAGCGTCGATGCGGTCGGTATGATACATCAACTGCTCGTATTTTTTGAGCTGCGGAAAGTTCGGCAGGTAGTAATCATACACGACGCGAGCGGCGCTCGGCGCAACTTTAAATGCGCCTTTGAACTCTTTGGGTCTAACGTTGGCGATGTGGTGGTCGAACCACATCGCGCAGCGTGGGTCATACGGCAAGTTCGTGATGATGTCGTTGGGGAAGACGTCGATTTCTTTGTCTTGCACGAACTTGGGTTCTGAAAACCGAATCTTGTCAATGTCTTCGGTGTTTTTCAGAATCACCGCGCAGACAAGTCCGTCAAGGTCGGCGCGGGTAAGAACATTAAATTTCATATCGCATTAGGCAAAGTCGTATTTGATGGTCGTGATGTCCTCTGGCGCTTTGTCAATTTCTTCGGACACAATCATGTCTTGGAAGACGCGCATCAGGTTCGGGTCCCATTTATTTTCCTGCGTTTCTTGGCTCATAATCTCCAGACATTGTTTGACATCGAGCGCACGTTTATACGGGCGCACGGTCATCAGCGCGTCGAAGAAATCGACGGTTGCAATCACGCGGGCGGTGATTGGAATATCTGTGCCAGCGAGCTTATCGGGATAGCCTTTGCCGTCCCAGCGTTCTTGGTGCGCGCGAATAATCGGAAGCACGGGCGCCAGCGATTTGAGCGGCTTACAGATGTTCTCGCCTGCTTCGGGGTGAATTTTCATCACTTCATATTCTTCGGGCGTCAATTTGCCGGGCTTGAGCAGAATCGTATCGGAGACGGCGATTTTGCCAATGTCGTGCAAGACGCCGCCTTTGCGCACGGCGTCGATTTGCCATTCTTCTAATCCAATCTTTTTAGCGAGCTTCATGCCGTAATCGGACAGCCGGTGGCAGTGTCCGTTGGTATAAGGGTCTCGACCTTCGATTGCCAGAGCCAGCGAGAAAATCACCGTTTCGGCGTTCTCCAATTGGTCAATGAACATTTTTGTTTTTAAGAGGGCGCGCACTTTCGTAATCAGCTCGATTCGATTAAACGGCTTGCCTAAGAAGTCATCGACGCCGACTTCCAAGGCGCGCACTTTATTGTCGAAATCGAATAAGCCTGTGAGCATAATCGTTGGAATCAGCCGTGTGTCGGGCGATTCTTTCAATTTGGCAACCATATCGACGCCGTTCATCTTCGGCATCAACATATCGGTGATAATCAAATCGGGCTTCTGTTCCCCAATGGTATCAAGTGCCTCTTGTCCATTGGTCGCCATGCGCACATTGTAGCCTTCGCCACGCAGCGTCTCTTCGAGCAACTTCAAGATGATTTCTTGGTCGTCGACGATTAAGATATCCGCCAGTTTGCGTTCCGATGCCTTTGGTTTTGGCGTTGCACTTGGGGTAATCACATCTATCATCGTTTTATCATTTAGGTTGTAGCAGAATTTACACTTGTTTTGCGATTGAGCCAACTTGGTTGGTTAAGCCGGCAGGAAGCTACGCTGGCTGATGTTTTCCTTCTTTTTCTTTTTTCTCCATCGTTGTGCTGCTGTGTCCAGGGAAGAAGCTCGCGCCCGGTGTTACTTGAACATACGCGCTACAGACGGCAGTCGCTGCTTCACCGAAGCCTGTGGCAATCAGTTTTAACTTCGCCGCGTGCCATGCAATATCGCCTGCTGCATAGACGCCCTTCATGCTTGTTTCCATGGCATGATTGACCTTCACGCCGCCATTCTCAATCTCAACCCAGTCTTTAATCGAGCCAAGATTTGTCAGAAAGCCAAGGTTGCATAACACAGCGTCGACTTCCAGCGTTTCTTCTTCTTTGGTTTTGTTGTTGAAAATGACCGCTTTTCTAATGACGCCGTTTTCGCCAATGATGGTTTTCAGTTCCCAAAATGTTTTTATCGGCACGCCCATCGCTTTGACCTTGTTGACGCTGTCTTCGTGGGCGACGAATTTATCGCGGCGATGAATTAGCGTCATGGTAGATTTGTTGCCCAGCGCCATTGCCCAGTCCATCGCCGAGTCCCCGCCGCCAACGACCAGCAGCTTTTTGTCATAGAACATGGCCGGATCTTTGACGAAGTAATACAGTCCTTTTCCCTCCCATGCTTGAAGCTCTGGGTTTTCCAGCTTGCGCGGCGTAAAGGCGCCGACGCCTGCCGCAATAATGACCGTTTTAGAATACAGCACACGCCCGTCGCTGGTCGTCAGTTTGACCAGGTCGCCCTCGTGGGCTAAGTTCTCGATTTTGGTGTCGGTCAAAATTTCGGGATTGTATTGCGCACATTGCTCATAGAGGCTCTTGACCAACTCCTCGGCAAGCACTTTTGGATAGCCTGCCACATCGTAGATATACTTTTTCGGATAGAGCGCGGTGAGTTGCCCGCCAATTTCAGAGAGGCTATCGACAATGCGGACGCTCATGGCGCGCAGTCCAGCATAGAAGGCCGCATAAAGCCCTGTCGGCCCTGCACCGATAATTGTTAGGTCTGGAATCTCCGGGGCACTATGCCCATTGGCGTGACCATTATGCTGTATCATTTTGATGAAGTGAAAGTTTACTGCTTGAACTTGAAGAATACCACTTGAATTTACCCAAAACTGCCAACAGTGCCGCCGATTTATCGGCCACATCTGGACACTACACTACTCGCGTGATTGGCTAAATGAGAAGTTTAAGATAATTTTTTTTTCTCTAACGAAAAATTTTTGCAGCGCATCGCCTCTCCTTTGAGTCACACATCCGAGCGCTCTCGTTCGCATACCTTTTGTGCATTGATGTTCTTATGTTGCAGAGGGTTTCGTTTTCTGCGCAGCACGCCTTAACTTTGCCATTCCGTAACCTCGTTCAGACTTTTCTGCTGATTACTTCATGGGTTTCACGCAATTGTCTGCTATCGCGCTGTCGCTTATCTGCTTTCTCGACTTGCCGCACGTATCGGCGCGCCCCAGTGCCAATAGTCTTGATGGGGCTTCCCGCGTGTTTATTGGGAAAAAAACATCTGTCTTTGTCGACGACTCGCGCCGATTGAACATTCAAGACGTCCTGTCCGACTCGGTTCAACGTTTGTTTGTCAAAAGCGACATTGATGCACCAACCTTTAATGGTATGCGCGGCGCGGTCTGGCTAAAATTTACGCTCGAGAGCGGCAGCACTCATCGCATCTTAGAATTTTTTTATCCTCTGCTCGATTCCGTTGAGGTCTTTGGATTTAAAAAAACTCTTGCAGGAACGGACAGCCTTGCCTACCGCAAACTGATTGGCTCAATGATTCCGTTCAGCGACCGCGACATCACATATAGCACGCTGCTCTTTGACTTACCCAACGATGTGGCCACATACTATGTGCGTATTGTCTCCACATACAGCATGCAGATTATTCCTGTCCTAATGACCGATGCTGGGTTTCATTTATATGGCCCAATGCGCTCGTTTCTGCACGGACTTTACTTCGGCTTTGTGGTCATGATTATCGCCTACTCGTTTTTCCTGTGGGTCGGCACAAAAGACACTCTCTACCTTTACTACATTTTGCATGTGCTTGCCAATGGGCTGCTGCTGGCACACATGAACGGCTTTACAAACAGATTTCTTTGGGGAGAATTTCCGCACATCAATTTGCTCGAACCGAGCATTTTCGGGCTGGCGATATTCTCGACGGTGTTCAGCATTCAATTTTTGAGAACCAAAGACAGCGCGCCGAAAATTCATCGTTGGCTTCTTGCCGCTGTCTGGCTGAACCTGCTGGTCTTTCCGCTCAATTTGGCTGGCTTACACTTTTGGGCGAATCAATTGGTGCAAGTCGTCGCGCTGTTCGGGTGCGGCACAATGCTTGCGGCAGGCATCACGCTTTACAAACAAGGCTATGAGCCCGCACGATTTTTCGTCGTCTCGTGGTGCATCTTTCTTGTCGGCGTTTGTCTAACGGTCTTCGACCGTGTGGGCGCGATTCCGCATAGCATTTGGACGTATCATGCCTCGCAGGTCGGCTCTGCGCTCGATATTATGTTGCTCTCGCTGGCACTTGCCGACCGCATCAACGTGCTGCGCGCCGAAAAAGACACGGCGCAAGCAGAGGCGCTCAAAGCCATTGAAGAGCGTGAAGTTCTGACGCGGCACCAAAATGAACTGCTCGAAGAAAAAGTCAAAAAACGCACGGAGCAAATTCTGTTGCAAAATAAATTGCTTGAAGAGCGCAAAACACAGCTTGAAGAGCTTATCAAAACGAAAGATAAACTCTTCAGCGTCATCGGACACGACTTGCGCAATCCGATTAGCGGCATTTGGCAACTTTCCGAATTTTTGGAATCGTCAACCGCGTTTCCCGCCAACGAAAAATCGACCCTCACCACCATCACGAAAACGTCCAAACAAACGCTCGAACTGGTCGAGGATATTTTATCGTGGTCGCGCAACCTTCCGCTCAGCAGCGGTAGGCAACGACAATTGGTGGATTTGGCTCAACTTGCGCAACTGGCAATGACGTTGCTCTCGTCGTCAGCACAGCGTAAAGCGATCACGCTTAACGCCACGGCGTTGAAGTCCGCCCTAATTGAAGCTGATGAGAATATGATTAGCGCGGTGATGCGCAACTTAATTTCAAACGCAATTAAATTTACGCCCGAGGGCGGCACCGTTTCTGTGCAAACCAAAGTAGAAGGTAAAATGGCCGTGTTTGAAGTCACAGATACGGGTGTCGGCATGAGCGAAGAGACGGTTCAGAAAATCATCTCTGCAAAATCTCTCCCTTCTACGCTCGGCACGGCAGGCGAAAAAGGCACGGGACTGGGGCTGCTCTTCTGCAAAGATTTTATCGAGCATTTCGACGGCAATTTTTTAGTCGATTCAACGCTTGGAAAAGGCAGCACGTTTCGAGTTATCTTTCCCGCCGTAACGCTTAAGCCGCAGCAACCAATGCCAATCCGGAATTAGCATGATCACGCTCGACGAGGTCAAACAAATGGGCATCAACGCGCCTTGGTCACATCAGCGCATCATCAGCAAGTTGATTGCGTCGTTAGGGCATCTATATTACGCCCAGAAATCCATTGCGCTTGAACCTTTGCCTGAAACGATGCTCGATGAAGACCAGACGAGTCCCGTTCCCGATATTTTGCTTTACGACGCGGAGCGCGAGACGATTCCCGTTATCATTGAAATTACGCGCACGCGCTCCGTCTCAAACGACCTTGAAAAAGTTCGACGCCTGATTGAGGAGACGCGCTACGGCATTGCCGAAGGCTTCGTCTATGATTACAAAAAAAATGAGTGGCACAAGTATCGAAAGGGAAAAGGACTCGCCGTGCGCAAACCGTCTTACTGCGACGCGCTTGGGCTGGACTTGGCAACGCTGCTCAAATAACGGTTTAGCGGGAAATCCGTATCTTTCTCTCCACATCACTTGTTATACACTATGCAGAACATCGCGCCGTCTTACACTGAACAGTTGAACGCTCGTCTCAAATCGTTTTTCCTTTCCATGCAGGAATTTTTCGAGTTCTCGATTCGCACTTTTGGCGCGCTTGGCTCGACACGACGCTACTGGAAAGATGTGCTGAACCAGATGTATGTCAGCGGCACGGAATCGCTGCCGATTGTCTTGGTGAGCGCGGTCTCGATTGGCGGACTTTTGACCTTTGAAATCGGCAACATTCTGACGGAGTTCGGCGCGAAGGGACTGATTGGGCGCACAACGGCGTTCTCGATTATCCGCGAATTAGGCCCGCTTTTGACAGGCATTATGCTTTCGGCGCGCGTCGGCGCGCGCAACGGCTCGGAACTTGGCGCGATGAAAATCTCCGAACAAATCGATGCACTGCGGGCGTTTGGCACCGACCCGATTGCAAAGCTCGTTGTGCCACGCCTTGTCGCCGCGCTCATTATGTTTCCGCCGCTCACCGCACTTTGCGACGCCGCTGGCTTGCTTGCAGGCGCCTTCATGGCAATTGGCTATCACAGTTTGGACGCCGCGTTTTATTGGAATCCTGTGATGAACTTTCTTGTGCCGAAAGATTTTTACGTCGGCTTTTTGAAACCACCTGTCTTTGCCATTTTAATGACGCTCGTGACGTGCTACAATGGGTTTTCGGCAACGGGCGGCACGGTCGGCGTTGGCAACTCGACCATCAAAGGCATTGTTGTTTCCTGTGGCTTGGTGATGGTGTTTAATTTTTATATCTCCAAACTTGTGTTTGAGATTTTATGACGCTCTTGGCAATATGAACATCGGAGTCGACCGCACGCTCAACCCAACTGCACATCTACGGCTCATTTCTACTTGAACACGTGTTTGAATTTAATTTTCAATCTGATATGACCACCGTTGCACCATCCGTCCCGATGCTCTCTTCGTTTGACACGCGCAAAGGCATTTTCATCAAGGGCGCACGCACCCATAACTTAAAAAACATTGATGTGTTGATTCCGCGCCACCAGCTTGTCGTTATTACAGGCGTCAGTGGGTCAGGCAAATCGAGCCTTGCGTTTGACACGCTCTATGCCGAAGGGCATCGCCGATATGTTGAATCGATGTCGTCTTACATTCGGCAGTTTTTGGAGCGGCTGCCAAAACCTGATGTAGATTTTATTTCAGGTATTGCACCAGCGATTGCGATTGAGCAAAAAACGATTTCGAAAAATCCGCGCTCGACTGTTGGCACGGTTACAGAAATTTACGACTACCTTCGCTTGCTTTTTGCTCGTATTGGGAAAACCTATTCCAAAGACACCAACGAACTTGTCTTGAAACATTCGCCCGAAGACGCCTTGATTCAATTAAGACTGCTTGACGAGGGCGCGAAATTTTACGTGTGCTTTCCGCTTCCACATCATAAAACTGAAAAAGACAAGGCGCGCACCTTCAAGGAAGAATTGCAGACGCTCAAGCAAAAAGGATTTTTTAGGATTGTTCGCGGCGAGGACATTTTAGACATCGGCGACGCTGAAACAGAGAAAAAGCTCTCCACGCTTCCCAAAAAAGAACAAGAAAAACTTTTAGTGCTTGCCGATCGTCTCGTCCTGAAACATGACAACGACCTTTACCAGCGCGTTACAGAAGCTGTCGAGACGGCGTTCCGCGAAGCGCACGGCTACTGCACGATTCGTGTGTTGGGCAGCAGAGATTACGAGTTCAGCGATAAGTTCGAGCTCAACGGCATCGAATACGAAGAGCCAACGCCGCAGCTCTTCGCCTTTAATTCACCGTTTGGTGCTTGCCCAACCTGTCAAGGCTTCGGGCGCGTCTCTGGCATTGATGAAGACGCCGTTGTGCCAAGCAAAGCGCTCTCGATACGCGACGGCGCCATTGTTTGTTGGAATTCCGATAAACACTCCAAACACTTGCGCGACCTGATTCGCATTGCGTCAAAACACGCCGTCGCGCTCGATGTGCCCTACGGCAAACTTCCAGCCGCAACACGAAAGCTCATTTGGGACGGCGTGCCAAAAGAGGGCTTCGCAGGCATCACGGGATTTTTCAAAGAGATTGAGCGCGAGGCGCAATACAAAATGCACTACCGCGTCTTACTCAATCGTTATCGCGGCTACTCGACCTGTCCCGACTGCGGCGGCGCGCGCCTACGCGAAGCGGCACGGCTTGTGCGCGTCTCTGGCAAAACCATCGCCGATGTGGTTCAAATGACCATTGGCGAAGCCTTTGAGTTTATTCGGTCGCTGGAAATTTCTCGGTTCGATCGCGAGGTTGCGCAAACCATTTTGAATGAACTGGAACGCCGCTTGGGCTATCTCGTCGAGGTCGGTCTCGATTACCTCACGCTCGACCGTCCGTCATCGACGCTCTCTGGCGGCGAATCGCAACGCATCAATTTGTCGACCTCGCTCGGCTCATCGCTGCAAGGCTCAATCTACATTTTAGATGAGCCCTCGATTGGGCTACATCAACGCGATTCAGCGCGGCTCATTAGGATTCTTCGTCGGCTGCGCGACATTGGAAACACGGTCGTCGTCGTCGAGCATGACCGTGAAATTATGGAAGCTGCCGACGTGCTGATTGACTTGGGCGTAGGCGCGGGACGACACGGCGGCGAGATTACCTTTCAAGGCTCACCGGGGGAAATTTTCAGCAGCACGACATCGCTGACGGGAAAATATCTGCGCGAAAAATTTGCAATCCCCGTGCCGACGGAACGCCGCAAACCAAACTTCGAGAAGGCGATTGACATCGAGGGCGCATTAGAAAACAATTTGAGAAACATCGACGTCAAAATTCCGCTCGGCGTGATGACCTGTGTAACGGGCGTGAGCGGTTCGGGCAAATCGACGCTCATCAACGATGTTTTATATCTCGGCATTCTCAAACAGACCGTCGGCACGGCGGAGCGCGTTGGGGCGCACCGAGCCTTGCGCGGCGCAAAGCTCATCAGCAAAATGGAACTCGTCGACCAATCGCCCATCGGACGCACGAGCCGCAGTAATCCAGCAACCTATCTCAAAATTTTTGACGACATTCGCGCGCTCTTCGCACAAACGCAGTATGCGAAATTGAAAGGTTGGGACACGGGATATTTTTCGTTTAACATTCCAGGCGGACGCTGCGAAGCCTGTCAAGGCGAAGGCGTTATTCGCGTCGAGATGCAATTTCTTGCCGACATCGAAACGCCCTGCGAAGCCTGCAACGGCAAACGATACAAGCCCGACACGCTCAATGCGCTCTACAACGGGAAATCTATCGCTGATGTGCTTGATATGACCATTGCCGACGCATCGGAGTTTTTCGCCGAGAAAAAAAACATCGCCAAGAAACTCAATGTCCTGATTGACGTCGGCTTAGGCTATTTGCAATTGGGTCAATCGGGCAGCACGCTCTCCGGCGGCGAAGCGCAACGCTTGAAACTTGCCTATCACATCGCCGCCAACGACTCTCGAAACTCGCTCTTCATTTTCGATGAACCCACAACAGGCTTGCACTTCGACGATATTCAAAAGCTGATTAAGTGTTTCAATCGATTGATTGACCAAGACAACACGCTCGTTATTATCGAGCATAATCTCGACGTGATTAAACAAGCCGATTGGATTATTGATATGGGACCGGAAGCCGGCGACAAGGGCGGCGAAATCGTTGCACAAGGCACGCCCGAAGACGTCGCTAAGTCGGAACAGTCGCACACCGGACGCTACCTACGCGATGTGTTGCCGTAACGCTAAACGCGTATATCCATTGGGACATATTCTCGTTTGCACGGGCAATATCACCCGACATTGCCCGTTAATACAGGGGATTTCGGCTGACGAGAGAATAAAAAGCAGTTGCGTCTTAAATTTCCAGCAGCAATTTACAAATCGTGTCCTCGACGCGGGCGAAGTTACGCGAGTAGCGGCGTCCCGAGCCGTTGCCGATGATGGCGAAATAAATTTGCTTGCCGTTGCGGCTTGTCAAATATCCCGACAGCGACGAGACGCCCGTGATGGAGCCAGTCTTAGCGCGAATGTTTTGAGCAAGCGGGTGATGGATTCTACCGACGAGTGTGCCCTCCGCCATCGGCACGGCGAGCGAGTTGTAGTATTCTTTGAAGTATTTACCGCGCAAACGCATATAGCGCATGACCTCAATAATCAGGTGTGGCGTTACTGTATTGTTGTGTGAGAGTCCCGACCCGTCGGAGAGTTGAAATTCTTTGCGAGCGACACCGACGTTTTTCACCAAAAATTCCTTGACGACCTCCAAGCCTTTTTCAATCGTGCCTTCGCCGTAAAATTCGCCGCCAAGCGTGCGCAGAAGTTGGTCGGCGTAAAAATTATCCGATGACTTGTTGGTGATTTTCAAGGCTTGATAGAGCGAGAGCGAGAAATAGGTGTAAATATGTTTCCAAGCCGTGCGGTCGAGCGTCCTTAAATAGGTAATTTTTTTAAGCGTTTTGTCGTCGTCAATAATGCCGCGCGCTTGCAGCTCCGAGAGCAGCGCGTTAGCGCAATAGGTGTTTGGCTCAATCGAGACCATTTTCAATCGGCTGCGGCGTCGGAAGCCACGACGCACCACGCGCTTTTGTCCGCTCTTGGTTTTTATGGTGCGCACCGTCGAGACTTTGTTTAGTTGCGACTCGCTCGCGCGTTTGAAACTCGCCATGGTGGCAAAGCGAATCGGCTCGCCGTTCACCACGGGCGTTTTATTGCCGACATAGTAGCTATTATCGAGAATTACATCGCCGACAATTTTCGTAATGCCAAGCATGGTGAATGTATCTGCCCACTCGCGCACAATGTCGTTGATGTCTTTATCGAAGAATCCCGACAAGAGCGGGTCGGTCGTGCCAGCCAGAATTAAATTTCCGTGCAAGACGCCGTTCTTGAGTTCACCATCGATAAAAAAATCGGTTCGGTATTTGAAGTCTGGTCCTAATTTTTCGAGCGCGACGGCGGAGGTGATAAGTTTGAGATTCGAGGCAGGCTTAAAGAGGTCGTTAGGATATTTTGTAAAAATCGTTTCGTTGTCGTCCGTTTGAATCAGCACGCCGACCTTGCCTCGATTCCAACTGCGCAGCATTCGCTCGATTTTTTCGCTGCACTCCGCCAGCCGTTCTTCGGCGGTTGACCCTGAGAGCGTTGTTGAGACAAGCGTTACGCTGCTGCTGCGCCGCCGTTTGCTTTTGGCGACATTGGCGTAACTGGTTTCGGAGAAAAAACAGCAGACAGCAATCAGAGTTGCAAGCAGTTTTGCCGTTGTCGTTGAGCAGTGCAGCATAGAAAGAGTGTGTGTGTGCAGCAACCGTTCACGGCTTGGTTGCGATTCGGTGTTGTGAATTGACTAAATTTAGGTAAATCCAGTTAAAAATACAAGAGAATTGCTTTAAAATCTTTTACATCAACGTTTTAGCATATTTGTCCTCACGCCATTACGGAAGTTGCGGCTTTGGGCGACTGCCCGGTTTAATCGCAGGAAGTCTGGCAAGTTCTGGGGGCAGGTCGTCGGGCTGGTATGCCACCACATCCATTTGCAGGAGCGAAAATTGGTTGTCGGATAACTTTACCTTGCCGTTGCTACGGTCGACGATGAATCCGACGCCAGCGACCACTGCATTATGTTCTTCGACGATTTTCATCACTTCGCGCACGGAGCCGCCAGTCGTAACCACATCTTCAACAATCAAGCATCGCTCCGTCGGTTGAAGCTCGAAGCCGCGTCGAAGCGTCATGATGCCGTCGGCGCGTTCTGCGAATATCGTGCGCACGCCGAGCAGTCGGCCGACCTCTGTGCCGACCACCACGCCGCCCAACGCAGGTGAAATCACCACCTGAATTTGTGCATTAGCGAAGTGCGCCGCAATCGGTTCGCAGAGCATCGTCAGATACTTCGGATACTGCAAGACTTTAGCGCATTGAAAATAATTTGGGCTGTGAAGTCCCGACGAGAGCAAAAAATGTCCTTCGAGCAACGCGCCCGTCGATTTGAAAATGGAAAGAACATCCTCTTTTGTCGGCACCATAGTTTTTCGATTTGGCTAAATCTATCAAAAAAATGAGCGTCTCGAAAAGCGCCGTCGATTGTTGTGATACATTTGTGATGCGAGCGTCCTACCTTTTCACCAAAAAAATCTGTGATGCCTAACGAACTCAATGCATCGGCGCTGCATCGGCGCCCACGACTGCGGCTTGGCGTTAAAATCGCCCTTGCTCAAGCGCTCATTCTTTCCGTCGCAATTTTAATGCCTGCTATTCTCAATTTTCAAAATCAAAAAGAGGAGACGCTCAAACACTTGCAGGAGCAACTGCAAACTGCCGCCAACGCGCTCGCGCTTGAAATCAATCCGTCGGACTTTGCCAAATTGAGTGCGATTCCCGCCGATACGCTCTTGCCTGAATACAAACTCATTCACGATAAAATCGCACGATTCACCAAAGCCAATCGGTATTTAGGATTTGACGATGACAATGTTTATGCGTTCAAATGGGCGGCGCGAGATACGATGCGCTTCGCAGTCATGTTCTACAGCCAATATGTCGGAACGCCGTACCGAATCCGCCCTGAAATGGAGTATGCGTTTCAAAACCGTTCATCAAGCTACACGGGGATTTATGAAGACGAGAACGGCGTGTGGGTTTCGGCATATTCGCCCATCTTGGATTCGGCGGGCAATGTGTTGGGGCTGATTGAAGTGGATTTCAAAAACAACTTTTATCTCGTTCAATTAAGCGAGAAACAGCGGAGCGTGATAGTAACGAGTTTGATTGCGGTGGTCTCTGGCGCGATGCTGTCATTTCTCTTGGCGTTTCTCATCACGAAGCCGATTCAGCGTATCACCGATGCGGTATTAGCGTTTTCAAGAGGGGAGAAATCACAGCGCGTTCAGGCACTTTCTAACGACGAAATCGGAGACTTGGCGGCGGCGTTCAACGCCATGGCGCAAGAAATTTCAGAGCGCGACCGCATTACCGAAGAAATCCGCAAGCAACGCTTGGAAGAAACCATCACCGCCTTGAACCAAAGCAATACGGAACTTGCAGAAAAGCAAAGAGAACTTGAACGGACGATTGTCGCGCTTAACGAGAAGAACGAGCAGATTAAATCGCAACAGTTGCAACTCGTGCAAGCGGAAAAAATGTCGTCGCTGGGGCAAATGGTCGCAGGTATTGCGCACGAAGTCAACACGCCGCTCGGATTCGTGAAGAACAGCCTCACCCTGCTTTCGCGCAATCAAGAGGAAATTGAATCGCTCTTAGAAAAGCAACACCAATTAGCGGAAGCTCTTGTCGACGGCGACACTGAACATGTCGAGAAGCACATCGCCGAAGCCTTCGAAGCCGCAAAAGAACTCGATGAAAACGAAGTACTTGAAGACTCACGGAAAATGCTTGAACATTCCAAAATCGGCATTGAGCGCATTGAAGAGCTCGTTCTGAATTTGAAAAACTTTTCGCGCCTCGATGAAAGCGCGTTCAAACTTTCCGACATCAATGAAGGCTTGAACTCAACGCTCGTGATTGCCCACAACGCTATTAAGCATAAAGCGGAAATCATCAAAGACTTCGCGCCCGACCTCAAAGCCGAATGTTATCCGTCGCAGCTTAATCAAGTCTTTTTGAACTTAATCATCAACGCCGCGCAAGCCATACAAGAAAAGGGCGTTATCAAACTCACGACGCGCTATGAATCCGAGCCAAAGGTCGAAGCCCTAAACAAAGCCGACCAAAAATACGCGGTCATTAAAATCGCCGACAACGGTAAAGGCATTGCGCCAGAGCATTTGAACAAAATTTTTGACCCGTTTTTTACAACGAAGCCTGTCGGACAAGGCACGGGACTGGGCTTATCCATTTCGTATCAAATTATCGAGCGGCATAAAGGGACGATTAGCGTCAAAAGCACCGTCGGGCAAGGCACGGAATTCAGCGTGCGCATTCCGACGAGACAAACGAAGGTTTAACAATGAAAGGAGACATACCCATGGCAGAGAAGCCTGAATTATTACTCATCGACGACGAACCGCTTATTCTGGATTCGTTGAAAATTTTATTCAAGCGCGACTACCAAGTCTATACAGCGCAAAGCGGCGAGCAAGGCTTGAAAGAAATCAAACAACACCCAAACATCAAAGTTGTTATCTGCGACCAACGTATGCCCGGACTTTTGGGACACGAGACGCTGCGAGAGATCAAACGGCTTAGTCCGCACACCATCCGCATTTTGCTCACCGGCTATTCTGACCTCGATGCGATTTTGAACTCGGTCAATTCGGGTGAAGTGTTCCGCTATATTAGCAAGCCGTGGAATTCCGACAATTTGATGCGAGTTGTGGAGCTTGGGTTTCGAATCAGTGAGCGATTGGAAAAAGTCGAGCGCGACGCCGCCGCTAAAAAAGCGGACACGCTCAACGGTGCGACAATGCACAAAAATGCCGTTCTCTTTGTCGATGAGCAGGCTGCCGTCGTCCAGACACTGGTCAATCAATTCTCGACCAAATACGATGCGGCGGGCGTTTCGTCAACCGACGAGGCATTGCGCGAACTTTCCAAACGACCCGTTTCAGTCGTCGTCAGCAATGTTGATTTCGCCGACGCAGACGCGATAGATTTCTTGAACGCCATTTCGCACGAGTATCCGAACACCATTACGCTCATTTACACCGAACAGCGCGATGCCACGCTGGCTATACGCGCCATCAATGAACTTAATGTCTTTCGCTATCTCGTCAAGCCCAGCGATGACGCTAAACTCGCCGACACCCTTGCCGCAGCAATAGAGCGCAGCAACGCCCGCGACCAAAAGTTGGAAGCCAGCACTATTCACATCGGCAGAGAAGTCGCGCCCGACAAAAGCGATGTCTCGACACTGCGACGCAAAATTGAATCAAGCACGTATCTGCTCAAACTGCGTGCAATGCGAACTACACAACGATAATCCGCCCACGCACCTTAGCGCACAAAGACGGCTTACGGACGCAATCCAACTTCTTCGCTCGGCACGCTCTCATCGGTTTTGGCGATGCTGGTAACGAAGTAAAAATACAGCGTGCCTTTTTTAGCAGATTTATCGAGAAAGGTCTGCTCATCAGGTTTAACTGTTACCAGAGCCGTTGGCGTTTTGCCGCGCTCATAGCGGTAGAGTTTATAGCCCGTCAATCGCTCCTGCACGACTTCGCCCCAAGTGATGCGCACGCCTTCCGCTGTCGGTATGGCACGCACATCAGCAGGAGGCACGGGCGGCAATTTTTTATACTCAACCCGCACCGCTGCACTCATTGCGCTTTCCGACTCGAACATGCCCACCGCTTGCACCGCATATTCATAGATGCCAAACTCTGTAAAAGTGGTATCCGTGAAGTAGTTCTCTTGCGCAGAAAG
>JPGV01000035.1 GCA_000724175.1 [Candidatus Thermochlorobacteriaceae] bacterium GBChlB | reverse complement strand
CGGCGATTATCGCGTCATCTATCAATTCCCTATTGAGAAAATCGGCGACATCATTGAGGAAATGAAGTATAGATAAAGACTACGGCGATGCCGATTTGAACGCACGAATTTTAGGGCGCGTCCGAAGTCAGATTCGCAAGAACTTGGCGGCGGAGATTTCTAA
The DNA here is from genome assembly GCA_000724175.1 of [Candidatus Thermochlorobacteriaceae] bacterium GBChlB. Taxonomy (GTDB): domain Bacteria; phylum Bacteroidota; class Chlorobiia; order Chlorobiales; family Thermochlorobacteraceae; genus GBChlB. Next base: position 25,970 of record JPGV01000035.1, on the reverse strand, counting down.
AATCGACGCGATTGTTGAGAAACTGTTGCAGTAGTAATAACATTTTGAAAAAGGCGACAAAAAAGCTACTTTCGCTTGCTAAAGTTTTCCCAAACAAATTCTTTGCACTTTAAATTTCCCTTGCTATGAAACATGCCCTGACAATGGTTGTGCTTGCTGCGTTGTCTATCGCTGTGCTGTTTGCCGCGTCGCCCGAGAGCGAGAGTCGCAACCGTGAGACTCGGAACGCTGAACCGTTAGCAGATTCAGGCTACCGCGCCGATTATTTCTACTTTCAAACCACTGGAACGATTAAGCCACTGCTCAGTGAATCGACCTATAAAGCCGTGCTTGCCGCTGCCAAAGCCGCAGGTTACTCGGAAGAAGAAATCGAGGTAACGCTCTATGTTGTCGATAGAAAATCGCGCGAAGAGCGACGGTTTATTCCCACTGCCACGCGCCAAAAATTAGAAAAGCCGAAAGTGAAAAAATTTGAGTAACATTCCCCTTTGGTGCTGTGTGACTCACCTACCAAGTCAATCGCGTTGTGTTACTCAAATTTCAGATGTCGGTTACATCATATCAATTCATCGAGCCGCATGCGCTTGCGGCAATCGCTAACCTGCAACTCATTGCAAAGACGGTTGTAGATGGCTTTATGCTCGGCTTGCATCAAAGCCCGAAGTCTGGCGTCGGGTTAGAGTTCAATCAGTATCGCAGCTATCAACCGGGCGACGACCTGCGGCGTGTCGATTGGAAGATGTATGCACGTTCCGATAAATTTTTTGTGCGCGAATCCGAAATCGAGACAAGCGTAACAGTTCGTTTCGTTCTCGATGCAAGCGCATCAATGAACCACCGCGAAAACAGCGTCTCAAAATTTGATTACGCACGATTTCTCATCGCGTCGTTGGCATATTTGGCACACAAACAAGGCGACGCCGTCGCGCTCCACGCTTTGAACGACGAACGTGTTGTGAGCATCGAGCCGAGCCGCAACCATCGGCAGTTGCATCGCTTCTTGCATCTTTTGGAGTCGCTCTGTGCATCAGGAAAGTGGAGCGACTGGCGTTCCATTGAAACTGTATTTGCGGCGTCGCGCCATAAAGAATTGCTGGTGTTCGTGAGCGATATGCACGAGGCGTCGGAGGAACTGCGAACGGCACTCTCCAAACTGGTCGGTCTTCGAAATGAAGTGATGCTTTGTCATCTCGTCGGCAAAAACGAGCTTGATTTGCCACAGCGCGGCGCTGTCGTGTTTGAAGATTTAGAAACAGGCGAGCGCGTTCAGGTTGATGTCGATGCTGCCCGAAGTGCCTATCGTGCCGCCGTAGAACAAAACGCGCAAGTGCTGCGCGAAGCGTTGCTTGAAAATCACATCTCCTATCACCGCTTTTTAATTCAAGAGCCGCTCGATGCTGCGCTGCGCGAGTTTCTCAGAGTTCGCAAAAAAGTATGATGGAATTCCTGTCGCCGCTTGCATTTGCAGGCGCTCTCGCGCTTGGCGTGCCGCTCGTCATTCATTTGCTCAGCAGTCGCGAGGCGGTCGTCGTGAAAGTCGGCTCAATTAAGTTTCTCGAGAAGAGTGATGCAGTTACATCGCGCCGCCCGAAATTGACCGAACTGCCGCTCTTATGTCTGCGATTGGCATTGCTCTTGGCGTTGACGCTGCTTATTGCCGAACCTATATTGAACCGTTTGGAAAAATCAAGTGGCGTGGTCGGCTGGGTATTGATAAGCGCAGATGTAAAAAATCGAGTCGTCGATAAATGGTTCTATCAAACGCTCGATTCGCTCAAAGCGGCGGGATACGAGGTTCGCTTACTCGCCAACGGGTTTCCTGAAACGAACTTGGACGACACAACACGCATCGAGACGACCAATGTCTGGTCGCTGCTCAAAGAAGCCGATGCGCAACTGCCGAAGAATGCCTCGCTGTGGCTCTTTACGAGCGGGAGACTTGTGCAACTCTCAGGCGAGCGGCCAACGCTGCGCCACCATGTGGTTTGGAAAACTGCGCCGATTGATGAAGAAAAAAAGTGGATTCAATCGGCACGCATCGTTGGACAAGATAGTGTATTGGTAACGAGTGGTGAAAGCAATCTTCGATACGTGCGATGGATAACCTCGTTTCAAAGTGAAGCGGAAGCCCGAGCGCAAGGATTTCCTCTCTTGGCGCAAGAGCCGCCGAAACGCACGCTGATTTTTTACGACAATAATCGTAAAACCGATGCCCGTTACGTTGAACAAGGACTTCGCGCAGTCGCATCGGTGTTGAGAAAAAAACTGGATATTGTCAGTCAATCGAGCAAAGAGCTGCCGCAGTCGGCGTCGCTTATTTTTTGGCTGTCGGATAAAGATGTGCCGAAATCGCTTGTCAAATCAGGTCAAGATGGCGCATCGATTATATTTGATGCGAAAGGCGACGGCGAGGCAACAAACGGATTTTTTAAGACGCAAACTGGCGATGTGGTTGCCTTTTCCAAATATGTTCCATTGAAATCGCGTGGCACGCCGGTCTGGCGCGACGAGTTTGGAAGGTCAATGCTCGAGGGTGAGACGCGCGACAGCGTAACGCAGTATTTTTTTTATAGCCGATTTGCGCCTTCATGGAGCGAATTCGTCTCGACGCCAGCATTTCCCGAATGGTTATCCTCGATAATTCAGCCAGCGATAACAGTTGACTTACAAAACGACCTGCGACACGCAAGCGATTTTCAACGCCTGCCCAAACGCGATAGTTTAGGCGCAAATAATTCGGACGAAACAGTTTCCCCGCAGCCGAACAACTCGGAGGCGATGTCGCTTCAACTGCCGCTCTGGATTTTCGCAACGATTTTGTTTATCATTGAACGCATCATGTCTCAACGACAATTTTTATGACGACGCCTGCCGCGCTTACACATCGTTGCAATCAACGGCGCTGGGCGAGCCTTGCGCTCAGAAGCACTGCGATTGCGCTCGTTTTAACTGCGCTTGCTGGCTGGCTGACACCAATTTCGATGCTGACTTTTGTGGGGGTGGCGCTTTTAGGCACAACCGTATCGCTCGGAGTCATTGCGCTGCTTGAAAAAGGAAAGGCGGTGACCGACGCGCTCATTGCACAGCATCTCAACCGCGCTGTGCCTGAATTGGAAGAAAGCGCGGAACTCTTGTTTGCGCCGCCCGCCAACCTTACACTCTTGGAGCGACTTCAACAAAAACGCATTACCGCCAAAGCTGCATCGCTTAACCTTGAAGCTGTGCTGCCAAATCTAATGACATCAGCGATATATTTCTTCGCGCTCAGCGCAGTCGCCGCGTGTTTGCTTGTTGCAACACAATTGCTCTTTTCTAAAAAACCAAACGGCGACTTACAGGCTGCTTCCAACCCATCTGTTGCCGTGCCTCTTCCGCCCAATGTAGAGAGCGTATCGGTTACGCTTGCGCCGCCGCGCTATACAGCCAAGCCTGTTCAAACGGTCTCGCGGCTCGACCTGTCGTTTCTTGAACACAGTCGCGCGTCGTTTGAGATTCGATTTTCAACCCGAGTGGCGTCGGCTTGGCTCGTTTTCAACGGTGACGACACGCTGCGCCTAAAAAATGAGAAGGGCAAGTTCATCGGAAGTAAAATCTTGGACGCAGGCGGCTTTTATGTGTTGCACATCGAGGACGAACAAGGACGCACGCAAACAAGCGATTACCATAAACTTGAGATGCTGCGCGACAATGCTCCGACGATTGCTATTTCAGAACCAGACCAGCGCAGCGACATTGACATTTTGAAAACGGCGTTGCTCCCGCTGACGGCGACGATTCATGATGACTACGGCATCGCTAAAACAAAAGTCGTCGCCGTCATCACGCAAGGCAAGGGCGAGAATGTGAAATTTCGAGAGCAAATACTTTCGTTTGAATCCATTGCAGGAGAAAAGTATTCGCGGCAACTCGATTTGAAAGCGTTTGGACTTGCCCCCGGCGATGAACTCTATCTGCATGTGGAAGCCGCCGACGCGCGTGAACCAAAGCCAAATTGGACGCGCTCCGAAACGCATATCGTTTCCATCAAAGACACGGCTGCCAGCGAGGTGGATTTCAGCATGTCGCTGCCCATTGCGGCGCAGCCCGACTACTTCCGCAGCCAGCGCCAAATCATTATCGACACGCAAAAGCTCCTACGCGAAAAAAAAACGCTCTCGGAAAAAGAGTTCAATGCACGCTCGGAAAACATTGGTATCGACCAAAAAGTCTTGCGACTGCGTTACGGCAAATTTCTCGGCGAAGAATTTGAATCGGCTATCGGCGGCGTTGATGTCGACGAAATTATGAAAGCCGCCACGCCGAAGGATTCCGTGGTTCACCCGTTGATGAAATTCATTAAGCACGTCCACGATGCAAATTGCGGACACGATGTCAAGTCAGCAGAGATGGCGGATAAAAATCCAAACGAGGAATCGGTTGAAAAACTGATGAGCCGATTCACGCACGCGCACGACACAGAAGAAGGCGCGACGTTTTATTCCGACGGCGTGAAAGCGCAACTCAAAGCGGCGCTTGCCGAAATGTGGGAAGCCGAATTATATCTGCGGATGCACAAGCCCACCGATGCAATTCCCTTTGAGCTCAACGCATTGAAATTGCTCAAAGATTTGCAACAAAAGTCGCGCGTCTATGTGCAGCGCGTCGGATTCGAGCCGCCCCCGCTCAAGCCCGATGAAAAGAGGCTTTCAGGGAAACTCGATAAAATTCAATCGAGCATCAATGCGACAAGCGTTGTTGAACAAGACAACTTCCAAACGGTTCGACTTACGCTCGCCGCTATTCAGAAAGCGACATCGGGCGGAACGCTGACTGGCGCGGATATTCAAGCGTTGGAACGGGGCGGACAAGCGCTCGGCGACGCTGCCCGAAATGAACCCACAAGATACCTCGCTGCGATGAGAGATTTGCGGTTGTGTTTGAACGCGCTTGCTGAAAGCGGCATTGCCCCAGCGCTGCGGTTGGCGTCGGTCGAGCGCGCACTGCTGACATTGCTTCCGCCAGCTGAACCACGATTAGCACAAACGCCACTGTCGATGTCCAGCGTCGCAAAAGCATATTTTAATTCCTTCGGCAACGCAAAGTGAGGATAAACCCGTTTGAAAATTGAACACACTTGGAAATTGGACGTGGAGTTTTGCCGCGCTGTTTGCAACGCTTGTCGGCTGGCTCGTTTGGAATGAAGTGCGTCGTCCGAATCGTCGGCAACTTCCGCTTCGTCTCGCGGCAACGTGTCTTGCTGCTCTCTCGCTGTTCGCGCTGCTGGTACGACCGTCAAAAACGATGGACGTGAATTTCGCCGACGCAGTGCTGCTCACCGATGGCGCGTCGCTCGAGCAATCAACGGCGTTTATCGATTCTGCAAAGATCCCCCGCGTGTTTGCGCTCAATCTTGCGTTCAAAAGTTCCAACAACCGCCCGTCGAGCCTTAATTTTACAAGCATTCCCGACGCCGCGTTTCTTCGCCGACGATGTCCCGACGTCAGAACTTTGCACGTGTTCGGCAATGGGCTTGCAGCGCACGACCTTGCAGATCTGAACGGCGTCAAATTACACTTACATCTCAACGAGTTGCCCGACGGAGTTCACTACGCGCCTGCGCTCGAAACGTCACCGTTTGGGAAACCAATTTTTATTCGCGGACTCTATCATCAATCAGGAGGGAAAAGCACACGATTATATTTTTCCGACGCAAGCGGTGCGCTCGATTCGCTCTTGCTTGTTCCTAACGGCAACACGCCATTCGAATTTTCAACGACGCCGAAAGCCGTCGGGCGATTTCTTTATACACTCTCTGCGCGCACAACGGCTGGAGATACGACAGCGATTGAGACCGTGCCGACGGTGATCGTGCCTGCTGATACGCTGTCGCTGCTTGTTTTAGAACGCGCACCAACCTTCGAGACAAAATATCTGAAAAATTGGGCGGCAACAACGGGCAACCGCTTCGCAATTCGGAGCGTCGTTAGCAAAGGAAAAACCGCAACGGAGTTTTTGAACATTGAAAAACGCTCGCTTGCTCGCTTGCCCGTTGAGGTCTTCAATGCGTTTGACGCTGCGCTGCTCGATGTAGCATCGCTTGCCGCGCTGAGTAATCTGGAACGAGATGCGTTGAAGCGCGCCGTTGAGGCCGGGCTTGGCATTTTCATTATGCTTGATGACGCAGCGGAGGCGCGGCGCACATTTTCCGATTCAAACTTTTTTCTCGACCTAAATGCTCGGCAGAGCGAGCCAGAGCGCCCTGTAAAACCAATGGGTTTCGGCGTCTCGCCGTCCGCCGTCTCACCGATTGCCGCTGCTGGATTGGAATTGAAGGCGGGCGACGATGCAATTATTTTAGTGAGCGATGAGCGTCGCAACCCGCTTGTGGTGTCGCACTACCGCGGACTCGGGCGCGTGGCAGTTGGTGTGTTACACGATACATACCGTTGGGTGTTGGAAGGAAAAACCAATGTCCATGCCGCATATTGGTCGCATATCTTGAATGCTGTTGCACGGCGTAAGCTCAATGAAGATGATTGGCGCGTGATAATCGAGACGCCCACCGTCGATATGCCGATTGCGCTGAATGCTCGAGCAATGTCAAGCGTTCCGGTTGGTATTGCTCGAAGCGGCGCGGCAGCTGATACCATTTTTTTGGCGCAAGATGCACTTGAACCGACGCTTTGGCATGGCGTGTTTTGGGCGCGCGAAACGGGTTGGCACAGTATCTCGAGCAATGACCAACGCCCGACTTGGTTCTATGTATTCGGAAAACATGAACGGCGGACGCAGCGCGCCATCGAGATGCAGATGCTCACAAAGCAGTTCGCAGAGATGCAATCAACCTTGGTCGCTGGCGACGCCCGTCAAATCAAGCGAGAAGAGCCGATGCCGCTGTGGTGGTTTTTTGCAGGCTTCGTCGTAGGGGCAGGCTATTTGTGGGCGGAACGAAAATTTTGACGAACTTTGTATCACAAACTTAAACGCTCAAAAAGTGAAAACGATGGTTTCAATACTGTTCCTGACCACTGCACTGTCAGCGACGGCGCAAAGCAACAGCGGCTTGTGCGATACAACGGAAAAATTACTCTTTGGCTTCGAGACAAAAGCGGGCAAAACGCTCTCGATTTGTCTGGCAACAGATTCGTCCTACATTGTCTATCGCTACGGCGCAAAAGAAAAAGTTGAATTGGAGTATCCCGCCGACAAGCGCGTGAAACCAAACGATGCGTTTAAGTATCGATGGTATAGCCGTGGCGGAGGTGCAGCGAACCTTGCAATGCACGATGGCTCGCTCTCGTTTGAAATCAATGAGATACGATACGAGGTCTTTGATTCGTGGAGCAGCGAGGACAATGCACGCAGCGTTGGCGTTAAAGTGATCAATCTGAAAACCAAAAAGGAGACGGTCATTAAAGGCGTTAAGCCTGTTGGCGGGTTGATAAGCCTGCAAGATTTTTTGGAGAATCCGTTCTGAAAAACCACATCGTTGCGAACTTTCTTTTGTTCAAAACTTACCTAAATTCCCTACTCGTTATAATCTACTTGTTCAACATCATCTTTTGAACCGATGAAAACTGTGCTGAAAAAAAAATCGCTTGTAACGCGCACGGCGCTTGTGCTTATTGCGATCTCAACACTGAGCGTCAGCGTTGGCTTTGTTCGCCCCAGCGACACGTTCTTTGACATCGCCAAGAACATTGAACTGCTTGGCAAGGTCTATCGCGAAATCGCAATGAATTACGTCGATGATGTATCGGTCTCTGAATTTATGCGTGCTGGCATCGACGGCATGCTCTCGACGCTCGACCCTTACACGGTGTTTATGGACGAAGAGCAATCGGAAGATGTCGACCAATTGACAACAGGGAAATATGCAGGTATCGGCGTAACCATTGGCAGCGACCGTGAAGGTGGCGTCGTGATTATGTCTATCACCGACGGCTATTCGGCACAGAAAGCTGGTATGCGCATCGGCGATAAACTCGTCAAAATCAACGGGACGGACGTGCGTCGTAAAGAAGTCTCTGAGGTGCGCGCGCTCATAAAGGGCGAACCGAACACAGAAGTAAAAATCGCTGTCGAGCGCGAAGGCGACAAACAACCGATAGAGTTTACGCTCATTCGCCGCGAGATTCAGATTAAGAACGTGCCGTTTTCTGGCTTGATTGAAGAGGGTATCGGCTACATCAAGTTGGAGCGGTTTAGTCTGAATGCCGTCGAAGAAGTGGCTTCTGCGCTCCGCTCGATTCAAGATTCGGCGGCAATGAAAAACCAAACGCTGCAAGGCGTGATACTGGACGTGCGCGGCAATCCGGGCGGGCTGCTCGATGCGGCCGTAAATATCGCCGGAAAATTTGTCGAGCAGGGCAGCACGATTGTAACAACCAAAGGCAGAGATTCGCTGAAGGTAAAAAATTATGTCTCGACAGCACCGCCGCTGTTGAAAGACGTGCCACTTGCGGTCTTGATTAACGGCAACAGCGCATCGGCGTCGGAAATTGTTGCTGGCGCGATTCAAGATTTGGACAGAGGCATCGTTGTCGGCACGCGCTCATTTGGTAAAGGGTTAGTTCAAACCATCACGCGGATGCCGTATAACACCTCGCTCAAAATCACGACTGCAAAATACTACACGCCCTCGGGCAGATTGATTCAAGAAATCGATTACTTCCAACGCAACAAGCGCGAGGGCAAACGCAGCGTCTTTACGATGGAGAGCGATACAGCGCATCGAGCGTTTAAAACCAAAAACGGACGCACTGTGTATGACGGAGGCGGCATTGCGCCTGACATCACCATGCCCGACCGCGAACTGTCGCCACTCGAGGCGGCGCTCTATCGCAAATCGATGTTCTTCAAATTCGCCAATCAATATCAAGCCAAAAACCCGAAAGCAGGTAACGACTTCAAAGCAGACGATAAGGTCTTTAATGAGTTCAAAGCGTTTCTGGACAAAGAGAAATTTGACTACGAGTCCGAAGCCGAGCGCAAACTGCAAGAGTTGATTGCGGTCGCCGCGAAAAACTCGTATCAAGACGCCGTTCAAAAAGAATTGGCTGACCTAAGAGCCGTGATGAGCGCGGAAAAAGAAAAAGACCTGACGCGACAAAAAGACGATATTTTGAACATTCTGGAACGCGAAATTCTGACGCGCTACAAGGGCGACAATGCTGGACTTGTGGCGTCGTTTAAATTAGATGAGCAGTTGAAAGAAGCCATCGCTGTGCTGAGAGACAAGCGCCGCTACGGACTGTTCTTGGCCGCGGGACATTCGGTTGGCAATCCCGTAACGCCGAAAAAACCCAAACGAAAATAACTGTTCATGAGGCGGCAACGTCGCGTCGTTTTTGCCGAATGCCGATGACGATAAGCAGATTGCTAATTGTCAGGAAAAATTCAGCGAAGCCGTGTAAAACATCGTCGTGTGTCAGCGTTGGGTAGCCGCGCAGGGTGGTTGCCGCGTAAATGCACGCAACGGTAATGGCGACAAAGACAAGCAAGAACCAAAAGCCGACTACTGTCGTCGCCGAAAAAATACTCTTATCGCGTCGATAAACTGCCAGCAACGCAATGAGAAACGCCAAGTAAATCGCGCTCGATGTTTGGAACAAAACCGTCACCAACATCGGGTTGAAGACAATCCACTCCGATGCGTGTGCAGAGGGTTCGGCAGACTGCATCCCTATCGGCGCATGGAGCGTAATGAGCAACGCGCCCGTCGTGATGCTGCCAGAAAACTTGGTCGGATAGAGCAATCGCAGCGTGGCATAAAGCAAACTGGCGCTGCCAAAACAATTGATAAGTTTCGATAAATCGAGCCAAAAGAGAACAGCGTCGCCCAAGAGGTGATAGATGATTACGCAGAGTCCGCCAAGCCAATGCGGAATCATACAGAGCGCGAAACGCTGCACATCGGGCCGCTGAATGTCTGCCCCGTAGCGGTAGAGCAGCACGGCGGCGTAAATCCACTCCGCCATTGAGGAAATATGAATTGCCCAAGTTGGTGCAGAGAGCAGCATTATCGGGAAGGTTTAAAGGTCATGGTTACTCGTTGGGTTTCTCGGAGATGCGCCATTGAAAGCCGGGCAAATTGAGGTCTTTTCGTCCTAATAATCGCTCAGGGTATTGCTCGCCTTCAACATCGCCGCGAAAAATGATTTTCTTCACTCGGTTGTCTTCAAAAAAAATGCTGAGACCGTCTCCGCTCGACACATTGGCGCCGCGCGGCTTGGTGCCGTCATACGCATAGTATAAACTCAAAGCTTGTTTGTAGACATCGGCGCGTAAAATCTTCGATGTCGAGTCGAACGTAATCACCATATCGTTGCCGGAGACTTGGGAGAATTTTTTGCCCGATTTATCCAGCGAGTCCTTCGAGACGAGAAAAGCGTTTCTGTAGATGAAGACTTTATCGATGCGGTTTTTTTTGTTTTGTTCTTTGATCTGCACGACAATCGAGTCGCCGGTCAGCTGCGAGCCTTCATACCAGACAATTGGTCTGCCATAGAGAATAATTTTTTGGTCTTTCAATCGATACACCGCGTTGGTCGATTTCGCGGCAAGCTCGCCTCGGCGAATCCGCACGCTGTCTTTGATAACGATGCGCGGCACACTGTCTTTTTCGCTTCGGAACGAGTCCATGCGCAGTGCTCGAATAGTTAATGTATCAACTGTGCCTTGCGATGTCGAATCGATTTTTATCATCACAGGGTCTTCCTGAATGAAGCTGTAATTGCGCGCGTTGAAGTGTTCTGCGTAGCCGCCTTTGATGCGCACGTTATCGGCTGCGTTCAGGATTCTCACCTTGCCGACGATGACGGAGCGCGCGTCGCGCCGGAAATACACTAAGCTATCGGCAAGCACAACGTTCAAACTGTCTTGCAACACGACATCTTGACTGAAGACAGCGCGCTGGTCATTGGCGTAATAGACACCGCGCTCGCTGGATAAATACACTTTCGTATCTGTGAGCGCCACGTCTTTGCGCAACTCGGAGCGACGCTCGTCGGGAAAATAAAATCCCTCGTAGCCTGTAATTAAAACGCTATCTCGCGCAATGCGCACGTTGCCCACAACGCGAATTTTTCGACTCAGCAAAAATTGAACGGCGGTATCGCACTCGACCGCAGTCGTTGTTTCTCGGAACAAGACATTGCCGACGGCAGAGCGTGTGTCTTCTCGATACGGCGGAACGACCGTGGAATCGACGAATTCGCCGCCCGCAACTTCATTCGCGCGTTCCAACACAACCGTGATGAGCTTCGATGAATCTACTCTGGCGCTGGGCTGGGCAATGACGCGCATGGAGCAACAAAGGCAACAAAGCGCAGCGAGAAACTGCATCGCGTGAATCGAGCGGGAAATGTTATTTTTGCGGTTCAATTTTTTCAACTGTTCCACTTAATCATCAACGCCTTGAAAAAAATTATTTTGGTAGCAGGCGCCAGACCTAATTTTATGAAAATTGCGCCGCTTCACCGAGAGCTGAAAAAAGCCCGCCACTATAACCCGATAATCGTTCATACTGGACAGCACTACGATGAGAAAATGTCCAAGGTCTTTTTCGAAGAACTCGACCTGCCGCAGCCCGATATTTACTTGGGCGTCGGGTCGGGTTCGCACGCCGAACAGACTGCAAAAGTAATGATAGAGTTCGAGAAAATCGTCCAGAAAGAAATTCCCGATATGGTCGTCGTCGTCGGCGATGTCAATTCAACGCTGGCGTGTTCCATCGTTGCAGCAAAGATGCTTGTGCCTGTGGCGCACGTAGAAGCCGGCTTGCGAAGCGGCGACCGCACAATGCCCGAAGAAATCAATCGACTGGTTACGGATTCGATTTCCGATTTGCTCTTTGTCAGCGAGCCGAGCGGAATGCACAACCTTGTCAATGAAGGCGTCCCTGATGAAAAAATGTTTTTCGTTGGCAACGTGATGATTGACAGCCTTGCGGCGCACATTGATAAAGCCAATCGGTCGGACATCTTGACGAAACTTGGTCTTGCGCCAAAAACTTACACGCTCGTTACGCTGCATCGACCAAGCAATGTCGATGAAAAAGACAATCTTGAAAAAGCGTTACGAATTTTTGAAGCGATTTCCGAAAAATCAAGCATTGTATTTCCAATTCACCCGCGCACGCGCAAGATGCTCGAGAACTTCGGGCTGCTTGAAAAAGCCAATGCGATCAAGGGCTTGCAGCTCATCGACCCACAAGGCTACATTGAATTTTTACGATTGATGAAAGACGCGCAACTGGTGCTCACCGATTCGGGCGGCGTGCAGGAAGAGACAACCGTTCTCGGCGTGCCGTGCCTGACAATGCGCGAAAATACCGAGCGACCCATTACAATTGAAGTCGGCACGAATCGGCTTGTCGGCACTGATGAACCCGAAGTGCGGCAAGCTGCGCTGGACACATTGAACGGCAAAGTGAAACTCGGCAAGATTCCCGAAAAGTGGGACGGCAGAGCCGCCGAGCGCATCGTGAAGCACCTCGACGAGATTTTCAACAGTTGGTAACCGCAATTAAGCCAAAAGTAGCGTCTCGCCGGTCAGTGCGCGTTTGAGCGTAATCGATAGGGCAGAAAATGTGAGCGTCGGATTGGCGTTGCGCGTCAATTGATACATAGCGTCCTCGACCGCTTTAGCGGCGACAGTAAAGTCTGCGTTTGGAAAATTTTGCGCGAACTTCGCAATCACGTCGGAAATATCGCTGTTGATGATGGAGAACCGCTCCGCGTGTTGCATGCGCAACGCGTCTTGAAAAATCAGCAAGAGCGATGAAAGGGTCTGCAATTGTTCGTCGCGCGAGCGGTCTTTCTTGGTGAACTCTTCTGTCTTGCGAATCATATCTAATTGTCTGGCAGGCGAGAGCAGGTAGCGAAGAAACTCAATGGCGTCGTTCCGAAACTGTTGAAGCGATGTATCGAGCAAAAGCGCTTGGGCGTCGGCGACGCTGCCTCGAGCGTAGGTGGCTGCAAACGCGCGTTTCTCGGCTGAGCCGCCGAGCAAGTTGAGCCGTTCTGAAATGTCGTCCGCCGTCGGCGCAGAAAATCGAAGTGGCTGACAGCGTGAGACAATCGTCGGCAACATCTGGTCGGGACGTGATGTAATCAGCACGAACAAGACAAACGGCGGCGGCTCTTCCAGCAGTTTGAGCAGCCGATTTGCGGCAGTGAGGTTCATTCGCTCGGCTTGGGAGATGACATAGACGCGCTTCTTGTCGTCGCTCGGTCGGTAAAGCGATTTACGAATTAACTCCTCGATTTGCTCCGCCAAAATGCCCATTGATTTTTCCATCTGCATTTTGAAATACGGATTCTTGCGTTTCTCCTCGAAGAGCGCTTTGTAGCGCTCCAATGCCTCTTCTTGCTTTTCCTTGTCTTTGCCAGTCTCGGCAATGTCTTTGCTCAAAATGCCTTCAATGGGAAAAACGAGTTCAAGGTTCGGGTGAGCAAGGTCGCGGAACTGCTTGCAACTGTCGCATCGATCGCATGCCTCGCCGCTCTGAACTGCCGTAGGTGAAAGGCAGTTGAGAAGCTTAGCAAATTCAAGTGCGACGGCTTCTTTGCCGATGCCGTCCTGCCCGACGAAGAGATACGCATTCGGCAATCGTCCCGACTGTGCCGCGCGGCGTAAGAGTTCAATTTGTTTTTGTTGCCCAACAATGTCAGACCACGACATACCCGCTCAATGATGAAAAGTTTAGGCGTAAGCAGAAACACAGCCGTTTTGCGCGTGCATTGCCCAAGTGTTACGGTGTTGTTTCCGCTTGTTTGAGCATTTGCTTCCGCTCTTTTTCGGTGATGTGCTTTCGGTCGAAGACAACGCCTTTTTTGATTTCGGTAATGGCTCGGTTGATCTCTTTGATGGCTCTGGCGCGATGTCCGCCTTTGTCGGGTTCAGCTTTGTTGAGTTCCGCGCGCGCGTCACGGAGCATTTGAAGGGCGGAAATCATTTTCGGGTCATCGCCGTCCATCACGCGGAATACGTTAAGGCTGTCGGACTGTGCTTGCACGCGTGCAGAGCTGGGCGCAGCAACGAGCAACAAAAACAGGGCAATCGTGAAAAAGAGCGCTATAAATTTCATCGTTTATTTTTTAGGATTAACAAGACGCTATAAAACGACATCGCCGCCGCGAAACGGTCGTGTTAATTTTTTTCTGAAAGTTCTTCCAACGGCTGCAAGACGCTAATGGGGTCAACAAAGGTCAGCCAGCCAAAGCGGTCGTTGCCGTTCCGAATCACATCGAAGTAAGCGTCTTGCAACGCCTTTGTGATGTCGCCGCGCTCGCCTGTTCCGATTTTGTATTTATCAATGCTGCGCACAGGTGTCAGTTCCGCTGCTGTCCCGGTCATAAACACTTCGTCGGCGATGTAGAGACTCTCGCGCGAGAGGAGCGTTTCCTTGACCTCGTAGCCGAGCGCGTGAGCAAGGCGAATGACCGCCGCGCGTGTAATGCCCGGCAGAAGTGACTGTGCGCTCATCGGCGTATAGATGATGCCGTCGCGGACGACAAAGATGTTCTCGCCGCTTCCTTCAGCGACGTAGCCGTTCATATCGAGCGCGATGCCTTCGACGTAGCCGTCGGACAAAGCTTCCATTTTGATAAGCTGGGAATTGAGGTAATTGCCACCGGCTTTTGCGCCTGCGGGGATTGTGTTCGGTGCAATTCTGCGCCACGACGACACGCGCACATCGACGCCTGCTTCCAGCGAGCCTTCGCCCAAATAGCTGCCCCATTCCCAAACAGCAATGGCGACATCGACATTGGATTTAAGCGGGTTGACGCCCAAGGCGCCTTCGCCACGAAAGACGAGCGGACGAATGTAGCACGACGCCAAGTGGTTGGCTTGGATTGTCTGTATCACCGCGTCGCGCAGTTCTAATTGCGTGAAGGGAATCTCGGCACGGTAAATTTTGGCGGAGTCATACAAACGGCGGATATGCTCTTTCAGAAACAGAACAGCGGAGCCACGTTTGGTTTCGTAGCATCGAATGCCTTCGAACATCGACGAGCCGTAGTGAATGACGTGCGAGAGGATATGAATTTTGGCATCGTCCCAATCAATAAGACGACCGTTCATCCATATTTTTTCCAACTTCCGCATTTGTGTGTTCTCCTATGAATAAGTTATTATAGAGCAGTTAAGCAAAACAGCATCGCTCGCCGGTTGAACAAGCCGTTCAACGGTGGCGCGAGTCAATAATAGGAAATTCATTGGAACTTCATCGTTTTTTTCAATGCAATGTTTCGATTTTTTGTGCCAAAAAAATCACAAAAGCAAATTAGAACGTTGCTGTAAATTTTTCAAAGAAAAAAAATTTTTTCCTAAAAAAGTAAGGTGTAATTAAGTTTTCACCTAATACTTTTAACCTCAAAAAACCATGTGGAGATTCATTTTTATTGCGCGGCGCGGGTTGATTGCCTTGTTGTGTTGCTTGTCGACCGTCGTGTCTGCTGCCGATGCGCAAAAGTGGCGAGGCTACGGCGTGGTCGGCAACGGGCGCGTGTGCGCTGTCTATTCCGATGACCCGAAAATTCTTGCTGGCTCGTCGCTTGCTGGCTTGCGAAGCCTCTTCTACAAAGATTTTTCGGTCAACTACGTCCGCGAGTCTAAATTCGCCATTCTCGACCGGCTCGGCCGTCCGATTCCCAATAAGGCGCTCGACGACACCAAACTCATAGACACCAAAGGTTACGTGATTCCAAACGCCAAAGCGGGTGCCTCTATCACGGACATCATCAGCAAAGACCGCTTCTTCGCGCCCTACACGCGCTCGGCGCTTGCCGATGGCGGTGTTAAAGAAACGCGCGCGTTTGTCGGCGAAGACGACGCGGTGATTATGCTCTTGGGATACAGCGGCGCGAGCAAATCGGCAGCACAGGCGCAATTTCAACTGCGATTTCGAACCGACCGCCAAGTAATGCAATCGGTATCGTTTGAGGGTCTCTCGATGAAGGGCGGCGTGGCGCTCGCGCGATGGTCGAACAAGGTTGTCGTCGGTGTGGCGTCAATGAGTGGCGCGATTGGACTATCGGGCGAAGTGGTGTTTGTCCGTGAAGCCGTTGGAAGCGCTCCAAAGGAAATCGCTGTAATGGTGGTTCTCGGCGATTCTGAACAAGATGTGTTTCAAAAGGTAGCGACGCTGCGCAAGAAAAAAAATATGCTTGCAGACGCAGAGGCTTACTGGAACGCATGGCTTGACAGAGGCAAAATCCCGTTTTCCGCGACGCCCGAACACTTGGAAGCATACAAACGCAATCTCTATGCTGCCAGAGCCTCGCTGCTCGGCGGGCAAGTGCCGATGGATTTGACGGGACAATACGACGTGAACGAAATGCCGCAACTCTCGCCGCGCGACGCAATGATGACCGCCCGTGCTTTTTTGCTGACGCAGCATGCCGACGAGGTAAAAGACATCATCAAGTATTGGGCAAGCGTCAAAACAAAACCATCGGGCGAGTGGTATTCCAGCTACGACGCGCTCAATCAACCCGCGAGCGGCGGCACGCGCATCGACCAGCCCGAATGGGACGCCAACGGATACTTCATTAAACTCGCTGATGAATACCGCTTTCGTCGGCGCGGCGAGTGGCTCGTCGAGAAGACCTTTATTTACAAACTGGCGGATTTCATTGTCAATAACCTTGATAAAAACGGATTGCTTTACGAAATCAACCGCTCGGAGTGGCGCGGCTATTTGCCCACGACCAATATGGTCAATGCTTCTGCGCTACGCACGGCGGGCGCAATTGCCGATGAATTCGGCGACTTGGAACGCGCTCAACTCTACCGCGAGACCGCCGATAAAATTAGTTCGGCGTTGACCCTTCTTTACGACACGACCCGCAAAACGTATGTCAATGTGCGTTACTTTGCGCCGAAAGGCATGGCATCGAGTGCCAATCCCTTCGTCAAATTTTGGGACACCTCAACGAACTTCGGCGTTCTTTGGGGCTACCCGAACCATAAAGAGATACAGCGCACGAATGAATTTTATCTTGCCAACGCGCAACGCCTAAACGGTGGCTTGCAGTATCTCGAGACAACCGAAACGGGATTCGCCAACTATGGCAGCGATGTGTATCACGCAACAACAGCGGCGGCAGCAGAGTATCACGCTCTGCAAGGACAACGTCCAACCGCGCTTAAACTCATCGACTGGATGCTGAAAAATTCAAACGCCTACGGCTTGATGCCTGAACGAATTTTGGCGAGTGGCACGGATTGCGGCGACGCCTCGCCACATACATGGAGCATGGCGGAATTCGCAGCTGCCATTTGGACATATTACCAAACTGAACGGCCGTTTCAACCAGATTGACCTGTGAAACCTAACGCGATTTTTAGAGGTAACCGTTTATGCCTGAAACAAAACCTGACGCAAAGAGCGAACTTACCATTCGCAAAGCTATCATTATGGCAGGCGGCTTCGGCACGCGCCTGCGTCCGCTCACGATAAACATTCCCAAGCCGCTTGTGCCAATGATGCAAAAGCCGATGATGCATCACATCGCCAATTTGCTCAAAGAATACGGCGTCAAAGAAATCACCTCGCTGCTTTATTACCAGCCCGACGCAATTCGCAACTACTTCGGCGACGGACGCAGGTTCGGCGTCAAGATGAACTACATTCAATCCGATGCCGACTATGGCACGGCCGGCAGCGTGCGCAACGCTTACGAATTTATCGATGAACGATTCATCATCATTTCAGGCGACGTGCTGACAGATTTCGATTTGTCGAAAGCGTTGGACTTTCACATCAAGCGCGGCGCGAAGGCAACAATGATACTGACGCGCGTGAAAAACCCGCTCGCCTTCGGCGTTGTCATTACTGAAAAAGACGGCAAGGTCTCGCGCTTTCTCGAAAAACCCTCGTGGGGTGAAGTGTTCAGCGACACCATCAACACGGGCATTTACATTATGGAGCGCGAGGTGATGGATTTAATCCCTTACCGCGAAGATTATGACTTCTCGAAGGACTTGTTTCCGAAAATGCTGCGCGAAAATTTGGGACTCTACGGATACATCGCCGACGGCTACTGGCGCGACATCGGCACACTGCCTGAATACCAGGAAGCGCATTTAGACTGTCTGCACGGGCGCGTTGGCATTGATTTCTCCGAAGGCTACGAGCGCATCACGGCCGGCATCTTCGCGCATAAAACAGCGAAGTTCGATACCGAAAGTGTGAAGTTTTCTGGAAGCGTCTACATCGGCAAGGGCGTGAAAATTGGCAAAGGCGTTACGCTGCACAATGCCGTCGTCGGAGACAATGTCGTTATCGGCGATGGTGCAACGCTCAACAAAACGGTCGTGTGGGAAGACACACACATTGGCAAAAATAGCACCATTCATTTGGCGGTTGTCTGTAGCAGCGTTGAAATTGGCGATGATGTCCGCATCGAAGAGCAGGTGTTCATCGCAGATAAATGCACGATTGGCGACGGCGCAACGATAAAACCTAACATCAAAATTTGGCCCGAAAAAGACATTGAAGCAGGCGCCATCCTAACGCAAAGTTTAATTTGGGAGTCGCGCTGGTCGCGTGAACTCTTCACTGGCTCACGCATCACCGGGCTTGCTAATGTCGAGCTCAATCCTGAGTTTTCCTCTAAAATCGGCGCGGCCTTCGGCACGCTCTTGCCCGAAGGCGCGACCGTAACAGTGAGCCGCGACGTCGACAACGTTTCGCGTATGATTAACCGCGCCCTTATTTCAGGGCTGCTCTCTGCGGGCATTTCGGTGAATGATTTGCAAGCCACGCCAATTCCGATTGCACGACATCGCTTGAAAAGCAGTTCCGAGTTCGGCGGCGTGCATATTCGAAAATCACCGTTTGATAAACGCCTCTGCGATTTGATTTTCTTCGACAAGGGCGGAAAAGATTTGCCGCCATCGAAAACAAAAAGCATTGAGCGCAATTTCTTCGGCGAAGACTACCGACGCGCTGCCTACGATAAGGTCGGCATGCTCAACTTTCCGGAACGCGCCCTCGAGAGCTACACCGACAGCTTCATCAAAGCCATTGATACAGATGTGATTCGCAAATCGCGTTTGCGTGTGGCGATTGACTATTCGCACGGCGCGGCGGCAAGCATTTTTCCGAGCATCGTCGGCGGCTTGGGCATTGACATCATCTCGCTCAATGCATTCTTAGACCCGACCAAATTCAGCCGCTCGGCAGACGAATTTTTTGAAGCAGCAGAACGGCTCTCGGAAGTTGTCGTCTCGCTCGGCTACGACATAGGGTTTATGCTCGACGGCGGCGCCGAGCGCATTTACGTCGCCGATGAAAAAGGCAATTTCTTGGAGCATCAACGGCTCTTGACGCTCATTACATTTTTGTTTCTGGAAGTCTATCCCGAAACCAAGAAAATTGCTGTGCCGATTACCGCCTCGACTGAAGTCGATGACATTTGTCGAGAACGCGGCGTGCAAGTGGTGCGAACTGGCGACAGCCACTCCGAACTAATGCGCACGGTGAGCGCAGACCCAGACATTGGGTTTGTTGGCGGCACAAAAGGGGGATTTATTTTTCCGAAGTTTCTCTTTGCGGTCGATGGTATGTTCTCGGCAGCGAAAATTATGGAACTTATTGCCAAGTCAAAGACACGCATTGGCGAACTTTCGGCGCGCTTGCCAGAACGCTACTTCTTGATAAAGCGCAACGTGGCTTGTCCAAAAGACCTCAAAGGCAAAGTTATGCGAAAAATTATGGAAGACACCGCCGACCATTATCGAGTGCTAATCGATGGCGTGAAAATCATTTATGACAACGAAACATCGCTCTTGCTCTTGCCTGACCGCGAGCGCGATATTTTCCACGTCAATGCCGAGTCGCGCTCAAAGAGCCGAGCCACACGCCTCGTTTCCGAATACGAGAAAAAGATGACAGCTTGGGTGAGCGAATGATTACTGATACCGCAGCGCCTCGACCGGCTCAATTTTTGCCGCACGGTTGGCTGGATAATATCCCGCCAGCAAACTGACAGCAACGGAAAATCCCACCGCCGATAAAATCAGCCATAGCGGGAAGTGAAAGAAATTCAACTTCACGCCCGCTTGGTTAGATACGTAGATGTTGGCTAACGCGCTGACAATTTCTGCGGCAATGCGCCCAATCACGACGCCGCCAATGCCGCCCAATAGTCCAATGGCGGCACTTTCCACAAAAAAAATGTTGCGCACATCGCCGTCGCCAGCGCCGACCGCCTTCATAATGCCGATTTCACGATACCGTTCCATAATCGACATAATCATCGTGTTGGTGATGCCAAGCGTTGCCACCACCAATGCAATCGTGCCGATAACAGCGAGCGCAAGGTCGAAGAGCAAAAACAGTTTTTTGAACTCCTCGAATTGGTCGGTGAAACTTGTTGGGTTAAGCCCGATGGCTTCAAGCGCCGCCTTCAATGCTTCGGTTTCCTTTTGGTTGGTTGCCCTCACGATAATCGCTTGGTATCCACTTTTCTGTTCGTTCTGCCGCAAGAGTTCAATCGTTGAGAGGAAATTCAACCGACGCACACTCGCCGACGTCTGAATCGGCATGATAAGCCGAAATCCGCTGGACAGTTTCTGAATGTCTTGACTAAGAACGCCGCCGATACGAAAGTCATAAGCCGTCTCGGTAATCGGCAAGCCAGAGCCGAACTGCGCTGGCAGCATCGTAACGTTCATCAAGCTCTGCGCATCGAGCGAAATGGTAACGAGTTTAATGGTTTTGCCGACCGCCTCTTCGGGTGTCTTAAATCCCAATCGGTTCAGCAGAATCTCAGACACAACGACGTCGCTGCTGCTGTCGCTTGCAAAAAAACTGCCATAGCGAATGTCGCGGTACCCAGCGACGGTGTTGAGCGCAGCAGGCAGGGCTTCGGTCATTACAACCGTCTCGAGCGTATCGAAAATGACTTTGCACGGGAAAATGACTTCGGGATATACGATGGCGTTTGGCGCGATTAATTGCGAAATCGTTCTGACGCGCTCCAGCACTGAATCGGTCAGCACAATTTCTTTTTTCGGGTCGTTGCTGCCGACGGTCTTGACTGTTTTTTTCGAGAACGAGAGAATCGTGGATAAGTCTACTTTTGAGGGCGTCAGGCGAATCGTGTTGAAGAGTTCAAGGTCGCTGAACTCGTCGGAAAATGTTTTTTGCAGTCCGCTCCCGTAGGAAACCATTGCCATGAGCGCGGCTGTGCCGATTGCAACGCCGAGTATTGTCAATCCCGTGCGCAGCTTGGCGCGGCGCAAATTAGCGAGCGCAAATTTTAGTAAATCGATAAAACTCATCGAAAAGCGTCATTGATTGAGTGCTGTAGCATATTGATTTTTCAGGCAGTTTCAGACGGTCAATGGTTGAATGCTTTTGGAACAGCGTCGGAGCGTGTGTCGTCGGAAATGATGTCGCCGTCTTTGAGCGTGATGATGCGCGTAGCAAGCAACTCGGCGAGCGAGAGGTCGTGTGTAATCATCAACACGGTTTTTCCCTGCTTGTGAATGTCTTGCAAAAGTCGGACAATTTCATCGCTGGTGCGAGAGTCCAAGTTGCCCGTCGGCTCGTCGGCAAGTAAAAAATACGGGTCGTTGACAAGCGCGCGCGCAATGGCAACACGCTGTTGTTCGCCACCCGAAAGCTCTGTCGGTCGATGCTCGACTCGATGCGACAGCCCTACCATGTCTAAAAGTGTCTTGGCGCGTTCCAAACGCTTGGATTCACTTGCGCCTGAAAAGAGCATCGGCAGCGCGACGTTTTCCCACGCGCTCATATTGGCGATGAGATTGAACGATTGAAAAATCATGCCGACCGATTGACGGCGATAGGCGGCGAGCTGGTCGCTCGACATCTCCGAAATCACCTTGCCAGCTACCGTAATCACGCCTGTCGAGGGCTTATCCATTCCGCCAATTAAGTTCAAGAGCGTCGATTTGCCGCTGCCTGACTTGCCGACGATGGCAACAAAGTCGCCCGACTCGACCGAAAAGCTAACACTACGCAATGCGGCAACTGGTGCGGCGTTCAGGTTGTAGACTCGGCCAACGTCTTTGACGACGATAAGCGGTTGCGCTGAAGAACGTGCAGCGTCGGATTCGGGCATTTGACGTGTGATTTTTTTGGAGCAAATTCCGTTACATTTTTGGAATGAAGAACTCGTAAGAACCGTTCTGTGAGATGTAGGTTCAACGCGCCTGCAGTGTAGTTTGTTCCACCCAAGACGTTCAAAAACCATGACGAAAGAACTCATCGCAGCCATCAATGCCGCAAAACTTGCCGGAAAATACGCTCGCAAAAATTTCGGGCAGCTCTCCACATCGCATATCAGCGCCAAAGACCGCAACGATTTTGTTACCGTCGTCGACCGCGAGAGCGAAAAGATGATTGCCTCATTTCTGCGCAGGCGATTTCCAAGCGACGAAATTTTGGGCGAAGAAGGCACGCTCGAGACCGGCTCGTCGGGACGACGCTGGATTATCGACCCGCTCGATGGCACGCTGAATTTCATTCACTCGTTTCCCGTTTTCGCCATCAGCATTGGCTTGGTCGATGAGGACAACGAGGGACTCGTCGGCGCAATCTACCAGCCGATGCAGAAAGAACTCTTCACTGCCGAAAAAGGACGCGGCGCGTTTATGAACAACCACCGCATTCGCGTAACCAAAAATTTTCGCAGCGAGCGGCTGCTGTTGGCAACAGGTTTTCCCTACAAAGTCTATGAACATCTCGATAAATACGTCGACCTGTTCAAAGACGTGCTGATAAACACGGCGGGTATTCGCCGACCGGGCAGCGCTGCCGTCGACCTTGCCTATGTGGCCTGCGGACGATTCGACGGGTTTTGGGAATATGGTTTAAATTCGTGGGACATTGCCGCTGGCGCGCTCATCGTCAAAGAGGCGGGCGGCATTGTTACAGATTTCAAAGGCGATAACGACTACCTAAAGTCGGGAAATATCATTGCTACCAACGGCAAAATGCACGCTTGGCTTCTGGATAAAGTCCAAACGCATTTCGGAACAAACTTCGAAAAATGAAGTCGGCTGTGCATGACAAAAACCGCTTTCAAAACTATGATGAATTTCTACAAAATTTCCCTAACGGTTTTGCTTGTGCTTGTCTGTGCATCTGCCTTGACGGACGAGGCGCAGGCGCAGCGCAAACGCCGTGAAATCAAATTGGAAGAACTCCAAACGCCGAAAGAGCCAACTGTCTCCAAAGGCAGCACATCGTTAAGCGCGGAAGCCTTAGCGAAACAACTGATGAAAACGCCTGACGCGATGCTGCAAGCCGCTGTCGCTGGCTATCAACGCGAAAGCTATGCCGAGGCCGAAAGCCTCTTGACGAAATACGCGGCGCTCTCGGTTGACGAACCGTTGCCCCGCCGCGAGTTGGGCAACTTGATGCACGCCAAGTCGCTCGCGCAGTTGGGCAGACGCGACGAAGCGATGCGCGAATTAGGCGGCTTACGGCTTGCCTTCACAACAGAAGACCTGAGACGCGAAGCCGATTTCGACGCCGCAGCGTTAGAAGTTCAAGCGGGAAATGTGGTTATCGCCGCAAAAGGATTCGCGTCGGTCGTCGGCTCGGCGTGGTCGCCCGTCGAGGCAAGCATTATCAAGCGAAAAGCGGCGATGTATCTGTCAATTCTGGCAGCGGCGTTTCTTTCAACCAACGATGTAAAATCTCTTTTACCTGCGGTTGAAAATAAAAATCTGCGCGCCCTGCTGTTGAACGAACTCGCGCGAAAAGAACTTGCCGTTGCTGTGCCTGAACAAGCCGATAGCGTTGTCGCACGACTAAACATGCTCATTCCCGATACGATGCTGCAAGACACAACGATTTACGCGCCGTATCGTGCAATACTATCGCAAACGCGCAGCGACGCCGCGTCTCTTAAAAAACAAACGTCCATATTTCGACTCGGCGTTGTGCTGCCAGTAACGATTGACCTCTTCGACGGCACAGAAAATATGTCGCTTGGCTCAATGTTGCTCCTCGGCGCAATGGAGTCGGCGGAAAATTATCGCAAACTCGCTACGCAGATGAGGCTTGCACTGTTCGTCAAAACCGCTGCCACACCCGGCGACGCCGTCGCTGCTGCCACCGCACTCATCGAGAAAGACTCGGTGCAGATGATTTTAGGTCCGGCATACAGCAGTCACGCCGTTCCCGTCTCGCAACTCTGTGCGCTCAAAGGCGTGCCAATGATAACGCCGACAGCAACGGACGATGGCGTCACGAAAAACATGCCAATGAGTTTTCAGCTCAATCCGACGCATCGCGCGCGCGGCAAATGTATCGCACAATTTTTGATGGAAACATACGGTGTCAAAACTGTCGGCATCGTCGCGCAAGACAGCACCTATGGCAAACAAATGGCGGAAGGCTTCCGCGAGGAAGTCGAGTCCAAAGGCGGCGACATCAAACTCTACGCGATTCTGCCAACGGGATTTAAAAAATTTCCAAACGATGTCTTAAAGCCGCTTGCGCTGCGGTTTCATAAACTCAGAGGCTACCCTGAAACAAAACTGGACGCGATTTACATTCCAATGTCGTCGTTTGAATCGATTGCAATTACGCTCTCGCAACTCAAATTTTACAACATCACGGGGCGTGTGGTCGGGTCAGGCGATTGGCACGACGCGGTGTTGCTCAAACAGTATCAACAAATTCAGGAAAAAGCCGACAGTGTTATCTATGCAGTGGATTCGGACGCAACGATTGACTCGCCTGAAACCAAGCGCGTTGCCGACGCCTATCAACAAAAGTGGGGCGGCACACCCGAAACAAATTTTTGGCTCGGTTACGACGCGGTTGACTTTCTCGCTGCTGCCGTGCTTGAAAAAGGCATTGACGAGAGAACAAAAATTGCCGATGCCATTCGAAATGCGCCGCCGATTCGGACGAACCATTCTGAAATTTTCTTCAATGGCGGCAATGTCAATGTGCGAATGAACATCATGCGCTTCGCCAAAGGTTCAATTGAACGACTGAGGTAGCGCGTCGTCTGCACTCAGCAACTCCGCGCGTTTTTCCGCTGCTCAGGATTTCGCTATCTTCGCGGCTTGTTTAACCGAACTTGAGCGACCAATGCTGACCTATCAGCGCACCATCAAAAAAGAAGTTTCTATTTGGGGCACAGGCTTGCATACGGGCAAAGACTGTATGATTACCTTCAAGCCGGCGCCCGACGACTACGGCTACCGCTTTGTCCGCGCCGATATGCCGGATTCGCCGGAGATTCCTGCTGATATTGACCATGTCGTCGATATTCGTCGTGGTACAACCATTGCCGTCGGCGACGCCAAAGTCCACACCACCGAACATGTGCTGGCGGCGCTCTATGGACTTCAAATCGACAATTGCCGCATTGAACTAACCGGACCTGAACCGCCTGTCATTGACGGCAGCGCAAAGCCTTTCGCTGAAGCCTTGTTGTCCGCCGGGTTCGAGACTCAATCGTCGCCGCGCAATTACTTGGTCATCGATGAAACGGTTGAATATGTCGACGATGCACGCGGCGTTCACATCGTTGGCTTACCGCTCGATGATTTTCGCGTAACGATT
This sequence comes from [Candidatus Thermochlorobacteriaceae] bacterium GBChlB, assembly GCA_000724175.1. Taxonomy (GTDB): domain Bacteria; phylum Bacteroidota; class Chlorobiia; order Chlorobiales; family Thermochlorobacteraceae; genus GBChlB. The sequence goes on along the minus strand of JPGV01000035.1, from coordinate 418 downwards.
ATGATTGATTACAAAAATCCCGCGCTCGGTTCCCAACACACTGGGCTGTTCAACGCGGAGCAAGAATTTGCCAGAGAGTTCGCGCCTGCTCGCACGTTTTGCTTTCTCAGCGAGGTCTTGGACTTGGCGAATCAAGGGCTAATCAAAGGCGGCGACATCGACAACGCCGTCGTGATTGTCGATACGCAAATGACGGCGCAGGAACTGGCCGACCTCTCACACAAACTCAGCAAGAACGGCACAATGACGCTTCAACTGGGCGAGAACGGCATTCTAAACAACCGCGAACTGCGTTTCGCCAACGAACCCGCGAGGCACAAATTGCTCGATTTGATGGGCGACCTCGCCCTGATTGGAATGCCAGTCAAGGCGCAAATTTTAGCAGCACGCCCGGGACATGCGGCAAATGTGGAGTTCG
>JPGV01000034.1 GCA_000724175.1 [Candidatus Thermochlorobacteriaceae] bacterium GBChlB | reverse complement strand
TGACGCCTTGCGTAATATCGCCACCTACATCGGCGACATGCCAGACGAGGTCATGCACCACATGCGGCTCGAAATGCTTGACCGCATCAAAGCGGTAGCCATCAATGCCGATCTGTTTGGTGTGCCAGATAAACCAACGGCGCAGTTCATTGCGCATATAGTTCGATGATTGCGACGGGTTGTAGACCAGCGGATTCCCTGTCGGCAACGACGATTGCCCATATGCTCTTGGGTCGAAGCAGATGTCTGGACCGAAGAAGGCAGAAGTAACATCGTTGAGCGAACTGCCCGGATTTCCGCCAAAACCGCGCCATGTGTTCGGGTGAAAATTCACCCAATTTTTGGGAAAGCGTCCGCGCCGACCAATATAATCCACCGAATCGCCGACGAACTGCGGCGTGGTAAATGACGTGTATCGGAAAATTTTATACTGGTCGTCCTGTGCTAGGGGGTCGCGCACATTCGCCCCGATCATGTGGTTGAAGACAATATCCTGCACGACCTCCATGCCGTTGGCGTGCAGCACGGCTGCCATGCGCAAGAGTTCATCTTTGGTGCCTAAGCGTGTTCTCACATTGCTCTTTTGGAATTTGTCGCCGAGGTCGTAGTGGTCGAANNAAATTTTATACTGGTCGTCCTGCGCTTGGGGGTCACGCACATTCGCTCCAATCATGTGGTTGAAGACGATGTCTTGAACTACCTCTAAACTGTTGGCGTGCATTACCGCCGCCATGCGCAGTAGTTCATCTTTGGTGCCCAAGCGGGTTCTGATGCTGCTTTTTTGAAATTTATCGCCGAGGTCATAGTGGTCAAATGGCGCGTAGCCAACAGCAGAGGAACCGCCTTCGTTTTTAATAGTCGGTGGAATCCAGACGGCGTCAATGCCTAACTCGCGCAGGCGCGGAGCTAAATCTGTCAAGTAGTTTGACCACGCGGAAGGATAATTGTTGTTCCAATAATCCCACCAAAATCCTTGTAGCACCATACGCTTTGTCGTCTGGGACCACACCGAGGCGGGGAAATGTAAAGAACATATAAGCAGCAGAGAGAGTAAAAGCGTACGCGCAATTACGCACGAGCGGTAGGCGTCTCGAGTTGACATGACATAGTTTTTGGAATTTTCTTCGACTGCTTCGTCGAATTAATGACTTGGACTTGCTGTTCTGTTGTTTTAGTGCTTTGCTTTGTTGATAGGTAGCGCGAATATAAAATTTTCAGTAAGAAATGCAATTGTTCGGCATCACGTCTTACTCTACTCCGCCTGAGGGATTCCTACCAGCGGCAAGAATTGCAGGATACATTGCTCTTTATTAAATCCCATAGTTATTTCCATCGATGCCGAGGATAACCATATCTTTTCCAAATTTCTTTATTATCTCTTTTAAGCAAGTCCTGCAACTGTCGGGACTACACTTCACGAAGCAGGCAGCATTGATGAACAATGTTATTGCAGCACCCAAGACGACCGCCAGACAGTCGAAGTGGGATTCTCGCATCAACACGCGGCTTGTAGACACGCTAACGATAAAAGCGAATAACTATCCTTGCAGTTTCAATGACGATTCTTGGCATTTCAGCGTTTTATCACGATTCGGCAGCTGCAGTTGTGCAAGACGGCACAATTCTCGCAGCAGCGCAGGAAGAACGCTTCACGCGCAAAAAACACGACGCGCGCTTTCCCACCCACGCCGTTCAATTTTGTTTGAACGACGTCGGCTGTTCGATTGACGACCTCGATGCCGTCGTTTTCTACGATAAGCCGTTGCTCAAATTTGAACGGTTGCTCGAGACCTACTACGCTTTTGCGCCCAAAGGGTTGAAGTCGTTTCTTGCGGCAATGCCCGTGTGGCTACGCGAGAAACTGTTTTTGAAGCGCGTTCTTCATGAAGAGCTCGAGAAAATTTCGAGCTACAATAAGAAAAAGTTACGCCTGCTGTTCCCCGAACATCACCTTTCTCATGCGGCAAGCGCGTTTTATCCGTCGCGGTTCGAGCGCGCGGCGATTCTAACCATTGATGGCGTCGGGGAGTGGACGACTGCGTCCATTGCGCTCGGCGACGGAAAAGACATTACGATGTTGAAAGAACTCCCGTTTCCACATTCGCTTGGGTTGCTATATTCGGCGTTCACTTACTACCTCGGCTTCAAAGTAAATTCGGGCGAATACAAACTGATGGGACTTGCACCTTACGGCAATCCGCACTCGCCCAACGTGGCGCGATTTGTTGACACGATTAAAACAACGCTTTGCGATGTCAAAGACGACGGCTCGCTTTGGCTCAATCAAACTTATTTCGATTACGCTACCGAGTTGCGAATGACGAATGATGAAAAATGGAAACACCTGTTTGGCATTGCACGTCGGCACGAGGCATCGCCGCTTGAACAAGCACACTGCGATTTAGCATTGGCAATTCAGCGCGTCTGCGAAGAAGTTGTCTTGAAAATGGCGGCGGAAGCCAAGCGACTGACCGACGCAGAGTATTTGTGTATGGCGGGCGGCGTTGCGCTGAACTGCGTGGCAAACGGCAAACTTCAAAATGCGGGACTTTTCAAAGACCTGTTCATTCAACCAGCGGCGGGCGATGCAGGCGGTGCGCTCGGCGCAGCACTTGCAGCGTATCATATTTACTTCGAGCAAGACCGCGCACTGCCGCAACTGTTCGATGGAATGAACGGCGCATTTTTGGGTGTCGACATCTCCGATGCCGATGCACTTCGCACTGCAAAAAAATTTAAAGCGACCTTTACGCACTACGACGATGTCAATGAACTTTGCGATGATGTCGCGGCACTCATCGCCGATGGGCATGTCGTTGGTTGGGTTCAAGGCAAAATGGAATTCGGTCCGAGAGCCTTGGGCGGGCGCAGCATTTTGGGCGATGCCCGACGTCCAGAGATGCAAAAAAAGTTGAACCTGAAAATCAAGTTCAGAGAAGGCTTCCGTCCGTTTGCGCCGTCGGTTTTGGCGGAGGATGCGGCGGCGTATTTCAAGCTCGAGACGGCATCGCCGTATATGTTGTTGGTGCAAGATGTGCGCGAGGCGTTGCGAAACGACTTGCCACCGAACTATCACAGTCTGCCGCTCAAAGAAAAACTTTATGTGCAGCGGTCATCGCTTCCGGCAATTACGCATATCGATTTTTCGGCGCGCATTCAAACCGTGCATCGAGAAACCAATCCGCGCTATTGGTCGCTGCTTCAGGCATTCAAAAAATTGACGGGCTGTAGTGTTTTGGTCAACACCAGTTTCAATGTGCGTGGCGAACCTATTGTCTGCACAGCGGACGATGCGTATCGATGCTTTATGCGCACTGACATGGACTATCTTGTTATCGGCAACATTCTTTTTGCAAAAGCTGCGCAACCGCGCTGGAACGAATCAGATGCGTGGCGCGAAATTTTAACACAGGACTAAACTTAACCATGATGGACGTTCTAAAAGACTTATTTGGATTTTTAGCCGAGCGCAAAAAGTGGTGGCTTGCGCCGATTATCATTGTGCTGTTGCTTGTTGGCGCGTTGGTCGTCATTGGCGGCGGCTCTGCGCTTGCGCCGTTCATTTACACCTTGTTCTAACCGTGAGGGAACATCGTTTAATCCATACGCTCAAAGCGCAGTTGGTTATCGTTACGGGCGTGCTTGCGCTATATGTATGGCTTGGTCGAGCATGGCTGCTTTACACGGCGCTCGCGTTGGGACTGGCGTTTGTGTTCCTGCCGCGTGTTGGCGAGTGGAGTGTCAAAGGCTGGTTTAAATTGGCGGAAGTGTTGGGCTGGATAAACAGCCGCGTGCTGCTGTCGGCAATATATTTTCTAGTCTTGTTTCCGATTGCATTGCTACATCGCATTCAAGCCAAAGACGCGCTGACACTGCGCCGCACGACGGCTCAAACGCTCTTTCGCACGCGACAACATCGCTTTCAAAAGTCCGACCTCGACAAGCTGTGGTGAGCGCGACGCTCGTTTTCAATCGACGCGGTGTCTTGCCAGAGTTTGAATGGCGTCGGCAGCGATGTCGGGGTTGATTTCATAGCCGACGCCGTTGCGCTTTAAATCGGCGCAGGCAAGCAGCGTCGTGCCTGACCCCACAAACGGGTCTAAGACGGTCTCGCCTTCGTAACTGAACGCCTTGACCAATCGATACGGCAGTTCGTAGGGAAAGGGCGCAATATGTTTTCGCCTATCGCCGCTCGCCTGCGGTTTCATTTGCCAGACGTCGCTGTTTTTAATCGAGAGCCAAAATTCTTTGTCCAATCTCGATGCGGCTTTTTGCGCCGCCGACACATGGTTGTATTTACCGCGCTTCTTGCCTTCGGGTTTATCGAACTCCAAAATAAATTCGTGCATCGTATTGATGAGAATGCCGCCCGGATATGGATATGTGCCGAAGTGCGCCCGCACGCCGTTGGTCTTCTGCCAAATAATGTCGCGCTTGAAGACAAAGCCAAGGCGTTCACATTCGTCAATCGTTCTGCCCACTAAGTTCAGCGTGCGGTAGCGTCCGCCTTTCACCCGCACGGGCAGGTTCATAATGTTGATGAACACTTTGCGTCCCGATTGCAAGACGCGGTAGACTTCGCGCCAGACTTGCCCGATGTCGTGAAACCACTGGTCGATGTCATGCACATTGCCCAAGTCGCCTTCAATCGGTTCGCCAGCATACATCTTCGCGTTGAAATACGGCGGCGATGTAATCATCAGGTTGACGCTCTCGTCGGGAAGTTCCAACATCGATGCGGCGCTTTTAGCGACAATGGTTTGCGTTGAATCGTTGAGCGAGAGCTGCGTCAGCGTCGCCAGTGTGCGATGTTTCTTCCGACGCGCCGGGGCTCCGATAGAATGCTTTTTGAGGTCTTTGAGCGAAAATCGCATCTGTCCGCTCGCCGCGACCTGCACGGGAATTTTAGACGCGCTTGCCAGCGTGTGTAAGGTGGCGACGGGAACATTAAGGTATTTTGCGGCTTCTATGGCGGAGAGGTATTCGCGCTCCGCGTAATCTCTGAACGACATCGGCTTGCTTGGTTTGGCGACGGGTTTTAGACGCCGACGCGCTGCGCTCAATTTACGGCGAGGCTACATCAAAACGTAGACCAAACAGAAGCGCGTCATTGTTTCAATCGCTCGACTTTGGTTACGAGATACTTTGTCTCGCCGAGCCACCAATACACAAAATACTTTTCCTCGTAATCTAAACTCACGCGCTCGCCCGTCAGCGAGACTTCTTTGAGCGTTTTAATGACATCTTCTCGGTCGCGCGGCACGGAAAACTCAAACACCGTGTTCAAATCGGACTGATTCTTGAACGCGCCGAATGTAGCCATATTGAGCTGCCCTTCATAAGTCTTGAACAGAAACCCGCGCTCGCTGATTTTAACCACCACGCCAGAGCGAATGCCGTTGCTGTAACTGCCGAAATACAGAATCGAGCCGATGCCGAGCAGCAGAGCGCCGACACCGATTGAACTCAAAACAATGACTTTTTTCATAGCTGTTTCACCGACCATTGAGTTTCAAAGGCGGGCAAAGTTACGCAAACTTCACGGCTCTTTTCATCCCGATGCGCGTTTGATAGCGGCAGCGTCAGGCAGATTTTTGCGCACGGTTCTACACCGCTTGTATAGGCTCTATTGAACTTGCGATGACCAGCGATAACAGATTCTGAAAAAAACTGTAACTTAACGCAACACGTAAAAACCAACTTCAACACTATGACTCGACTCGCCCGTCTCTGCGTGATTGTTTTTTTAACGCACATTTGTGCTTCCACGGCGACGGCGCAAACGCCGCCCGGTCAATCTGCCCAAATGCCGCAAGACGCTCCGCCAAGCGCTTCCTCAATGCTGCCGTTTCAAGACGCCTATTCCGTTTATCGCAACCTCGAATCGGGCAACTTTTTTTGGGGCGGACTCGGCATTACCTACTTCAACAACCAGCTTTTTTACACTGTCAGCCTTGCGCCTGAACTTGCGTTTGGACAGTTCGGCATCGGCATCGATTTGAACTTGCGCATTAGTCAATCGGGTCAGTTGCGTCAGGAAGATTGGAACGATGGCATTTCGAGTTATCTGCGGCTCATTCGGTATGCGCGATACGGCTTTAAGCAAGAGCCGCTCTATGCGCGTTACGGTCAATTGGACGCCGCGCGATTAGGACACGGCTCAATTATGTTTCTCTATCGCAACAATGGCAGCTACGATGCGCGCCGCGTCGGCTTTGAGTTTGATATGGATTTCGGCGACGCTGGGTTTGAGACCATCGTTAGCGACCTAAGCACGTTCAACATCGTTGGCATTCGCCCGTTTGTTCGCCCGCTTCGCAATTCGGGCTTGTTTCTTTTGTCTGGCTTGGAAATCGGTGCGACATTCGTCGGCGACTTTGATTCCAACTCGAATCTTCAAGCAGGCAGCGAGGCGACGCTCACAGGCAGAACCGAAAACGGTCAGGCGATTTTTGACCTCGATGCGGCGACTCGACGCGGCTCGTTCTTGGCGTTTGGCATTGATGCAGGGTTGCCGATTGTGCGCCTGCCGATGATTAACTCCGACCTCTATCTCGACGGCGTGGGCTATGTGGGTTACGGCGTGGGCGTGGCGGCTGGGATTAGCGCGAACATTCAGGCTATTTTGAACGTCCTTGTCGTCTCGGCAAAATTAGAGCAACGGCTCTTCACCGACCGATTTCAATTCGCCTACTTCGATGCGATTTACGAGCAAGACCGGTTCAGAGCTATCGGCGGCGGCGCGATTACGCGGGCGAATGAACTCGCCAACACAAAGGGCGGCGCAGGCGTCTATGGCGAACTCGGCGGCTCGATTTTGGGCATTATTCGGCTCTATGGCAGTTATCAGAGGCTCTATGCCACACCGCGCGCGGGACAGTTGCACCTTGCGGCTCGCCTGCAAAGCAATGATTTGCCCGTGCTGTTGCGCGCTGACTATTTCAAACGCGACCTCGGCGTCGAGACTGACCTTTTCACCGTCGACGACCGCAGTTTAGGACAAGCCGAGTTCGGCTACCTGCCGTATCCGTATCTTTTGGTTTCAGTGTTATATCAATGGAGTTTCACGCCCGTGCGCGGTGAGAACAACACGATTCTCGGCTATCGTCCGCTGGAGCGCATCGAGCCGCGCGTCTCGCTCAACGTTCGTTTTTGACCTCATTGTCAAGCGATGAAAGTAGAACTTTTCCAAAAAAATTGTATTAAATAATTGTTAAAAATATTGACACACGTGCGATTTTAGATTACATTGAAACACCTTGTTATAGCCAAAACAACTGTCGTTCTTAAAATGCCGAAGAACCGATGACACAAGCTGATGTTGCCGCAGAATTGCTTGCAGCCCGCACGGAGCAAGCGATTTCGCTCGCTGAGGCCAGCCGCTTCACGAAAATTCAACCCGACCACCTTTCCCGAATTGAGCAAGGGGACTTTTCGTTTTTGCCAGTTGCCTACATGGTTCCTATGGTTTGTAAGTATGCCGAAGGGCTTGGGATTCCAAACGATAGGATTTCGACTTACCGCCGTGTGGTCGCTGCGCCAACCGAGCCAGCAGCGCCTGCAAGCGATGCGCCAGCCGACTTGGTGCGTTCCGTTCACGGTGGCTCGGTTGCCGCGCGCGAGCGTCGCACCAAGGAACTCTATACGGTCTCGCCCGTCGGCTTGATAAGCGCCTTGTCAATGACCGTGGTTGCGGTGGCAGTGTTTTTGGGTTTGACACTTTTTGCGTCCCGCACCGACGAGAAGCCTGCCATTGTCGTCCGCACCGAAGCGCCGACCACAGCGCGTCCGCATTCAAGCGCTCCGACGACCGTCGTCAGCCCAGCACCGAAGTCTGCTCTGCCCCCGCCGACCGTTGGCAATGTTGTTCACAAGCCCTTGAACGACTCTGCATCAGCAACCGCTGCTGCCAATGCGCCCCAGAAGCGACTTTCGCTTGTAGTGAAAACAAAAGCAGAGCCATGCTGGGTGAATGTCGTCGCAGATAAAAAGAATTCACGCGAGGCGTATCTGCCGCCGAACCAAATTCAAACGTTTGAAGCCGATAGCCTCTTTACGCTCACGCTCGGGCGCGTTCAAGCAGCAGAAGTTTGGCTCAACGGAAAAACAATTGCGCTGCCTCGTGGAAGCAGTCCCGTCTCCACGATTCGCCTTTCGCAAAAAGATTTGTAATCATTCAAGCGTCTTCCACAGCGCCCAGAGTATCAAGAGACTGCGCGCGCTCCATAGCACCGTCCGCACCCAATTCGTTGAGACAAGCGAGTGATGCACCTCGGCATTGAATCCGCCTGCAAGCAAATTGTGTTTCGGCACTTGAACGAACATCGTTGAGACCCAAATCGCGCCCAGCATTGCCAAGCCAAGCCACAAGAGCCATGCATCAATTTTGTCGGGCTTTTGAACACAGAGCGCCGCACCTGTGAAGAGTTCAATTAGCATCGGCACTGCCACCACTGCGCTCGTCGCCTGAGAGTGCAAGACCTCGTATTGCGGAAAGCTCGACGCGCCGACACGGGCGAAAAGCGGATAATGCACCACTTGCACAAACCAAATGACGCCTGTCATAAAGAGCGTTGCGGCGAGATTGACCAAAAGCAGAAACATTTGTGGTAATTTTTTGTCGAAAGCCTGTTCGAGCATCAAGCGTTCCAAAAGCCGCATTTTTAAGCCTTCACTTTGGGCGTTTTTCATTACATTTGAATACCAACGCTTCTGCGGTAGGCAGTTTTAAGGCGTTGAACGACCTATTATCGCAACCAACTATGTCAAACAGTTTTTCAAAGTCGGCGAAAGAAAACAAACTCAGTTTGTGGATTGGCGTCAGTTTGCTTTGGGGAACGATTTTTTTCCTTACCTCTATCTTCGCGCTGGGGTTTGTAAGCGAGCAGCGACACGGCGTCTCGTCGTTTCATCCCTCGATTGTTGATTCCATCAAAGCGTATAGCATTTACGTCGTGTTCGTTATCGGCGTGGCGGTATCGGGATTTCTTTTCAATAAACTTTATGACCCAACGGGCGAGAAGCGCAATAAACGCATTGCCGAGGTTACGGCGGGCAAAAAGGAAAATTATTTTGTTTCATTCGCAGGCAGCCTTGCCACCGGGTTTGTCTTCGGACTCTTTACCGCATTGGCATTTTTGCTTGCTCAACACCTGTTTGGCGTTGCCGCGGAGGCGGATGTTACGACCGTGATGCTGGCATCGCTGGTCAATGTCGGCGCAGGCGTTGCCGGCAGTTTGGCAACGGGCATTGTGTTTGTTGTTCTCAAATTGATGGGAAAGTTTCCGTCGAGCGAAACCGCATGATTTTATCCGAATGTTCATTCAACACTTTATCAGTTAGACCGTTTCATTATGTCTCTTATTGTTCTGGGCATTGTATTGCTCATTGTTGGCTTTGCTGCAAGCAGCGTTAGCCCGTCGTTTCAGCGTTTTTCGCTCTTTTTCAAACTTGGCGGCGCGCTCGTCATCGTCGGCGGCATTTTAGTCAAATCGATTATTCAAATTGATGGTGGCGTGGTAGGCGTCAAGAAACTTTTTGGTCAAATTCAGGAAGATGTGGTCACTGAGGGCCTGAATTTTGTCAACCCACTTATGGACATTACGCGCTTCGATGTCAAGACGCAGAACTACACGATGTCGGGGGCAAACGACGAAGGCGCGCGCAGCAGCGACGATGCGATTCGCGTTCTGAGTGCCGACGGCTTGGAGGTCATCATCGACCTAACGGTGCTTTACAGCGTCATTCCAAACCAAGCGCCGAGACTTCTGCGCGAAGTTGGCATTGATTATCGTAACGTCATCGTGCGGCCGGTAACGCGCACCGCTATCCGCGACAACGCGGTTTACTACAACGCGGTCGATTTATTTTCCACCAAGCGCGACGAATTTCAAAATCGAATCTTCAACAACATCAAAAAAGATTTTGAAAAGCGCGGCTTGTCGTTGGAGCAATTGCTGGTTCGCAACATCACACTCCCGGCGTCGGTCAAAGCCACAATTGAGTCGAAAATCAACGCTGAACAAGAAGCGCAAAAAATGCAGTTCGTGTTGCAAAAAGAGCAGCAGGAAGCCGAGCGCAAGCGCGTCGAGGCACAAGGCATCGCCGATTATCAAAAAATCATCAACAGCACATTGACCGATAGGCAACTGCAATACGAAACGATTAAAGCAATGCAGGAACTCGTCAAGTCGCCTAACTCCAAGATTATTTTCATGGGCGGCAAAGGCGCAGGCGCATCCGTCTTGGTCGGCGACAAATAATTTTGCCCATAGTCAGTTATCGATACGCCGAAACTGCTTGTCAACACTGGCTTTGTCGGCATATCTTTTTTCTCACGCGATGAAGATTCTCGATAGGTATATTCTGCGGCAGTATATTTCAGCGTTTGGTTTTGGCACGCTTGCCTTTGTTTCGCTTTTCATCTTAATTGATATTATCGAGAAGATCGACGATTACATTGACCGCAAAGCTACCTTCATCGCCATTGTCAAGTATTACATTTACTTTCTGCCTGACATCATCAAGCTCACCGCGCCGATTAGCGGGCTGCTCGCGGCACTGTTTGTTACAGGCAATCTTTCCAAACTGACAGAACTGACGGCGATGAAATCGGGCGGGATTAGTTTATATCGCTTGCTGGTGCCGTTCTTCATTGTTGGCGTGTTCATTACCGCAATTGATTTTCTTTTTTCAGGGTGGGTGGTGCCAAGCGCCACACGCGAGAAACAAAAATTCGAGTCGGTCGAGCTTGGCAGAAGTTTTTGGTCGGGCGGCTCGCGCTCGAATTTCAACATCATCGATAATCCGCAACGCTTGGTGAGCGTGAGCTATTTTGACGACATTCAAAACACATGTTACAATGTTAGTGTTCAGGCGTTCTATCGCTCTATGCTGACCACGCGCTACGATGCCAAGAGAATGGACTACGACACCGCTCGGTCGCGTTGGGTGCTGCGCGATGTCGCGTTTCGCAATTTGGCTTTTATGCCTGAACAACTTAGTTATGCCAGTGAAATTGACTCGATTGAATTTTCATTCTCGCTCAAAGACCTGCGCGAAAATACCGCCGCGCTTGAACTGATGTCGCTGCCCGACCACCGACGCTTTATCGAGATGCGTAAGAAAGGCGGCTTTGAATCCATTGATGAAGCGCTAGTAAAATACTATTCTAAAATCTCGTTCCCGTTTGCCTGCCTAATCGTCATTCTTATTGGCGTGCCGCTCTCGTCGCAGAAAAAGCGAAGCGGTCTGGCGCTTGAAGCCGGCATTAGCTTGCTCGTCGGATTTATTTACATCGGCTTGCAACAAACGTTTGCGACACTTGGCTATAAAGGCGCGGTTACGCCGCTCCTTGCCGCATGGTTTCCAAACTTGATGTTTTTGGTCACGGGACTATTTATGCTCTGGCGCGCACAAAAATGACAACTCAACCTCCCTCTCGGCACAACCGCACTGTCGGCGATGATGGCGAAGAGCTTGCCGCCAAATTCTTAACCGAGAATGGATTTCTTATCCTAACGCGAAATTTTCGATGCGGCAAAAACGAACTCGATATCGTTGCAGAAAAAAATAACGTGATTTCATTTGTGGAGGTCAAAACGCGCGTCGGCACCGCATTTGGAGCGCCGATAGATGCGATTACCAAAGCCAAACAACGCGAGCTTGTAAAAGCTGCTGAATGTTATTTGCAGCGCTTTCCCGACGCAACGAAATCATATCGTTTCGATGTCGTCGGCATCTTGATTGAAAACGACCTACCGAGTATTACTTTTATCGAGGATGCGTTTCGCATTTTCTAATGTGCTGTTTCACTTGAACAACCATCTTACATGAAAGCATTGATTACATCGGGCGGGCACGGCACGCGGCTTCGTCCCATTACGCATACGCAAAATAAACACCTGATTCCCATCGCCAACAAACCAATGCTGCATTATGCGATTGAGGCAATTGCAGGCGCGGGCATCAAAGACATCGGCATTGTAACCAATGCAAAAAATCGAGACGTCGAAACTGCAATTGGAACGGGCAAAGAGTTCGGTGTAAAAATCACCTACATACCGCAAGAGTCTCCGCTTGGCTTGGCACATGTGGTCAAAATCTCGCATGACTTTTTGAAAGACGAGCCGTTTGTGTTCTACTTAGGCGACAATATGCTCGTCGGCGGCGTCAAGCGGTTCATTGATGAGTTTAAAAAATTGCACTCGAATTGTCATCTTACACTCTCCAAAGTCAAAGACCCAGAACGCTTTGGTGTTCCTGAACTGCGCGACGGACGCATCGTCAGCATTGAAGAGAAACCGAAACATCCGAAATCTGATTTTGCGGTGGCGGGCATTTACATTTACGACGCGTGCATCTTTGAAGCGGTCAATCACATCAAACCGTCGCCGCGCGGCGAGCTGGAAATTTCCGACGCGCACCAATATCTTTTGGACAAAGGCTACGCGATTACTTATTCGGAAATCACGGGTTGGTGGAAAGACACGGGCAAGCCCTACGACCTTTTGGAAGCCAATCGTCTGGTGCTGGAAAATCAAGAGACGCGCATTGAGGGGGAGGTTGACGACGATTCAGTCATTACAGGGAAAGTAGTAATTGGCAAAGGCACGAAAATTAAAAACAGCGTCTTGCGCGGACCGTGCATCATCGGCAAAGACTGCACGATTAAAGATTCTTACATCGGGCCTTTTACGTCGATTTACGACGACTGTTTGGTAAAAAAATCGGAAGTAGAGTTCAGCATCATTTTGAAGCATTGTAAAATTGAAGACGTCGGCATTCGGCTCGAAGAAAGCCTGCTTGGCAATGATGTGCAAATCGTCAGCGCAGAAAAGAAGCCACGCACGAACCGATTTATGCTTGGCGACCAATCACGGGTAGAAGTCGTATGAAACTCCGCATCCTCCTTATGGCAATCCTAACGCTGTCTTCAAGCAGCGTATTTTCAGCGACCTTGCGGCTGAAAATTTTTCCAACCAGTTTCGTCGTTGCCGTCGACAGCGTTGTTGTAAAGGCAACCTCTGCTGACGGCAATGTGTGGCTTGTTAAAGTTCGCAACGGAGAGCATCGCATCTCCATTTCTGCCCCCGGCTACCAAACGAAAACATACACGCTGTCGCTCTATGGGTCGCATACGATTGAGGATAAATTGGAAAAGAGCGTTTCTATGCTCGTTCCTCTCGGCGAGATTGCCTGCGGCAGCAACCCGAAAAGCGTTGAATTTACGCCCGACGGTAAGTTTCTTGTCTCTGCACTTTTGGGAGGGAAAGGCATTGATGTGTTTTCTGTCGAGTCGTTAAAAAAAATTAAAACGATAGAATTTCCAGCGCCCTACGCGTCTAAGTCGGGCTTCGTCGAAATTGCGTTTGTTCCACACCAAAACGAGATGTCGGTCTCGCAAATGACAACAGCATCGGTTCATGTCATCGACCTCCCGAGCTTCACCTATAAGTTCACGTTTGGAACGACAGGGGTGTGGTCGAAGGTGATTCTCGTTTCCGACGATGAAAAGACTGCATTTGTCTCGAATTGGTCATCAAGAGACATCTCTGTCGTTGATATTGACAGCCACAAGGTCGCCAAGCGCATCAAAGTCAGCGGCATTCCGCGCGGCATGATTTTGTCCCAAGACGGGCGTTTTCTTTACGCGTGTATTTTTGATAAAAGTCTGGTTCAAAAAGCCGATGTTAAATTGGGAAAAATTGTTCGCTCATTGGAGTTTGGCAAGGGCGCCGCACGGCATATTGTCGCCGACACGGTTCACAGGCGGTCCTGCTTTTCTGACATGGAGCGTGGGAATGTCTTCGCGCTTTCGCTTACCAACGATTCGCGGCTCAAAGAAATCCCCGTTGGCAAAAAACTGAATACAATAAAACTTTCGCGCGACGGTCGCTTTCTCTTTGTATCGTCGCGGGGACCAAATGGACCGCAAGGTTACTACAAAAAAGGGCTGGAGTTCGGTAAAATTTATGTGATTGACACCGAGACACTCGCCGTGGCAGAGTGGATTTGGGGATGCAATCAGCCGACGGGACTCGCAGTCTCGCCCGATGGAAGTCTTCTGGCGTTCACAGACTTTTTGGATAACCTCATTGAAGTGTATCGCATTGCACCACCTGCTACGAAATAGTTTTTATGTTTTTGTTCGCAGATTAAGCCGTTGTGCAACTTGGATGGTCATATAAACGTTGGAGAAAGAAAATAGCAACTCTCGCTTAAATCGCTGCGCCAGATTTCTCAATCGCCCAAAAGAGTATTTGGCAAGCCACATTAGCATACACGCCAGCCATCACATCGTCCATCATCACACCCCAGCCTTTTGGCAAGCGTTGAAGCGCATTTGCAGGCTCAGGTTTTACAATATCGAAGAGTCGAAACAAAGCAAACGCGGCTCCGACGGCGACTGTTGTTTTCGGCAGAAAGAGCAGGGCGATCCATTGCCCGACCATTTCATCAATTGTAATTTCGCTGGCGTCGTGTCCGTATTTGTTTTCTAAAATCGTCGCCGACCATACACCGATTGCAAAGAAAATGACAATCGCGCCCGATAAAACCATCGGCTCTGGGAGCTGCGGAATGAACCAATACATTGCGGCGGCAAGTGCGCTGCCGACCGTCCCGCTTGCTTTCGGTGCATAGCCGGTGCCGAAACCGGTTCCGAAAATTTTGGCTATCCATAGTGTCATTACTGCGTGTCGTCAAGAGATTGAACAGAAAGCCGGGCGCAAATCGGCAGGTGGTCGGAAGGCTCGCTCTGCGAGGGCAAGGGCGTGTCGTTCTCAATGACGGTAATCGGGAGCGGCTCTGATACGAAACTCGGTGAATGAAAGATATAATCAATGCGTTTAGCATCGCTATTAGAATTGGCGGTCGATTGCGGCAGCGTGGCATAGGCATCGATTAACCCTTTTGAAAGCATCGTCTCTATCACGGCGCTGCCAGTTTGCGCGTTGAAGTCGCCGCAGACAATCCACCGCGACGCCTTGTCGCTACAAATCATTTCGGCAAGTTCCACAGCTTGCTTCAAGCCAATGCGGTGGTTGCTCTCTTTGTTTTCCCATTTCAAATGCGTGTTGACGGCTCTCACTGCAAGACCGTTTATCTCAACATCGGTGATAAGCGCCAAGTGCCCTGAATGCAAGTCGCCGCCTGCGCGGTCGCTG
The DNA here is from genome assembly GCA_000724175.1 of [Candidatus Thermochlorobacteriaceae] bacterium GBChlB. Classification (GTDB taxonomy): domain Bacteria; phylum Bacteroidota; class Chlorobiia; order Chlorobiales; family Thermochlorobacteraceae; genus GBChlB. The sequence continues at coordinate 16,956 of JPGV01000034.1, read as the reverse complement.
TAATAAATCGTTTGGTAGTCCGTGAGAATGACCGACGTTGTTTTGAAAAATGTTGCGCAGCCGTCGGGCTTATGGTTTCCTTTCTGGGCATAGACGCCGCGATAGCCGTCAGGTTTCAAGGCGGTTTCTAAAAACTCAAACACGGGCGGCTCGACTTCCTGCAAGCAAATCAGTTCAGCAGAAAACTCGCGAATGCGCTTGACCAAACGGTTTTTTCTATGTTCCCACCAGAGCAAGCGTGGTGGCGTTTTCGGATACCATTCTGTTCTGATATGCGCGTCCGCCAGGATGTTGTAAGAGACAACGCGAATTGTGTGGGTCATAGCAGCAATAGCTGTCGGTTGATGTTCATCCGCGTGCGCTCGCGGAATCTCTTGCGCCAAGATACGCATAGCGAATGGTCTGCCAATTTTCAATTATGTAAGAGCCGCCGGTATAAACCGTAAAGAGCGTGAGTGCCAGCATTGCATAGTGAACGACAGGAGAGTATAAAATCGCGTTTGCGTTGTCGGCAAGAGAATCGCCGAACAGCGTTTTTTCGGAAAGGAGCATCAGCAGTAGCAACACATAGGCTAAGGCGTTTTGGAACAGCGTTTTGAGTTTCGCCGATTTACTTGTGATAATCGGCTTATCTTTTAGCTCTGCATAGAGCCGCAGCGCGGTTACAATCACGTCGCGCAGCAACACAATGACGACCATCCACAAGTCAATCACGCCGCGCGAGACGAACACCATAAACGCCGATGTAATCAAAATTTTATCGGCAAGCGGATCCATAAATGCGCCCCAGCGCGTTACTTCTCCATATTTGCGCGCATGATAGCCATCGTACAGGTCGGTCAGGGACGCGATGGTAAAGACGATAATGCCAAGCAGCCGAAGCGTCGAGCGTTCCGATAAGATAAGCCAAACGAATATCGGCGTCAACGCCATTCGCAACGCGGTCAGTTGGTTTGGAAGCGTCATGTTCATACTGGCGGCGGTCGTCGCTTGTGTCAAATTAAGGTTGCTTGGAAATTAGCTTCAAAAGCGTAGAAAATAAACACCGGCGCGAAACGTCAGCCATTGTGCTTCGGCAACAAACGAATACTCGGCGCTGAGTTCTAAAATCCCGAGGTGCAGCCCAACGCCCGGCACAACACCGAAGCGATACGTTTCGGCAAACTGTTCGCTGCCTGTTCCACCTACGATTGTAAACGTTCTCGACCCATAGAATAACCCCGCCTCGAGCGAGGCGTAGAACATTCCGAAGTAGTATCTCGGTCCAGCAGTTAGGTTAATGGAGGTTCGGACGCTTTCGCGTTCTTGTCCAGCCCGAAGGGTCGAGTTGTCTTTCGCTGCCCAACGCATATAGCTGAGTTCGACGCTGATGCCAAACTGGTCGGAAATCACAAATTCGTCCATTCCGCTAACGCCGAAGCCAATGTGGTGCGTATTCGCGAAGTTGCCTGTCGGCACGAGTGCTTTGATTCCGATGCCAATCATATCCCGCCCGCTCTGCATCATTTCCGATTGTGCGACAGCGACGCACGACAAAGAAATTAGCAACAGCAGTGCTGCGGAGAAGCGCTTTAAGGCGTGCATAAATGTCCTCGTTTGAATGTTGATTGAAATCTTATTTGTCCTGCAATTGAAAGACGATGTGTACTTTCGCCTTTACCGCAATTTGCCCAACCGCAATGCTGCCATCGACATCCAACCCACTGCCGTCGCTTGACATGACATTTTGCGTGCGCATATCCGCTCTGCCGCGATAATACGGCGCGTAGTAGCTGTAATCTTCTTCCGAAATTGTGTCGGGACGCCCAACGGTTTGTCCCAACTCTTTTGCCATCAACTCGGCTTTTTCTTTGGCAGCGCGAACTGCCATCACGCGGGCTTGGTCACGGAACTTGCGCAACTCGCTCGTGCGAAATTGAATGTCCTGCACTCGATTGACGCCGAGTTTGAGCGTCGTCGTAACCAGTTCCTCGAGTTTTTTCAAGTCTTTGACGATAATGGTAATGCTCTTATTCATCGCATAGAGTTCCGATTTTTTCTTACGCCCGTCGTCTTCCCACTCGTCGCTGGGATAGACGCTGAGATAGTCAGTCTGAATTAGTTTGGCATCGATGCCGAGCGATTTGGCAGCGGCAATCACGTCCGAGACGCGCTTGTCGTTTTCGCTCCGCGCTGCATCAAGGCTCTTGCTCCGCGTCTCCACACCGAGGTGAATCAGTGCTTCATCAGGAACGACTTTGATTTCCGCTTCACCCGACACACTAATTGTGCGGCTCTGCTCTTTGGATTGCGCCAACGCTACAGCTAACGAAAACAATAGTGGGAGAATCGCCAGTATGATTTTCATAGAACGTGATATTTGAGTTCAGACTTCCACGACCGTAACGCCCGCGCCGCCTTCGTCCCAATTTCCCAAACGAAACGACTTAACGCGCTTATCGGATTTGAGATACTCCATCACGCGCTTGCGTAAGGCGCCTGTGCCTTTGCCGTGAATGATGTCGACTTTATGCACGCCGTTTGAAACAGATTCGTCGACGAATTTCTCAATGCGCGAAATTGCCTCGTCGCCCATCAAGCCTCGTAAATCCAAGCGAGTAGAGACGTCTTTAATTTCAGTTGTCGTCGAGACGCTCACCTTTGCGTCTTTGCGTTCCATCTCGCGTGCGTCTTTGTTGGAGATTTTTTGAAGATTCCGAAGCTGCGTTTTCATACGAAAGTTTCCGAACCCGACCACCGCATCGTCGTCGCTAATGTCCAACACGTCGCCCGTCGTATTGGTATCGATGAGTTTGACTTTATCACCGACGCGAATCGTGGAATTTGTTGGCTCTTGCAGCGACGGCTCTGCACCGATGGTGGTTTCTTCAGCGGCGAGGTCTTTACGGAATTTCTCCACTTCTTTTCGCGCTGCTTTGACCGCGTCGGTGTCGCCTTGTGATTGCTTGATGTCTTTGACGGCTTTTTCAATCACGCTGTTTGCCTGCGCCAGTAATCGCTTGGCGTCTTGCATGCTTTGTCGTCGCAAGTCTTTTTTCTCGCGTTCAAGGTCACGCAGTTTGGTTTGATATGCTGCTGCGAGCCGTTCCGCTTCGGCACGCTCTTGTTGAAGTTTAATTTTTTCCGCTTGTGCTTTTTGCAGTTCAAACGAGAGCTTCGTGATTAAATCTTCAAGCGTATGTTTTTGCTCGCCGAGCGAGCGTTGTGCATTTTCCAAGATATGCGGCGCGAAGCCCATTCGGCGTGCCATTTCAAGCGCGAAGCTGCTGCCCGGCAATCCTATTTGAAATTGATAGGTCGGTCGAAGCTCCGCCGCATCGAATTGCATCGAGCCGTTGATGACACCCTCGCGGCTGTGCGCGTAGGCTTTTAGCATACCTTGATGCGTGGTTACAATCGTGAGCGCACGGCGCGCGAGCAAACTTTCAAGCGTTGCGGTTGCGATTGCCGCGCCTTCTTCGGGGTCGGTGCCAGAGCAGATTTCATCGATAAGAATCAAGCTCTCGTTGGTGGCGTTATCTAAAATTTCTTTCAAATTTTTCAAATGCGAACTGAATGTCGAGAGGTCATTTTCAATCGATTGCTCGTCGCCAATTTCAACAAAGATGTTGTCAAAAATTGTCATCGTTGACCCTTCGCTGCACGGAAGCAGAAATCCATGTTGCAGCATCAGTGAGAGCAGTCCGATGGTTTTCAGCATAATTGATTTGCCGCCCGCGTTGGGACCAGTAATGACAAGGGTTCGCTGGTTATCGCCGAGTTCAAGCGACAGCGGCACGACGGGTTTGCCCAGCTTTTTATGGGTGAGATACAGATACGGATGCACCGCGCCGTAAATACGAAGCGACTTTTCCTGCGAGAGCATCGGCATCACGGCGTTTGTTTCCAATGCAAATCGCGCTTTGGCGTAGAGCGCATCGAACTGCGCAAGAATTTCTTGATTGTTCAACAGGTTGTCAATTTCCTTGCGAAGCGCGCGGGCAACCTCACGCAAGATGCGCTCAATCTCCCGCACCTCTTGAATCTCTAAGTCGCGGATTTCGTTGCTCAGATTCATCGTTTCGCTCGGCTCAATGAACACCGTTTGTCCCGATTGCGAAAAATCATGAATGAATCCGGGAACTTGGTATTTATGCTCGACTCGGAAGCCCAACACCATTCTGCCATTTCGGATGGTGATGCCGTCGTCCATGAGCATATTGGAATCAGCATACCGGCGTTGCAGCGAGTCCATTTTTCGGCGAAGCGCGCCGCGCCGTTGCTCGAGCGTGGAGCGAATATGCGCGAGCGCGTCTGATGCTGAGGTCTTCACGTCGCCAAACTCATCGACGACGCGCGAAATCTCATACTGCAACGTTTTTTCCATCCACAAATTTTCCGTCAGGAGATTGAGGTTTGCATAGGTCTCTCGGCGGTTAAAGACAAACTTTTTGAGTTGCGACGCCACACGCAGGGACGCGCCCACACTTAGCAGTTCTTTCGGCTGTAAAAAATTTTCGGCAATTGCAAGTTTGGCATAGAGGTCGCGCGTATCTGGCAGGCTTGGTATGGGCAATTCCTCGCCCGATTCCATCATGAGTTTCAGCTCTTTTGCTTTACGCAGTTCAAGGTCAAGCGCAGCGATGGACAGTATTGGCGTGGTTTCATCGAGCTTTGCTCTGCCCATATCGGATAAGCAGAGCCGCTCGGTATAGCGAAGAATCTTATCGAATTCGAGTTTTTCGGAAAGCGTCATTGGTATTGTTTATCATCAAAAACTGAGGCGGCACCCAGCGTCTATGCGGCACAAACTTAGGAAGAAGCATCCGACGTTCAAAGCAGTTTTTTCCATACACCCACGAACCACTCGACAATTGTCAGCCAATCCTCCGCTCATAGTCCTTTTCTGCCGCTGGGTGATTTGCCGCAGAGTTGTGCGACAGGTCACACTACGAGCGGGGGTTGTTAAACCTTTGCACGTCTTGCGCCGTCTCACCTGCGAAAAGGAACTGAAAGGACTTTTCCAAACTCAATTTTTTCAACTCAACTTAAATTTTTACACCAATGAAACGCCAAACTCTTCTTTCGCTTCTGACGCTTTTGTGCGTCGCTGCTTTCAGCGTAACGGGCTGCCGCAATTCTACCGAACCCGTTCAAGATGAAAGCCTAACTGCTTCCATTGACGCTGCCGATGTAATTTCGGGCGCACTCGGCTCCGACAACGGCGGTCTCAACGACCAGCTTACCGACATCATTGACCTCGCCAACGGCGGATTTAATTTCAGCGCATCGTCGCCCGATGAATTGACGTTGATGAACAACTCGACGCGCCACGGTGTCATTCGCAATCGAGTCTACAACGCCGCCACCCAAACATGGACGATTACCATTGTCCGCAATTTTGACAATCGCCAAATGAGCGGCAACTGGTCGCGCCAATACCGCGTGCGCTTCAGCCGCGCGGGCATCGGACAACAATTCCTGCGCGTAGGAACATCGACCGCCGACCGCGTCGACTTTGAAATCGTCTCGGATTCCTGCTCTGGAAATTTCAAGAGTCCGCGCGTTACGCATAAACTCAACCGTTTGGAAGGCTCGCTCAGAGGCGTCATTTCATTTGCCGACACAGCAAATCCGACGGTAACCATCAACAGTGTTCAAACCTATCGCCGCTCGGCGGTCGACACGCTGACCATCGGCAACTCGGTTCGCACGAGTAATCATAGCTTGACGATGACCCTCAACAATGTGGTTGTGCCGCTTCGCCCTGCGCGCCGTTTCCAAAGCATTTATGCACGCGCCACCTCTGGCACTATTTCGGGAACCTATCAAGCCGACATTACTTTCACGCGCGGCGAGAGCTACGACGAGCGCCAAGTCAATCGTGAATATTCGGTCGATTTGTCAGCAGAGCGCAACGGTCGATTCCCGATTTCCGTCCGAGGCAGACGCGGCGAATTTAGAGGTAATTTTGAACTGATTTCTGGCTGGCTAATTCCGTAACCACCTGCCGATAGCTGTAAAATAAGGCATCGACAGCCGATTGACAAATTAAGTTTCCTTTCAAACACGCAATGAACCGCGTTGCCCAAAATCGGCAGCGCGGTTTTTTTATTCGCCGTCGATTTTTTGGTAGTCTTTGGGAATCTCGAAGCTCGATTTGGGAAATGTTTTTCTGGTTACTTTTTTCGCGGTCATCGTAATCGTTTTCTGTTGCTCATCGGCGCGAAGTTTAAGCGGAAATCCGGCGACGCCTGCGGTCTTCATCACGTCAATCATTCGCGGATTTAAACCGAGCAATGTAACCGCACCAGAAAGTTTCGTCAGGTCGTCGTCGTTCAAAATGTCGCTTGTCGTCCACAGCTCTAGCGTTCGCTTTTTGGTTTTGAGCGTAAAATGGTTGCATCGATAGCCCGCGATAGTTTCGTCGGACAATTTTTCAATCGCATAGTCGTCGAACTTTCCCAGTGTTTCGGAAAGCCGCCGCGATTCAGCAAGCCCAACGATGTTGTATGTTTTCCCGTAGGTATTGAGCTTATAGGCTGAACTGTCCTCTTTCGGAATCAGAAATTCAAATGCCTGACCGTTGCCGTCGAAAATCGCCTTTGTGCCATAGCGCGAGAGCATCACGACAAGGTTACCCTCTTTGACATCGGGCGCAGAAACTGACATCAAAATGGAGCCTTCAAACGGCTTCGGCTCCATGAAAAGCAGCAGCAGCGAGTAAATCAGTTGTAAAGACATGGCGTTGATGGTCGAGTCATATTAGCAGATATGTTCAAAATAAAAAGAACCACAAGATATAGTCGCCGATGAGAATGGCGGCGGAGGACAACACAAAACTTCGGATCGTTGAAACGCCGACACCTTCGGCGCCGCCGTCCGTCTTGAATCCGATATGGCAGCCCAAGAGCGAGGTTGTTAGTCCGAAAATCGCCGATTTGAGCAAAGCGCCGCCGACATCTTGCAGATGAAAAAAGTTTTTCAGCGACTCCAAAAAAACTGGCTGCGACAGCCCAAGCGACATACTTGAGACAACGAACGCGCCGAACACTGCCACTAAATTGGCAAAGACCACCAAGACAGGCATCATTATCGTCGTTGCTAAAATGCGCGGCATCGCAAGGTATCGCACGGGATTGATTGCCATCACTTGCAAGGCGTCGATTTGCTCGCTCACTTTCATCGTCCCCAATTCCGCTGCAATCGACGCGCCGACGCGACCGGCAATAATAATTCCCGTTAGGACAGGACCGAGTTCGATGATAATGACGCGCGACGTAATGCCGCCAACGAGCGTCATCGGCGCAAGCCCTTTCATTTGATACGCGGCTTGCCACGCGGCAATCGCGCCCGTGAAAATCGAGACCAAGACGACAAGCGGCAAGGAATCAACGCCGATGTGCGACATCTGCGCCAGAATCAATCGGCGGTCTCGAAAGACACGCGTGAGCGACTTAAGCACGCCGCCAAAGAGAATGGAAATTTCTCCGACCTCGGTAAAAAAATTGACCAGTGATTTCATTTTTTTTCAGCGCCGGCTGAAATCTATTGTTTTATCAAGCGTTTTCGGGTGAATTGTTTTTTTACAATAAAAGTCCTGCGCCGAGCGCCAAACGAAATAGCGGCGCGCGACTTTCACGAAACCCGACGACGCCGTCCAATCGCAAAATTCCCAAAATGCCGCCGATGCCGATTCCCGTTTCCCAATAGACCTGCCGCGCGCCGCCGAGCCAGAGATGAGCCGCGCCCGCCCGTGCAATCACCTGAATGTTTTGGTCGGCAAGCCAGTCGAGTCCCAGCGCCTCAAACGGCACCGATTGAAAATTATGTTCGATGATTAGCGACGCGAGGCTTGTGCCTAAAAATTCTTTTTCATCAACGCCCACCATGACGCGACCAAGCGAGATGCCGCCAATGGGCGAATCTACGCTGAAGTAACGCTGCGGCGGCAAAACGCCTTGAAGAGCCGTGCCAACTTCGGCTTGAATAGAAAAATACGGCGAGAGAAATCGCTCTGTGAAAAAACTCCTGATGCGAAACGTGCCAACCGCCCAAAGCCGCACAAAACTAAACGAACTGCCCAGCGCCGGCTCTGAGTATTCAAGTTGCGCAAACACCAGTGGCTGCCCGATGAACGCAGCAAACGCATTGCCGTAGTTAAAATCAACGGCGAGGCTACGCATCACGCCGTCTTGCACAACTGGATTTGGTCGAAACGACCGTTGCGTGTAAAACGGAAGCCACCAATGTCCCGCAACCGCCTCCATTGAACGCTGCGTCTCGTTCAAAAAACTAACGATGAAATTTAGGCGCGAATTTGGTCGGTACGACGCGAATAATTTAAATCCTTCGGCGTTGAAGTAATTGTGATAATCAATGCGCTCCGTCAGCGCGATGACCGCATTGACAATCGGAAGCGGCGGCGCGTATTCGGGCGTGAATGTCGTCGTGCGATAGGCGTCAATGCCGATGGCGAACCGTCGGTCTTTGTCGAGCCACTGCGTTGCGCCTGCTGTCCAAAGCCATTCACGTCGGTCAACGCCGTAGCCGATGCTGCCGCGCAGCGCTGTCGTTGCGGTTACGGAATCAAGCGAGAGCTTCCCGCCGAGAAAAAATCCCTCCACGCGGTTGTATCGCACGTTTGGAACATCGAGTAGAATATCACGTAAGGAATTTGAACGCGCGGCAGCGCTTCCGCCCGCCAGCGCCATGCCTGCACCGCGTGGCTGAAATTGCGATTGCAGCGTCTTTGAACTGTCGAGCGTTTTGTATGCCCCAAGTTCTTCGTCGCTTAATGCGACGAACTCGCGCTCGCGCCAGAACGACGAGTCGAACTTCGCCGCCGATTCAGATTTCGTAAAACGATTTCTTTGGAAAATGGTATCGGCGAGCGGCTGATTGATTTTGTAGCCATAGACAGCTGTGGTTTGCGTAAAAGAAATCTTCGGCAACTCAATGAAGCCGCCCGCAATCGAGACTTGCGCCGAGAAGTCGAGGAACTGCGTGGCAGGCAGCCAAAACTCATGCCCTGAACTGTCGCGGTGCAGGTCTTGGTCTTGTTTGTATCTCGCGGTCAGTCCTTTGACATAAGGCACTTTGAACCCTTGATTCGGCGTAAGGTCAACGCTGATGAGCGCATACGTATTGCCGCCGACTTTTATCGTGCCGCTGAAGAGCGGCAAGAGTTTATTCTTAGGTTTAAGTTTAATGCGATAAATTTCCGCATTGCCAATTTTCGTTGTCTCCAAAAGTTCGAAGCTGTAGTTATCAAACGCATCGTTGGCAATAGGACTGATGAATCGGCTGCCGCCGAGTGGAATGCGCTCTTCGGAAAAATCGACGATGCTGCCGACGCCCGCCGTAATGATGCTGCTTTGTTGCAATTGCGCTTTGATGTTCTCCGTGATACGCTCTTGAATAATCACTTCGCGCAGCGTGTCGCCTTTGCGCCAATAGGCTTTGGCGAAGGTTTCTGTGATGCCTGCGATGCTGGTGTCGCTGCGCGTCAGGCGTTTGGCGTAAGCCTCCAGTTCGTAGCTTTCCAATGCCTCGCGCTGCTTCTTCTTGAATCGAATCGCACGTTTCATAATCGTCGTAACTAAATCTTCGCCTGCATCGACGACGATTTCCGTCGCAGTAATTTCACCTTCCGTCAGCATAAAATTTTTCTCGACGCTCAGCGCAATCGCGACAGGTTCTTCTTTGGTTCGATAGCCGATATAACTTACTTCCGCCGTGTAACGACCAAGCGGCAATGGCGCGCGATACACACCGTCGCGGTTCGTTCTGACGCCGCGCACCACATTGCCCGATGCATCTTTGAACTTCACCGTTGCGCCCGCAAGTGGTTCGCCTGTTTTTTGGTCGAGGACTTTTCCATACATCACGGGCAACTCTTGCGCTGCCAGAGACATCGGTATTGCGAGACAGCACAAGACAATCAGTGTTTGCATGGCATTACGGCAGTTCATCAAATTGAATGTTGAGCGGTTCATAGTCTTTCCAATCGGGCGCATTGAAATGCCACCATTCGCCTTTGACCGTTAGGAAGCCTTCCGATGTCATTGCGTCGTGCAAAATAGTTCGGTGTTTCAAGGCGGCTTTGGACAGTTTGGAATAAGTAATGGCGGCAGCAGGCACGAAGGCATCGAAATCTGTTGGCATCTCAATGTAGCCGCCTGCGGAATCAACGAGCGTCAGGTCAACCGCCGCGCCGCGCGAGTGTTTGGAGATAAGCTTCGGGTCGGCGACGTAACCTTTTTTATCGTCGGGCGTCGCATCGTATAGAATTTGCTGGGCAGACATTGGTCGATAGCCGTCCCAAATTTTCAAGCGGTAGCCCTGCGCTTCCAGTTTTTTCTGCACGCGCGAGAGCCGCTCAGCAACAGGGCGCTGCAAAAAACATCGCGCCGTTTTGTAAATCACGTTGCCCGTAAAATTATTCGTGGTGGCGTAGCGCAATTCAACCAGAATGTTTGGATTGATGCGTTGCACCTCGACCAATTGATGTGTCGATTGCGTCAGCGCAGCAGATGGAGCGAGCGTCATAAAAAAAATCAGCGTGAGTTTTTTGAGTTGTTCAGCTGCCGTTTGATTGAGTTGCATTTGCAGTTTCGAGTTTAAGATGTTTTTCTATAACTTTGCCCGCCAATTTGGTCTTTGCTTAAAACCAACGTTTCCTTAAATCTAACCGATTACACACACAGTGGAAAGAACTCTTGCCATCATCAAGCCGGACGGTGTCCGCAAACAACTGATTGGTGCAATCATTGATAAAATTGAACGCGCAGGCTTCAAGGTCGTTGCGCTCAAACTCACGCGCCTGACGAAAGCCACCGCCGGCGAATTTTACGCCGTTCACAAAGAGCGCGGCTTTTACGGCGAACTGGTCGAGTTTATGTCCAGCGGCGCCTGCGTCCCGATGATTTTGGAAAAGGACAACGCGGTCGCTGACTTCCGCACGCTCATCGGCGCGACTGACCCTGCCAAAGCTGCCGACGGCACAATCCGCAAACTCTATGCGAGCAGCGTCGGCGAAAATGTCATTCACGGCTCCGACTCCATCGAGAACGCCAAACTTGAAGGCGCATTTTTCTTCTCGACGCAAGACGTCGTTGCCATGCACGCCTAAATTTCATCGTTTGGATGATCATCAACCGCGACGCCTTGCGAAATCAAGCCTTCGCGGTTTTCTGTTTTTCAAGGTCGCCTCGCCGCCGCCCAAACTCTCCATTAGAAATTCCCTGTGTATTTGCGTAACTTTCTCTCAGAAAAATGAACGCCGCTTGTGCAGGGCATTGACCGAAAGGAGAACGACTATGTCATTTCTGAAAAACGCATTGACGCTGCTCACGCGCCGCTATGTCGAAGAAGAGCGCATCATGTCCGCCATGATTGAAAACGAAAAAAAGCATGGCTACCTCCGAGACCTTATCGAGACGGGCGACCGCATCATTGAGGAAAATCCAAATTTCGTCGACGAAGTTCAAAAAAGCGAGACCGGCTGCTGGATGGATCAGATGTATGGCAAACATCACTGCGCAATTTGCGATTTCATTGATGACTGCCCGATAAAATTAGAAGCCGATTGGCAAGAATATCTGGCACAACAAACGCCCGAACACCGCGCCGCGCTCATTGCGCAAGTTGAAGCGGCAGAGGCAAAACGACGCGGCGAATCAACCTAACGACGTGACTTACGTTCAAACACCTAACGCGCCCTTGCCCGCCGGGCATTATTCGCAAGCCGTCGTTCACAACGGCGTTGTGTATGTCGCGGGCTTGCTGCCAATTGACGCGGCGACGGGCGAGAAATGTTTCGGCGACATTGAGGCACAGACACACCTCGTATTGAAAAATCTTGCCACGGTTTTATCTGCCGCCGAGAGCGACCTCAGCCTCGTGTTAAAGACGACAGTCTACGTCTCTGATGTTGGACTTTGGGAAAATGTCAATGCCGTCTATGCGGCTGTGTTTGGCACGCATCGCCCTGCACGAACCGTCGTTCCTGTCAAAGAATTGCATTACGGATTTCTCATCGAGCTCGATGCGATTGCGGCAACGCGCTCCTGAAGTTGCGGCTCAATTACCGCCGAGCTTTTCGCTGCGCAGCGAGTCGCTTTCAATGATGCGCACCGCCGTGCCGCTTGCACCGCTTCTGACAGTGAACGAATTGATCTTGGTCAGCCGCACGTCAATAACGGCGTTTGCGCCAATTTGTCCGGCGCGTTCTTGCAGTGCGCGCTTGGCTTCGTTGCCGCCGCCCACCGCATCAACCGCCACACTGCCAATAACTTCATACTTGAACGGAATTTTATCTTCCGAAAAAACTTTGACGTTTTCAGGCTTCACTTCGGGATATTTTTTTGAATCGCTTTGCAAGTAGTGCGTGGCAATCGTGCATCCCGAAAAAAGAGCCATAACGCCAATCAAGAGCGCGATAAACTTAGTTTGCAGTCGCATCATCCTGTCCTCCCTTGTTTAATTTAACGGCGACACCCGACGCGCGAATGCCATTTGTCCAAAATCCATCTTGAATTTCCAAGCGCAGTCCGACGACGGCGTCCGCGCCCAACTTTACCGCTTCTTCGCACAAAAGTTTGACTGGAAGATAAGAATTATCGAAAGCGTCGGCGCTTGCGACCACGCTGCCAAGCACAGTGTAAGGCACACCAATGTCTTTGACGCAGTAGACTTTCACAGTGCTGGAACTGACAGCTTGCGCATCTTTGCTTAGCTCGCCGTCGTTGGTTTTAATGACAGCAACAGTCGAGCAGCCCGACGCCAGCGTCGCAGACAACAGCAGGAATGCCGTAAGGAAACGAGCATGTTTCATAATTTGGAGAGGTTAGAGTTAGTGAGCTTGTGTAATGTTCTTTGAAATGCTTTCAAGCAATGCCCTGCTGTCGTTTCACGGGCTTTTGAAACTTACCGCCGCAGCGTTCAACCGCCGGGCTGTTCCGACAGTTGAACGATTGGCAGAAAAATGAAGTTTCGCGAAACTACCTAACGGCGCGACTTACGCCGTTGCTTCCACGCGCGTTACTTGCGGCACGGCGCGTTTGATGGCTTGCTCGACGCCAGCGCGGAGCGTCATGGTCGACATGGGGCAAGAGCCGCATGCGCCCACAAGACGCAGGTCGACGCTGTTATCGGCGCGAATTCCAATCAATTGGGCGTCGCCGCCGTCGGCTTGCAGATACGGGCGAATCGTGTCCAACGCAGCTTGCACGAGGGCATAAATCGGCTCGGTGGGCGCCAAATATGGCTCGGCGACGGCGTCGGAGGATTTCGTTTCAATTTCAGCTTGCTGTGGCATACTTATCAAAGTTTGGTTAAAGTGTCGTTAAAAAAATTTACATCAAAGTAAAGAAAAGCGCGTGTGAAATCAAAGTGAGGTCGAGCGCCGACCGCCGAGGTTAGATTTCAATCTCGACTTTTTGCGCGCCAACGCCGGCGTTTCGAATCGCGATTTGTTGAGCCAGTTTTTCGGCAGTTTCCATAAAGAGTTTCGCCTGCACAGATTCGGGATTACGAATGACAATTGGCACGCCCTCATCGCCGCCGAGCCGCACATCTTTGCTCAGTGGCATTTCGCCCAAGAACGGGATTTTATACTCTGCCGCCATTCTTGCGCCGCCGCCGTCGCCGAAGATGTATTCCTTGCCGCCATCAGGCAGTTGGTAGTAACTCATATTTTCAACCACACCGAGTATCGGCACTTTGAGTTGCTCGAACATAGCCACGGCTTTAATCACATCTGCCAGCGCGACATCTTGCGGCGTTGTAACGACGACCGCACCGGTCAGCGGCACTGCTTGCGAGAGCGTAAGCTGAATGTCGCCAGTGCCGGGCGGCAAATCGAAAAGCAAGTAATCCAAGTCGTTCCACACGACATCGGTCATAAACTGACGCAGCGCCGACGAGACCATTGGACCACGCCAAACAACGGCGGTTTTTTGGTCGACCAAAAATCCAATCGAGATAAGTTTGACGCCGTATTTTTCAATCGGAACGAGCGTTTTGCCAATCATGTCGGGTTTTTCGTTTTTCAAGCCGAACATGGTCGGAATCGACGGGCCATAGATGTCGGCATCGATAAGTCCGACTTTCGCGCCTGTCTTTGCCAACGCGACCGCAAGGTTTGTCGCAACGGTCGATTTGCCGACACCGCCTTTGCCCGACGCAACCGCGATGGTGTTCTTGACGCGCCCAAGCGGGTTGTTACTTGCTTGTGCTGCAAGCGGGTTTGTGGTGGTAACAGTGGCAGTCATATTGACCTCAATGTTCTTCGCCTCCTTGACAAAATGCTTAATTGCATTGACGCACGCATTTTTGATGAGGTCTTTGAGCGGACAGGCGGGCGTTGTCAGCACAACGGTGAACGCGACGTCCGCACCGTTGATTTTAATGTCTTTCACCATGTTGAGTGAAATGAGATCACGTTGCAAATCAGGCTCAATCACGTTGCGAAGCGCATCGATGATTTGCCTTTCAGTGATGTTTGCCATAAATAGTTTAGCGTTAAAGTTATTGAAGTAAAAAAACTCGGTTTCAATCCTCTTCGACGTTGATGGTCTCAGCATCGATGAAGGCGAATCGGCGCAAGGCGCGGTAGATGAGTTCACGGCGACGAATTGCCTCGACTTGCGCAGCGACAGCTGTGTCGACCGCATAAATTGTTATTGCCGACATTGCCAGATACGTCGGATTAGACGGCACGGATAGGCGAACAAACGAGAACATCAACGCAACGAACCCTAACCACAACAGCGCGCGCAACCAGCGCCAATAGAATTTCCGGCGCGCCATTTCTGCCAGCGTTTCGGAGACAAACTTTTTATCTACAAAGGATTTCAAGTGCGTTTTTTCACGGTAGCTGAGCCTGCCCAACTCGCGTAAGAGCAAAGATTTGACTACTTCTTCGGTTTTCGTTGCCATTGCCGCCGTTCGTTTTGACGTTCCGTAACATATCGCTAATAAATGCTTTTTCAAGCCGAGTCGTTTCCACCAGCGGACTCACCGCCGAATTGCCGATGTTGTTCTTGCCCATCGCTTCCACTTTGAATTGATAGGGATTCGTTCTCTGAATGGCATTTTCAGCCATCTGTATTGTAAATTTCAGCAATATTTGAACCATATTTCTATCAATCGCAAATTTTACGGTAGTGGGTTAGCAAAGCCTTCATTGTATCGGCGAAGACAACATGGCTTCATTTCTCGTTGATTCGCTTGTAGAAGCAACGGGCATTCAAAATCGTTTTGTGCCGATAACTACTACACGCCAAGTTTTTAGGTGTTTCAAATGAGCCCTGACGAAAAAATACAGTCGCTGGAAGCATGCCTTGCCGCTGCGAAAGATGAGCGCGAAAAAATCGACGTGATGAACGACTTGGCGTATCATTTGCGCTCAAATGATTTAGAACGTGCCGAAGCCCTCTCTGATGAAGCCCTGCCGATTGCATTACGCCTGCAACATTATCACGGTGTTGCGACGGCATATAGAAATAAAGGCGTCTTTGCTTACAACCGCGGCAACTATCAGCAAGCCCTTGCTTACCTCAATGAGGCGTTGAACGGGTTTCAAAAAATTTCAGATTTGTGCGGGCATGCGAATGTGCTCTCCAACAAAGGCTTGGTGTATTGGAAATTGGGAGAACATAGCAAAGCATTGGAAGCCTATATGTCGGCACTGGCTATCAACCTGCAAATGAATGATAAATTTCATCAATGTAGCACGCTCATTAACATTGGCGGCTTGTATCAAACGATGGGAAATTTGGATAAAGCCCAAGAGTTCTACGAGCAAGCCTTAGAACTTGCCAAAACCTGCAACCTTTACTTAGAGTGGGGAACGGTGCTCAGCAACATCGGCGCCATTCATTACTACAACAACGACAAGCAAAAAGCTCTTGACTACTTTCTGGAATCCTTAGACATTCGACAAAAGACTAATCAACAGCGAGAAATCAGCATCTCGATGCTCAATGCAGGTGCAGCTTATTTTGATTTAGGCGAATCCGAAAAAGGCTTGGCGATGATGCAAGAGAGTTTGAAGCGGCGCAAAGCCATGGGCGATAAAAGCGGCGAGGCAAACACCCTTCAAACCATCGGACATTCCTTGCTTGTCATAAAACAGCATCAAGCAGCAATTGCATACTTGCTCCAGAGCCTGAAAATCATTCAAGACATTGGCACAAAACCAATTGAAAAACAAACTCACTTCCTGCTTGCACAGGCATTTGAAGAACTTGGCGACTATCAAAAAGCCTACGAGCACTTCAAACACTTTCACGACCTTGAAAAAGCGCTGCTGCTCGAGCAATCCGAAGAAAAAACCAAGAAGCTCACGCTCAAATATGAACTCGATAAATCGCAACGTGAAGCCGAGCTGTATCGGCTCAAAAATGAAGACTTGGCTCGTCTCAACGAAGAGCTCGACCAAGCTAACCAACTTAAAACCGAACTTCTGGGCATTGCGGCGCACGACCTTAAAAACCCACTCCAAACCATTATGGGCTTTGCCGAATTGATTGGCGAGGAGACCAAAGAGATTAGCTCTATCAACAAGAAAGCATCTTTGATTCGTCGCGCCTCACAAAAAATGTTGGGCTTGATTCACGACCTGCTTGAAACCGCCGCAATTGATGCAGGAAAATTGGAATTGCACCGACAGCGCACCGACTTTGGCTCGTTGGTTCAAGTCATTAGCGAAAACTTTTATTTGATGGCGCAAAACAAACGCCAATGCCTTCAGCTGCACCTTGAAGAAAACTGCATTGTGAGCATCGATGTAGAGCGAATGAAAGAAGTCGTTGAAAACTTGATTGGAAATGCGATTAAATACTCGCCCCATGAAAAGACGATTTGGATTACGGTCGCCCGAATCGGTCGCGATAATGTTCGCTTCTCGGTTCGAGATGAAGGACAAGGACTCACCGAAGAGGATATGAAAAAACTCTTCGGAAAATTTCA
>JPGV01000033.1 GCA_000724175.1 [Candidatus Thermochlorobacteriaceae] bacterium GBChlB | reverse complement strand
ACACAACTCTGTTACACTACCCTGTATAGCTTCGTCGGCTTGCCCACAAGCACTATTTTATCTCCTTTGATAACTTCTAAATTTTCAATAATCGCATCAAGCCCCGGCCGTGCTAAAAAAAAACACGTAAACACCAAAATGCACAGCAAACGCTATCACTGCTACTGGTATAAAATCATACAAATCATCTTCGGGTTCTTTAATTACCCATAATAGTAACATTATTAAAAGATAAATAACACCCAGAACAACTCCCATGAATTTAGCAAAATCGATAAACGACGAGTTTATTTCTGAAAGCCACCACTTTCTTTCCTCAGGAGTTATGTTTGCTTTGGTCTTAGACTCTATCATATTTACACAGAGTTTGAGACTGAAAAAAAAAGCTACATTCAATTAGTCATTTGTAAAGAGGCAAAAAAAGATAACTTGCAACATGCAATTAAATAATCAAGAAGCAATTTATTCTGAACGCCGTGAAGCATCAACGCTTTTAATGGATTCCTCGCGTCGCTTGCAATGACAGACAAGGCGGACGATGCTGTAACGGTCGTCATTGGCGGAAGCGCGCACGACGGACGCCATCCAGACAACCTAAAAGAGCAACACAACAGATATTTCAGATATTTAACCCACGACCAGCGCTTCTTGTAATCCAGCGTCTCTCGGATGAGTTTGGCGAGCGAAAGTTATTTTCCTGTATTTAAGACCTTGATGCGTTCCGTTCCCGTTCTGCCGAAGACTTCGGGTGAATACATTTCTTCGGCGTAGCTTGGCGGCAGGACGAAATTGCCGTAGGTCGTCGCTCGTGCGTAGTAAGTGTAAGTATGCAGGCCGAGCGAGAGCCGCTCGGCGAAAAGCGTAACGCGGTCGTCGCGCAGTTCGATGAAATTAAATGAGTAGTTGGTGTCGTAATTATCCTCGTCGTTGTCGTAATTGTCGTCGTCGTCGTTTCGTGCGGCTATGCGCGGCGAATTTTTGAGGGTGGGATTGAGCGCCTCCATGCCTGCGGCAAGCGGGTCGTTGACAGCAACGAAGTGCAACTCGTCTGCCACCGCAATGCGAAGGGTGATTTTCACGATGTCGCCGCCGGAAAATTCGCCTTTCAAGCGGGCGTCGGGCGCCGTGCGCTCAATGGTTTTGAGAACAGAGATGCCGTTGTCTTTGGCTTTGAGCGCATACATTGGGTAGTAAGAGAGCCGCACGCCGTAGAACAATTTTCCCGTGCCTTCTTTGGAAATGGTGAGCGAAAGGTTGTCGCCTTTGGCGAATTTATCGAGGCTTTCGGTAAAGACTTTTGCGTTGAGCGAGCGCCCTTTGAAGGTTTCCTCGAGAAGCGTTTGTGCGGCGAGCGTCATTTTCGCTTTAAAGTCGGGCGTAACGTTTTCATACGTTCTGAAATACGTGTTCAAGGCGTCCATCACGAAGATGTTTTCTTGTGTGGTTTTCCAGCGTCCGTTGCGCTGGGCTTGCAAGAGCCATGCGACGACTTTATCGGCGATGTCTTTGCCGTAGCCGGCTTCGGTGAGCGATTGCAAAACAATGGCGGTAGTTTTGACGGGAGAGCTGAATGTCCAAATCCAGTCGTCTTTCGAGCCGTCTTCGAAGTGTAGCGTTGCGTTTTGAACTTTGGCGAGATTCATCAGCTGGCGGGCAAGTTCATCGATGCGCGGCTGAAATTTGTTGCTGCCCGCGCCGCCGCCGAGCGAGGCTAATTTAGGCGATGCGCTGCTTGCGACCATCGCCCGCATCAAATAGGCTTTCGAGTCCAGCGGCAATTTTTCGCGCTGCTGGTAAAGCTGTTCGGCAACGCTGTTGTCAAATTCGCCGGCGAGCGAAAGCACATAGAGCGCGTAAGCCTTGACGATGCGCTCGTGATACTCGCCGTAAAAGCCCTGCGGATTTTTTCGGAGAATGGTCTTCAAGTAGGCGATGCCGTGGTTGCGAACGGACGGCGTAACTTTGAATGTTTGTTTTTCCGCCATGAGCATCGTGTAAGTCGCATAGACGGACACATAGTCGCTGGGGCGATACGGTTGGGGCCAATAATCGAAGCCGCCTGACGGCACCATGTATTTTTCAAAGTCCGCCAGCGTTTTGTTGACAACCGCGACATAGCCGCCCTTTGCCGTATCTGCTTTCGTTTTGAACTGGAAAGTTTGAATTAAATCATTGGCGACGATATACGGCAAAATGCCCGACGAGCGTTGCTCCAAGCAGCCATAAGGATACTCAAACACATAGCGAACCGCTTCGCGCAAGCCAACGAGCGCAGTTGATGCCGCCTGCGCCGAGACCTCGCCGACGCCCGGATAAACTGCCTTCGGAATTTTCACGATTTCAGTTTGGCTGCCTTCGGTCGAGCCAGTGAGCGCGAGTGTTTCTTTGGTGTAGGGCGTTTGAATCGGAATAGACATCTGCACTGCGTCTTTATTGCCCGCGTCGGATTCGGCGGCGAACTTGAAGGTCGCTGTGCCTTCGGCTTCGGTTTCATACTTGAATCGAACTTCCTGCGACTTGCCCGCCTCGAGCGAGAGCGATTCAGTTGGGTTGCCAATGAACTTAATGCCGCTCGACGTTGCAGAGACTTTGATGCTTGCTTTTTTGTCGGTGTAATTTGTTACGACAACTCCTGCTTCGAATTTATCGCCGATGCGTGCAAAGCGCGGAAGGGCGGTGGTGAGCGTGAGCGGTTGGTTGGTCATAATGTCCGTTTGACCTTTGCCGAACATGGCATCGGTGGTTTGTGCAAACGCCATTAGCCGAAAGGTGGTGAGATTGTCGGGCAACTTGAAGGTGATTTTTGCTTTGCCGTTTGCGTCGGTGATGATGCTTGGATTCCAATACGGCGTGGTGATGAAATCTTTTCGGAATGAGAATCCGCCTGTGCCGTCGCCGCCTTTGTCGCCACCGCGCGTTTCGCCTTTGTCGCCGTAGTTGCGCTGCTCAATCAGGTGAATCAAACTTTCAGCGGTGCGCACACGTAAATTTCGTTTGGAATAAAACCGCTCGAACACATTTGGAAAGGTGTAGCCGATGAGGTTCAGAACGCCGGCATCGACCGCCGCGAGCGTGATTTCGCCGCGCACGCCTTTTCCTTGGGTGTCGGTTGTCAGAAGCTCGACCTCGACCGTTTCGCCATTTCGGTAGTCTTTTTTGTTCGTTTTCACGGCGACGTTCAAGCGTTTGCCTTCGACATCGACGGGCAACTGGACATAGCCGATTTTGAACGACGGTTTGCCCGCGTCGCCGTCTCTCGTCGGTTGTGCGTTGGTTCGTCCTTTGAAGAGCATGATTGAAATAAAGGCATTAGGCAGATACTCTGGTTTGACGGGGAGTTGAACCGCCGCCGCCGTGCCTTTCAGCTCGAACTGCCGATGCTCGATAATGCCTTCGCGCTCGACGGTGAGCAGTGCGGTCGAGGTTTCAAACGGCGATTGAACCAAGAGCGAGGCGGTTTCGCCGGGCTTATAGAGTTTTTTATCGAGCGTGATGTCGATGCGGTCGTCGTCGCGTCGTTCCCATGCAGCGTAGCCAGAGCCATAGGCATAGACATAGGCGTCGCTGCGGGCAACATTGCCTTTGGAATCTTTGCCCTCGGCACGAATGAAATACAGCCCGGCGCCTTTGAGCGGCACGCTGATTGACGTCGGCGACTTGTCGCTCGTCGAGACCTCTTGTTTGAAAATCGTTGTATCGAGTTTTTCCGAGAACCATTCGTAGCGACCGCCGACGCCGGCGCGTTTTGCCGAAATCCATTGACGCTGCACGAGCAAGACGGTTACTTTATCGCTGCGCGGTTTGCCTTCGGGATTGACGGTAACGACATCAACGGGCAGCATTTTGTTTTCTTCCGAGAAGGTTGTTTTCGGTTTGAGTCCGATGTAAAATTCCGCTGGGTGGAATTGAATTGCTGCGCGTTCCGAGAGGGCTTGGCGCGAGGGAGAGGTTACCTCCGCTTCGAGCGTGAGCATTGACGGCTCGCTCGTGTTGATGTCGACTTTTTGCGAGACCGTAAGCAGACCTAAATCGTTGAGTTTGCCCGACCCGCTGGCGTTAAAGTCTGTCGTGCGGTCGTCGTCGCGCTCGAAGTACCCTAACTGTTGCCAAACGTAGCCGTCGTAATTGGCAAAGGAGAGACCAGAAAGCGGCGCGCGCTGAATGGACCAAGTGGCTTTATCGCCCGACATCGGCGCGCCAAACAAGTATCTGCCTTCGATGTTGGCTTGCAGCATATCGCCACGCACAACATATTTCGTTATTGGAATGACCTTCACGCCAAAAGTCGTAGGACGATACGCCTCGACTCGAAAACTCTCTCTGGCGATTGAAGTGTAACCTTCCTTATTGTCTTTGAGCAAAATCGTGTAAAAGCCGAGCGGCGCGTTGGTGGGGAGTTTGACCGAATCGGAGAACGAGCCGAATTGACTGTCAATCGTAACGGCGCGTGTGTAAATCGTTTCGTCGCGGCTGTTCTTGACAGAAAGGAAGTAACTTTTATCGTTAGGAATTTGCCACGCATTTTTGCTGAACTCGCGCAGCGTGCCTTTGAAATAAACGGTTTCGCCTGCGCGATATAAGCCGCGCTCCGTAAAAATCGAGCCGCGCACATCGGAGGTCGCATTGTAATCATCGTAGTCGTCGGTGAGTTCAAAACGATATGGCTGAATGCCTTCGTTGAAACTGCTTCCTGCGTAAGCGACCTCTGAACCGTTGGAAACAAAGGCGTAGGTGGGCGCGTCGTAAAGCGTCGCCGCCGTGGCAATGCCTTGTGCGTCGGTTTTGCCTGACCATATTCCTTTTTTGTCGTTGTAAAGCGTGACCGTCGCGCCCGAAACGGGTGAAGCGTCTTTTAGGCGCGTAACAAACACCAACGTGTTTTCGGAAGAGCTTTTCATCGTAACCGCCATCGACGAGATTTGCAATAAGGCGCGTTGATAATAAAACCGCTCGCGTTTGTCGTAACTGTCGTAATACGACGTGCGCAGTTGCGCCATCACGAAGCCCGACGACGCGCCGCCGAGCACCTCGCGTAAATCAATTTTCTGGATGCTCAGTTTGTTCTTTTTATTCTCGAATTGAACCGGAATTTTTTTGAACGAAAGTCCGGCGTAGCTTTTCTCGTCGTAGCTGTATGGTTCATAGCGCATCATGTCGGCTTGAGAGAGCGAGGCAAGCTCAAGGTCGGCGTCGGCTTGGTTCATACCGCGAACTTCCAAAAACGGGTTGTCGCTTTCAATCAGCCCGTAGCCTGTCGGAATCGCTGCGCTGGCGGGGTAGTCGCCGACCTTGACGGTGAACTTCACGTCGTCTCCTAACTTATACCCAAAGACATCGGTAAGGTTTTTTGAAATAGTGAATTCGTATGTTTTAGCCGCTTTGAGTCCAAAGTAAAGGTAGTGCGAACTCGATGCGTAAGTGTCCGAGTTGGATTGCAAATATGCCGAATCAATTTTCGTGTTGGACGATAAGTGTGCCAGCAAGTCTTTGCGGCTCACGCGCGTCGAGAATTGCACATAGAACCCTTCGCCCGGCGTTATCTCTTGCGTCAATTTACTGGTGTAGGCGAATTTTTTGTGGGTTGAAAATGGAAATGTGTGCGTGTTGAGCGAGTCGTTGAACTTAACCGAATAGTTTTCTCCGATGGCAAGCGCGGTGGGCTTGATGAAGAGAAATTCATCAGCGGGCTTGCCGCGAAGCAGATACAACTCGCTGTAACGATTGTCCTTGCGATACTCATCGATTTTCTTTTGCATCTCGGCAGAGGAGAGCAGGCGCGCGGCGAATTTCACGTCGTCTCCCTTTGAGTTTGTTATCGAGATTTTCTTGACAATCTCCGGCGTGATGCGCTGATTGAACTTCAAAATGAACTCGTCTTGTAGAGAAACCTCGTAGCTTGGGCGCAGTTCCGTCGGGCGCAGTTTCGGCGTGGAGAAACTGAACGTGTAATCTTGGGCGAGCGTCTTGCCCGTCAGCGACTTGGTTTCCTTGGGGACTTTTGCCGTAAAAACGGTGGAGAAGGGTAGCGTATCTTTTGGCGTGAACAGCAGCGTCCGCGAGCCGAGCCAGCGATAACTGCCTTTAATCGCCGGTGAAAATTGAATAATGCCTTTCTCCGACGCGCTCTGCGAGGCATCATCAACAACGACCATCGGTTGATTGAACACAAGCGACACCGTTAGGGCTTCATTGATGATGTTGACTTCGCCCATCGGCGCGGCAGAAATAACCTGAACGTCGTCGGTTGCAAGCGCAGGCTCTTTTTCTTCGGTGGTCAGTGTGCCGAGCTGACCGACTTCAAACGGTGGGAAGTCCGATTCTTTTTTGGCGCAACTGAGCGAAAAAAGCGCAGCGAAAAATACGGCGAGAAGAGCAGGCAAGTGTCGCATGATGAGGCTGGTTTTAAGTTTATTCTCCGATAAGCGTGAAGCGCAAGTTGAGCACGACTGTGAGATACAAATTTAGTCGGTAACCGCAAATTCTACAACGGGACTTGCTTGTCCGTTGGCGACGGTTTGCAGGCGATAGGCGCCTGTTTGAAGCCGCCATATCAAGCGATGTCGGTCGCCGCTTGTCTCGCCGATGCGCTCTCCGTTGAGCCGCCACTCGACGGTCGCCGCGTTGGGCGCAATTGCCGTAAACGCCATGGCTTGAAACTCTGGTCGCAAGTGTGAGTCCATCGCAAAAATCATATCAGGCTTCGGATAGGTGATGAGCGGCGCTGCTGCTGATTCAACGTGTTCGGCAAGCGCGAGCGAGTCGGAAAGGCGCGAGTATGCTGTCGGCGGAAGTGGCTTGTGCTGACTGACTGCCCAGTCAGCGTATTCGGGGGCATACTGTTCAAACAAGCGTTGCGCTCTGTATTCATTAGGCGTGTTGGGCGTCGCCAATAAATTGTTTCGTGTGTCTATCCAAAGTTTGCGGTGCAGTGAGCAGCGCTTCTTTGGTTCTCTGCCGATGATGAACGCTTCGTGCATCGACATCGGGCAGTCGTCGCAGATGGCATCGCCGGAAAGCGGGCAAACTTTAACGATGCGCATCGCGGGCGGCATATCGAATTTCGTTTTCAAAAATCCCGACCGATTCGGATGCTGCTTGAACAGATACATCAGCACGTCGCGCATAATGGGACCAGCGCCATCGACGCCGGAAACGTTCTGCATCGGCGCGCCGTCGAAGTTCCCAACCCAGACGCCGACGGTAAAATCTTCGGTAACGGCAAACGACCAATTATCGCGATAGTCTTTTGTGGTGCCGGTTTTGCAGGCGGCAGCGAAGGGAAAGCGCAGCACCGAGTTCGGACCAAACGACGGGCGTCGCGCGGCGTTGTCGTTCAAAATATCTGAAATGAGGTAGCAGACTTCGGGCGAAAAATACCGCTCTTTGGTGGGTTTCGGCGCGGGAGCATAGAGGGTGTCGAAGGGAGCATACTGTTTTGATAAGATGCTTCGCTCGCGGAGCAGCCGTCCGCCGCGCGCAAAAATCGAGTAAGCGCGAACCATTTCCGTCAGGCGCACGTCTGAGTTGCCGAGCGTTAAGCCCAAGCCGTAAAACCCCGCCTCCTTCGAAAGCGTTGTAAATCCAAGCTGTTTCAGGCGATTGTAAAGATTTTCATAGCCGACCCATTCCAACAGCTTTACTGCCGTTACATTGTAGGAGCAGGCAAGCGCCTGACGCAGCCGAACCGGTCCGTGAAATTTTCGGTCGAAGTTTTGCGGAAAAAACATGCCGCGCTCCGCCTCGCCGTCCTCATGCTCCGCAATTTGAAACGGGAGCGGCAAGTCGGGAACAATGCTCGATGCGCCCAAGCCTTTTTCCAGTGCCAGCGCGTAGGTAAAGGGTTTGAGCGCGGAGCCGGGCTGGCGCGTTGCGGTGGCACCGTTGTAAGTGCCGTCAATCTTCGCATTGAAGTAATCGGGCGAGCCGACCATCGCCAAAATGTCGCCCGTGTGATTGTCCAAGACCACCAACGCGCTATTCTGAACGTGATGCCCGCGAAGTCGGCGAAGATGGTCGGTCAAAAATCGCTCGCATTCGAGTTGAAGTGGCAAGTCGAGCGTCGTGGTAACACTCGATGCCCGTGCGGTGTCGGACGACAATTCGGTTTGCAAGACGTAGTCGCAAAAATGTGGCGCAAGAAATGTTCGTTTGGCTGGCGTTAGGTCAATCGTTTGGGCGAGCGCATCGCTCTGTGCCTGTTCGGAAATCATCTGGTTGGCAAGCATGCGGCGCAGCGTTTCGGCTTGGCGACGTTTGGCTTTTTCGAAATGGCGAAATGGGTCGTAGCCCGAGGGCGACTGCGGTAGCCCTGCAAGCAAAGCCGATTCGGCGAGCGTCAATTGCGAAGGTGGTTTCTGAAAATAACAGTGCGCGGCAGCGGCAATGCCGAAGGTTTGATTGCCGTAAGGCACTCGATTGAAATACTCCGTGAGAATCTCGTCCTTCGATAAGTGCAGTTCTAAGCGCAGCGCGTAGAGCGTTGTCCAAATTTTTCCGATAAGTCCGCGCTCCGCGCCGAGCATAAGTCTTGCCGTTTGCTGGGTAATGGTGCTGGCGCCCGATACCACGCGCAACGCTTTCAGATTTTGCCAAGCCGCGCGTGCGATTGCAGGAAAGTCGATGCCGATGTGCGAATAAAAATGCTTGTCTTCGGCGGCAAGCGTTGCCTGAACAAAATGGGCAGGTAAGTCCGAAAGCGTAACAGGATATGATGAGCCAGAGGCGTCGCTTAAAACTTCGCGTAGCAGCAGCCCGTGGCGGTCGAGCAGGCGAATCGATTGAAACGGCGCGCGTTCTCGGTGGTCGGCGGGAATCGGCAACAGAACGTAAATCAACGATGCAATCAAGCACAGCCCGAAGAAAGCCCACAGGACGGAGCGAAATCCCCATGTAAATCCTGTCCGTCTGACCGTAGCTTTAACAAGGGCGACACCCTTATCGGTAAGTTTAGCAGCGAGAGCTAAAAATGCGTTCAACATGTGCGTTGCGAAAGGTGATGTGTGTAACTAAGACGGCTGCGTTATCTTCACTCAGCGCCGCGCCCCCGTTGGAATCAGCGACAAAATGTCGGGGAAAAAAAGCAACAAAAAAGTAATCAACAGTTGAAGGGCGATAAACGGCACGACGCCGCGATAAATATCGCCCGTTGAAATCTCTGGCGGTGCGACGCCTTTAAGGTAAAAGAGCGTAAAGCCAAAGGGCGGCGTAAGAAACGACGTTTGCAAAGAAACTGTCATCAGGATGCCGACCCAAATCAGGTTGAAATTATACTTCACCAGTAGCGGCATAATGACTGGCACGAAGATGAAGATAATTTCAATAAAATCAATGAACGCGCCGGCAACGAAAATTCCAATCAAGACCACCGCTAAAAAAAATTGCGGATTTAAATTGGTGCGTTCCAGCAAGCGCACAAGCACATCATCGCCGCCGATGCCTCTGAAGACCAACCCAAATGCCGTTGCGCCGACCAAGATGATAAACACCATTGAGGTCAAAAAGGTCGTTTGTTTGCAGACATCGAGCACGACGCTCCACGTGAGTTTTTTTTCAAGCGCGGTGAGCACTGTGGCAACGAGCGCGCCGACTGCCGCCGCTTCGGTGGGCGTCGCAATCCCGGTGTAAATTGACCCTAAAACGGCGATGACCAAGAAAGACGGCAGCACAAACGCACGAAAGACGCGCACCAGCATGCCTTGACGCCAGAAGTCAGCAAGTTCATCAGCATCAATCGGTGGAGCTTGCTCTGGTTTAAGCAAGGCGATGGCATAGATGTAAATCAGATAGACGCCTACAAGTAGCACACTCGGCACAATGGCAGCGGCAAATAAATCGCCGACAGAAACATTCATCACGCTGCCGAGCAACACCATAAGGACGCTGGGCGGCACCAGTTGCCCTAAGGTTCCGGCGGCGGCAATTGTGCCGGTAGAAAGCGACTTGCTGAATCCGCGTTTGAGCATCGTGGGCAGACTGAGCAACCCCATGGTGGTGACGGTTGCGCCCACCACGCCCGTCGTGGCGCCAAGAAGTGCGCCCACCACGATAACCGAAAGCGCAAGACCGCCCCTGAGCCGTCCAAGCAAGAGCGACATCGTGTTGAGCAATCGCTCGGCAATGCCAGACTTTTCGAGCATGGTGCCCATGAACACGAAGAGCGGAACGGCAATTAGCACATAATTCGTCATGATGCCGAACACCCGTAGCGGCAGCAGATTGAAAAACTCAAAGCCAAAGACGAAATATCCCAAAATGACCGATAAGCCGCCCAGCGTGAACGCCACAGGAAAGCCCATAAGCAAAAGCACCACCAGCCCAATGAAGAGCAGCACGGTAATCAGGTCAGCCGACATATTCTGACGGCTCCTTTCGCTCTCTCAAAAACAGCGTTTTTTCCAACAGCATCGCAATGCCTTGCAACAAAAGCAAGAGGGCGCCAATCGCAATCGATGATTTTACAACCCATCGATACGGCAGCCCGCCTGTATCGGGCGACGCCTCGGCGGTCTGAAACGCCACAAGCGTGTAAGGAATTGAGGTAAAGAGAAGCACCAGACAGAACGGAATGAGCAGTATCAACACGCCAACGCAATCAATCAGGGCTTGACGGCGCGGACTGGATTTGGCATAGAAAATATCGACGCGCACATGTTGGTCGTGCCGAAGTGTCCAGCCAGCGCCCAGCAAAAAAATCAATGAAAACAGATGCCACTCTAATTCATAAAACGCCGCGCTGGATTGTTTGAAAACATAACGCACTACAACATCAACACAGACCAGCATCACCAGCACCACATTGAATCCCGACACCACATTGCCGATGCGCTCATTGAGCGATGAAATCAATTGAGCAATTTTTCTCATGCGTATTGATGGCTGTTTTAATTTGGCAAGATGCAACCGCGCATCGCCATTTGGTTTTCAATCTTGTTCATTGTTGTAGCCGTTGGAAAGTTCGCTCAAAAATAAGCGAGAACATCAATCGTGGTCGGGTTAAACGACGCATGTTGTGAAGCTAAGCATCTCAAGCTCGTATCACTCCAAGTAAGGGCGCATGGCGTCTTCCGATTTCTTGTTCCACTCCAAGATATTCTTCTTGAACGCCATTAAACTTTCGTAGGTTTTTTTGGCTTGTGCGTCTTTGGCCGTTTCCTCTTCGGCGACCTCTTTGGCGAGTTTTTTCAATTCCACCAACACATCTTTTGGAAATTCTTTAAGCTGGACTTTTTCTTCGTTGATGAGCTTTTGCAAATAGGTGTTGTTTTGCGCTTCAAATTCGGATAGCACCCAAATATTTGCGCGTGCTGCTGCGGTTCGGACAATTTCTTGCAAATCGCTTGGCAGAGATTCGAAGGCTTTTTTGTTGACAAGCAGTTCAAAGGCGGTGCCCGGCTCGTGCCAACCGGGATAGTAGTAATACTTGGCAACTTTGTGCAGTCCCAGTTTATAGTCGTGATACGGTCCAATCCATTCGGTCGCGTCAATGACGCCGCGTTCAAGGCTGGTGTAAATTTCAGGTGCGGCAAGTGTAACGGACGAGCCGCCGGCTTTCGTGATAACTTTTCCGCCCCAGCCCGGGATACGCATTTTTAAGCCTTTGAGGTCGGCAACAGATTTAATTTCTTTGTTGAACCAGCCGCCCATTTGCACGCCGGTGTTCCCGCAGAGCAGTGGCATCACGTTGTGTGGCGCATAGGCTTCTTCCCACAGGTCTTTTCCGCCGCCGCCGTAATACCATGCGTTGAACTGCTGTGCGTTCAAGCCGAAGGGGAATGAGGCAAACAAGGCTGCCGACGGCACTTTGCCCACCCAATAGTAAGACGCGCTGTGTCCCATTTCTGCCGTGCCAGCACTGACGGCATTGAACACTTCCAGCCCCGGCACCAATTCGCCAGCACCATACACTTTGATGCGCAATCGACCCGCAGAGGCACTGTCGACCCACTGCGCGAATTTTTCGGCGCCTTCTCCCAACACAGGAAATTTCGGCGCCCACGATGTAACGAGTTTCCATGTGTAGGTTTTGCTGGGCGTGGCACTGCCCGACGCTTTATCCTTCGAGTCGGTGCCACAAGAAGAGAGCATCAAAGATGCCACAAAACACATGGCGAGAATGCGGATAGGTAATCTGCTTGTCATTGTTGATAGACGTTGAATTGGAATAACGTGTAATTGAGTCAAATATAAGAAATAGAAATTACCTTGAAATAGCTCATGTTGCGCAAGGCATTCCAAGCCCAAAGCGCCTGTGTGGGAAACTGCCGATGGGCGTGCTGTTGAATGGGGGCTCTACAAAAACAACGGCAGGAGCAGCGTAGGGTCTGCAAGTGGAACACCATCGCGCATCGCACGCTCATGACGAGGCAAACATCATGCGCCGCTGTTTTGCACAAAGTGGAACATATTGAGAAACTGCATAATCATCTTGGTAACATCTTCTCGATACATAACCACATAGTCGCCTCTATCTACGGCGGAAATCCCTTCGCCTTTGCGTTTTTCGTATTCTGCTTTGCTGAGGCATGTTTTAAACACGGTGGCTTTGCCTGTGAAAATCAGCCATTTCAGGTAGCCGTGCGTTTTGAGGTAATACTCGCTGATGCGGATTTTTTGCATGTCGGGTGATGTGTCGCGTTCATGCCCGATGCGTTGCACGGCACTTTGGCTCATTCGACGCTGCGCTTCGGCGGCGTTGATTTCAATGACGACGACCATCGCGTAAATCTCGTGCTTCTGCAAAAATTGTTGAAAATGCTTGGCGTGTTCAATCGTGCGCGGATAGCCGACCATGACAAACGGGCGCGTGTAAAACGGGTCGCCGTCGGCATGCAATTTGATAAAATTCTTCCAATGCCCAATCCGCAATTTTCACGCGCAAGTCGTCAGGCAAATAGACAGCATTCTTCAAGCAGTATTGAATGGTCGCCGCCTCGATTTCATTTTTAGGCTTGATACTTTTGAACCCATTCAGAAAAGACGAATTTCGGAAGGTCGAATTCTTTGCTCATCACGTCGGCTTGTGTATGCCGTCCAGCATAGGTCATGCCCTCGACGATGATGCAGGTCTTGGCGTTTGGCGGCAACTGCTTGAAGTCCTCAGCAGATAAAAAGTTAGGAAGGTCTATCCATTCGCGCGGCGGGACAAGTGGACTGCTCATACTAAAACTCCTGAAATAGTTAAGGTTGGAAAACTAAACGAAGCAAGATAGCGATTGAACGGT
This sequence comes from [Candidatus Thermochlorobacteriaceae] bacterium GBChlB, assembly GCA_000724175.1. Lineage (GTDB taxonomy): Bacteria > Bacteroidota > Chlorobiia > Chlorobiales > Thermochlorobacteraceae > GBChlB. The sequence continues at coordinate 38,284 of JPGV01000033.1, read as the reverse complement.
CAATGCGCAAAGCGTCCAACGGCGTCTCTGCGTCTTGCCAAGAAATGGCGGGGGGAATCGTTTTCTCGCCGCAGTTGCGTATTTTCTTCCTACGGACTTTAATCAACAAATCAACGGAGGAAGTAAGAGATGTCTCATCGAGTATTCAATCACGTCAAATGGCTCTTGCTGTTTCTGATGTGCGGCGCGGCGACGGAGTTGCTTGCGCAATCCAAAATCGACTTCGACGAATCGCTTTACAACGGCTTGCAATACCGCTCCATCGGGCCGTATCGCGGCGGGCGGTCTTGCGCGGTAACGGGCGTCGTCGGTCAGCCCAACGTGTTTTACTTTGGCGGCACAGGCGGCGGCGTCTGGAAAACCATTGACGCTGGCGCAACATGGACGAACATGTCCGACGGATTTTTCGGCGGTTCTATCGGCGCCATTGCCGTCAGCGTCGACGACCCAAATGTGATTTACGTGGGCGGCGGCGAAAAAACCTTGCGCGGCAATGTCTCGCACGGCTACGGCGTCTGGAAATCTACCGACGCAGGCAAGACATGGAAATCCATGGGACTCGAAGAGACGCGCCACATCTCGCGCATTCGCATTCACCCGAAAAATCCTGACCTCGTCTATGTCGCCGCGATTGGACACGCATTCGGTCCAAACCCTGAACGCGGCGTCTTTCGCTCCAAAGACGGCGGCAAGACATGGGAGAAAATTCTGTTCGTCAGTAACGACGCAGGCGCAGTCGATTTGATTTTAGACCCATCAAACCCGCGCGTCATTTACGCAAGCACGTGGCGCGTGCGCCGCTCACCGCATCTTTTTGAAAGCGGCGGCGAAGGCTCTGGGCTTTGGAAATCCGTCGATGGCGGCGACAAGTGGGAAAACATTTCCCGAAACGACGGGCTGCCGAAAGGCACGCTGGGCATTATTGGCGTAACGGTCTCGCCCGTCAAGCCTGACCGTGTGTGGGCGATTATCGAAGCCGAAGATGGCGGCGTCTTTCGCTCCGACGACGGCGGAAAAAAATGGACAAAGCTCTCTGAAGACCGCAACCTCCGCCAACGCGCTTGGTATTACACGCGCATCTACGCCGACACCAAAAACGAGGACATGGTCTATGTGATGAACGTGAATTTTCATCGCTCCAAAGACGGCGGCAGAACTTACACCACCTTGCAAACCCCACACGGCGACCATCACGATTTATGGATTGACCCGAACCACCCTGAACGCATGATTGTCGGCGACGACGGCGGCGCGCAAGTCTCGGTCAATGGCGGCGAAAATTGGTCGACGTATCACAACCAACCGACAGCGCAGTTCTACCGTGTAACGACCGACAACTCATTCCCGTATCGAATCTACGGCGCGCAGCAAGACAACAGCACGGTGCGGATTCGACATCGCGTCGAGGGCGCCGCAATTACGGAACGCGATTGGGAAGAAACCGCCGGCGGCGAATCGGGACACATCGCGCCGCACCCGCAAAATCCCGACATTGTTTATGCAGGCTCATACGATGGACTCTTGGAGCGCGTCAATCACGCCACCAACGAGCAACGCATGATTGATGTCTATCCCGATAATCCAATGGGACACGGCGCAGAAGATTTCAAATACCGCTTTCAATGGAACTTCCCGATTTTCTTCTCGCCGCACGACGCCAACACGCTCTATGCCGCCGCGAACGTCTTATTCAAAACTACCAATGAGGGACAATCATGGGAAGCCATCAGCCAAGACCTGACGCGCAATGACAAAACAAAACTTGGCCCATCGGGCGGTCCGATTACCAAAGACAACACCAGCGTCGAATACTACGGCACGATTTTCGCCGCCGCCGAATCGCCCCAAGAAAAAGGCGTGATTTGGACGGGCAGCGACGACGGGCTGGTGCATATCACGCGCGACGGTGGAAAAACATGGACGAACATCACGCCGAAAGATCTGCCCGATTGGTCGATGATTAATTGCATTGACATCAACCCGCATGAAAGAGGCAGCGCCTACATTGCTGCAACGCGCTACAAATCGGACGACTTCGCGCCGTATCTCTACAAAACATCGGACTACGGCAAGACATGGAAAAAAATCACAAAGGGAATTGACAAGGAGCATTTCACGCGGGCAATTCGATGCGACCCTGCACGCAAAGGCTTGCTCTTTGCTGGCACAGAAAGCGGCATGTATGTCTCGTTCAACGACGGCGACGAGTGGAAACGCTTTCAATTAAACTTGCCCATTGTGCCGATTACAGACTTGACCATCAAAGACAACGACTTAATTGTTGCCACGCAAGGTCGCTCGTTCTGGCTCATCGACGACATCTCGCCGCTTCGAGAACTGTCAAGCGAGGTTGCCAAAAGCGAGATGCATCTCTACAAGCCGCGCACGACCTATCGGATGAGCGGCTCTCGCCCCGAAAAGACACCGAAAGGCATGGGCGAAAACTTACAAGCAGGGGTGAGAACCTATTTCTACTTCAAGACCGCGCCCGACACCTCCAAGCCTGTAACGCTCGAATACCTCGATGCAAGCGATAAGCTCATTCGCAAGTTCAGCACAAGGGCAGACAAGCGCGAAGACAAATTGAACCCCATCAAAGCTGGCTGTAATGTCTTTACTTGGAATATGCGCCACGCCGACGCGGAAAAGTTCGACGGATTGATTCTCTGGGGCGGCGGCACGCAAGGACCGCTGGTTGTGCCGGGGGCTTACAAAGCGCGGCTGTCCTGCGAAGGCAAATCACAAACCGTCGTGTTTGACGTGCTCAAAGACCCAAGGGCGCAATCGACCCAAGCCGATTTGCAAGCGCAGTTCGACTTTGTGATATCGGTGCGCGATAAGCTCTCCGAGACACACGAGGCGATTAAGCAAATCCGCGAAGTCAAGTCACAAGTGAGTGCCCTGACCAAACGCTTGGGCAAAGACGACGCAAAGGACATCGCTGATGCGGCAAAAGGCTTGACGGAAAAATTAACCAAGATTGAAGAAGCCTTGTACCAAACGAAAAATCGAAGTGGGCAAGACCCATTGAATTTTCCGATTCGATTGAACAACAAATTGAGCTATGTCGGCAGCCTTGCCGGACGCGGCGACTATCGACCGACCGACCAGATGATTGCCGTGCGCAACGACATCACACGCCAAATCGATGCAGAACTATTGTCGCTTAAAACCGTGCTTGAAAAAGATGTGGCGGCGTTCAACGACCTTGTCAGACAAAAAGGCGTGCCAAGCGTGATTCTAAAGCAGAAACCGCAAAGCGCCGTCGGCGAGAACTAACCATAGGCTCGAAAAGTAAAGAAGGCAAAGGCGAGTTTCAAACGAGGCTCGCCTTTTGTATTTTCATCTGTTTCGAGACGACAATGAAGAATCGGAAGTAAAGATTTTACATGTAACGTGGAAAAATGGAGTCGACCGAACATTTTGTCGCACTCCTGTCAGTCTGTCGGGCGGAAACGTCCGACGGCACTGACAACGTTACAAGCAGAGCGAATCGGCACGAAGTTTGACAAACTCGATAATTAAACTGTAATCGCACATCATGCCGCGAGAACTCAACGACCGAGAAAAAGAAATTCTCGAGCTGATTATTCGGAATTTCATTCTGACGGCGACGCCCGTTGGCTCGCGTTTTCTTGCGAAGCGTTGTGATTTGGGGCTCTCCGATGCGACCATCCGCAATGTCATGGCTGACCTTGAAGACGAGGGCTACATCACGCATCCGCACACATCGGCGGGACGGGTGCCGACCGACAAAGGCTATCGGTTTTATGTCAATACCATGATGCGCATCGGCGCGCTTTCGCAGAGCGAACGGCTGAAAATCGACCAAAACATTTTGCAACTTGCCGCAACCGCGCCGACCTCGGACGAAGTGTTGCGCGAGTCGTCGAAAATTCTCGGCAAGCTCTCGAAGCAAATCAGCATCGCGCTCTCGCCGAAGCTCTCGAAGGGCATCTTTGAAAAATTGGACATCGTGCCGCTCTCGTCGAGCAAAGTGATGGTGATTATCTCGATTCAATCGGGACTCGTCAAAACCATTATGCTCGAGGTAAATTCCGAAATTCCGCGACAGCATCTCGACCTGCTCGCACAAGTGCTCAACGAGCGGCTCTCAGGGCTGACGCTTGAAGAAATCAGGCAAACCTTCGCCGAGCGTGTCGCCGATTACAGCGATGAAACGGGCTTGATTCGGCTCTTCGTCGAATCAACCGAGCGGCTCTTCGACGAACCGCCCGAAACAGAGCGCTTGCACATTGCGGGAACAGAAAACATTTTCGAGCATCCCGAATTTGAAACGCGCGAGAAAATTCGCGGCATCATCGAGCTGATTGAAAATGAAAATGTCATTGTGCATCTCTTGGAAGAGTCGCGCCAACCGTTGGAAGTCGTCGAGGCGGTGGACGGCGTAACGATTCGAATTGGCAAGGAAAATCAAGAGAGCAAAATCCGAGATTGCAGCATTATCACGGCGCAGTATAGCGTCGGCAATGCGGTCGGCACGGTCGGCGTCATTGGTCCAACGCGCATGGATTACGGCAAAATCGTCCGCGTCATCGACTATGTCGCCAAAAGTTTATCGGGTGCGCTGACTCAACTATAACTTGAAGTTTAAAACCTTTTCTAAACAGAAAGCTATGCAAGAAGAACTCAACCAAGAAGGACTTAATCAAGAAGCACTCAACGCGCAGCAGCCCGTCGAGACAACCGCCGATGTGGCGCAGGATGTCAAAGAAAAAACGCTTGAAGAAATTATCGCCGAACTTGAAAAAGAACGCGATGCGTTCAAAGACCAGCTCTACCGCAAAGCTGCCGATTTCGAGAACTTCCGTCGCCAAAAAGAAAAAGAAGCGGCGGCGTATTTGAAGTTCGCCGAAAAGGGACTCATTAAAGCCCTGCTGCCGAACCTTGATGACTTAGAGCGCGTCATCAAAAACGCAGATAAATTTTTAGAGGGCAATCCCGACGCGAAAATCTATGTCGACGGTGTCAAGCTGGTGCATCAGAAATTGCTCAAAACTTTGGAGCAACGCGGTGTGAAAAGAATCGAGGCGCTCGGCAAAAAATTTGATGTCAATTTTCACGAAGCCTTGACGCAAGTGCCGAAATCGGACGTCGCCCCTGATACCATCATTGAGGAGTTTGAGGCGGGCTACACGATGCACGATGATGTCATCAGGCACGCAAAAGTGGTTATTGCCAAAGAAGCAGAATGACCACAGCAACGCGACAAGTTACTTATCACAGGTCGGCATAAGCGGTTTCTGCGACGCCGCAACGGCGCGCGACGAAATCAACTTTTTTTAACATCTGTTCGTAAAGCGATTCTGAAATTGAGGTGAAAATTTTGGAGGCGCAAAATTATGGTCAAAACAAAAATGGCAAAACGCGACTACTACGACGTTCTCGGCATCAAACGCGGCGCAAGCTCAGACGACGTGAAAAGGTCTTACCGCAAACTGGCAATGCAGTATCACCCTGACCGCAATCCGGGCAACAAAGAAGCCGAAGAGAAATTTAAAGAAATCAACGAAGCATACGAAGTTCTCTCAAACGACGAAAAGCGTCGTCGATACGACCAATTCGGACATGCAGGCGTTGGCACATCGGCAGCGTCGGACGGCGGCAATCCGTTTGCAGGCAGAGACATGAGCGACATTTTCAGCGCCTTCGGCGACATTTTCGGCGGCACACAATTCGAGGAGTCATTTGGCGGACGCACCCGCCAACGCCAACGCAGCCAAGGCGTGCCGGGCTCCGACCTGAAAATCAAGCTCAAACTGACGCTCGAAGAAATCGCCACAGGCGTCGAAAAAACGCTCAAAATTAAAAAGCAAATTAAGTGCGAGACATGCGGCGGGTCTGGCTCAAAAACCAAACAGTATGATGTATGCCCGACGTGTCAAGGCACAGGCGAAGTGCGCCAAGTCTCGCGCACGATGTTCGGGCAGTTCGTCAGCGTCTCGACCTGTCCGACCTGTCAAGGAGAAGGGCGCATCATCAAAGATAAATGCGCGACATGTCAGGGCGAGGGCAGAGTGCAAGGAGAGGTAACCATTAAGGTCAACATTCCCGCAGGCGTCGCTGAAGGTAACTACATTCCGCTGCGTGGACAGGGAAACGCAGGCGTGCGCGGCGGGTCGGCAGGCGATTTGCTCGTCGTCATCGAAGAAGCGCCGCATCAATACTTCACGCGCAAAGAGGACGACATTTTATACAACTTGTTTGTCGGTTTCCCCGACGCTGCGCTCGGCGTCAAAGTCGATGTGCCAACGCTTGACGGCAGAGAAACCATTGACATTCCAGCGGGCACACAAGCTGGCAAAACAATTCGTTTGCAAGGCAAAGGCATTCCGCATCTCAATGGTTACGGCAACGGCGACGAAATCGTGCGCGTCAATATCCACATTCCAACCAAACTGTCCGCCAGCGAAAGAGAACTCTTGAAGCAACTGCAAAAGTCGGAGAACATTTCGCCGAACAAAAATGGCAAAAACTTTTTCGATAAAGCCAAAGATATTTTTGGATAAACTTTGCGGACGTCGTCGGAAAACCCTTGTGCTGACAAGGGTTTTTGGGCGATCCGCGCTGCTTATGTAAGTTTATCGTAAAAGTAGGCAAGGTTGTTTGACCAGTGGCCTAAGCGTCAGGGCGCTGCGCAGACGACTCCGTCGCCGAGGCGCGCCAAGAAAAGTGTTCCGACGAATCGCCAAGCAACACGCCTAAGTTTTTTAGGTGAAAGCAAGACGCGCATTAAGAAACGTTTAAAGAGTTTTTGATTATTCTAATTTTTCGTATACTTGTCGTTCAAACAACAAAGCGGCAGTTTTCACACAAACACATACTTAAAAACTACACAATTTTATGAAACAGGGGACTTTCACCTTGATATTGCTGATTGTTGCGCTCGTCATCGGGATTGCATTTTGGGTCTGGTTCGGCACGCAACCAAAGGAATCTACCTTCCATGCGCTTCATGAAGGCGGACCGCTTGTCGGCGTGCTGATTGCACTGCTCATTATGATTGCTGCTTACGTGATTGAACGCACGATTGCGCTCGGCAAGGCACAAGGAAAAGGCGCGATTTCAACCTTCATTAAGGAAGTTGAGCAGGAAATCGAAGCCGGCCGCATTGATGCCGCCATTGAAAAATGCAACGACCACAAGAGCTCGCTTGCTGCGGTCATTCGCGCTGGGTTGGACAAATACAAGACCCTGGTTGCACGCCGCATTACTGACCCCGATAAACGCACCGCCGAATTGCAAAAAGCAATGGAAGAAGCCACAATGATGGAAATGCCGCTTCTCGAAGAAAACCTCGTGGCGCTCTCGACCATCGCCTCAACCTCGACGATGATTGGGTTGCTCGGGACAGTTATCGGAATGATTCGCGCCTTCGCGGCACTTGCAACGGGCGGCGCACCCGACGCGGTCGGCCTCTCGCGTGGCATCTCGGAAGCGCTCTTCAATACGGCAGGCGGCATCAGCGCAGGTATCTTCGCCATTATTGCTTACAACGTCTTCACCAAACGCATTGACAGTTTCACGTATCAAATTGATGAAGCCGCATTCTATATCGTCCAAACGCTTGCTGTCAAGGACGAAAGAATCGCGTAATTTCAAAACGGGAAAAAGGTATGTCGAAAGTTAAATCGAAGCGCGTTGGATTTAAGTTGGATATGACGCCGATGGTCGACGTTGCGTTCCTGCTCCTGACGTTCTTCATGCTCACCACGCAGTTTAAGCCGCCGGAACTGGCGAAAATCGATTTGCCTAACGCCACTGCCGACCGCAAGTTGCCCGATAAGGACATCTTGATGGTCGTCATCGGCGAAAAAAGTGAAGTCTTTATCGGCGTCGACGCACAGCCAACGCGCGAAGCCATGTTCGCCAAAACTATTCGCAAATCGCTTGAATCTGCGGGCTTAGGGGCGGGCGCGATAGAGGACTCGCTTAAAAAATTCCGATTGGCGGAAGGCACGCCCGTCAGAGGCAACGACATGAAGCAAGTGGCAGAAAATTTGGAACGGCTCGTCATTGATGCACGGCTCTCGAACCCGAGTTTGCGCCCCGTTATCAAAGCGGATATGAACGCAAATTACGAGACGGTCGAGATGGTGATGCAAACATTCAAGAAAACAAATATGCCGACTTTCAATCTCATTACGAGTATGGAAGCTAAACCGGCAGAATAGCAGAATAGAACAATCAATCTCTAAACGAAAAATACTATGGGCGGCGGCGTAGGCGCACCGGAACAATCCAGTTCGCGCGCGAAAAAAGGCAAAAAGAGAAAAACGAAACGCATGGGGTTCAGTTTGGACATGACACCAATGGTCGATGTCGCGTTTCTTTTGCTGACGTTCTTTATGCTTACCACCACGTTCTCGAAACCCAATACGATGGAAATCAACCTTCCGTCGCAAGAGATGAAAGACGTGGAAGTGGCTGCATCGAACATCTTTACGCTTCGCATGACCGAAGGCAACAAAGCATATTGGAACATCGGCTTCGAGCCCCCGATTCCGTTTGAACTCTATGAAACAGGCGGCGATAAGCCAACCATCAGCAAAAAGTTCAAAGAACTCATCATGGGCGAAAAAGAAAAAGTTCGCGCCCGCGTCAATGACGATGTCATGGTCGTTGTGTTGAAATTCGACAAAACGGCGAAATACCGAAACATGGTCGACATCATTGATGAACTCAACCTGATGAAGGTCAATCGGTTCAGTCTTGCGCCATTCACCGACGCCGACCGAGAAGAAATCCAGAAACTTGGTGCGGCAACACCAGCGCCAGTGGCAAATCCGCAATAAAATTGAAACGACCCAATTCGTAATAACGGAGGAACATGCGATATGGAGCAAAAAGGCTTTATTCAGCTTGATTACTTGGACACCGAGAAGTTCCGCCATATTGACTACGGAAATCTCGTGCTGCGCAAAGAACGGCACAACTTTATGGCGCGCGGCGTCGCCATCTCTGCGTCTATTTTTATTGGAGTGTTCGTTCTCTATCTAAGCTACGGCTTCATCAAAGAGTTGCTGAAAACCAATGAGGAAGACGATGCCCCCGTCGCGCGGCAAATCACCAGCATCAACGACCTGCAACCGCCGCCGCCGATGGACCAAAACCAACCGCCGCCGCCGCCGCCAGCAGCAGTCAAACCGCCGCAAGCGCCCGACGTCGGCGAAGTCAAAAAAGTAAAAGATGAAGAAGCGCCGCCGAACAAAACGGTCAAAACGCAAGAAGACCTCAAAAAGATGATTGAAAAAGGCGTAACAACCGGCGACGATACCACCGGCCTTGCCGACGCCAAACCAATTACCATGGGCGGCGGCGGTTCTGGCCCTGTTGAAGTAAAAGAATCAGACGGAGATCCACCGGATTTCGTCGCGGTTGAGCAAGAGCCGAAGTTCATCAACCAAATTCGCCCAGTCTATCCCGAAATCGCACGGAAAGCGGGCATGGAAGGCAGAGTCGTGCTGAAAGTCTTGATTGACAAAGACGGCAAACCGGTCAAAGCCACAATTATGAAAAACCCGGGAACCGACGTCTTCGACGAAGCGGCAATTGCCTCCGTGATGCAATCCAGCTACTCGCCCGGCATTCAAAACGGCAGACCTGTCAAGGTCTGGATGGTCATTCCGATTGCCTTCAAGCTGAACTCAAAGTGAGGCAGCAGCCAGAGAATGGTCAAACTCCGCCATCGTATCACCGAAAGCCTGCACATCGCAGGCTTTTGTGTTTTACAAATAAAAGAATTGAATACTTTGAAATCTAACTTTTGCTGATGTTGATAGTTTGCTTTCTTGCTGGCTTGATGTCGTATTTGATTGCTGACTTAGCACGGCTTTCCCTGAAAATCACTGTTAGAAGATTGTGGATGAACCGTGTGTTGTGTTGCTCTCATTGGCTTGTCTGGATTCTTCACTGCGCTACGCTTCGCTCAGAATGACAAGGTCGGTTTTTTGCAATGACAAGTGCTGTTCCATTCCACAATTGCTCACGCGACCAACTATTGTCATGCCGAGCGCCAGCGAGGAATCTATCACCGGACCTGTTAGAAATGAAGCAAATTTCAATTAAAAGCAACACTATGCTTCCACAATAACCACGTGTTAAATTATTTGACTGTTTCTTTGAGCCAATCGGCAATTGCGCCGGCGGATTTCCAAATTACGTTGATGTGATTGGCGTCGCTAACGATGAACAACTCTCGCGGCTCAACGGAAAGGCGCTTGAAGGCATATTCGGCGTCGCATGTGCGAGCGAGTTCATCTTGCCTGCCGACGATGAGCAGCGTTGGGCATTTCAACTTTTGATACACTTGCGCGATGTCGGCGGGAAACGCCGCAAGCAAAAACTGCATCGAGTAACGCACAGTCAAGAGTCCATTGCGGGCAGCAACTTGCGCCAGCGAGTCGTTGGGCAGCAAGATTTCAATCGGTTGTGGGCGAAGATTAAAAATTGACGCAGGAAGCACGGCGGCAAACGTCGCGCCGTCGATGCGCGCAAAGGCGCGTCCCGATAAGCGTTTGCGTCGTTCCTGAACTTCCACCGCGCTGCATGTGTCGGAGGGCAAAAAGCCACCCGCCATCAAGAGCAAACCATCGGGCGGGCGATACAATTTTTTTTTCTCTGCAAAGTAGTCAACGAATTTCAAGCACAAGCCTGCGCCAAGGCTGTGTCCGCCCAAGACGATTTTCGCGTTGGGAAACTCGCGTCGAAGCGTGTCAAGAAAGAGCTTCACGTCGCGCACCAGTGCATCGGCGGTCGGTGAGTCGCCGCGTGTCCCGCCCGAAAGTCCATGTCCGCGAAGGTCAATCAGCGCTGTGCCGATGCCGCGCTCTCGAAGCGAATCGGCAAGAGGCAAATAAAGTTTGGATTGTGCTGCCGTTCCGTGAATAAACGCAACGACGGTTTTCGTCTCGCCGTCGCTCGGCAGAACAACGCGGTAAGCAATGCGCGTCAGGTCGAACGTGGTGAAGTAACGAACTGCCGAATCTGCTTGTGAAATCAAGCGTTCATAGACAGGTCGGTCAGTCGGTTCAAGTTCAAAGACGGATTTTTGAACGGCTTGCGAGCCGCCACAGCCGACAAAAAGCAGCGCAAGAAGAACAAGGGAAAGTGGTTTCACGAGAATCGAGTAATGGTTTTAATTTTTTCAATCGCCTGAGTAATATCGTTTGGAAGCGCGGCAGAAAACGAGACTTTTTTTGCCGTGCGCGGATGCACAAACGACAACTGTGCAGCGTGTAACGCTTGACGCGGCAAAAGGATAAGCAGATTTTTTAAGAACGCATCGCTTTGCGGAAATCCCATCGGGCGAATCGTTCTGCCACCGTAGACATCGTCGCCTAAAATTGGGTGACCAATGTGCTGCAAGTGAACGCGAATCTGATGCGTGCGTCCCGTATGCAGCGTGAGCGAGAGCAATGAGAAAAAACCGTAATTCTCGACGACCTCATAATCGGTAATCGCGGGTTTGCCATCTGCGCCGTTGAACGGATACGTCGCCATGACCTTACGGTCTCTTTTACTGCGGGCAATGTTGGTTTCAATTGTTCCTCTCTCGCGTTTTGGAACGCCGAAGACAAGCGCAAGATAAATTTTTTCGGTGGTTCGTGCCGCAAATTGTTTCGCTAAGATGTGGTGCGTGTTGTTGTCTTTGGCGACGACGATTAAGCCCGATGTGTCTTTATCCAAGCGATGCACAATGCCCGGACGCATCTCGTCGTCGTTTAGGTCGGAAAGCGCGTTCTGCGTATGATGAAGCACCGCGTTGGCAAGCGTTCCTGTCCAATTTCCAAATGCGGGATGCACAACCATACCAGCAGGTTTGTTAATGACCATCAAAAATTCATCTTCATAAATGATGTCGAGCGGAATGTTCTCGGCTCTCATTTCGGGTGCGGGCGGTCGAGTGAAAGTAATGTCAATCACGTCGCCGGGCGCAAGTTTGTGGTTGGCTTTGATAGCTTTGCCATTGACGAGAACGCGCGCCTCATCAATCGCAGTTTGAATCTTGTTGCGCGTCGCGTTCTCGACCTGCCGCGCAAGAAATTTATCAATGCGCTCGCGCTCATGAATGTTTGGCACAATGAGCGTCAGTTTTTTCGGCGCTTGTTCAAGTTCGGCGTCTTCGTGCATCGCAAAAACAGTTCGGCTGAAACGGCGGTAACCTGAAAAGAACAAAATCTGACTATATTCGCCAAAGATCCAAATCCCGCCTGCAAGGCTATGTCCGTTGATGTTCGAGTTTTAATCCTGAACACGTCGCTTGCCGACAGCGCGCCGATTGAGCGCGAACTTCAAAAAGCGGGCGTGCCGTTTGCCACCAAAGAAATTAAAACCCGTCCTGAATTTATTGAGGCGCTGCGTGAATCGCCGTCGCCTGACCTGTTGCTCAATCAATGTCTGTTTCCCGAATACGATGGATTAAGCGCGTTGCAACTTGCCCGTAGCCTTGCGCCAACGCTGCCGTTTGTAATGCTTGCTGATGCCAAAGACGAGCGCGCCGCGCAAGACTGCCTCGCCGCTGGCGCCGCAATGTTCATCACACCGGCCGACTATGAGCCGCTGGCGTCGTTGATGCGCCAATGCTATCTCGAGAAGGGCGGCGCGCCGCTCAACCTAATGAAACACGAAGAGACATCCCGCGCAATTAAGCCAAACGAAATTATTTCGACTGCTCAGCCGCCGCGCCAAGAAGAAGACTCGCAGAGCGGGACAAAGATAGAGCCAATGCAAATTTATCGACGCATCAACAGCGACCTGCGCATTGTGTCAAGTTTGCTCTTTTTGGAAGCACGCGAGCTTGAACAAACAGATGACCGTGAACGCGCCGAAGTAATTTTTAACCGCAGCCGCGCGCGAATCAAAACGCTGGCGTTGCTTTACGAACAACTCGCCGAAAATAAATCCCTCCCGCAATTGAATTTTGGAAACTATCTCACGCTGCTTATCAACGCGCTCTGCGACTTGTATAATATCTCTCCCGACGTTGTGCAAGACAACACAATCGGTGAAGTCTCGCTTGACGGCGAACACGCCGCGCTGATAGGGTTAATCACCTGCGAAGCGTTGCTGGAGGCGCTCGACAGCGTCAACAAAGGTGAAACGATGAGAATTTTGATGGATGCAAACTTGAACGACAAAGATGAAATAACAATTCGCATTGAAAAAAAATCCGCTGATGAACGACGAGCCAAAAAAACGCCCGGCGAAATGAACGGACAAAGATTGAGCTTTAGGGTGATTGAAATGCTGGCGGAAGAGCTTCACGCAAGCGTTGAACGAGGTAACGAGAAAATGGAGTTAAAACTTCAAAGCAAAAAAGCACATTGAGCGGTTCAAGCACATTTCAATAAACATGTGCCGAAGCGGCTTAAAGCCAGTTGGGGAATCGACGTTGCCATTGGTCAAATCATTGAGGACGTATTGCCGAAAGAAGACGGTGAACTCTTGAAAAGTTTATACAGCGCAGCGCGTCGAAAAGGCCGCGTTAGGCTGGAATATGAATATGAAGTCAATACTGACGTGTGGATGAACGCGCTGCCCGAAACAGGCGAAGTCGCTTGCATCATAAGTGTTTATTTCTCCGCTTCGCCCAGCTCGAAAATGCTGCGAACCAAATTGAGTTTGCTTATCAAGGTTTGCGCGGTATCGACGGGCGATTTGAGCGCGCTAATCGGCAAGTGAAGCACTTTGCCAAGAATGCGGTCGGCAAGTTGCTCCATCATTGCAAATTGCTCGGGGCTGACTTTGTGCCGTATGCGCTCTAACTCCAACTTTTTAATGTCCTCGAACTTCGCCTGCAGCTCGCGAATGGTCGGTGCAACTTGAAGCGTGTTATGCCACTGCTCAAACGCGATAAGCTCTTCATTGACAATGGCTTGAACTTTGGGCAGTTCGGCGCGGCGAAGTTCGACGTTTTTATCAATGATGAGCTTTAAATCGTCGACATCTTTGAGAAAGACATTATAGAGCGTGGCGGCTTTGGCATCGATGTTGCGCGGCACGCCCAAGTCTAAGAGCAAGAGCGTGTTGTGTTTGCGTTGTCGCATGGCGGCATCGAGTTCGGCGGCGGAAATGAGTTCGCCAGCGTCGCCGACGGCGCAAATGATGATGTCAAAATCATGCAAGCGCGTTTTGAACGACTCAAATGCAATCACGCCGCCGGTCTCTTTCATTAAAATTTGGCGCGAGAGTTTTTCGGCGCGCTCGGCGGTGCGGTTCGTGATGAAAATGCGTCGAGCGCCTTTGTCGCGCAAGTGAATGGCCGCAAGTTCCGCCGTTTCGCCCGCGCCAACTAAAAGAATTTGTTTGGACGACAAATCGGAGAAAATTTTTCGGGCAAGTTCGACAGCGGCATAGCTGACGGAAATCGCGCCGTCGGAAAGTTTCGTCTCGCTCTTGACGCGCTTAGAAACGCTGAATGCGGCGTGAGAAAGTTTGTTGAGCAGCGCGCCCGTCGCTTTGGATTCCACCGCGATACGATAGGCATTTTTGACCTGACCAGAAATTTGGGATTCGCCGAGTATCATAGAATCGGCGCCAGAGACGACCTCGAATAAGTGCTTTGCCGCGCCGCACGCCATTAAACTGAAAAAATGGTCTCGACGCACGTCTTTGCGCGCGTGCTTGCGCTCAATCAAAAAGTCTTTCAGGTAATTGGCATCGACTTCGGGCAGCGCAGGAACAGCGTAAAGTTCAGTGCGATTGCAGGTCGAGACGAGCATGGCTTCGGAGAGCAGTCCGCCGTCAATAAGTTCCGAGAGTAGTGTTTTGGTTTCGTCTTCGCTGAATGCGAGTTGCTCTCGCTGCTCAATCGAGGCGGTTTTGTGCGTAGCGCCAACGGCAATGAGGTTCATTGACGCAGACGGCGTGCTATTGTGCGAAACTGCTGCCATAGCTGAAAATTTTAGTGCAACGTGTGTTATTGAATCGCGTGAAACCGCGACGAAAAAAAGTTCATCGCCGTCATTGAAAGAAACGAGAACAAGAACCCAGCCGCCAGCGTTACTGCCATGCGCTTGCCCTGCAAACCCAATCGCTGACGGAGCAAGAGACTCGCGCCGTAAATTACCCAAACCATAATGAGACCGATGAGCTTCGGGTCGCCGAAAGTAAACCGACCGTCCGACTGCGGAATCCACGCTGCGCCTGAAACGAACGCAACGGTTAAAAAAGTAAATCCAAATCCAACCGCACGCAGGCTCATTTGCTCGAGTGTCTCTAAGTTTGGCAATCGCTCGAACAGTGTTCCAAACTTGTTCGTTTGAATTTGGCGTAACATCATAATATAAAGCAAGCTATAAACGCCGGCGACGGCAATCGCGCTGTATCCAAGCAATGCCGCCAAAATGTGCGTTGCCAGAATCGGATTTTTGAACGAGGTGTCGAGCGTCTGGGTTTCGGCAATGAACGCCGACGAACACAGTTGAAATAAAAATGCCGCAAACAAGACAAACGCGCCCGTGCTGACCTCATCGGTGGTAAGCTCGATGAAGAGATATGTGGTCAGCAGCGTAAAGGCAATCATGCTCATGATTTGGTGCAGCGAGGCAATGGGTGGAAATGTTTGGTGAAACGTCATCACAAGCAGATACGCGCAGTGCAGCAGCGTAACGGCAAAGAGCGCGGGACGAGTGAGCTGCTTGAACGACGCGGTGGTCGAGAAAAAATTCAGAGAATACGCCGCCGTTGCCGCTAAGTAAGAAATCGGCAAGGCCAGCGTGAAAAAAGAGAGCGAGTGTCCCATACAATCGTCAAAACTTCTTCGATGTTGGGCGGCGTTAGAATATCTGTTCTCAAAACGCTATCTTTGCGCCCGAATTTTAGACCGTAGTTACAAACTGTAAAGATACAATTTCTGTAAGCATAATCAATCGCAAACAAAATCGCTATGTCTGACTTACGCCGAGACGATATTCGCAACATCGCTATTATCGCACACGTCGACCATGGAAAAACTACATTGGTTGACGCTATCCTCAAACAAACGGGCACGTTCCGAGACAATCAAAAAGTCGAAGAGCGCATCATGGATTCCAACCCGCAGGAACGCGAGCGCGGCATTACCATTTTCGCGAAGAACGCTGGATACTTTTACAAAAATCATAAAGTCAATATCGTCGATACGCCCGGACACGCCGACTTCGGCGGCGAGGTCGAGCGCATTTTGAAAATGGTCGACGGCGCGCTCTTGCTCGTCGACGCGCTCGAAGGCCCGATGCCGCAAACGAAGTTTGTTTTGCGTCGCGCCCTCGAAGCTGGGCTGAAAATCCTCGTCGTCATCAATAAAGTCGACCGTCCGAATGCACGACCGTTGCAAGTTATCGATGAAGTGCTCGACCTCTTTATTCACTTGGGCGCGACCGACGAGCAGATTGACTTCCCGTATATCTTCGCGTCGGGCAGAGACGGCTGGGCGAAATACAAGCTCGAAGACGAGCAAAAAGACATCACGCCGCTCTTGGATATGATAATAGATAAGATTCCTGCGCCGAAAGCCGACGTCGATGCGCCATTCCAAATGCTCATCAATTCGCTCGATTACAGCGACTACCTCGGCAAAATCATCATTGGCAGAATCTCGACGGGCAAAGTTAAAGTCGGCGATGCGCTGGTGGCGCTTGACGGCAAGGGCAAACTCGTCAAAGGCAAAGTGACGAAGATATTTTTGTTTGAAAAACTCGGCAGAACGGAAGTTACAGCGGCGTCGGCGGGCGACATTGTGGCGATTACAGGATTCGAAGACGCTACCATCGGAGAAACGCTGACCGACCCAGAGCATCAAGTGCCGATGGAATCGTTCAGCATTACTGAACCGACCGTCTCGATGTTTTTCTCGGTCAATGATTCGCCGTTTGCAGGCAAAGAGGGAAAGTTGGTAACGAGCCGCAATATCCGCGACCGACTTTACAAAGAAGTGATTACAAATGTGGCGATGCGCGTAGAAGACACAGACAGCGCGGATAAGTTCAAAGTCTCGGGCAGAGGCGAGTTGCACCTATCGGTCTTAATTGAATCGATGCGCCGCGAAGGCTATGAACTACAAGTCTCGCGCCCCGAAGTCATCATTAAAAAAAGCGACGACGGAAAACTGCTTGAGCCTTACGAATCCGTAACGATTGATGTGCCGCAGAATTTCGTCGGGGTCGTGATTGAAAAAATGGGACGACGCAAAGGGGACATGAAAAATATGACCGCGCTCGACGGCGGCATGACGCGCTTGGAGTTTGAGATTCCGACGCGCGGCTTGCTCGGCTTTACGACTGAATTTACAATGGACACGAAGGGCGAAGGCATTATGACGCACATCTTCAAAAGCTATGAGCCATACAAGGGCGAAATCAATTCGCGCTCGTCGGGAACGCTCATTTCAGCCGAACAAGGCGAAGCCGTGCCTTATGCAATGGCGCAGCTCGATGACAGAGGCATCTTTTTCATTGAACCCGGCACGCCTGTCTATGCAGGAATGATTGTCGGCGAAGCCTCGCGCGATTTCGATATGGTGGTGAACATTTGCAAAACGAAGAAGCTCACGAATATGCGCGCGTCAGGGTCGGACGAAGCGTTGAAAATTACGCCGCCACGAAAACTCACGCTGGAAGAAGCCATGGAGTTCATTAACGACGACGAACTGGTGGAGGTAACGCCGAAGTCGATTCGCCTGCGGAAAAAAATTCTCGATGAAAACGCGCGCGCCAGAGAAACCAAGCGCAAGAAACAAGCCAGCGAGGCGGTTGCCTAAGCGTCCGACGCGCTCGCCAGAGTTAAACGTGAACTTCAACAAAGTGATGTGAGCGCGCGACGAAAAATGAATCATGCGTTCAGGGTGTTCTGTGTAGAGGTGTTTCTTTATTGCAAAGCGCAGCGATTGTCGTAACTTTGCGACTTAGCTTGACACACAACTGTGCCACTTCGGAACGCTCGCATTCTCAAACGCGCTTTAAATGCTCGCGTCTTCAACGCCATAAACATCTGTCGCACGATGAACTCGCAACTCGCACACATGGAACGAGACCTTGATGCTCAAACGCTGGAATCGCTTTGGATGCCTGTCATTGAACTCATTGACGGCGCCAAGCGTGTAGTGATTTCAACGCACGAGAATTCCGACGGCGACGGCTTAGGCAGTGAGGTCGCGCTCGTCGCCGCGCTCAAACAACTCGGCAAAGATGTGCATCTTGTCAACCCCACCGTCATCCCGAAGAACTATCAGTTTCTCCCGTTTATGAACACGGTCGCCGTCTTCGATGAGCAAAATGAATCTCATATTCAAAGACTGCATGACGCGGATTTGTTCATTTTGCTTGATACAAACAACATCGGGCGCACGCGGGCGATTAAAAATCATGTCTTGGAACTGCGCGATGCGGGAACACTGAAAATCGTCTGTATTGACCATCACCTTGACCCGCAGGACTTTGCCGATGTCATGGTCTGCATCAGCGCATCAGCGGCGACGGGCGAACTGGCTTATGAACTGGTGCGCGAAATGGAACGCTACTTTGAAAAACCGCTTCTAAACAAAACTGTTGCAACAGGACTTTACACGGCAGTGATGACCGACACGGCGTCGTTCAAACTGCCGAAGACATCGCCGCGCATTCATCGGCTCACGGCAGAACTCTTGGAAGCAGGTGTTGCGCCGATGGAAATTTATGACAGCGTCTATAACACGCTCACGCCCGGCGCGTTGAAACTCATCGGTTTGGCAATCGGCAATATTCAGATACTCGAAGAAAACGCGATTGCATATCTGTCTGTAACCCAAGCGATGTTGCAAGAGACAGGCGTCGGGCTGTCCGACACGGAGCGGCTGTTGGAATATCTAATGGGAATGTCCAAAACGATGATTGCCATGATGTTCATTGAACTGCCCGATGGTAAAACGAAAATCAGTTTTCGCTCTCGCGCCGACTACGCTGTGAATGAAATCGCTAAACGCTACGGCGGCGGCGGACATCGCAATGCCGCTGGCTGCACTGCACCCATGCCGCTCAACGAGACGATTAGCCGAGTCGTTAAAGAAGCATCGGAACTTTTCCGACCCGCCTGAAACCAAACGCATTTTTTCGACATAACTTTTCGGACATAATTTCCAATACAGACAAATGAAAATCTCAATTTCAAAAGCCGCGACGGAAACGCTCTCGTTGGACGCGGCAGCGTTCTTCGTTGTCGGAACAGACCGCGAAAAAGCAGTGAGCAACATTGCATCGCTCATCGGCGTGACGGCGACCAGCATTGGCAGCGACTTCAAAGCCAAAGAAGCTGACCTGCATCTGCTGTATCCGCAAAACGGAAAGTTCGAGCCGAAGCGCGCCGTATTGCTCGGCTTAGGCGAGAAGCCAACGCTCGATTCGGTTCGTAAAGCCGCCTCTGCTTTCGCTGCTAAAGCACGCGAGATGAAGTTCGGAAAAATCGGCGTAGACTTAACCGCCGTTGAAACACTCGCAAAACACATCAGCGAAAGCGTCGATTACGTCGCGCAAGCCGTCGTGGAAGGCGTTTGGTATGGGGCTTACGACTACGACCAACTTAAAACAAACCGTATCGAGGCGCTCAAAAACAGCAACGGCAAAAAAGCTGACGAGAAAAAAGTTGAGCTTAAAGAACTTGTGCTTACAACCGATGCTGACGCTGCAAGCGATGTTGCCGAAGGCGCCAAAGTAGGCGACATCATCGGCTCTGCACAATCCATGACGCGCGACCTCATTAACTCGCCGAGCAACTACATGACGGCAACCGACCTTGCCAACGCCGCCAAAGCCTCCGGCAAAAAATACGGATACAAAGTAACCGTCTTCGGCAAAAAGCAACTTGAAGAATTAGGCATGGGTGGGCTTTTGGGCGTCAACGCCGGCAGTGCAAACCCGCCGACCTTTTCGATTTTGGAATACAAACCAACCGGAAAAGTAAAAGCGAAAATCGCCATCGTTGGCAAAGGCGTTACATTCGATACGGGCGGCATTTCGTTGAAGCCATCTGAAAATATGGGCGATATGAAAGCCGATATGTCGGGCGCAGCGGACGTCATCGGTGCGGTCGAGGCAGCGGCACGTCTGAAACTTCCGATGCACGTCATCGGCATTATGCCAGCGACCGATAACAAGCCGAGTGGCACTGCACAGAATCCGGGCGACGTGCTGACAACCTACTCCGGCATCACCATCGAGGTCGACAACACTGACGCGGAAGGGCGATTGATTCTCGCCGACGCGCTGACCTACGCCAAAGAAAAATTTGAACCCGACGCTATCATCGACCTTGCCACACTGACAGGCGCTTGCGTAATTGCGTTAGGAAATCCGACCGCAGGGCTGTTTAGCAACGACGACAAGCTCGCCGAGTTGCTGTTCGCCGCAGGACTGCGCTCCGGCGAAAAAGTCTGGCGTATGCCGCTTTGGGACGACTACGACAAGCAAATCAAATCCGATGTTGCCGATGTAAAAAACACGGGCGGACGTGGCGCGGGCGCAATTACAGCAGCGAAGTTCTTGGAGAAGTTCATCGGCGACCATAAGTCGTGGGCGCATCTCGACATCGCCGGACCCGCATTTCCAAGCATGGGCGGCGCACAAGGCAAAGGTAGTTCAGGCTTCGGCGTGCGACTGCTTGTCGAGGCAATGCGGCGCTGGAATTAAGCGTCGACGCATTAGAGTTCAGAGGGCGGAGCAGAACCGCCCTCTGGCGTTTAAAGTCATGGTTCGTATCAGATTGAGTGTGTGTCATCTTAGACGGCTTTTACTGATTGAATCTTGTCGTTTCGCAGACGACGAATCTCGCGTATCTTTATGTAAATTGCCAAAACGGCAAACGTGGATTTTTCGAAACGTTTATGGCGGCAGAACTCATCGTGCAAGGCGAACAACGACGGCTCTCGGCGATTATGTTCACGGACATGGTCGGCTACAGTTCGCTTACACAAAAAAACGAGCGGCTTGCCCTCGAGCTATTGGAAGAGCATCGGCGCTTGCTCAGGCCGATGTTCGAAAAACACAACGGCGTGATTGTCAAAACTATCGGCGATTCATTTTTGGTCTCTTTCGACAACACGCTTAACGCCGTGCTGTGCGCGCTGGAAACTCAACACACGCTCTCGGAATACAACGCGGCGTCTCCTGAAACAGTGCAAATCAAAATTCGCATCGGCATTCACTTAGGCGACGTGGTGCATCGGCAAGGCGATGTCTACGGTGACGGCGTCAATATCGCCTCGCGCGTTGAAGCCACTGCTGAGCCGGGCGGCATTGCTGTATCGGAAGACGTGTTTCGGCAGGTGCAGAATAAAATTGACGCGAGCTTTACCAAACTCGGCAAAGGCGAATTGAAGAACATCAAAACTGATGTGGCGATTTACAAAGTCGAGCCGAAAACCGTTGAGCCGCTGAACATTGCAAATGTGCTTGCACGGCTGCGCTTTGTCGTTAAACAAAGGCGGACGCGCACGATGGCGCTTGCCGCGCTGGCGTGTCTGGTGCTTATTGCAGTGGTGTCGCAAACGATGTTGGGCAAAAGCGAGAAACGGCAGATTCTGGTGGTCGTAACGGATTTCGTGAATGAGACAGATGTGAGGCAGTTGGAGATTCAGTTAGGCGATAAGAGCCGCGCCGTGATTGAAGAATCGCCCGACCTCTCCGTGATGACCCGCCCGCGAATGTATGAAGAATTGAAGTTGCTCAAAAAAGAAAAAAATCGACGCGTCAACGAAGTGCTTGCGTTAGAGATTTGCAAACAAACCCACGCCGACGTCTTAATTACCGCACTGGTGAAAAAGTTTGGACACGTCTACTCGGTCGATATGAAGGCGGTAGACCCGATTCGCAATCAATACCTTGCCACCGCCGTCGAGCAAACCGAGAAAATAGACGACCTTCCAACAATGGTTCAAAAAGTTTCCGAAAAAATTCGACGGCAGTTGGAATCGCAATCCGACAAACTGCGCGAGGCGAATTAAGCATCAACGCTATGACTAAATCCAAATACGAATCGCGTGGCGATAAAGCCACGCGCGCTGGCTTCGGCGAAGCCTTGCTCGAAGTGGCCGCGCAAGACGAGCGCATCGTTGGTCTCTGTGCCGACCTGACCGAATCGCTCAGCATGAAAAAATTTGAGAAAGCCTATCCCCATCGCTTTTTCAATGCGGGCATTGCGGAAGCCAATATGACGGGCATCGGCGCTGGGCTTGCAGCGGCGGGGAAAATTCCCTTCATTGCCACATTCGCCAACTTCGCCACTGGGCGCAGCTTCGACCAAATTCGTCAATCGGTGTGCTACTCCGAAATGAACGTCAAAATCTGCGCCTCGCACGCAGGACTGACACTCGGCGAAGACGGCGCAACGCACCAAATTTTGGAAGACATTGCCTTGATGCGCTCTCTGCCGAATATGACGGTCGTTGTGCCGTGCGATTTCAGCCAAACCAAACGCGCAGTCCATGCGGTTGCAAAACATCGAGGCGCAGTGTATTTGCGTTTCAGTCGCCCAGCAATGCCCGATTTTTCAAGCGACGACGAGCCATTTGACATCGGCAAAGCAATCGAGCTGCACGACGGAAACGACCTAACGATAATCGCCTGCGGCGTAATGGTGTGGCGAGCATTACAAGCCGCGTATCAATTGGCGTCAGAAAATATCTTCGCTCGTGTGCTGAACATGCACACTATCAAGCCACTCGATGACGCGGCAATTTTGAAAGCAGCACAAGAGACGGGCGCGATTGTAACGGCGGAAGAACATCAATTAAATGGTGGGCTTTCCGATGCGGTCGCAGGCGTGTGCGCCAGAACCTTGCCCGTGCCGATAGAGTCGGTCGCGGTGATGGACAAATTCGGTGAGTCTGGAACACACCTGCAACTCTTAGAAAAATATGGCTTGACAACCGAACACATCGTGCAAAAAGCGAAAGCGGCGTTGAAACGCAAAGGCTGAGGAGATATGGAAATACTCTTTGTGCCTGTGGAATTCTCGTGATGTAAAAATGCAGCTTAGCAAATAGACCTTTGCGAGTGGTCATTTCGGCTTCCGCCAAATCTGTCCGCCTTTGGCGGAGCCAGACAGGTGTCTGCAAGCCGTCTTTCACCACAGCAGGTTTTGCAATACAGATTCCCGATGCGATACGCTTGCGGGAATGACCAAAACAAGCACCGCTCGCAAGAAGCCTAATGTTTGTTAATCCAATCAAGTCAAAGGGGTCTCAAAAAACGATTCCATCAAAACCATGAAAATTAAATTTGGCACATCAGGCTGGCGGGCAATTATCGCCGATGAATTTACGGTGGATAATCTCATCATCGTTCTCGAAGCGATTGTTCGTTATCTGAAGGAGACGGACCTATCGAAGAAAGGCATTGTGATTGGACGCGATACGCGGTTTCTCGGCGAGGAGTTCTCGAACCTTGCGGCACAGGTATTGGCATCGCATGGCATCAAGGCTTTTTTATGTGAGCGCGATACGCCAACGCCCGTTATCAGCTATGAAATCAGGCGTCGACAAGCGGGCGGCGGGCTGAACTTTACCGCGTCGCATAATCCGCCAGAGTATCAAGGCTTGAAATTTTCAACTGACGATGGCGCGCCCGCCTTGCCCGACATCACCAAAAAATTCGAGCACTACTTCGAGGAGCTTTACGCAACCAAAACAACTCCGAACACTTACGCGCCGTTTGACGACCTCCTGAAGTCGGGAATGATTGAACGTATCAATCCAAATGAACCGTATTTGAAGCGGTTGGCGGAAATTGTAGACTCGGACATAATTGCGTCGTCGGGAATTCAAGTTGTCTATGACGCGATGTATGGCACGGCGCGCGATTACACGGATAAGTTTTTGAAAAATCTTGGCGTCGCTGTCGACGCCATGCACACCAACCGTGATGTCTATTTCGGCGGACGCGCGCCAGAGCCGTCGGAAAGCCGCATTCCTGAACTCATTGCCCGCGTCAAATACCTTGGAGACAACGGTGAATTCGTGATTGGCATTGCTAACGATGGCGATGCCGACCGATACGCCGTCGTTGATTCAACAGGAACGTATTTGCAAGCCAATCAACTCTTAGCGATTTTATTTCATTATGCGCTCAAACATAAGCCGCAGTGGAAAGGCTGTGTGGTCAGAACATTGGCGACGACGCACCTTATCGATGCCATTGCCGAGAAAGAGGGCGTGAAACTCTACGACGTGCCGGTCGGGTTCAAATACATCGGCGAAATCATGATGCGCGAAGATATGATTGTGGGCGGCGAAGAATCCAATGGACTGTCGGTCTATCAGCACATTCCCGAAAAGGACGGTATCTTGGCGTGCTTGCTCTTTGTTGAAATTACGGCGCGAACCAAGCAGCCGCTTTCAAAGTATCTGCAAATGCTTTATGACACATACGGGCATTTCTACACCATACGCGAAAACTTGAAACTGACAGACGAAAAGAAAAATGCCCTGCTCGCCAAACTTCAAAACGACACGCCAACACACGTGGCAGGAACATCGGTGGCAAGAGTGGACAGACGTGATGGCGTAAAACTGATATGCAACGACGGCAGTTGGCTCTTAGTTCGGTTTAGCGGCACCGAGCCCGTCGTGCGGTTCTACGCCGAAGCAAGTTCGGAGCAGCGTGTGAATGACGTGATTGGGTTTGCGAAAGGGTTAATCTAGTCATTGGTCATCGGGAAGAGATGTTTGTTTGAGATAGGTTAAAGTAAATTGAAGGAAATGGGTAAAGAGAATGAAAAGGTGAAAGAAAAAGCAGCAAAAAGAGAGGGTAGCAAGAAGCGAAAACGACGATGAGGACAAACTGGACGATTTGAAAGTCTACCAGTTGGCAATGAATATTGGAGAAACCGTTTGGAAAACAACAGAAACATTTGACCTATTCAGCAAGCGTTCGATAGGATTGCAGTTGGTCAGAGCGGCGGATTCTATGTCGGCGAACATCAGCGAAGGCTATGACCAATGACTAAATTTATCTCTTAAATAGCTAACATCATTTCTTATGCAACTCAAAGACATGGCAGGAATGTTGAAGCAAGTTCAACAAATGAGCCAAAAAATGGAAGAAGTCCAACGCGAGCTTGAAAAAATTACCGTGTCAGGCGAAGCGGGCGGCGGGATGGTCAAAGTCGTCGCCAATGGCAAGCAACGCATCTTAAAAATTGATATTGAAAAAGACCTCTTGAAGCCCGAAGAGGTCGATATGGCGCAAGACCTTATTGTCGCTGCCGTCAATAAAGCGCTCGAGGAGTCAACGCGTGTTGCGCAAGAAGAAATGGTGAAAATAACCGGCGGATTGATGCAAGGCGGCGGCATGGATTTTCTCAAAGACCTTAATCTCGGCAGTTGAGGATGAAAAATCACGTTTGGATAAGATGGACACTTGCGGCAATCGGCGTGGTAACGATAGTTCTGGCGTCAGAAAGACTGACGCGAAAAGATGTCCCTGAAAAACGCGAGAACCCTGAAAAACGCGCCGAGTGGGAACTTTCGAAACTCATTGACCCGCGCACTGGGAAACTGCCGCCGAACATTCGGCGCAAGGAGCTTGAATACACCGCCGCGCTGCCAAACGATGGTGAGCGGAGGGCAGAGGCACGTCGGCGCGGAGACTTCTCACTTCAAGCCGTTCAGCAAGAGGTGCAGTGGCGCTCTCGCGGACCGTGGAACGTCGGTGGCAGAACAAGGGCATTGGCAATTGATGTCAGCAATGAGAACATCTACCTTGCCGGAGGCGTCTCTGGCGGACTGTGGCGCACCGAAAATCGCGGCGCGTCATGGACGAAAGTAACTACGCCCGACCAACTGCACAGCGTCAGTTGCATTGCACAAGATACGCGGGCTGGAAAAAGCAACGTGTGGTATTATGGCACGGGCGAACTGCGCGGCAACAGCGCTGGCAGAGCCATTGGCGACGGCGTCTTTCGTGGCGACGGCATCTTTAAATCCACCGACGGCGGCAGAACATGGGCGCGCTTACCATCTACCTTTACTGACGTCCCGCAAGCCTTCGATAATTATTTTGATTGGACTTGGAACATTGCGCTCGATGTGGCTAATGCCTCGGAAGATGAACTCTATGTGGCAACCATCGGCGCGGTTCATCGTAGCGTCGACGGCGGCAATACATGGCAAGTGGTGTTGCCGCAAGGCGGAACATTTGCAACGGCGGCGAATGCATCGCGCTTTACCGACGTCGCGGTCGCACCTAACGGCGTTGTTTATGCTGCCATGAGCCAAGCAACAAGTAGCACAACGGTGGTTACCGCAGCTTCTCGCGGACTGTGGCGCTCGACCGACGGCATTGCTTGGACGAACATCACGCCGCCCACATTTCCAAGCGTCTACAACCGTTTTGTCATTGGCATTTCGCCCTCCAATCCCAATGTGGTTTACTTTTTGGGCAACACGCCGAACAGCGGGTTTGCAGGCGGCTACGGCGGCGACGCGCCCGATTGGTGCAGCCTCTGGCGATATACCTACCTTTCAGGCGATGGCACAGGCGCAGGCGGACGTTGGGAAAATCTCTCGGCAAACTTGCCCGACTTCGGTGGCGCAGTCGGCAATTTCAACTCGCAAGCCTCGTATAATCTCATCGTTAAAGTCAAGCCCAACGATGAAAACGTCGTCTTTATTGGCGGCACGAATCTCTATCGCTCGACCGACGGATTCAGCACGCGAAACAATACAACTTGGGTGGGCGGCTATGCAACGGCAAACAACGTCTCGATTTACGCAAATCACCACCCTGACCAACACGGACTCGCATTTCTGCCGTCAAATCCAAACGTGCTGATTTCCTCGCACGACGGCGGTGTAAGCCGAACCAATAACTGTCTTGCGTCAAGCGTCGCATGGGACGATTTATCTAACGGCTATCTGACGACGCAGTTCTATTCCATCGCCATTGACCCGACAACGCCAAACGATAATGTAATCATCGGCGGAATGCAGGACAACGGCACGCATTTCGTAAACGCCGTCTCCCAAACGGCTGCGTGGCGTGAAATCAACGGCGGCGACGGGGGCTACTGCGAGATTGCCAGCGGCAAAACGGCGTATTATGTCTCGTCTCAGGAAGGCAATGTGGTGCGACAAACAATTGACGCAAGCGGAAACGTGTTCGGTCGAACCTCTGTGCGTCCGCCTAGCGCCGGCGGATTTTTGTTCATTACCCCCTTTGTCTTAGACCCGAACAACAGCAACGCCATGTTCCTTGCGGGCGGCACCGTCGTTTGGCGCAATCGAGTTTTAAATCAAAGCGGCGCATCGCAGCGGTGGGATTCATTGCGCAACATCAACTCGGCGAATGTAACCGCACTTGCCGTCTCGAAGACACCAGCAAACCGACTGTATTACGGCACTCAAAACGGCAGAGTGTATCGACTCGACAACGCCGACGTCTCGACGGAATCGCCGAGAGAAATCACTGGAACGAATTTTCCGAAAAATGCACAAGGGCAGAACATCGGCTATGTGAGTGCAATTGCCCTTGACCCGCGCAACGCCGACCGTGTAATGGTCTCGCTCTCGAACTACAACATCATCAGCATTTACTTTACCGAAAACGGCGGCGCAAGTTGGACGCCCGTGAGCGGCAACTTGGAACAAAATCCGGACGGCACGGGCAACGGCCCCGCTGTCAAATGGGTGGAAATGCTGCCCGTCGGAACCCAAACCGTTTTTTTGGCGGGAACAACGACAGGACTTTACGCAACGGCGCGGCTCGACAGCGCACGAACGCAGTGGATTCAGCAAGGCGCGTCGACGATTGGCAACGTCGTTATTGATATGATTAAAGCGCGTGAATCGGATGGGCTGGTGGCGGTTGCCACGCACGGCAACGGCGTCTATACTGCGAGCATCACTGCGGCGAATCTTCCTGCGCTCACGCGCACGCCCCTTTCAACGGCAAACGATAAGGCGCAAACAATTGCCTCGTATCGATTGGCGCAAAACTATCCGAATCCATTTAACCCGTCGACCATCATCAGCTATCAATTGCCTGTCGATGGCGAGGTGGTGCTAAAAGTATTCGATGTGTTGGGCAGAGAAGTGCAGACGCTTGTAAAGACAAGGCAAGCGGCAGGGCTGTATCAGGTCGAGTTCAGACCGCAGAACCTGGCGAGCGGTGCGTATTTTTATCGGCTGTCTGTTCGCCCATCGAGTGCGCTGGCTCGCTCGTCGGGAGCGCAAGAATTTGTAGAGACGAAACAGATGTTGCTTGTGAAGTAAATAAAGCCGTTTGGTTTTTTACGCCGGTCTGCTGTGAATTAAATCACTTCGGGTTCACGGTTGATTGCATAACCTGCAATTATCTCGCAAATCGAAACCTTCGGTAGTTCCAATGAAAAAACTCGCGGTGCTCTGTCTCCTATTAGCTGCTTCTACAACGCTGGCGCAGGTCGGCTACACCGACGCCTTTCCGTCGCTGCCCAGTTTCTCGATACCGGTCGAGTTGGTGGCATCGCCCGATGGCACGAACCGCTTGTTCGTCGTTGAAAAATCGGGAAGAATTTATGTGTTCCAAAATCAAAGCGGGGTCTCGACGCGGACGCTCTTTTTGGACATGAGCACGCGCATTGTGCCGCAAAATCCCGGCACAAACGACGAGCGCGGACTCTTAGGCTTGGCGTTCCACCCGAACTATGCGGTCAATCGATATTTTTACATCTACTACACGCGCGATACGGTTATTGCAAGCGTCGGAACCCGTATGAAAATGACACTCTCGCGCTTCGAGGCGAAGCCCTCAAATCCAAACGAAGCGTTATCGACCAGCGAAGTTCGGCTGTTACAGTTCGTTAAAAATCAAAACAACTCGAACCACAACGGCGGAAAGATTGCTTTTGGAACGGACGGATTTCTTTACGCTTCCATCGGCGATGGCGGCGGCGGCGGCGACCCGCAAAACAACGCACAAAACCGCAACAATCTCTTCGGGAAAATGCTGCGCATCGATGTCGACGGCGACGATTTCCCGCTCGATGGCGACCGCAATTATCGAATTCCCGCAACCAATCCGTTTGCCACAGGCGGCGGCAGCCCTGAAATTTTTGCATGGGGCATTCGCAATATGTGGCGCTTCAGCTTCGACGATGTAACCGGACGGCTTATCGGCGGCGATGTAGGACAAAACGCTTTTGAAGAGATTAACCTTATCGAGAACGGGAAAAATTATGGGTGGAGGAAATACGAAGGCAACGGCGTCTTCAACGCCAGCGATCCTGTTCCCGCCAACCCAAGCGCAACATTCCCGATTTTAACCTATGGGCGCTCGCAAGGCGTCTCAATCACAGGCGGACACGTTTATCGAGGCACTGCTGTTCCAAGCCTTGACGGGCTTTACCTCTACGCTGATTATGCCTTCGGGAATGTTTGGGCGCTGAACTTGAATACGCTGTCGAACACATTGCTGTTCAACACGAGTGGAATCAACGTGTCGGGATTTGGCGTCGACCAGAACAACGAGTTGTATTTCATCGGCTACAACAACGGCAGAATTTATCGATTCACGAACAGCGCGCCGCCGCCGTCGGGACAAACCGTTGCAGGCATTGGTGTATGGTCAGCAATGAACAACGGCGTAAGCGGCATCGTTAGGGCGATTGCGGTATCGGGCAGCGATGTGTATGTCGGCGGAAATTTCGCAACGGCAAATGGAATAACCGTCAATAACATCGCGCGGTGGAATCCAGCAAGCGGGTGGTCAGCGCTGGGCAGCGGCGTGAGCGGCACCGTTAATTCAATCGCTATATCGGGCAGCGATGTGTATGTCGGCGGAAGTTTTGCAACGGCAAGTGGAACAACCGTCAATAACATCGCGCGATGGAACGGCACGACTTGGAACGCGCTTGGCACCGGAACAGATGGGTATGTGAGTTCAATCGCGGTCAATCCAAACAACGGCAACATGGTCATCGGCGGAAGTTTTACAACGGCAGGCGGCGCGGCAGTCAATAACATTGCGCAATGGAATGGCACAGCGTGGAGCGATTTACAAGGCGGCGCAAATAACGAAGTCCGCGCTGTTGCTTTCAATGCGGCGGGAGAACTGTTTGCTGGCGGAAACTTTACGCAAGCTGGAACAACGCCTGCCAACAACATCGCGCGGTGGAACGGAGTAAGTTGGAACACGCTCGGCGTCGGAACAGATGCTATCGTCAACGCTATCGCTGTAATGCAAAATGGTGATGTTATTGTCGGCGGAAACTTCACTAACGCTGGCGGCACAAGCGCAAATCGACTCGCGCGGTGGACTCCAGCAAGTGGTTGGTCAGCGTTGGGAAGTGGTGCGAGCAGCACGGTCATTGCTTTGGCGACAAGCGACAACGATGTGCTGGCTGCCGGAGCATTCACGACGGTCGGTGGCATTGCTGTAAATTATCTGGCACGATGGAACAGTGCGACGGGCTGGAGCGCACTCGGACAGAACACGGACGTTGGTGCAAGCGGCGTAATGAACGCGATTGCTACGAGCGGACGAACCGCATTCGCAGGCGGCAACGGTATAACCATCGGAGGAATAACCTCAAACTATGTTTCCCAATGCGCCCTTCCCAGCGCGGCGGCAACCGTGCCGGTCGGCACGGGCGATAGCCAACCGTCGTTTGCAGGCACCAGCGTCAGCATCAATTTTACAGGCGTCTCGAGCGCAGGCTCGGTTACCGTACAACGCTATGATGACGCGCCGCAAAATCCCACAGGCGTCGTTGGCAACGTCAGTCCATACAGGTTTGTTATTGACCAAACAGGACTCGGGTCGTTCAATGCAACCGTGCGCTTCAATCGAACCCAAATTCCGAACGACGGTATTTTTAATCCGCAAACCGTGCGCGTCTATCGCAGACCAACGCTCGGAACAGGCACGTTCTCGCTCTTGACCAATGCCTTCGACAGTGCTGCTCCCGATGAAGTTCGAGCGATGACCAACACTTTCTCCGAGTTCGTTTTCGGCGGCGATGGCGATAATCCGCTTCCCGTTGAACTCACGGAATTTAGAGGACGGACGGTCGAGCGCGGCATAGAACTTACTTGGAAAACCGCATCGGAGCGCAACAACGCGGGGTTTGTCATCTTGCGCTCATCAAGGTCGCGCACACAACCCGCAACGCCCTTGACGGAAATCGCCTCGTTTCGCTTCTCGCCTGAACTCAAAGGCAACGGCACAACGACATCGGCGACAAGCTATGCGTTTCTCGACGGCGGCGTGGAAACAGGCAACATCTACACTTACAAATTGCGCAGCTACGATTTAGATGGAACGGTTCACGACCATGCACAAACCGTCAGCATCGAAGTCCGCGAACCCGTGCAAGCGAAAGTCTATGAGTATGCGCTTTTGCAAAATTATCCCAACCCGTTTAACCCAACGACGGTGATTCCATTTACAATGAAGGCGGCAGGCGCAGCAACGCTGACAATCTATGATATGCTCGGTCGAGCTGTCGCGCGACAAACCATTCAAGCGCGGCTCGGCAGAAATGAGTATCGATTCGAGGGCAGTGAGTTAGGAAGCGGTGTGTATATTTATCAACTGCAAGCCAATGGGTTTGTGCAAACTAAAAAAATGATGCTGGTCAAATGAAATCATCAATGTTTGTTTTCATCGTGTTACTCCTTGCGTATCAAGTTGTGCAGGCGCAGGGGGCAATGCCAGAGCTGAAATTCATCAACCCGCCAACGCTCTATAAGCCGCCGACATATTCGCATGTGGTCGAGACCAAAGGGGGACGCATGATTTTCATTGCAGGACAGGTTTCCAACGACACAACGGGCAAGGTTGTCGGCAAAGGCGATTTTAAGGCGCAGACACGGCAAGTGTTTCAAAACCTCAAAGCCGCGTTGGCGGCAGTCGGTGCAGACTTTTCGCATGTGGTCAAAATGAATAGCTACTTTACAAACATGGCGGAGCAGTTGCCAGTGTTCCGTCAAATTCGAAACGAGTATTTGAATATGAACGCGCCGCCTGCCAGCACTGCGGTCGAAGTGCGACGATTGGCGTCGGAAGACTATCTGCTCGAAGTCGAAGTCATCGCGGTCGTGCCATAACGAAATGCCGCGCAAACAGCGTAACTTTCAGGTGTAAAAATTCAAAACGATTTAAATTCACGTCTATGAAAAAGAGCATCATTGCATTATGTGTCGGCGTTTGTGTATTGGCCGCCGGATGCGCAAAGTCAGAACCAAAAGCGGAAGCAAACACCGCAGATGCTGCTAAAGCCGCCGCCCCTTCCTTGAAAGAGTCGCCCATGCTTGTCGTTTCGGAACAGCCTGCGCCGAAAGGATTTAAGATTGACTCGACGACACAAAAAGCCTTAGACGCCGACGCGAAAGCCAAAGAGCTTTTCGCGAAAGTGAAGACCATCGAAGAGAGCGGAAAGGTGATGGAAAAAAAAGCTGAAGCAGTAGCGGCGTATATGGAATTTGCAAATTATATGACATTCAAGGCGCCTGTCTCGCCGCGCATCAAGTATCGCCCTGCGCTTAAAGCCTACAACCGCGTCTTGGAACTTCAAGCCGACAACGCCGAAGCTGCCAAGAACAAAAAAATGATTGAAGACATCTACCAACAAATGGGTCTGCCGGTGCCAAAAGATTGAAACGGCATTATACCAATACAACTTGAAGAAGGTAGGGGTTGTCATTCTGAATCCCGCAAAGCAGGATGAAGAATCCAAGCATAAAGATGGATTCCTCGCTTCGCTCGGAACGACACCGTTGTAAAATCTACTCCTCTCTAATTTTTTGGTATTAGATAAAAACGCATAGCCGTAGAAACGCAAGTCGCCCGTAGACGCCTGATTTCACAAGGGTATACGGGCGGCTGTGTATTAAGCCGCGCTTAAACTGCCGTAAGCACATTTTCTTTCACGCATTTAGCAACATATTCAATCTCCCCCTCGGTAAGTTCGGGATACATCGGCAGGCTTAGTATCTGAGAAGCATACTCTGATGCAACAGGAAAGTCTGACGGTTTATGTCCAAGATATTGATACGCCTTCATCAAGTGAAGCGGCAGTGGATAGTGAATACCAGTTGAAATGCCAAGTTCGTTCAACCGTTTTTGCAGCGCATCGCGGTTCTGAACGCGAATCACGTAGAGATGATAGACGGGAACTGTATCGGGGACTTCCTTTGGCGTTTTGACTTCTTCAACGTCGGCGAAGAGCGCATTGTAGAGCGCCGCATGCTGACGCCGAAGCGCGTTCCATTCGTCAAGGTATTTTAATTTGATTTTCAAGACGGCGGCTTGCAGCGTATCTAAGCGCGAGTTAAATCCTTCAATATCGTGCTGATATTTTTTTATGCCGCCGTGACTGCTGAGCATGCGAATTTTCAGTGCCAGCGCTTCATCATTGGTAACGACGCCGCCCGCATCGCCATACGCGCCGAGATTCTTGCCCGGATAAAAACTAAACGAGGCGAGTCGGCTGTGTCCCGACCCGATACGCTTGCCTTTGTAGTAGGCGCCATGCGCTTGGGACGCATCTTCCATCACTGGAATGCCGTGTGCGGCAGCAACGCGATTCACCGCGTCCATATCGGCAGGCTGTCCATAGAGATGCACGGGAATGATGAGTTTTGTGCGCGGCGTAATTTTTTCCTCAATCAAATTGACATCAATCATATAGGTGTGCGGGTCGTGGTCGACGAGCACAACGCGCGCGCCGGTTGCGGTAACGGATTCTGATGTGGCGATGAAGGTGTTTGTCGGCAAAATAACTTCGTCGCCCGGACCAATGTTCATAGCGCGAAGCGCAAGTTGAATCGCGTCTGTGCCATTGCCGACGCTGACGGCAAACTGAGCATTGCAGTAGCCAGCAAAGTCGCACTCAAACTCGCCGACGGGCGCGCCGCCGATATACATCGTCTGATTCAAGATGTCTGCCCAAGCTGCGTCAATTTCAGGCTTGAGTTTATTGTATTGAATTTTGAGGTCTAAAAATTTGACGGTCATATTTTGATGGTTTGAAGTGAACTGAATAGACTCTTTAAAGTGATTGAAGGACATCGGTGGCGGATACCATTCCAGAGGTTGCCTCTGCGGATTTGCCTGCAACGCCGTGCAGATAGGCTGCCGTCGCCGCCGCTTGGTCAATCGGCAATCCTTGTGCGGCAAGTGAGACAATCATTCCCGCAAGCACATCGCCTGTTCCCGCCGTTGCCAGCGCCGCCGTGCCGCTGTTGCTCAAATAACATTTTCCTTGCGCTGTAATAAGCGTTGGCGCGCCTTTTAAGAGCAAGCCTAAACGATACTCGTGGGCAAATTCTCTCGCGTAGAAAAATCGCTCGGAATCCAATTCCTGAACCGATATGCCGACGAGACGAGAGAACTCACCTAAGTGCGGCGTCAGAAGCGCATGAGAAAGAGCCAATTGGTTCAACAAATCCAACTCTGAAATCGCATAAAGCGCGTCGGCATCGAGGATAATTTTCTTGTCGGCGAACATTGGGTTTGTAACAAGTTTAGCGATAAAGGCTTGTCGCTCTGGTGTTCTGCCCAAGCCGCAGCCAATGAGAACCGCGTCTGCCCATTGAGCTTTCTCGAGAATCGCTGCGTCGGTTTGAGCAATCAACACGGCTTCGGGTGTGGCGGCGTGAACCAAATTAAACGTGGCCGGTGGCACGGCGGCAGCGACATAGCCTGCACCCATTTTGACGGCAGCGCGAATTGACATCATCGCCGCGCCCATCATTGAGCCGTCGTCGGACTGCGAACCTGCGACAATCAATACCTTTCCGTTTTGATGCTTCGCGCTGTTTGGCGAGCGCATCGGAAAGCACGAGGCGACGAAATCGTCATCGACCAAATTGCAATGCGCATCGGTCGTTAGAAACGTCGGAATGGAAATGTCGGCAAGCACAATGTCACCGCAAGCCCGTCGACCTTCGCCGAAGAAAAATCCTGTTTTCAAAAACCCAAGCGAAATCGTTAGGTCAGCCTCGACGCACATATCCTCGACTGCACCGGTTGTGCCGTCCAGCCCGCTGGGTATATCAATCGCGACGACCGCCGAGCCATCGGCGCGTTTATCGTTGATGAGCGCAATTGCGTCGCGAACCATCGGAGAAAGAGATGGTCGGAGTTCCTGTTGCAAGTCAATCGGAAGTGGTGCGGGTTCGGCGAGCGTGTCGGCAGAAATGTTCGGCAGAAATGGGTTGTTTTCTTCGCGCCGCTTGATGCCCTTGGGGTGGTCAGTGCGTTTGTAGCCTGTGCCGAGAATGGCGTCGACGACAATGTCGTAGCGTTTTTCAATGACGAACAATGGAATCATCTCGTCGGCTTCAATGGCGCGGAGTCGGTCGGTGTAGCCAACGTATTGCGAGAGAATTTTAAGCGTCGCTGCGCCGTCTTGTTTCAACAGATGTGTCGGGCAGAGGTAGACCAAATCGACGCAGGCGCCGTGATTGACTAAATGCCGCGCCAACACGATGCCATCGCCGCCGTTGTTGCCTTTGCCGCACAAGACGAGAAACGATTTGTCGCTAACTGCGCCGAATTTTTGCTCAATGATATTCAGCGACTCCTTGCCTGCCAATTCCATCAGTTGCTTTTCCGTGATGCGAAGTTTGACGACCGCATCGTAATCGACTTCGCGCATTTGCTGCGCAGTCAGAACTTTTTGCATAGCGACCCTGCCGTTAAGTGAAAGCGCAAAGTTACGAAAAAACTCTGTTGTCGTGAATGCTTAGCGTCGCCACGAGTGCAGGGCGCGCAGTTGCGGGGCTTTTTTTTGTTGATGCTGTTGCATCCGCATCAGGACGTTGTCTAAAATGTCGACTGCCTCGACAATAAATCTCCCCTTGTTGAGCATTACACATTCGGCGCGTTCCGACATAGCGGCGTCGGTAATCTCCGCCCGCGAGGGAATGCCTTTCTTGACCAGATTCTCCAACACCTGTGTCGCCCAAATCACCGGCACATGCGCGGCTTCGCAAATCCACAACAACTCTTCCTGAATTTCGGCGATGCGTTGATAGCCGATTTCAACGGCTAAGTCGCCGCGTGCAATCATCACGCCCAGCGGAAATGAGCCTGCCGCTTGAATGATAATTTCTGGCAAGTTTTCAACGGCGCGTTTCGTCTCGATTTTTGCAACAACCGAAAAGTCTTTGCGGCGCGGCGCGAGCCGTTTTTGCAATTCCGATTGAAGCAATTTTATATCGTCGGCGGTTTGAACGAACGAGTAGCTCACGGCGTCGGCGTGCTGAACAATGAAGTCCAAATCGACCAAATCTTTATCGGTGAGCGGCGAAATGTTCAGCGAGACGGTCGGGAAATTCAAGCCTTTATCGGGACGCAATTTTCGACCTTTATCCTCAATATGAGTAACGCGTGCCATGAACCCGCCGCTCAGCACCGACTCAACGACGGCGCCGATATGCCCGTCGTCAATCCAGACTTCGGCGCCGACGCCGACCTGCGGCAAAATGTGGGGCAACGTGCATTGCACTTGAAAAAGATTTTTTAATGTCGCTGTGCGTTTCGGTCGATTGCCGTAAATGTAAATCACGTCGCCCTTTTGAACGCGCTGTCGGTGCGGCGGTGTGTGAACCGCGCCCGTGCGGACTTTCGGTCCCGATAAGTCCATAAAGACTCTACACGAAAGCCCGGTTGACTGTTCAGCGCGATGAACATGGCGAATCATCAGTTCCCAGTCGTCGGGCGTATCATGTGCGCAATTGATGCGAGCACAATTCATACCGCTTTCCAGCAATCGAAGCACATGGTCATAATTTTTGGCAACTGCGGCATCGAGCGTAACCATAATCCGAACTGTGCGGCGGTCGGGCGCTTTGCCCAAAACAGCATCGGCATTGGCGCGAAGCAAATTTTGACCACGATAGAAGTCGGCTCGAGACAGATGTGCAACCGATGACGATTTTTGCGGGGCGCAAATTGCCGTCAGCGAGGCAATGACCGCATCGAGGTTTTGCAAGACGTGCGATTCACTGCGTCCGAGCGAAGAGAGTCCCAACGGAATCAACGCGCGCTGCACGGCGCGAAGGTCGCGCTTTCGAAAGGCAAGATAGTAGGCGAAATTCTGCGCGCTGAACCGAAAGTCTTTACGATGAATGAGCGGTTTCCACGACTCAAAAATCGCTTTGCCTTCGCGATACACCTCGCGCCGCAACAGACGCAACGCCGACAGCAAACGAGCCGGGTTGCTTAAATCTCTTGCGTTCAAATCATCGGGACGCATAACGTTGAACCCTAACGAATTTACATCGCTACATAAACGCGCAGTCAAACCAATACCGCAAGCATAACGCCGGTCAGAGAGAATCCCAACTGCGTCGTGTTGGCACTGCGCTCTCACGAAATATTCACGAAGGATTATCCGGCCAGCGCTTTCGTTACTTTCTCGGCGGCGTCTGCCAGCCCTTTTGCGGAAATCAAATTCAAGCCTGACTCATCGAGCATCTTTTGCGCGATTTCCGCGTTTGTGCCTTCGAGGCGCACAATGACGGGAACGCGAAGTTGAATGTTCTTTGCTGCCTCAATGATGCCCGTCGCTACGCGGTCGCAGCGCACAATGCCGCCGAAGATGTTGACCAAAATCGCCTTCACATTCGGGTCGGAAAGAATAATGCGGAAGCCTTCCTGAACAGTCTTTGCACTGGCGCCGCCGCCGACATCTAAGAAGTTCGCTGGCTTGCCGCCCGCAAGTTTGATGATATCCATCGTCGCCATAGCCAGTCCTGCGCCGTTTACCATGCAGCCCACATTGCCGTCGAGCTTGACATAGTTCAAATTGGAATTGGACGCCTCGACTTCAAGCGGGTCTTCTTCGGAGAGGTCGCGCAGCTCGAGATAGTCTTTATGGCGAAAGAGCGCGTTTTCATCGAGGTTGATTTTCGCATCGAGCGCAATGACTTGACCTTCTTTGGTAACAACCAGCGGATTGATTTCAGCCAGCGAGGCATCAATGTGCAAATAAGCGTTGCAGAGCGCGATGATGAACGACACAGCGTTCTTGAATTGGTCGCCCTCTAAGCCCAAGAACAGCGCGGCTTCGCGGGCTTGATACGGCTGAATGCCAAGCATCGGGTCGAGGTGAATTTTCAAAATGCGGTCGGGCGTTTCTTCGGCAACTTTCTCGATTTCCATGCCGCCTTCGGTCGAGACCATGAGGACATTTTTCGAGACCGCGCGGTCGAGCGTAATGCCGAGATAAAATTCTTTATCGATGTTCACGCCTTGCTCGATGAGCAATCGTTTGACTTCTTTGCCTTCGGGCCCGGTTTGGTGTGTAACGAGTTTTGCGCCGAGCA
>JPGV01000032.1 GCA_000724175.1 [Candidatus Thermochlorobacteriaceae] bacterium GBChlB | reverse complement strand
CCCCATCTTCAAAGCCGGCGTGACATTCTTGAAATCGGTGATGTCGAACCCGCAAAACATCGAGGATGTGCGTCAGTATGATATGTCGTCGCTGCGCGTGGCAACCTTCTGCGCCGAGCCGTGCAGTCCTGCTGTGCAAGAATTCGGCATGAAAATCATGACGCGCCAATACATCAACTCCTACTGGGCAACCGAACACGGCGGTATCGTCTGGACGCACTTCTACGGCAATCCCGATTTTCCGCTCAATCCTGATACGCACACCTATCCGCTCCCTTGGATTTTCGGCGATGTGTGGGTCGCACAAGGACAAGATAAAGCCGGCCGACAAATTTTCCGTAGCGCAGACTTTGAAGAAAAAGGCGAAATCGTCATCACCAAACCATATCCGTATCTGGCACGCACGATTTGGGGCGATGCCGACGACTTCCTCAAAAAGTTTGAACAAGGCAAATGGATGGGCGACTTCGAGCGATACAAAAAAACTTACTGGGATAGATGGAGCGATGGAAAAAAACAAGTCTGGGCATACACACAAGGCGACTTTGCGATGAAGTATCCCGACGGCTCATTTACCTTGCACGGTCGGAGCGATGATGTCATCAATGTGTCAGGACACCGCATGGGGACGGAAGAAATCGAGGGCGCGATTCTCAAAGATAAATCGCTCAATCCTGACTCGCCGGTCGGCAATGTGATTGTGGTCGGTGCGCCGCATCGCGAAAAAGGATTAACGCCTGTGGCGTTTCTCTTGCCTGCGCCCGGTCGGCACATCACGCAAGATGATATGCGGCGGCTCTCGGAATTGGTGCGCAAAGAAAAAGGCGCGATTAGTGTGCCGAGCGATTACATTCAAGTCTCGGCGTTTCCCGAAACGCGCAGCGGAAAATACATGCGCCGCTTTCTGAAAAACCTCATTAACAGCGAGCCACTCGGCGATAAGACGACGCTCAAAAATCCTGAAGTCCTCATCGAGATTGAAAAGAAAATCAATGAGTGGAAATTGAAACAACAAGCGGAAGCCTCGCAATCGATGTTCGAGAACTTCCGCTACTTCAAACTTCAATATGCGCCGGTCAAAGACGGGTCGGTTATCGCGATTGTAACAATTTCAAATCCGCCGGTCAATGCGCTCAACGAGCGAAGTTTGGACGAACTCAACACCGTGGTCGACCGACTGGGGCGGCGCGATGATGTCAAGGTGGTCATTTTTACAGGCGACGGCACGAAGTCGTTTGTTGCAGGCGCCGACATCAAGCAGCTCTACGACGAAATGCACTCCGAAGAGGAAGCCATTACATTGCCGAACAATGCACATCTGGCGTTTAAGAAAATCGAGCGAATGAAAAAGCCCGTCATTGCCGCCATTAACGGCGTGGCTCTGGGCGGCGGCAATGAGTTTGCGTTGGCGTGTCATTACCGAATTGCAGACGCAACCGCAGTTTTCGGGCAGCCCGAAGTCAATTTGAATGTATTGCCCGGCTACGGCGGCACACAGCGACTTGCCCGCGTGCTTGCAGCCAAAGGCGCATTGACCGTGTTTGAAGCCGTCAAGAAAAGTTTGGAGATAATGCTCTCTGGTCGCTCAATAAACGTAGGCACGGCGCTCGATATTGGACTCATTGATGAACTCGCCGATGCTGATGCGCTCACGCGCGCCGCTGAACTCGCCCGCGCGTTCATTCTCGGCGATAAAACTACCATAGACGGCGACGCGCTCAAAATCGCTTTCGAGGAACGACAACGCTTGCTCCCGATTTGGGAACAGCCTCAGCGCTTTCCCGACGACGTGTTGCAAGATGAAGACATCAAGCGCATCTACTACGCGCTTAAAGTGTCGGGACGCGAAAAGGCAACGGAGAAAATCATCGCTGCCACGCGGCTTGGGCTCGAGAAAGGCATGAGCGCGGGCATTGACGCAGAAGCAAAATTTTTCGCACAAGCCGTTGTCTCGAAGGACGAAGGCAAAGCCGGCATCGAGGCATTTCTCAATAAAAAATCCAAGCCGCTGCCAACGCGCGACTTGCTCGTTTTTACGGCGGAGGACGAAGCGCGTCTCCGTGCCGAAGGCGACCTGCTTCCTGTCGACGCGCCATTCTTTCCGGGCGTAACCAAACTGCCGAAGTATCAATACGCGATGGCCATCTCGAAAAGCCGCGAGACCGGCGCGGCAAATCACGGCGACCCGATTGACGCCGAAAAGAAACTCATCATTCCCGT
Source organism: [Candidatus Thermochlorobacteriaceae] bacterium GBChlB (assembly GCA_000724175.1). Lineage (GTDB taxonomy): Bacteria > Bacteroidota > Chlorobiia > Chlorobiales > Thermochlorobacteraceae > GBChlB. The sequence goes on along the minus strand of JPGV01000032.1, from coordinate 46,451 downwards.
CGAGCATCCCTCGCCGAATGAGGTTCTGCTGTATGTCTTGGCAAGCGAAGTGAACTTCAACGACATCTGGGGCATTACGGGCATTCCGGTCTCGCAGTTTGAGTCGAGCGATAAAGATGTCTTTGTGATGGGAAGCGGCTGCGTTGGGCTCATCGCGGCGGTCGGTTCCGAAGTGTTGCGCGAAGGACGCTTGAAGGTCGGAGACCTTGTAACCGTGTATTCAGGGCAAAACGACTTGCTCTCGCCGCTCGTAGGGCTTGACCCGATGTTCGTCGATTTTCGCATTCAAGGGTATGAAACAGGCGACGGCTCGCATCAACAATTTATGCTGGCGCAAGCCCCACAGTGTCAGAAAAAGCCGCAAGACTTGACGCTCGAATCGGCGGGCAGTTATGTCTTGAACCTCAGCACCATTTACCGTGCGCTCTACAACACGCTGGGCATTCAATCAGGCAAATCTATGTTCGTCGAGGGCGCAGCGACCGGCACGGGCTTAGAAGCGCTCAAAATTGGCGTCAAAGAAAATCTGAACACATTTGGCTTGGTGTCAAGTCCCGACCGCGCGGCAGTGGTCAAATCGCACGGCGCCAAAGGCGTCATTAACCGAAAAGACAAACGCTTTGAAAAAATCTTCACCAAAATACCCGAAAAACAAAGTGAGTGGGCGAAGTGGGAAAAGCAGGGCGCTGCAATGCTCGCTGAACTCAAAAAACAAAACGGCGGCAAACTGATGGACTATGCCGTCTCGCACGCTGGCGAAATCTCGTTCCCGCGCACGTTCCAAACGCTCGCGCCCAACGGCACACTCACGTTCTATGGCGCCTCGAGTGGTTATCACTTTACCTTCATCGGCAAAAAAGGCAAGGCGGAAATTGACGATATGCTTACGCGCGTTGGACTGCGTCCCAACGAAGCCGTCTTGATTTATTACGGCACAACAACCGACAAAAAAGGCACGCTCACAGGCAACATCGTCGACCACTTTGGCTTGGAACTCATCGAGACGCTGCGTGAGCGCGGCGCCAGAATCGTCGTTGCCTGCTACACCGACGCACAGCGCGAGTTTGTTGAATCGTTAGGATTCGGCGACGCCGTCAAAGGCGCTGTCAGCATTGAGGACATCGCACGGCGGTATCAAGAGGAATTCGAGTGGCTCAAAACGATGAAGCCCATGCCTGATGCTCGATACGAAACAGAAAAATTCAAAGACGCTGTGCGAGAGTTCAACGACAAGGTCTTTAAGCCCTTCGGCAGCGAGGTGGGAAAAACATTGCGCTCGCCCGATAACCCGCGAGGCTACCCCGATGTAATTATGGAACGCGCCGGACACGACGCGCTCGCCGTCAGTGCTGCGCTCGTCAAGCCTTTCACCGGTCGAATTGTCTATTGCGAGGAGATGGGCGGAAAACGATACAGTTTCTATGCTCCCCAAGTCTGGATGCGCCAACGACGCATCTATATGCCAACCGCGAACATTTTTGGCACGCACATGGCAAACGCCTACGAAGCCGCTCAGATGAACGACATGGTCGACGCAGGATTTTTCAAGATTGATGAACCCGTTGTCGTCTCGTTTGACGAGTTGCCGAAAGCGCATCAAGAAATGTGGGAGAACAAACATCGTGGCAGCAGCTACGTCTGCAACCACGCGCTGCCGCAACTGGGACTCAAAACGAAAGAAGAACTCTTTACTGCGTGGAGCTTAAAACGCTAAACCGATAAGACGGCTCGATGACTGTCGTTACACGCAAAGCGTTACAAATATGGATTGCTTCGGTCGCTTTGCGCTCTCGCAATGACACAGGCGGTTTCAATAAACAACAAAGGCGTCCCGACCAACCGAGACGCCTTCACTATTCCACTACTTGACCAACATCATTTTTTGGGTCTCAACGAATGCGCCTGATGGCAACCGATAGAAATACACGCCGCTTGACAGGCTTGCCGCGTTGAACGAGACACTGTATCGCCCTGCCTCCTGACGACTATTCACCAGCGTTGCCACTTCCCTGCCTAACAGGTCATACACTTTCAGCAACACCTCGCTTGCCACCGGCAGTTGATAATTGATGACTGTGCTGGGGTTGAACGGATTGGGATAGTTCTGCCCAAGCTCAAAGGTGCGCGGCAGCCCCGCCTCGACCTCAACCGTGGGCAGCATTTCAAATGTGCCGTCAAAATCCACTTGCTTCAAGCGATAGGAGACTTTACCCGTCGCCGTTCTATCGACAAACGAGTAGCTCTTGGCGTCGCTCGTCGTGCCCGCACCTCGCACAAAACCTAACACTTGCCATTCCTCATTGCTCGCTCCCCGATTCTCGCTTCTGCGTTGCACCTCAAAGCCCGCATTGTTCTTCTCCGATGCGGTTGTCCAAGTGAGCCGCACGGCGTTGCCCTCACGCACGCCCCTGAAACTTGTGAGTTCCACCGGAAGCGGAGCAAATGCGCCAAAGCGCAAGACGCGCCTATTGAATGTATCGGCGAGATACAATTCGCCCGTCGCCGAGTTGATGGCAATGCCACGAGGGTCGTCTAATTGATTTGCCGAAACGCCACCGTTGAAGCCTGTGAAACTCGATTGCCCAAGCACCGCATCGGCATTGGCGCCGTTGGGTTTGCTGACAGCGTTGCTAAAAATCATCACACGGTTTTCGCCAATGCTCGAGACATACAAGTTGCCCAGCGCGTCAAGGGCGACGGTTTGCGGAAAGTAAAGCGACGAGGCGGTTGAAATACCGGGCGTTGAGAGGTTCGTCGTAAAATCGGGCTGACCAAGCACGGCGTCGGCATTGGCGCCATTAGGTTTGGACAGCACATTATTGAAGCGCAGCACGCGGTGATTACCATAATCCGCCACATACAAATTGCCCGAGCCATCGAGCGCGACATCGGTCGGCGAGAGGAATTGGCTTTGGCTCACGCCGCTCGAGGACGAGGTAAAATCGGGCTGACCAAGCACGGCATCGGCATTGGCGCCGTTGGGTTTGGCGGCGGCGTTGTTAAAGCGCAAGACGCGATTGTTGAACTGGTCGCTGACATACAAGTTGCCGGCATTGTCTATCGTTAATCCCTCAGGCTCATTCAGGCGGTCTGGTCCGATGCCCGCCGCGCCTGATGTAAAGTTGGTCTGTCCCAAAACACCGTCTGCGCTGGCGCCGCTCGGCTTGGAGAAGGCGGCATCAAAGCGCAAGACTCGGTTATTATTTCGCTCGCTCACGAATAAATTGCCTGCCGCATCGACCGCCAGTCCAAAAGGCGTATTCATCTTGGTTGCGCTTGTTCCGCTTGATGTGGTCATGAAATCGGGTTGCCCGAAGACGGCTTCGGCAGGCGCGCCATTGACTAAGCCGATGGTCGAAAAGCGCAAGACGCGATGGTTATCCGCATCGGCGACATAGAGTTTATTGCGCGGAATATCCAATGCCACATCCCACGCTGTATACATTCCCGTTGCGCCGCTGGCAACGGTGTTGGTTGTGAAGTTGGGTTGTCCCAAAACCAGATTTGCGTTTTGCCCTGTGAACCAAGGATTGATTGGCGCGGTCGAGTTCGGCTCATAGCGCAAGACGCGCTTGTTTTCACGGTCGGCGACGAAGAGATTGCCGCTCGCATCAAGCGCCACGCCGAAACATTCGCCCATTCCGCTTTGCGAGAGCGAGTTCGTCGTGGTCGTAAAATCGGGCTTACCCAAGACCACATCGGCGGGCGCGCCATTGGGTTTAGACAGCACATTGTTGAAAATCATTACGCGCCGCTCAGGCGAACACGGCACATAAAGCGTGCCTGACGCATCGACAATCATATCGTTTGGCAACCCTGTGCTGGATTGCGAAGCGGGCAACGTTGCCCCCGATGTGAAATTGGCTTGTCCTAAAACCTTATCGGCATCGGCACCGTTGGGCTTCGCCGCCGCATTAAGGAAAATCAACACGCGGTTGTTGCGCGTATCGGCGACATACAAATTGCCTGCGTTGTCAATCGAGAGACCTTGCGGGCTGAACATTCCTGACTGTGTCGCCGCTTGCACCCGCGAGACAAAATCCGCTTGTCCCAAAACGGCGTCGGCGTTTGCGCCGTTGGCTTTGAGTGAAGCGTTGGCATATTTGAGCACGCGGTTGTTGTAACTATCGGCGACATACAAATTATCCGCCGCATCAACTGCCACGCCGCGCGGCAAACCCATTTTGGATTGCGACGTGCCGCGTGCGCTGTCGGTAAAATTGATTTGTCCCAAGACGGCGTTGGCGGGCGTGCCGCTTGCAATGGTCGATGCGTTGTCGAAGCGCAAAACGCGGTTGTTGTCTCGGTCGGCGACATACAGGCGGTCGTTTGCGTCAATCGCAAGGCTCGATGGTCCGTTCATAAACACTGCTGTAACGGCAACGCTGCTCGATGAGAAATTTAATTGTCCGATAACGGCTTCCGCCGCGCCGCCAATGAGCAACGACTGCACGCTGGAAAAGCGCAGCACCCGATTTGAGCCGTCATCACAGACGAAGACTTTGCCCGTTGTCGGGTTAATGGCAAATTCATTTGGGAGATCCATCGTAACATTATTGATGATGTTGGGCGCGCGCGAAATAAAATCGGATTGCCCAATCACCGCATCGGCATTGGCGCCGTTGGGTTTGGCAGACGCATTGTTGAAGACCAGAACGCGGTTGTTGTCTTGGTCGGCGACATACAAATTGCCTGCGATAACTACGCCGCCGAGCGGCTCTTGGAAGGAATTAGGTTTGGCAATAAAAAATTTGGTGTTGGTCGTGAAATCGGGCTGACCGAGAACACCATCGGCATTCGCACCATCAGGTTTTGAAAGCACATTGTTGAATCGCAAAATTCGGTTGTTATCGCTTTCAGATACAAACAAGTTACCGCTTGCGTCTAAGGCGAACCCGATTGGGACGTTCATTCCGGTTTGGGTGGTTTGCGCGCCGTTTGAATTCAAATCAGGCTGACCCAGCACGCCGCTGGCACCGTCGCCTGTGCTGACATTATAGACATCGTTAAACCGCAACACACGGTTGTTGCGCGAATCGGCAACATAGAGAACTTCATCACCCGCTGTCGCCGTCGGCACAATGAGGAGGTCTTCGGGCTGATGCATTCCAAACTCGCCGTCACTTGGGCTACTCGAGCCAAAGTCCGATTGTCCCAAAACGGCATTGGCGAGAATCCCAGCATCACCGCTCAACCAAGATGAGGGAGAGTAAAAAATCAACACGCGGTTGTTGTTGTTATCGGCAACATACAGCACATTGTTGTACTCCGACACCGCCACGCCCGTTGGGAAGTTCATTCGGTCGTCGCCATTGCCGCTCTCGTTAGAGGTGAAATTATCTTGTCCGAACACAACATCGGCGTTTGCGCCGCTGGTCTTTGTTCCAGCGTTATCGAAGCGCAAGACACGGTTGTTGCTCGCGTCAGCGACATACAAATTTGTGCCTTGAAACGCCAATCCAACTGGGCGGTTCAGGCGATTGCGCCCGACACCCGGCGCGCCGCTGGTGAAATTCGTTTGACCGAACACGGCTTCGGCCGGCGCGCCGCTCGTTGCCGCCGCCACGCTCGCATAGCGCAAAACGCGGTGGTTGAATTGGTCAGAAACATAAAACTTTCCGTCAGGTCCGACGGCGACTTTCGTCGGTCCATCGAACTTGCCGTTGCCGACTTGGTTGGTCAGGCTTCCGTTAAAATCGGTTTGCCCCAACACGGACGCGGCGGGCTGTCCATTTCTGAATTGCGCGCTGGCTGGAAGCGAGGTGATGAAAAGAAAACAGGCGAGCAGGTGTTTAAAGTATGTCATTGTTGTAATGCGGTTAGGTTAAAAAAAATTATTTCAAGTGCAGCATCGAGACCGTTGGTTTATCTGGCAAGATTTTTACAACGATTTTCTCACCGATGTCTTTCTTCCAAAATTGAAGCCCCCTTGAATCATCTTGGGCGATAACGGTGAAATCAGGCGCGTATTGATAAATGACGAAATGGTCGGTGCTCTCGCCGACTTCGCGCTCATCTTTGCCGACGACGGTGGCTTCAACAAGTTTGCCACGCTCCCGAAAGGCTTGTTCCATCTCACGATTGCTTTTCCATGTTCTGAACGCAACTCTACCAAGCCAAATCGTGGGCGCGATGACGATGAACACAGAGATGCCATAGCCAATCAACATACCGTCTATGCCCTTGTCAGCTTGGGTCGCAACAGAGGCAATGATCCCGACGGCAATCATTATCAGGAGAACGAGGTAAAACACATACCCGGCAACGCCCTCCCGGCGATAGGCTTCAACGGTCGTCATCGGTCGAGTTATTTGAGTTTATCACAGCCAATTTGTCCGCCTTTGCCTGTCGAGCCGCTTCGGTAGGTGCGGTTTTCAAACTTGCCGCCGACATAATCTTGCGCGAATCGAAACTCCTGATACTCGCAGCCGCCCGATTTATTTTTGAAGACGACATACGCGAAGATGCTGCGGTGGTCAATCTCGCCGTTGGGCTTTCGCTGTGTCAGCCAGCCGTCGGTCGAGAAAATCACCTTTGTGGCATCGAAGCCTTGCGATTTCATCAGTTTGAGAATTTCGGCGGCAAGCGGTTTATCATCTCGTGCGGGTTTCGGCAGTTGCACTGCCGCCAACGCAGAATTGGCGAAATTTTCAGCGAGCGATTTGATGATGCCGCCGCCTTTGGTGAGGTCGAGCGTGATTTCGGTATCCGCAAACTCAACATCTTTGCGATTGCTGGTGAAGCCTAACACTGTCAGCGTGAGTCGATAACTTTTTCCCGGCTCGAGTTTGGCTAAACCCGCTAAAAACTTTTGCGTGAAGGAAGGATTGCGACTGTCTTTGAACGCACAAGCAAGGTCGATATCGTAGAATGGGTCATCGAGTTCGTCTTGCGTTTGGGCTTTGAATTCCAAAAACGAGGGCGAGGCGAGCGTGTTGTCGTCAAGACGCAAGTAGGCGATGAGACCATTTTCAAGTCCCATCTCGCGCTTGGGTTTCGGGAATTTGAGTTTGGCATAAATGAAGTCGTTGCCGGTGAAATTTGTTTCCGAGACGAGCTTATCAAAATTCGCTTCGGAAATCGGCGACTTGGAGAACTTCAACACCTGCGCCTCGATGGCAGGAGCCAAAGGCGGCAGAATGAAGAGCATCAAGAGAATCCAGTGTTGCAGTGTCATGGTCGTTAGAGGTTTAGTGGTTTGAAAAAAGTCAAGTTGAGGTTGCCTGCGCGGTGGGTTGAGCGTGGCGCGGCAGTGGGTTGAGTTTTGAAATCATTGGCGCATCGGGCAAATAAGTAATCGAGACTTTCGAGCCGAGCGGCAGTTTCCAGAAGTCCATTTCCCAAGTGTCGTCTTCTGCGCGAACTTGAAAGTCGGAACGAAATTGATAGACGATGAAGCGCAATGCTCCACCTTCGCTGAGTTCTTCTTCCTCTCTGCTGACGACCGTCGCTTCTGCGACAATGCCTTGTTCAGCAAAGCCTTTTTCAATGGTGCGATACTGTTCCAGCCTTTTCAGGTAATAGCGCAAGAGCCAGATGAGAGGAATCGCAAAGAGAAGCGCGACACTTGTAAAGGCGACTATTGTGGTTAAGACATCAATCTCACTTATGACGAGCGTTATGCCCGTTGCCACAAGGCTGCCCTCAACCAGCGCAAGAAAGGCAACCAAAATTATATACACCACAAGGTTTGGGCGTTGGTAAGCATCGACAGTTTTGACGCCGTTAAGCAGGTATGCGGTCGGTGTTGAGTAAGTCATGGTTCATTTGTCAGTTGGTTCAGCATTATCCGTTCATGACAGCGATAATGACCGAAGTGATAAAGCACAACACCGAGAACCACAAGAAGAGATGGATGATGGCGACCATCTTTGGCGCGTCTGTCTTTGGAACAGTAGGGTCATAGTGCTTGTTCATAAGTCCTCCATTGTTAAAAACATGGAGCGCAATGAGGGACGGCGCTCCATGCCACCATCACAGAAAGAACAGTTTAGATGCCTCCTTCGGCGCTTTCGTCGGCTGGCTCTTCAACGGCTTCAGCCGGAGCTTCTTTTTCCTCGATGTAGGCGCCGCTGGCGTCGGTGTAGAACGTCAGTTTCGAGACACCTTTGCGCAAGCGAACTTTGTAGCATTCTTTGCCGCTTGTCACCGCTTTGATTTTCGTCGCCGACATCAGTTTGAAATCGGGATATTTTGTCTTTGCGGTCGCCGCAATAGATTCGGGGATTTGCTTGCCGACGTAGGTCATGGTTTCGGTCAGCTGTTTGCCGTCGTTGGTGTAGCGCGCCCGCATCATTGCGCCTTTCGTGCCAAAGTTGGCGACGTATTGCGCATTGACATTGCCCTGCTTCATCCACGCGGCAGCTTTGTTGTTCGGATACGCCGCGTTGTGCGTATTGAGAATCGCAGCAGGCACGCTGCTCGGTTGGACAGCGGTGAGCACTGCTTGTGCGTTTGTCAAGGAAACGCTTGCTGAAAATGCCAAGAGAACCAAAATGATACGCATAGCTGGTAGTGTGTTTAATTGTTTGAAAAAAATGTGCTTAAAAAAATCGTTTGGGTTTCTGGCGCGCCTCTATGCCTAAAAATTGTTCAATCATGTTCCTAAGGTGCGCGAAGTCAAACGGCTTGGCGCAGACAGCGACATTTCCCACTGCTCCGAGCGCATCGCCGACGACGTCGGTCGGACCGCCTGTGGCTACAATCACAGGAAGCGCAGCGTCATGAGCACGACTATGCCCGATGATGTCTCCGCCTTTGGCGAGCAGCGCGTTGTAATCGGTGATGACCAAACTCCAATCATCGCGGCGCTCGTTGTAGCGCTCTATGCCCTCTGTTCCGCTCGAGGCAGTCGAGACACCATACATCGGCGTTAGGAAATCGGTGAGCAGTTGACGCACCCACGCATCACCATCGATGATTAGAATCATGTCTTTCATCGAGACTATCTTTCTTGATAGTTATTGGAAATAATTTTCAACCAAACGCAAGAGATGCGTTTATACAGCGTTGCCTCGTTGCCGAGGTATTCATTGCGAGGGCAGCAGGACTCGCAGTGAATGTTACGGGTGCGAGATAACAAGGAATTTTGAAACCACTGCTGCGTATTTTCTGCGTAGTGAAGTAGTAAGTCGTGGAAAAATCGAGGGTTAGGAATCGAATTTCTGATGCAAAAAACCTTGCACGGCGCTGAAAAATCGTTGCAATTTTTTACGAGGCGCATGTCATCTATGTTCAAGATGACGTGCGCAGGGCGCGTGATAGCCGTCGCTGTTCAATGTTGCAATGATTTGCCTGACGCGCGAAGTCAGGCATGAGCAGACGGCGCGCGTTTCGCCACAACGGCGTAAAGCGGGTCGCCACGCTTCGGCGAGCGGTTGAGCAGTTCAATGTCCGTCCAATTTCCGGCAGCGCGAAAGAATGCAGCGACCAAATGCAAATGGTCTTCGTCGCTGGTATAGAGCCACGCGGCAATCGCCTTCGTCGGGAAACACCGATTGGAAAAGGTCACTACAAACGGCGCATTGGGCTTCAAGACACGACCGACCTCGCGCAATATGGCGACGGGATTGGTGAGATAATCAATCGAGACACAGCAGCCCGCGCCGTCAAACTCTTCATCTGAAAACGGCAATGTCGGCGTGGTGTTCAGGTTTTGAACGATAAACGACGTGAGCTGTTTATTGCGCGAAAGCTCCTCTCGGTTCATACCTAAGCCGACGACGCGGCGATAAACGACATCGTTTGGCAAATGGCTTATCCAGCTGCTCATCAAATCCAGAATCGCCGAATTGGGCGCGAAATACTCGCGGTAGAGCTGCGTTACAGCCGCGATGGCGCCGTCGTCGATATGCGCGACGAAGCGTGGATACTCGTAGAACTGCTCGTCGGGCGTTTCGTCTTGTCGCAGAAAGGCTTCGGGCGGAAATTGTATTTGCATTGGTTGATTGCAAAAAAAGCAAGGACGCTCGTCCCTTCACATTGAAACATAAACGACATCACCGCGCTCAGAATAGCAGCAGGTGTTCGAGGTTGCTCGTCTGGAACGAATGGCTTGAAGCGCCTTGAAAACACAAGCCGTTTCGGGCAGTGCGTTAATAAAAAAGATTTCGGTTGTCTTCAATTTGTGCTTGTTTCTTTAAGGCTTTCGTCCACTGCTGCACGATTTGACCTTTTTTCTCCTGCAAAATTTGTTTGCGCAGACCGTCTTTTTGCGCGTCGAAGTCAGAATCGCTGCCGAGCGTTTTTTCGGTCAAGACGGCAATGGCGACGCCGCGGTTCGTGTCGAGCGGTTTAGAGAGTTTGTCTTTTTCTAAACCGGAGAGCGCCGCAGCGAAAATTGGGTCGTAGCCGATGCCTTGAATGGTCGGGCTGGAGAGTTGGAAAGTGCCGGTTTCCTTGATGGTCAAGCCTGAATCGGCGGCGGCGACGCGCTCCAAACTGCCTTCGGCTTTCGCCAACAGTCCGTCTGCCAGTTTGCGCAAGTCCGCCATTTTGCGGTCTTTGATAATTTTCGCTTTCAATTCTTGTTTAAGCGCGTCATCGTATTTGCGGTAGCCGTCGTCGTTGATGCCGGTCAATTGCATGACAGCGAAGCCGTCCTTGACTTCCAGCACAGGACTGATTTCTTTGAGTTTCGCTTTGAATCCCCAACTTGCCATTGAGGCGCTGTAACCGATAATCGGCACAAAGCCGTTGCGCGAGAAGATGCCGGTTTCGCGGAGTTGAAAGCCACTTTTCTCGACCGCTTTCTCGAAGCCCATTGTTTCGGCGTCGAATTGAATTTCGGCGGCGGCGCGACGCTGGCGTTCCAAGGTTTGCGAACCGGGCGTGATTTTTTTCGTCAGCTCAATGCCTTTCATTTCGCGTGTGTCGCGGGCGGTTACTTTAATGATATGAACGCCGAACTGCGTTTGAACCGGTCCAACAATCTCGCCGACCTTCGCTTTGAAACACGCCTCTTCAAACGGCTTGACCATACGATTCTTGCCGAACCAATTCAGGTCGCCGCCCTGCGCGCCCGAGCCCGGGTCTTTGGATTTCTCTTTGGCGAGCTGCTCGAAGTCCGCGCCTTTTTTGAGCTTGGCAATCAGTGCCTTGGCTTCTGCAATGGTCTTGGCGGTGTCGGCTTTCGTGTTGCCCGTCGGTTGCAATAAAATGTGCGAGGCGCGCACTGTTGTGTCGCCGTCCTTGACACTTGTAACTTTAATCAGCTTGAATGTATTGCCTTCTAAAATTGGACCAATGACGCTGCCTTGTGTAACGCCGTCGGCGAAAAAGAGCTTCTGTTGGTCGGCGTCGAGCGTGCTGCGCGAAAGCACCTTATCGAAGACAGGCGGAAGGTCGCTATTGCCTCGCACGAAGTCGGAGTCGTTGGTCGCTGCGGCAAATTCTTTCTTGAGTGTCTCTAATTCCTTTTTGAGCGCGGCGGTATCTTCGGCCGAAGGGTCGGTGGGAATAAAGACATACTTGGCTTCGCGCGTCGGGTCTTGTTTGTATTCGTCGCGGTGTTCCATAAAGTAGGTCTTGATGTCGGAATCGCTGACAAAATAAAGCGAATCAGGTTTGGTGCGCGACATATCGAGCAGGACGTATTTAGCGGCGAGTTTCATTTGTTGCGCGTCGAATTTCTGACGCGCCTCTGCGTCGGTGGCGAACACGGAGCTGGTCAAAATCGTTTGCAATTTATCACCAAGACGCTCGCGCTTAACATACTCCTCCACTTGAATCCATGCTTGCTTGTTGCGTGGGTCGTTCAGGGCTTGGGTGAATTGCTCTCTATTGAACTGCCCCGTTTGCGGGTCTTTGAATTGATTGGCAACGATAGCAGGCGGATTGTCCGACATAATTTCATCGACGATTTCCTTGTCGGTAACTTTGATGCCAAGTTTTTGATATTCCTCATCGAGCAATACCTTCATAACCAAAAACTCCCAGACTTGGTCGCGCAGTTGGGTTTCGGCGCGGTCGTCAATGTCGCCCGTCGGCGATTGGCGTCGATAGTTGTCGAGTTGCTGCTTGTAGAGCGCCTCAAATTCTTTAATCGTGATGCTCTTGCCATTGACTTTGCCGACTTCGTTTTTTCTGCCGCCGAGTCCAGTAAAGTTCATTCCCCATTCAAACACAATCGTGATGAGAAACGCGCCGACGAGCGCATAGAGAACAAGGTGCATGCTGTCGCGCATTTTGTTCATGATTGCCATAATTCTGTCCTGTCCCGCGAGATGGTTTGGTTAGAAAAGTTTAATTTGACGAATAAAACGAATAAAAAAATCGCTGAATCAGAAGCGACTGTTCTAAAACGGAAAGGCGCAAATATAGCGTTACCCAGTCCAAAACGCAAAAACCAATCTCGGCAATGGAGAGCCTGTTTCTCTGGACGCTGTCGGGCGTCTTAGCCTATTATTTCTTGCAAACCCTGACGCTGGTCTATGGCTTGTTTCGCCTGCCGAGACGGCGTGCATGGTCGGAATTGCCTCGCGTTACCGTCGTCGTCGCTGCACGCAACGAAGAAAAAAACATCGGTCGCACGCTCGCCTCGCTGGTCGAACTCGATTACCCACGCGAGAAATTGGAAATCATCATCAGCGACGGCGCATCGACCGACAACACATGTGCGGTCGTCGAGTCGTTTGCTGCGAACCATGATGTCATCAAATTGCATCGCGCCGACCAATCGCGCCCGATTCGCGGCAAAGCCAACGCCATTCACCAAGCAATTGAAATATCCAACGGCGAATTTATTATGATGACCGACGCCGATTGCGCCGTTCAGCCGTCATGGATTCGACAAACGCTGGCGCACTTTACCGACGAGGTCGGGCTGGTGTGTGGCATCACGATTCCCGTTCCGAAGACCGCTTTCGCCGCCATGCAACTTTTGGACTGGGTGTATATTTTAGCGACAAGTTCCGGCAGAGCCTCGATTGGACAACCGATTGGCGGCATTGGCAACAATTTCAATTTTCGACGACAGACCTACGACGACGTCGGCGGCTATGCCGCTATCAAATTCAGCGTAACCGAGGACTTCGCGCTCTTTCAGGCGATTCTAAAATCGCGGTGGAAAATCGCGTTTCCAATTTTGTATGAGACGCACAATCAAACCGAACCGATGCCAACGGTCTCTGAACTGTATGCGCAAAAAAAGCGCTGGACGCTGGGCGCATTGGACGCAAGTTTCACGCAGGGCATACTCGCTGCCGAAATGTTCTTGGCGCATCTTTTGCCGCTTGTAGCCTTCGCTGTGCTGCCGTTCACAACTGCGCTTGCTGCGCTCGCCGTAAAATTGACGGCGGATGTCTTGTTGATAGTGCCTGCATTGAGCCGATTGCGACAACTGAAAACGCTCTACGCCTTTCCGCTTTTTGAAGTGTATTATTATTTGTTCGTTTTCGCTGTGCCAATCATCTTATCGTTCAGCCGCGAAATTATCTGGAAAGATATTTCGTATTCCCGTTCCGATATGCGCTCGAAGACAAGCACGATGCCCAACGCCGTGAAATGATTTACGCCGATTTTTGTTTTTATCGGGCATTCCGTTAATCAAAAAATACATTCAAAAAACTCCGACACGCTAATGAGAAAAACAACGCTTGTGATCGTTCTTGCTGCCCTCTTTGCACCCGCAACCAACGCTGATACGAGGTCAATCGACCCAATTGCCGAGGCAATCGCTTCTGGCGACTCGGCGTATCGCGTCTTCGATTATGACAAGGCAATCAAATGTTATGAAAGCGCAAGAGCCAAATCGTCGAACCGCGATGTGCTGTTGAAACTTGCTGACGCGTATTTCTACGGCGGTTACCAAAAGCCGAAAGCGCAGCAAGAGCCAATGTATTTGAACGCGAAAGATGTCCTGCTTTGCGCATTGATGTTAGATTCAACAAGCGCGGCAAGCGCGGAAGTCTACGCAAGGCTCGGACAAGTAACAGGACAACTCGCGCTCTTTCGTGGCGGCAATGAAAAAATTAAGCTGGGTTTGGAAATCAAACAGTTCGCCGATAAAGCCTTGGAGCGCAATCCGAACAACGCGATGGCAAATGCCATCTTGGGCATTTGGCACTACGAACTTGCCAATTTGGATTTTGTCGCCAAAGCATTCGTGAAGGTCTTTTTCGGCGGCGTGCCAGACGGCAGTTTTGAATGTGCAGAAAAGTATCTCGCCAAAGCTGTCTCTCTTCAACCCAACGTGATTTATTACCGAAATGCTTACGCGAAAACGCTGGTGAAATTAGGCAAAGAGGAGGACGCACGTGCGCAACTGAAACGCGCTCTGGAACTTCCATTGATGGTGGCGGGCGACAAACAAAACAAACGCGAATCCAAAGAACTTCTCATGCAAATGTAGCGCTACGGTAAGTCAGGCGGCAACGTCGTTAAAGTTCATAATGTCCATAACGCTGCCGGTCATTGCCATGGCGTAGATGTTGTTTCGGCTCAAAAATTTAATTTGCTCCACAGTCAGTTTCAGGCTTGAAAAAATCGGCACGAGTCTCTTGTCGGTGCACTCAGGAAAAAAATCTGTGAACGACGGCAACGCTGAGATAAATTGCTCCATATAGTCTTGTCGAACCGTCGACTTGGTTTCATTCCACAGCACGGCGGTCTCTGCGATTAACACCACGTCGAACTCGCGCCGCACGGAGCGATTGACGCTGCTGCGGACGTAGGCGTTGACCAAAAGTTTGTCGTAATCAGCAATGCCGAAATACTTAGCGGCGACAGCGGGAATGCTTGGCGCAACAATATCCTCGACAATCGTGCCAAGTTTATTGACAAGGTCGCCCCACTTCTTGTTCATCTCCTCGCGCGACTTTTCCGAGTTTTCAACGAACTTATCTATCCTGTTCTTGAAAGCGTTCATTTCGTCTTTGAAGTCTTTCATTTCGTCTTTGAAGTCTTTCATTTCGTCTTTGAAGTCTTTCATTTCGTCTTTGAAGTCTTTCATTTCGCCTTTGAACTGGCGCATTTCTTCATCGCGCTGTGCTTGTTCTAATTGAGCGCGGCGGGCGGCAAGGGCGTTTTGCGCCATATATTCGCCCAGCACAGTTTCCAAATCAGTCAGTCGTCGATTCACCTCTGCCATAAAATTCCTCGTCAGTGTTGGTCGTTACATATGTTTATACAAATTCGCCATCTCAATAGCGGCGGCGGCGGCTTCCCAGCCTTTGTTGCCGGCTTTCGTGCCAGCGCGCTCAATCGCTTGTTCAATGGTGTCGGTCGTCAAGACCCCAAACGACACTGGCACTCCCGATTCCATTGCCGCTTGTGCAACGCCTTTCGTTGCTTCGGACGCAATGAGGTCGAAGTGCATTGTTGCGCCGCGAATCACAACGCCAATCGCAATCACGGCATCAAACTGTTTTGACAGCGACGCTTTCTTGACAACCATCGGCAGTTCAAACGAACCGGGACAACGAAAGAGTGTGATGTTATCAGCGCTGCCCTCATGCCGCACGATGCAATCAATCGCACCATCGACCAAGCGCGAGCCGATAAAGTCGTTCCACCGTGACGCGACGATGGCAAATTTCAGTCCCCTTGCAGAAAGATTCCCTTCAATGATGTTCATTCGTGATACCCAAAGTTTTCCTCGACCAATTGAATGATTATATGTGCAACGGCAATGTGGCACTCTTGGATTCTATCTGCCGCGCCGTGATGCGGCACAATCAGTTCGACGTCTGCCATGCCCTTCATTCTGCCGCCCGTGTTGCCTAAGAACGCAAGCGTTTTCAGCCCGTTCTCTTTGGCGTATTTCAGGGCGCGAATGACACTTTCCGAATTGCCGCTTGTTGAGATGCCAAGAAACACATCACCTTTTTTTCCCCATGCTTCGACGAGACGCGCAAAGACATTGTCGTAGCCGATGTCGTTGGCGCCGCCAGTGAGTGCGGAGCTGTCGGTCGTCAGCGCAATCGCGGGCATAGCAGGGCGATTGACCGAACTGCGATATCGAATTGTAAATTCCGTTGCAATGTGCTGCGAGTCGGACGCGCTGCCGCCGTTGCCGCAAATCAAAAGTTTCCCGCCGCTCTTGAATGCCTCGGTAACAACCGTTGCCATTTGCCAAATCTCATTGGCAGATTCCTGTGCAACGCGGCGCTTTAAATCGGCACTGTAATGGAGCGTTTCTGTGATGTATTTCAATTGAGCCGCGCGAGTTTCTGCAAGTGTATCGGTCATAGTGAAAGTGTTTGATAAAAAGTTAGACGCAGTTTAAGGCTTGTTCAAAATCACAAATCAAATCATCAATATACTCAATGCCGACGGAAAGGCGAATGAGTCCCGCGCCGATACCCATGGCAGCGCGTTGTTCGGGCGTGTAGTGATAGCTCCACATACTGGCGGGATGCACAATGAGCGTCTCGACGCTGCCCAAACTGACGGCGTTAGCAGCAAGTTTCATATTCCGAATCAAGGTTTGTGCATTGTCGAATTTAGCAGACTCATCAACGCCGTTGACCTCGAAGCTCATCATTCCCGAGAAGCCTTTCATTTGCGACATCGCCAAATCGTGCTGCGGGTGCGAGCGCAAGGCAGGATAATTGACGCGCGATATTTTCGGATGCGGTTCTAAAAACTCCGCAAGTTTCATCGCATTTTGATTCGTGCGTTCAACGCGCAGCGAGAGCGTTCGCAGCCCGCGCAAAAGCAGCCACGACTCAAGCGGTGCAAGTGAACTGCCCAACACAATCATCATTTTCCACGCATTGTCGACAAACGCTTTTGAGCCGCACACAACACCCGCCGTCAGGTCAGAGTGTCCGCCGAGATATTTCGTCGCACTATGCAAAACGACATCAATGCCGAACTCATGCGGCGTTTGATTGAGCGGCGAAGCGAAAGTGTTGTCGCACATCGTCGTAATGCGGCGCTCGCGTCCAAACTTTCCGACGGCGCGCAGGTCGGTTAGTGTCATCAACGGATTGACGGGCGACTCGACATAGATGAGCGTGGTGTTCGGGCGAATGGCTTGTTCAATGGCTGCCGTGTCAGTTTGGTCGACGAATGTAACGTCCACGCCGAACTGGGGCAGAACGGTTCTCATAAGCGTCATAGCGGCGGCGTAGAGCGAGGTTTGCGTTACAACATGGTCGCCACTTTTGACGCTTGCCAAAACGGCAGCAGAAATGGCGCCCATTCCCGACGAGGTAAGCATGGCGCTTTCCGTGCCTTCAAGGTGCGCAAGAATCTCTTGAATTTGTGCGTTGGTCGGATTGCCATGCCGTGAATAAAACTGCGTTGGATTGATCGACGCGGCAAGGTCAGCAAAGGCTTCAGGCGAATCGGGCGCACGATAAGTGGAACTTTGCCAAATCGGTGGAACAACCGCAGGTGTGGCGTTGTGCGCATCGCCGCCGTGAATAAGGAGCGTTTCAGCGTGCAGGCGAGCAAGGTCGCGTTCAGTGTGCATAAGTTGAGATGAAGTGATAGTGATTTGTCAAGCAAAATACGCGCAATCTCCTTGCAAAAAAACTCAACGCACAGCGCTCCTCTTCCAGTTCTGTGTGATTTTCTGTTTGCATAATTATGCAATATCGCGTATTTTTATGCTTCAAGATGGTATTGCTGTTCCATCAATAAACGGAATAAAAGAATAAAAGAATAAAAGAATAAAAGAATAAAAGAAAGAAAAGGATGGAGGCTAAGTGAAAACGCCTCTCTGAATTACACGGTCATCACGAATGCTAAAACTTGACCTATTTAGTTTGCTTGCCATTATTACGGTGGTCAGCGCGATTTTCTCGTATATCAACATTCGATTTCTGAAACTGCCGAACACCATTGGGTTAATGGCGATGGCACTGGCGCTCTCGTTGGTTGTAATTGTCTTGGGAAAAATCAACCCAGTGGTTCTGGACTTTGTAACCGGGGTGATGAATCGCGTCGATTTTTCAGAAATCGTGCTTGAAGTGATGCTAAGTTTTCTCTTGTTTGCTGGGGCGTTGCATGTGGATATGAACAAACTGACCGAGCAACGGTGGGTTATTTTTTCGTTGGCTACGGCTGGCGTGATTATTTCAACCGTCGTGCTTGGCACGCTGTTTATGTATGCCGCTCAACTCTTTGGCTATCCTATCCCTTACCTTCACGCCCTGCTGTTGGGCGCGCTTATTTCTCCGACCGACCCTATTGCGGTGCTTGGCATTTTGAAAGAAGCCAAAGTCCCGAAGAACATTGAGGTTGCAATTACAGGCGAGTCGCTCTTCAACGATGGCGTCGGCGTAGTGGTGTTTCTTTCGGTGCTGGAAGTCGTGAAATTCGGAGCAACAGAGGCAACCGTCGGCGACACAGCGGCGCTCTTTGCAACAGAAGTCTTTGGCGGCATCACGCTTGGCTTGCTGTTCGGCTGGCTAACATACAGGCTGATGAAATCAATTGACCATTACCAAACTGAAGTATTGCTCTCGCTTGGACTGGTCATGGGTGTCTATGCGCTTGCACTGGCGTTTCACTTTTCCGCGCCGCTGGCGGTGGTCTCGTGCGGTTTGTTTATTGGCAATACAGGGCGCAATAATGCCATGAGCGACCAGACGATAAGCTACCTTGATAAGTTCTGGGAACTCATTGACGAGTTTATGAACGCCGTCTTGTTTGTGCTAATTGGGTTTGAAATTGTGCTGCTCACCTTCATCAGCAAATACATGTGGCTGGGCATCATCACCATCTTTCTATCGCTCTTGGCGCGGTGGGTGGCGGTTTCTATGCCGCTGTTCGTGCTCAGAGCACACGCGCAATTTACGGCAAGAGCCGATTGGATTCTGACATGGGGCGGCTTGCGCGGCGGTATCTCCATTGCGCTGGCGCTCTCTATTCCGGCAGAGATGAACCGCGAAATCATTTTATCGGTAACCTACATCATCGTCGTGTTTTCAATTCTGGTGCAAGGCTTGACGCTGGGCGGACTTGTCAGGCGAGTTCAGGCAGCCGCAACATCGCTTCAACCGAGATAGTTCATGCGAGAATCGGTAAGTGTTTCCATCGTTGGAGCCTCAGGCTATTCGGGTGCGGAACTGCTGAAGATTTTTCAGCGCCATCGGTTTGTGCGCATTGAAAAGCTCTTCGCCAACAGCTCGGCTGGAAAATCGGTCGCTGACCTTTACCCACACTTTCGCGGACAATATGAGCAGCGTTACGAGAGCTACTCAATCGATGCTGCGTGTGCAAGCGATGCGGTATTTCTCGCGCTGCCGTCAGGCGAAGCCATGATGCTTGCGCCCGACCTCTTGAAGCGTGGCAAAAAAGTCATTGACTTGGGCGGTGATTTTCGACTGAAAGACGTCGCGCAATACGAAAAATTTTACAAGCACGAGCATCATGCGACAGCGTTTCTCGAAGGCGCAGTCTACGGATTAACCGAATGGAACCGTGAACAAATTAAAACCGCCACATTGCTCTCGAATCCGGGCTGCTATCCGACAAGCGCCGAACTGGCACTCATTCCGCTCCTGAAAGAAAGCATCGTGCAGCCGAACAACCTTGTCATTACAGCGATGTCGGGCGTCTCAGGCGCAGGACGCAGCGCAGCGCAAGACCTTTCGTTTGTCGAAGTAAACGAATCGGCGAAGGCATACAAAGTCGGTGTGCATCAACACTTGCCCGAAATCAAACAGGCATTAGAAGCATTTTCAGGCAAAGCCGCGTCGCTGTCGTTTGTGCCGCACCTTGTTCCGCTCACTCGAGGAATTTTAACGACGATTCACGCCAGCCTAAATAACGACGTTAGGGAAACAGATGTGCTTGCGGCGTTTGATAAGCATTACAAAAACGAACCATTTATTCGATACAGCAACGAGGTTATGCCAGAAATCAAGGGCGTGGTGCATACAAACTTTACCGACATCGGGTTTCGAATTTACGAAGAGACGCATCAGCTTATCGTCATCAGCGCGATTGATAATTTGATGAAGGGCGCAGCAGGACAAGCGGTCCAAAACTTTAATTTAATGTTTGGTATTGACGAGACGGAGGGGTTGCGATGAGCGCAGTCATCACGCTTGAAAAAACGAACACAATGCTCGAGGAAATTTCAGGTGGCGTCTGTGCGCCGTTGGGCTTTAAGGCGGCGGCAATGCAGGTAAATATTCGCAAGCCCAAAAAAGATATGGCGATTATTGCGTCTGATGTGGCGGCAGCGGTCGCGGGCGTCTTTACGCGCAATAAAGCTGCTGCTGCGCCAATTCAAGTCTGCCAGCAGCATTTGCAAAAAAGTTCGGTTGCAAGAGCGGTTGTCGTCAATAGCGGAAACGCGAACGCCTGCACGGGCGAACAAGGGCGGCGCGACGCAACTGCAATGGCACGCGAGACCGCCAAATGCTTAGGCGTGCCAGAAGAACAGGTTTGGGTATCATCAACTGGCGTGATTGGGCAGCATTTGCCCATGGAAAAAATTCTGTCGGCTATTCCTGACCTCTCCAAAACCCTGACAAACACAGGCAGTTCAGACGCCGCCGCTGCCATTATGACCACCGACACATTTCCGAAAGAACTCGCGGTGAAGCTCTCGCTTGGCGGAAAAGACGTGCGAATCGGCGCGATTGCCAAAGGCTCTGGCATGATTGCGCCTAATATGGCAACGATGCTCGGTTTTGTTACAACCGACGCCAATATTCCGCCGCCGCTGTTGCAAAAAACATTGAGCCGCGCCAACGCTGTGTCTTTCAACCGAATTAGTGTCGATGGTGATTGCAGCACCAATGATATGGTGATGATGATGGCAAATGGTCTTGCAGAAAATGACCCGATGGCAGACGGCTCCGAAAGTTACTTGCATTTTTATGCAGCGTTGGAATACGTGCTGATTAAATTGGCAAAAACGATTGTCAAAGACGGTGAAGGCGCAACAAAATTGATTGAAATTCATATAAACGGCGCTCGCACGGAAAACGATGCGGTGCAAGCCGCGCGCGCCATCGCCAATTCGCCGCTCGTCAAAACGGCGTTCCATGCGTCCGATGCTAATTGGGGGCGCATTATGGCGGCAATTGGATATTCAGGCATTGAGGTCGTGCCGGAGAATGTGGAAATCTCATTTGGCGATGTGCCGATTCTGAAAAAGAATTTCGACATCATGCTCGATGAACGCAAAGCCAAAGAGGTCTTGCTGAAATCAGAATTTGAAGTGAATGTAAATTTGAATCAAGGTGAGGCAAGCGCGACATTTTGGACGTGCGACCTCTCGGCGAAGTATGTGGAAATCAACGGCAGCTATCGAACCTAAACCGATGAAAAACACGACCGACCGATTTTTCGTCAGCGACGACAAAGCCCTGCTCGACCTCGATGTCATTCATGGCTTTCTGACAACTTGCCACTGGGCAAAAGGCATCACACGAGAGCTTGTCGCGAAGTCCATTGAGCACTCAATGTGCTTCGGTGTCTATGAGCGGCTTAACGAATTGAACGGCGAGAACTTCCGTCAGGTCGGCTTTGCGCGGGTGATTTCAGATTGCGCCACATTTGCCTATCTGTCCGACGTGTTCATCTTAGAGGAGATGCGCGGCAACGATTTATCAAAGCGCTTGATGGAAAACATTATGAGCCACAAAGATTTGCAAGGGTTGCGTCGATGGCTGCTCGTTACGACAAGCGCGCACGGGCTTTACGAGAAGTTTGGATTCTCCGCGCCTGCGACGCCCGAAAAGTTTATGGAGATTTTCATTCCAAACTTGTATCAAAAACAAGCCGAGTTGGAAGCGTTGATAAGCGGCGTTAAATCGGAAATCAAATAACCATCAACGAAATTATGTCGGGATATGCCAGCAAAGAGGAAGTGCTTATTGAAGCGCTGCCCTACATTCAAACTTACGAGAACAAAACATTTGTTATCAAATACGGCGGCGCGGTCATGACGGACGATGCACTCAAACAAACGTTTGCCAAAGACGTAACGATGCTGCGCAAACTCGGCATCAACATCGTCGTTGTTCACGGCGGCGGCAAAGACATCACCGAAACCGCCAGCAAACTCGGCATTGAGTCGCGCTTCGTCGACGGTCGCCGCTACACCGATGAACAAATGATTGATGTGGTCTTAATGACGCTTGCCGGAAAAATCAACAAGGAAATCGCGGGCTTCATCACGAAAAACAGCGGCAATGCGATTGGTCTTTGCGGCGTCGACAACGGTCTCATCAGGGCGAAAAAATTGGAAGGCGACGTCGATTTAGGGCTCGTCGGCGATATTACTTTCATCAACACGGCATTTCTTTCGCTCTTGATGAAAAACGATATGATTCCAGTGATTGCGCCGATAGGCTTAGGCGAACAGGGCGAACTCTACAACATCAATGCCGACGACGCCGCCAACGAAATTGCCACCGCGCTCAAAGCTGAAAAACTGGTCTACCTTAGCGACACCGACGGCGTCATTGTCGATGGGCAACTTGTCTCGACGCTCTCAAAGTCGGAAGCAAACGAACTTATCGAGCAGGGAAAAATTTACGGTGGCATGATTCCGAAAGTCAATTCTGCTTTCGAGGCGATTGAGGCGGGCGTTCAAAAAGTTCACTTGATTAATGGCGGCATCAAGCACTCGCTCCTGCTCGAGATTTTCACAAACGAAGGCATCGGCACGGAAATCATCAACGAAGATGTGCCGTTCAGTGCAAGTTCGCGCCGCCGCGCTGCGCAACGCATTTTAGAAGGAGCAACTCGATGAACAAAGATTTTTTATCGCTCCGCGATATTTCAAGCGAAGAGTTGCTCGATCTCTTTACGCTCGCCGATAAGCTCAAAGTGCAGCGCACCTTTCAGCCACTTTCGGGCAAAAGCGCGGCAATGGTATTTCAAAAGCCATCACTTCGAACAAGAGTGTCGTTTGAGGTCGGACTGCATCAACTGGGCGCCAAGGCGGTCTATCTTGGTCAGGAGGCAATCGGCATTGGCGAGCGCGAGAGTGTTGCCGATGTGGCGCGCGTCCTCGAGCGATACACTGATGTCATTATCGCGCGGCTCTTCGACCATTCTGTGCTGATGCAGCTGGCCGATTGGTCGGAAGTTCCCGTCATCAATGCGCTGACGAATCATTCGCACCCGTGTCAGGTGCTGGCAGACCTTTACACCATTCGGCAGCACAATAAGTTGTATGAGGGCGTGAAAATCGTCTTCGTCGGTGACGGCAATAACGTTGTCAATTCTTGGCTCGAGGCGGCCATGCTCTACCCGATGCACTTCGTTCTCGCCGCGCCAGAGCAATACAATCCGAACTTGTCGGTTCTGAAAGCCGCGTTGAAATCGGGCGTAAGCCGCATTGAGATTACTGAAAATCCAAAAGACGCTGTTAGGGACGCCGACGTGGTTTATACCGATGTCTGGACGAGCATGGGTCAGGAAGCCGAAGCCGAAGAGCGCCGCAAAGCCTTTCGTCCATATCAAGTGAATGAAAAGTTAATGTCAATGGCGCGTCCCGATGCAGTCTTTATGCACTGCCTTCCGGCGATTCGCGGCGAAGAGGTAACTGACGGCGTGATGGACGGAAAACGCTCGATTGTCTTCGACCAAGCCGAAAATCGATTGCATGCACAAAAAGCAATTTTAGTTAAACTGCTTGAACAGAAGCGAGAGCCGAAACGCGAGCGTAAAGCACTACGCCGCAAGCTGGCGTCGCTGCCGGAGTAGCCATGGACAAACAACAGCGTCAGGTAGCCATTCGAGAAATTATCTCCCGCCGAGTGATTTCAAGCCAAGAAGAACTGGCTAAGGAATTGGCGCGGCTGGGTTTAGAAGTAAATCAAGCAACACTCTCTCGCGACCTCAAAGAACTCGGCATTGCTCGCGCCAGCACGCCAGACGGCGCACGCTATATCGTCTTAGCAGATAACGAGCCGTATCAATTGCGTGCCTTGCTTGCCTACGAAATCGAGTCGATTACATCGAATGAAACGATGATTGTGATAAAAACTTTGGCGGGACGGGCGCACGGCGTCGCACAGATTCTCGACAAACTGCAACTGCCCGACGTTCTCGGCACGCTGGCGGGCGACAACACCATTTTTGTTGCACCGACCTCAACGAAAAAACTCGCGCAGCTTGAAAAACAAATTCGTGCAGTCATCAATCAAGATGAATGAACAATTTTTTTATCATTTAACCAGTCAAACGAAAAACATGAAAGAGAAAATTGCGGTGGCGTATTCAGGCGGACTCGACACGTCGGTCATTGCCAAGTGGCTTCAAGAAAAATACAATGCTGATGTGATTACCGTTTCGGCGAATTTGGGTCAGCAAAAGGAACTGATCGGCGTCGAGGAGAAGGCATACAAAACGGGCGCGAAGAAAGCCGTCGTGTTGGATTTGCAACAAGAGTTCGCAACAGACTTTATTTTTCCAGCGCTCAAAGCTAGTGCGCTCTATGAATACACCTACCCGATGGCGACCTCACTTGGTCGACCGCTCATTGCAAAGGCACTCGTCGATGTCGCCAAAGCTGAAGGCTGCACCGCCGTCGCGCACGGCTGCACGGGCAAGGGCAACGACCAAGTTCGATTCGAAGCCGCCATCGCCGCGCTTGCGCCAGAACTGAAAGTCTATGCGCCGCTCCGCGAGTGGGAGTTTAAATCGCGCGAAGAGGAAATCGAGTATTGCCAAAAGCACGGCATTCCCGTTAAGGCGACGAAAGACAGCCCGTATTCCATCGACGAAAATATGTGGGGAACATCCATCGAGTGCGGCATCTTGGAAAATCCGCGCATCGCGCCGCCCGCCGACGCCTATCAGCGCACGGTCTCGCCCGAACAAGCGCCCGATACACCAACGCAAGTTGAAATCGAATTCGAACACGGCGTTCCCGTCGCGCTGGGTGGCGTGAAGATGAATCCGGTGGACTTGATTATGAAGTTGAATGCGATTGGCGGCGCAAATGCAATCGGTCGTTTGGACTTGGTCGAGAATCGACTCGTCGGCATCAAATCGCGCGAACTCTACGAAGCGCCGGCGGCAACGATTTTGCACTTCGCACACCGCGAA
Source organism: [Candidatus Thermochlorobacteriaceae] bacterium GBChlB (assembly GCA_000724175.1). GTDB lineage: Bacteria > Bacteroidota > Chlorobiia > Chlorobiales > Thermochlorobacteraceae > GBChlB. The sequence continues at coordinate 21,479 of JPGV01000032.1, read as the reverse complement.
ATTGAACGGCTCACGCTCGATAAAGACACGATGCACTACAAGGCGAAACTCTCCAACGACTACGCCGATTTGATTTACAACGGCTTGTGGTATTCGCCGCTCCGATTCGCGCTCGATGCGTTTGTGAACGAAACGCAAAAAGTGGTGAACGGCGTGGCAGTCTTGAAACTCTACAAAGGTAATGTGGAACTGCTCGGACGCTGGTCGCCCAATTCACTTTACGACACGAGCCTTGCGACCTACACCGAAGAGGACACCTTCGACCACAAAGCCAGCATCGGCTTTATTAAAATCTACAGTTTGCCGCTCAAAACCTACTATCGCATCAACGGCAACCCGACCGCAACCACAGAGGAACTTACGGCAAAGTAAGTCGGGTGAAGCGAGCAAGGAAAGGTGGAGGCAACAACGGGCATTGAATCAATCGCGATGGTCGAGTGCGGCGATGATTTTTTGTGCGGTGTCGTCGGCTTGCGCGATGGTATCGGGAACGGAAATGCCGCCGCGCCAATTGCCGCAAAAGAACAGGTCTTCTGTTTCCATTTCGAGCGCGGCGACGGCGTCTAAAATTTTTTGGTGCGCCAAGCCGTATTGCGGAATCGCCTGTGTCCAGCGTTCAATGGCGAAGGCGGTCGGCGCGTCGTGCAAATTAAGCGTGGCGTTCAGCTCGATCAGCGCCAGAGAGCGAAGGTCGTCGTCAGAGAGTTTGAGCAACTCGGGCTGGCGAGAGCCGCCGACAAAGACCGTGAAGACCGTATCCTCGTAGCGCGTCGGGAAAATCGAGCTATTGAACACTGCACCGAGAATGTCGCGGTTCTCTGCTTCTGGCACAAGAAAGCCAAAGCCTTTCGGCGACGGCACGCGCAATTTATCATACACAAAAAACAATTGGGCGACGGGCGAATACGGAATTTCCGCCAACGCTTTTGAGACATCGGGCGCAAGGGGTTTTACCAAACGAGATATTTCAGGCGCAGGCGCGGCGAAAATCACGACGGACGCACGAAGCGATTTTTCCTTTCCCGCTTGCACATAGCACACTTCCCAACTGCGCGGATGCCGAATAACCCTGACGACCTCTGCGCTCAAAAGAACATCGTCGTGCAAGGCTTGACCTAAGGCTTGAACCACATCGTAAAAGCCGCCACTAAACGAAAACATCTTCCGCGAAAATTTTTTCTTCGGTTCGGTTTTCGCTGCCTTCATTTGTTTGAACGCGCCTTTCAGCACGCTGCCATGTTCGCGTTCAAATGTTTTTAGTTGTTTCAAGGTCGCACTGACGGAGAGGTCATCTGGACGCGCTGCGTATGTGCCTGCCAAGAACGGATTGACAAGATACTCGAGCGGCTCTCTGCCGAACCGCCGCTCAATAAACGCGGCGACGGTTTCATCGGGCGCAGCAGGCGGAATGAAAAAGTCGAGAAAGACGCGCAACTTTGCAGAGAGCGAGAGAATCGGCGAGAGGAGCATTTGTTGCGGTTTCGCGGGCAGCTCGACAAGGTTACCGTCTTTCAAAATGAATCGACTTGCGCTCGAGTCGTCCGCCCACAGAATCTTCTTTCGCAAGCCCAAGTCGGAGATAAGGCGCATGATAGCCTCGTTGGATTCCAAGACGGTGTTGGGTCCGACATCGAGGCAGCCTTGCGCAAGATGTCGCGTTTGGATTTTTCCGCCGAGCGCCTCTGCCGCCTCGAGCAGCGTAACCGCAAAGCCGTGTTGTTTCAGGCGAAATGCTGCAACAAGTCCTGCAATGCCGCCGCCGATGACCGCAATTTTTTTAGCCATATACACGACCTTTCCAGACAATTTTTCTATCGAAGAGCAACAGAATCGGCACAAAGACCATCGTGAAATAATGATACAGCGCGAAGAGCGGCATAGCGACAAGCAACGACGCCGACTGCAATCGACGGAGCGGCACAAGCAAAAACAGCGCGTCCAGCAAAACTTTGACGATAAAAATCGTCGCCGCATCTCGGAACGGCATAATGAAAAACGCTGCGATGGTTAAAACATGCGCAATAAACCCAAGCGTTAGGGTGGCAAAGCCGGTTTTATCAGCGTCAAGCCCGCCCAGAATCCATCGCTTTTGTTGTTTGTAAAGGTCGCGCACGGTTTGTTCTGGTTCTGTGTCGTTCAGCGTTTGATACTCGACCGGGCAAGCAATGTTCCAGTTGGTTTTCTTAATGGCTTGAAAGAGCGCGAAATCTTCCGTGACGCTGAACGGGACTTTTTCATAGCCTCCAACATCGAGATACGCAGATTTTCGAAAGCTGAAATTATTGCCGATGCCGCCGAAGGGAAATCCAATAGCGGCAACTGCCGAACCCGTCGAGAGCAAGTAGCACCAATTGAGTGCTTGAATGCGCTCGAAGGCGCGCGAGGTGTGCGGAAGCGTAACGCCGCACACCAGTCCGGTTTTATCCGTGAAGTATTTGAGCGTGTCTTTTGCCCACGTGGGTTTAACAGTGCAGTCCGCATCGGTCATTAACACAAATTTCCCATTAGACACCAAAACCGCTTGGTGAATGGCGTTGCCTTTGCCCTTGATGTGGCTTTCCTGAACGGGAAGGTATTTGATAAACGTAAAGCGCGCGGCATAATCACGAACAAGCTCTGCCGTGCGGTCGTGCGAGCGGTCATCGGCGATGATAATTTCCAAACGGTCGGTCGGATAGTCAAGCTGAACTAACGACTCGAGGCAGCGACCGATATTTTTTTCCTCGTTGCGGGCAGCGACCGCAACGGTAATATGCGGCAGTTCCAGCCATATTTTCTGGGGAAACTTGCGTTGCAGTGCAAGCATCATCACAAGCGTCTCGAGGGCGTAAATGCCGATGGTGCCAATCGCAATCATCTGAAACAAACTCTCGAAGGAATCGACGGACTCGAACATACTTGAACACGATTGAAGTCTTCGGGAAAGAGACAGGCGGCAATTTACAGCATGAACAGGAGATTTGCGATTGCTGTTTTTTCGTGGACATGTGCGTAACTTTCACGCAGAGGTGTTTTCAACAAAATGAACGGTCGTATGAAGAAAAAATTTGCCGTCGTCGTCTCCTCACACGGCGAAGTCGATGCGCCAAGCATTTCTGCCTATTACCACAACATAAAGCACATTTTCGCGCATGTCTCTGAAGTGATGCCCATTCCAAAACCGGCGCGCCTACTCATCCCCGTGTTGGGAAGCATAATTCAAACGGTCAAAACCAAACGCTTGGGCTACCGCTCGCCAATGAACCGCATCAGCGCAAAGCAAACCAGCCTTATCAGCGATGCTTTGAAAAAATATCCTAACGGTCAAATTCAGGCGCAAGTTGACGTAGACATCTTCAACGCCTACGAAACAACGCCGCCTTATACGGAAGACCTAATTCGCTCGCTCGCGGGCTACGATGGCGTTGTTGTTCTACCGATGAACCCGATTGAATCCGCGTTTTCGTGCGGTGCGCTCTGCCGTTTTGCGCTGCGTTACTTTGGCGACAACGCTTTTCAAAAAATGCGCGTCGTAACGGGACTTTGGAAAGACGAAAAACTCATTGCGCTCTATCGAGACTATGTGTTAGCCCAAGCTGCTGCAAGCGGATTTGTTCAGGGCGGCAAAAACGCCTTGATTGTCGCTTTGCATGGCACAGTGGTTGCCGATAAAAATGGCGTCCCCGTCAAGTTCCATAACGGCTTGGCAGAAAATCAAACGCTGTTTCAGTTGTTTAAATCGGCGTTGAAGAGCGATGCCCGAAATCCGTTCAGCCTCATCGAGCCAGCATATTTGAACCACCAAGTCGGCGGAAAATGGACAGAGCCGACGCTGCGCCAAACCATCGAGAGGCTTGAACACGCTGGCACTGAAAGCGTGGCCATGTTCGCTGCGGGCTACTACGCCGACAACAGCGAAACAGAGTTCAGCGCCGCAAATGACCTTCAACAGAGCGCATTCAAACAAAAAAAATATATTCCCTGCATGAACGACTCTCTGGAGTTTGCCGCGTTAATGGCAGAGCGCATTATGCAAACTGCCAAAGGACTCTTAGCACGGCAAGCGCTTGGACAGGCCGCAAAGCACAGCACCAATGTAAATTGAGAATCAAACTGTCAACAAAACAACCTTAAAGTCTATGCCAAAGAAAACCGCCGCATTGCTGACGAACATTCCAAAGAACGGAACGCTCAAACAACTGCCGCAGAGCCTCGTTACCGTCGCCGAAAAGACAAACTATCGTGCGACCTCGCGGTATGACGACGTCAAGACATTTTTGTATGAGTTAAAAGCCCGCACGTCGGAAATGACGCTACACACGTTTGGACAGACGGTTGAAGGGCGCGACCTGTTGCTCGCCGCGTTCTCGCGTCCGCAGATATACTTGCCTGCGCAAGCCTTGCAATCCGACAAGCCAATTGTGCTGCTGCAAAACAACATCCACGCTGGCGAGGTTTGCCCAAAAGAAGCCTCTATGATGCTGATGCGCGACATCGCTTTCGGAAAATTGAACGCGCTCTTGGACGACTTAATCATTCTTGTTGTGCCGATTTACAACGCGGACGGCAACGACTACATAAGCGAGGCAAATCGGCTGTCTCAAATCGGACCCGATGAAGGCGTCGGGATTCGAACGAACGCAGTCGGTCTCGACCTGAACCGCGACTATATGAAAATTGAGGCAAAAGAAACTGAACACCTCATCAAAGACCTCTACGCGGCATGGCAGCCCGACGTCATTGTTGACGGACACACGACCGATGGCTCGCGGCATGGCTATGATTTAACGTTTGGATTTCCGCAGAATCCGAATGCGAACAAAGCGTTGATTGATTTCACGCGCGACGTGATGCTGCCCGCCGTCGCCGATAAAATCAGGCGTGAACGGCGCATTGAGATGTTCTTCTACGCGGACTTCAAAAATTTTCGAAAGCCCGAAGAGGGTTGGGCGACATATTCTCACCATGCTCGATTCGGCGCAAGCTACGGCGGCTTGCAAAACCGCATCTCGATTCTAATGGAAACGTATTCCTATGTCTCGTTTGAACGGCGCGTCAAAGCTGCCTACCACTTTATGCGCGAAACAATGGAATACACAGCGCGACACGCAGCGAAAATCAAAACGCTGGTGCGCAGCGCTGTCGCCGATACCATCGCCAAAGGCGAAACCTACAACCCGAAAAAAAATCTCGTCGGCATTGACATCGAGAAAAAAGCATTTGAAAAACCAGTCTCAGTCATCGGCTACGTTGTAAAAGAAAAACTCGGAAAGCATGGCGAAGTAGAGTATCTGCCAACGAAGACAAAGAAAATTTACCGCGCGCCGTATTTCGGCAAGTTTGTGTTTTCACGCGCCGTGCCACGACCGCTCGCGTATCTATTGCCCAAAGCCGAATGGCGAATCATCAGGAAATTGCAACAGCATGGCATTGCGGTCGAGCGGCTACTGAGCGCGTTTGAAGCCGAGATAGAGTATTTCGACGTGAAAAATATCACCGTGTCGGAACAGTGTTTTCAGGCGCACCGCGAGGTAACGGTAAGCGTTGAGCGCGTGCCGCGTCAATGGCGCTTTCGAGAGGGCGATTATATCGTGCCGATGAACCAACCGCTTGGAAATGTCATTGCTGGCTTACTTGAGCCTGACTCCGATGACAGCCTCGCACACTGGAACTATTTTGATAACTACTTAACGGGAAAACTTCGTTTCGATAAAGATTTCATCACTGAATACGAGTATAACTTGGTCGACCTGCCAAAGACGCGCGAAATTTACGAGAGCCTTATTGACAAAAATCCCGCGCTAACCGACGAGCAAAAACAGGCAGAAAAAATGAAGTTCTTTCTGACGGCAGTTGGCTATGAAAACGAATTTATGAATCGTATTCCCGTTTATCGATTGATTGAAAAGAAACCGTATTCGGCTATCGTCGTGCGCGAATAGCCATATCTAAATTTGCAGGACAGGCTTAACCCTGACAGCGTTTTTCCAGATGAGAACGGATAAACTTGTATATTTTCTGCTCAAGGCTGTGCCGCAAGCGTTCTTTGCACTCATCGGCAGAGCCGCAACGGACGCGGAACGCTATCAGTTCAAATCGGTCGAGATTAAGGAATTATCGTTTCGGCTCGATGGCATTTTTATGCCGCGGTTTATCAACGACGCGCTGTATTTTGTCGAGGCGCAGTTCTACTTGGATAATCAATTTTACCAACGGCTCTTCGCCCAGATTTTTATCTATCTGAAGCAATACGGCAATCTGCCTTGGCGCGCTGTCGTCATTTATCCGAGCCGCAGCGTTGAGTCGCGCAACATCGCAGGATATGAGGAACTCTTGGCGTCGGGATTGGTACAACGCATCTACTTAGACGAACTGCCCGTTGTTGAAGACGTGGTCAACTTGGCGGCGCTATTTAAGTTATTGATTGAGCCGCAAAAGACGTCGGTTCAAGCGGCAAAGTTTCTCTTGGAGCGATTTCCGGAACAAGTTGATTTTATTCAGCAAGTGTTGTTTCAAAAATTTTCAAACTTAACGCGAAAGGAGATTTTAAAGATGTTGAGTATTGAAGAAGAGTTCGAGGAAGAGTTGAAAAAAACCAGAGCCTATCAAGAAATTTTGCAGGAAGGCAAACTTGAGGGCGTTAAGCAGGGCATCAAAGAAGGTATCAAAGAGGGCATCAAAGAGGGCATCAAAGAGGGCATCAAAGAGGGCGAACTGAAAGGCAAATTAGAGGCGGTGCCGTTTTTGCGCGAGTTGGGCGTTACAGATGAGAAAATTGCCGAGCGCCTGAATTTGCCGCTTGCGGCAGTGAAAGCCATACCGCTGAAATGACAAGCAAAACTTGGCTTGCGGTTGCTGTTTAGAATGAGACGCGCATGGTCAGCCCGAGTTGGCTCATCGGTGCAGCAGGCAGAAGCGAAACAAGCGGATACAAGGTCTGCTCGACCGCCTCAACGCGCCGGCTCGACAGCACAACTTGCCAAATATCAAACGCAAGCAAAAACGCACCTTGAACGAGAACGCCAAGTCCGCTTCCGAAAAATTCATCGCCGCGATTGAGTCCGTTACGTCCGCCATACATCAAGGCGCTGCCGACAAGCATATAGCCCACATCTAAGCCAACATTGATCAGTAAGACTTTTGAAAAGGCTTGTTCCTCGCCAAGTTCTTTCAAAAGAAACATTGATTCTTTGCCAGCGCTCATCGCGTCCAACGCAGCAAGCTGATTTGCAATGCCGACAAGCGCGACGCCTGCAAGTGCCGCATTCACCGCGCCCCAACCGATGTTTTGATAGCCCGCGTAGCGCAACGGCACAGTGTTATTTTGCAATGCCAATCCAATTCCCGACGCGATGGAAACGCCAGCCCACGCGCCTAAAATCCACATGGCGCTGCGCTGCGCCTCCAACCGCTGCTGAGAAAACGCTTTTGCAGCATGTCCAACGCTGGCTGCGTTGAAGGTAGATTGCGCTGATGCGCCATTGATGTGCAGGACGCATATCAACAAGAGACCAGTGATGAACAAAACGTTTTTCATCTCGATTTGACATTGATTCGTTAATTTCCAATTTCAGCCATCAACATTGACAAGTCAACAACGGGAGCGGGTATGTCATCTAAAAATACAGCAACGGCAACGAAATCCGCCGCTGAGTCGTCGCGCCAAGGCCGGCTTGCAGGAAAAATTTGTCTCATTACGGGCGGTGCGGGTAACATTGGCGAAACAATTACGAACCGATTTCTCGCCGAAGGTGCAACGTGCATCGTTACGGGACGCAATAAAGAAAAATTAGACGCGCTTAAAACTAAACTTTTCGGTGCGGAAAAAAATGGGCGCTCCAAAAATTTTTATGCGCTTGCCTTTGATGCGTCCAATCCTGATGCGGTTCACGAGGCGATGCAGACTGTCAAACAAGAATTTGGCAGGCTCGATGTGCTTATCAACAATGCTGGCACTGCTGGGCCGAAGCGCCCGCTTGGAGAACTGCCGTTCACCAAAGAAGACCTCGATGCGCTGCGCAGCGAAGGCTTTGCGGACACCGAAACCGTATTTGACGCAGTTGGGAATATCTTGGGAATTACATGGCTGATGACGCGAGCCGCTTATGATGTGATGTCGGTCGGCGGCAGTATCGTCAATGTTTCAACCATTTTCTCGCGCACTGAGTATTTCGGCAGAGCAGCATACAGCGTTCCGAAATCGGCACTCAACGCGCTCACGCAGAAACTCGCCAAAGACTTAGGCTTGTCGCAGAAAGCGATTCGTGTCAATCTGGTCTATCCGGGTCCGATTGACACCGAGCGAATACGAACTGTCTTTGCCGCAATGGACAAGCTCAAAGGAAAACGCGACGGCTCGACACAGGAATACTTCTTCGGCAAAATGATTTTGCATCGTGAAACTGAACAAGGGCTTGCCAAAGCGTTCCCGAAAGCTGACGATGTAACCAACGCGATTTTATTTTTGGCGAGCGATGAATCAAAGGCGTTGGCTGGACACAGCCTCGAGGTAACCAACGGCATGCAAGTTGCCGAAGAAAGTCGCACGACGCTCACCAGCCGCCCGCGCCTGCGCATCTCCGACGGCACTGGCAAGCGCACGCTCATCATTGCTGGCGACCAATTCGACGACGCGCTTGCCTTAGCGAAGCGATTGATGGACACGAAATCGAGCGTCATCATCGTCTTTCAACATCCCAGACATTTTGAACGCGCAAAAACCGAGTATCCGAAGTGGGACATTCGACGCTTTGATGCGCTGGTTGCCGACCACCGAAAAACATTTTTCAAAGAGTTACTTGCCGACGCACCGATTGATAATGTTGTCGTGTTCCCGCGCTGCGAAAAGAATTTTCAAAATGCGACGATGCACGACACATCGGACGAACTGGCGCAAAAGTTTTTGAACGAAGAAATCGTCGGCACGCTTGCTGTCGCCTCGTCGCTCGCGGAATTTTTCAAGCTGCAACAGGAGAAACTGCGCGAAGCGCCGCGCATGGTGTTCGTCTCCTCGCCTGCTTACGGACGCTCGACCTATCATGATGTCTTGCGCGCGGCTAACGAAGAGCTTATCAGAATTTGGCGCGACGAAGCAGATGTGATGAAAGAGCAAGGCAAGTTGAAGTTCGGTATCGTTGCCCATCAACTTATTCGATATTCGCAAAAGGCGGAGAACAATTTCGACCTCACATCAGGATTTATCTTAGAAATACTCAATACGTCGAAAAAACTCGATGAGATTAATTTGTATTTGCCTGAACACTTAGAGCAGCCTGCAAAATCCGGTTTGGTGGATTCGCTCTACGGAATGCACTTGGGAAAAGTGGCGGTGATTACAGGTGGCTCGCAGGGCATCGGCGGCGAAATTGGTCGGATGCTTGCCTCGGCGGGCGCGCGCGTCGTGCTGGCAGCGCGCCGACCATCTGAACTTGAAACGAAGCGCCGTCAAATTCTGGAAGAACTGCAACGCATCGGATACTCAACGCCCGAGGAGCGCGTCGCCGTGCTACCCGATATTGATGTCAGCGATGAACCCGCGCTGGGCAAACTCATTGAATTTACGATGCAGAAATTCGGGCGCATCGACTACCTCATTAACAACGCGGGCATCTCGGGCGCAGAACAGATGGTCGTCGATATGAGCGTGAAAGATTGGCGACACACCTTGAAGGCGAATCTCATCAGCAATTTTTCGTTGATGCGCAAAGCGTTGCCGATTATGAAGCGACAAGGCTTCGGTTATGTTTTGAACGTCAGTTCGTATTTCGGTGGCGAAAAATACGTCGCTGTGCCGTATCCGAACCGCGCCGACTACGCCGTCAGCAAAGCAGGGCAACGCGCTATGGCGGAATGTTTTGCAAAATTCTTAGGACCTGAGCTCGTCATCAACGCGATTGCGCCAGGTCCCGTTGAAGGGATTCGGCTTGCGGGCGAGGGCAATCGTCCCGGACTGTTCGAGCGGCGCGGAAAATTGATTCTCGCCACTAAGCGCGTCAACGACCTGTATGCTTCTATCATCAAAGCGCTCGATGAAGGCGCGAACATCGACGACCTGCTTGCGGACATACAGCATAACAGCGTAGAGTTTTTGCTTGAAGGCTCGACCGTGCATCAGCGCTTACAGAATCTCGCGCATCATATTCGCAACACGGCGGACAGCCACAGCGCCTCATACACACATTTGATGGATAAGAACATTGCCGAAAAACTTATCGAGCGGCTACTCAACGGCTGTTACCTTACCGATGCCAAGCGCGGACAAGACTTTCTATCGAGTGTGCCAAATCCTACTGAGGAGTTTTTCAGCCCTGAATTTTTGAAGCGCGAGGCAAAAAAAATCAACGACGGCATTTTATCGATGCTTTATCTGAAGCGAATGCCGACCGAAGAAGATGTGGCGCTGGCGACCGTGCATTACCTTGCCGCAGGTGGCGTATCGGGCGAGACATTTCACCCGTCGGGCGGACTGCGCTTCGACCGCACGGTTACCGAAGGAGAACTTTTCGGCAAGCCTAAACAAGAGCGTTTGGCAAGGTTCGAGGGGAAAATCATTTACATCTTCGGCGACTACCTTGTCGAAGAAATGTCACGCCTTGTTCAAAGCTACATCGGCGAATACAAAGTGAAGCACGTCGTGGTGATGACGAAAAGCACCTATACCGCCGAGCAACTTCGAATGCGCTTTAAGGATTGGGCAAAGGACGGACGGCTACAAGTCCGCGCTGTTGGCTTGCAATTGGAAGAAGCGATTGATAGAGCCGTGGCAGAGTTTGGCAGACCCGAAGCCGTGATTTCAACGCCGTTTGAACCAATACCAATTAAGCCTATCGTCGCGGATAAGTCGGGCAATTGGGACAATGTGTTCAATGAAAAAGATTTCGAGGAATTAATCGAGAACTACCTCACATTTCATTTTCGAATCGCGCGCAAGTGTTCCCTGCTTGGCGAGATGCAGATTGTGTTGGTTACGCCAAAAACATCGCAGCAATCGACGGCGGAAGAATTTGCGCTAGCAAACTTCGTCAAAACCACGCTGCATAGCCTAACGGCAACGCTTGGCGTCGAGAACGAGCGTTGCATTCATCACTCGGCGGTCAATCAAGTCGACCTAACACGCCGCGCCAAATCGGAGAAACCACAAACGCCCGAAGAGATTGACGAAGAACTCGACCGCTTTGTTATTGCCTGTTTGCTGACGTCAGCGCCGTTGCCTGCGCCTGAAGCCTCGCGCTATCGGTCAAGAATTTATCGTGGCAACGCCATTACCGTATAACGTGTTCGGCGTTACTCGTCGCTCAATCAGTTACTCTATTTTCAAGACGACGAACCCTGTTGCAGGGATGACAAGCGAGAGGTTATCGTCGCTAAGCATAACCGTTTGGCTCGTTAATAGGTTTTTCGCTGTCTTTGCTTGATAGAACTTTGGAAAGTCGACCGAAATCGTCTGCGGCGCATTGGATTTATTGAGCGCAATCAGCACGCGCTCGTTGGGGTCGGAGCGCAGATAGGCAAAGCATGTCTCGTTGGCAAAGAGCGTCCGAAAATCTCCGTAGCGCAAGGCGCTCGACGTGCGCCGTAACTTGATGAGTTGCACGACGCCCATTAGCATTGTTTGCTCTTGGGGCGAAAGGCCTTTTCCGAAGCGCATCGGTCGTCGATTGTCGGGGTCAACAGAGCCTGTCATTCCAAATTCGTCGCCGTAGTAAAGTGTTGGCACGCCCGGAATGGTGAGCAAATACGCCAAGTAGAGCCTTGCCTTCGCGTAGCTGTTCTCGTTATTAACTGTCGGCGGGTTCGTCCAAGCAAGTTCCGACGCGTTTTTTTCATCGAGACCTATATCGCCGTCAGCAAAGGCGATGTAACGAACTTGGTCGTGGCTGTCCATGATGTTGCCCATCAAGTTGCTCATGCCGTAAGTATCGAATGTTTTTTGTAGTTCCGCGCTTAACTCCGAAAAATGAGCATCAGAAAGAAAGACGCGCCGAGCCGTGTAGAATAAATTGAAGTTGAATTGGGCATTAAGCTGCCCATTGTTCACGTATGACTTCACAAGGTCGTAGCTGCCGAAGGTCTCACCAATTTGATAGATTGGTTTTTTTTGAGGATAAGCGATAGTGCGTTTCAACTTGCGCGTGAGCGTTTGCCAAAAAAGGTTCGGCACATGTTTTACGGCATCGTGTCGAAAGCCGTCCGCGTCGGTTTGTTTCAGCCACCATAGCGCGTTTTGTGTCATGGTATCGAGCGCATCGGCATTCGTGTAATCAAACGTCGGCAAATACGGCTCGAACCACGTCGTTAGGCGGTAATCGTCCCAAAGCCGAAGGTTCTTGCGACCGTCGGGCAAGTTGTATGTGCCAAACCAATTGGGATGCGCTTTGAAAAATGGGTGTTCTTCATGCACATGATGGGCGACGAAGTCAAGAATGACTTTGATATTGCGCAAATGTGCCTTTGCCACAAGCTGTTTGAGCAAGGGCATATCGCCGAACCGTGCATCGACCTTCTCTGGGTCAACCGACCAATAGCCGTGATAGCCTGTATAGTAGCGGTGCGGCGGCGGATACTCTCGATACGCTTTGTCGGGATTTTGATTGACAGGCGAGAGCCATAACACATTCACGCCGAGCGAATCGAAATACCCCTCTTCAATTTTTTTGATAACGCCTGCCAAGTCGCCGCCGTAATAGTTCGCTGGTTGCATGAGTGAGTCTTGAACGACGGGCTTATCATTGGTCGTATCGCCGTTGTGGAATCGGTCAATCATCAGCGAATACATCACCGCGTCGTGCCAATTAAACACAGGTGGCGTGATGACGCCCGTCGGTGTGGCGCCGACGGGTCGCTGTGCGTTCTGACTTTGCACGCTGCCAAGCGGTCTGCCGCCTGAAAGATGCACCGTTTGCATCGGCGTTGTTAAACCGTCCTGCGTAACCGCGATGCGCATTGTTTTTTCGCCGACAAGGTTATCGGCTTTCAAGCGCACGACAACTCGATTATCAATCAGTTTGAGCTGCTGGTCGGGAATGGATTGGTTGTCTAAAAGCGCTACAATATTAGACGACGTAAGACGTTTCGTTTGCTTATCGCGTTCATAAACGAACTCTATTTCGGTTTCGCCCGAACGGAATTTGCATCCATCGATATGCAGAAAAGCCGTCTCGCGGAGACGCGGCTGAACAACCAAGACGGAATTGAAATCGCCGAAGCCATTAGGCACTTTGTCAGGGTTACTTGGGTCAATCATTTCTTTGCCATCAACAACGAATTTGTATTCGTAGCGTCCTACATCAAGCGGCACGGAAATTTCATATCGTCCGTCGTTCGTTGGTGTCATTGGGGACGACGAGCGGTTCCAATTGTTAAAACTTCCCATCACGGATACCGTTTTCGCTGCGCCATTAAGCTTGACCGAAAATGTCTGAAGTGCAACGCGCCGTGTTTGGACGGGAATTTTGTAGACCGCCGAGCCGTGTCGGAACGACAGCAGTGTCAGCCCCTCGTAATCTGATCGAGCAAGAAGCACGACAACTCGGCTAGTGGAATCGTATTGAATGTTGATGTATGAATTCGGCTCGAACTCGGCAGCGTAAGTTTCGGCATAAAATAAATCAGAGAGCAAGAGCGAATCGGGCTTTCCTGCAACGAGCGTTTGAAGCGGAATTATGTCGCGCAGATACGGAACTTGCGCGGGCGGCGCCACGCAGGCAGCAACAAAGAGCAACGGGAGAGCGAATAGGATAAAACGAAACGACATTTGAGCAGAGATAACTTTGGCGAACAAAGGTTCAAAAGATTATCGTAAGTTCATATATCGAGAACACAAAACCAAGACGAAGCCTATGCGGCGAACCTGCCGAGTGATACTTGTTTGCGCAGCGATGTTGCTGTCAGTGCGACTGCTTGCGCAGGAAGCGCCCAAGCGTGTTCTAGAGTTGCCGTCCGCCGATGTGGAAATTGCTCCATCGAAAAAAATAACCGCGTCTGATGTGTTGTCCGAGCCGCCAGTTCTCATTCGTCGCAAGCCGTTTTATCCGCCGCCGCGCGATTATTGGCTCGCCGAAGCGCCGAAGTCGCTGCCGCCTCAAAAAGTCTCGGAGGAATCGATTGTTGCGGTCGTCAAATACATCAAAGCGAAGGTGATGGAGGCTGCGCCTTATGGATACGTCGGTTCGAGTCCCGCTTCGCAAGTGCCGACGCTTGTGCCAACCTTACAAATTCCGTTTGGTGCAATCGCCGATGCAGCGACATCAATTGCAAACGTGTTCAGAGCAAATGAAGACCAACCGACCGAACAATCTCGTGCGCCAAAGTTTCCGCCGCCGCGCACGTTACCGAAAACTGCCGAAGACCACTATGCTTGGGCGCGGTTCTACATTTCAGAAATTCGCATCAAGGGCGCAATGCACGATTTAGACAAAGCCATTGAACTCAAACCCACATTTGCTGAAGCATATCTCTTGCGCGGCGAACTCTATATGCTCTCGGAACGGCACGACCTTGCAGTCGCAGATTTCAATGCGGCAATTCAATTAAAACCAAACGACATTGCTTATGTGCATCGGGGCGTCTCGAACAAACAACTTCAACGACGCGCCGCCGCCGAAGCTGACTTCTTGAAAGCGTTAGAACTCAATCCGAAAAACACGCTCGCTAAGTCGGAACTGCAATCGCTCCGTAGCAATTCAAAGACGCAGACGAATTAGATTAAAGCGCACGGGTGAAAATCTCCAACAATGCTCGTCCCTCGTATTGGTCGGTCTCGGGCAAACCGAGCAAGCGATGCAGCGTTGGCGCAGTGTCAATCGTAAAGGCGGCAGACGCATATCGACCTTGTCGGACACCCTTACCGCAGAAGAGAATCGGGACGTGCGTGTCGTAGTCGTAAGCCGTGCCGTGTGTCGTGCCAGTTTGCGCGTAGGCAAAGAAGGAATAGGGCGATAAGATGAGTTTAACATCGCCGCTGCGCGACGGGTGAAAACATCGTTTTACCATTTGGCTCAATGGATGGAGCGGCTCGTGCAGAAGTTCCGAGCGTGTGATGTAGCCGACGACGCCGCGCAGCAGTGTCGCTGATTCGCCAACGAAGCGTTCCACATCGCGTTGAGCGGCGCCCGCCTTTTGCACCGCCGCCGCGTCTAAGAGAATCTCATCGTTCTCAATGTTCGAGACCACATCGGGATATTTTTCATGAACGAGTGATTTAAGCGTATCCAAAAATTCCTTTTTGAAGAGCCTTACGCCGCCATGTAATTCGGGCAAGGGCGAGACGCCGTGATCGGCAGAGAGAATGAAAATGCAGTTATCGAAGCCGACCGTTTTGTCAATCGTTTGGAAAAACGCATCAAGCTGTCGGTCGAGCCTAATGAGAATGTCCATTTGCTCTTGGCTTTCTGGACCGAAGGCGTGTCCGCAGTAGTCAGGCGAAGAGAACGAGACGGTCAGAATGTCTGTAACGCCGCGCTTGCCCAATGATTCGGCGTCAATGGCAACTTCGGCGAAAGCGATGGTGAGGTCGTTGCCGAAGGGCGTCGGCGCAATCACATCGTATTTGCGTGAGCGTTTCAAGCGAGGGTCAGCAAGTTTTGAAATGTCGACGAGCGTGTGTGGAAAAACGGGTCGTTGTTCGCCGAGCAGTGTGCTTTCGCCCTGCACATCGTCGAGCATGGGATAAGCCGTATCGGGCAAGAGGCGCGTCCATGATTTGCCGATGTAGCTTTCGGGCAACTTTCTTGCGTTGAAGTCTTGCACCCACATTGGCAACTTGCCATCTTTGAAATAGTAGGTGCTGGAAATCCAATTGCCGCTTGCCACATCGAACCAGAACGCTCCATCGGCGCGTTTCCCAGCAGGCAGCACCGCGCCTCTATCTTTAATCGCAATGCCGATGACTTTGCTTTTGGGAGAGAAAGATTTTAATCGGTCGCAGACGGTCTCGACAAAACAATTTTTCGGCGACATTTGTCCTGCCACACCGCGCGCCTCAATGCCAACCGCTTGCACCGTTGTGTCTTCGACGCAGTAGGTAGCTCGGTTGGTCGAGCGGTCAATCCATTCATTGCCGACAATGCCGCTTCGCTCAGGTGCAACGCCAGTGAGAAACGTTGCGTGTCCAGGCGCGGTATATGTGTTGATGTAAGGATAGTGCGCGTTGGTCATCAGGGCGCCGTTTTGGAGCAAGCGTTGAAAGCCGCCCGATGTTTTCGTTGCAGGCACATAGTGTTCCGCGAACTTATCGAGGTAATCAAACCGAAATTGGTCGATAATGATAGCAATAACAAGTTTCGGCGCGGCAGATTGCACGGCGACGGGTTTCGGCGGCGATTTTTTTTGCGCTGCGGCGATGGACGCCCATGTAAGCAGCAGAAAAAAGACAACGCGGTTCATTGATGTTTGAATAGATGTTGCAGAATTAAAAATATACGGCACAGCGTCGAGAGTTGTGTTGCCTGTGCGTTAAACTTTTGAACCGTCATCGGCGCTTGTCTTCAGGTGCTCTTGACGGAAGGGGGCGTTCGGTAACAGCGCGGGCAGCTCGATGAAGAACGTCGTGCCTTTGTTCTTACCGCCGCTCTCTGCCCAGACACTGCCGCCGTGCAGCTCTACAAGTTGTTTGGTGATCGAGAGCCCCAGCCCTGTGGAAGTTTCGCCACCGGTTGGCTTGGCGGAGAGCTTTTGAAATTTTCCAAAAAGCTTGTCCATATCTTTTTCCGTGATTCCCTGACCTTCGTCTTTAAAAGTGATTCGCACCACGTTGGGCTGCCGGCTGTCGGTGGCGCGGCGCATTCGGCTTTCCGTCACAAGAATTTTTTTAACAGTGACCCAAACGGTTGAATTTACGGGCGAAAACTTCAGCGCGTTGCTGAGAAGATTCTCAAACACGTCGCGCAAGCGCGCTGGGTCGCCATACACAGTGGTTTCAGCGTCGCCCGCAAATATGATTTTCTGCAACTTTGACTCGGCGCGAAGACGGTTGTCATTGACCGTCGCCTCCAACAACAGCGTAACATCGACCGCTTCGTTGTTTAGGGCAATCTGTCCTGTTTCAACAGCGGCACTCTGCAATAAATCGTTGATAAGTTTGAGCATCCGATTAGCCGCGCGTTGAATGTGTAAGGTGGGCTCCGCTGTGGAAGATTTATCTTGTGATACTTCTTGGATGAGCAAAGAGAAGCCGAGAATGGTTTGAAGCGGATTTTTAAGGTCATGTGCGACGATGCCGAGCAGCTCCGTTTTGAAACGATTTGCAACTTCAGCGCGCTGTCGTTCTGCTTCTGCTCGGTTCAGCGTGTCAGCCAGATGACGATTGGCGTCAGCAAGTTCTCTGTTCCGCTGTAAAACTTCTTCGGTGCTGCGACGCACGATCATTTCAAGTGCATGATTTTGCGTCTCAATTCGCTTGATGCGAATTTGGTAGAACGCTGCGAACCCAAAAACCAAGACGGTGACGGCGAACACTCGAAACCACCAGCGTTCCCACAGCATCGGCTCAATCGTGAGGTGCGCGGCGCGTTTCTCTGCACTCCATGTTCCGTCGCTGTTTGCCGCTCTAATGTAGAGCGTGTAAGCTCCCGCGTCAAGGTTAGTATAAACAGCTTCGCGCTTATTGCCGAGATTGCGCCATGTCTTGTCGTAGCCTTCCAAAAAGCACGCATAGCGATTGCGTTCTGGCGATGTGTATTCAAACGCGGTCAACTCGAATGTGAGTTCATTTTGGTCGCGCTGAAGTTGAACGGTGTCGCCAATGTCTACCGGAAAGAGGGTGTTATTGGTAAGTTTAATGCTGGTCAATGCAACCGTCGGCGGGTTCGGGTTAAGTTTGATACGGTCGGGAAAAAAACTATTCAGCCCGTTGACGCCGCCAAAAAACATCTCGCCCCGTTTATTCTTGAAGTAAGCGAACCGATTGAACTCAGTATTCTGTAAGCCATCGGTTACCCCGAACTTTCGAACCGCCTTCGTCACTGGGTTAAATTCACAGATGCCGTTATCGGTTGAGATCCAAAAGTTGCCTCTCGCATCTTCAAGAATCGCGTAGGTATTGTTGTGTGGCAGCCCTTCCGTTTCGGTAAAATGCACGAACGAGCCGTTCTGACGATTGTAGCGGCAAATTCCGCCCCCTTTGGTGGCAAACCACAACTCCCCTGCGGACGATTCCACCGCATGGGTAATCAGATTGCTGCTAACTGTCGTGCTGTCTGTAGCAGAGTGAAAAAACGCTTTCTTCACATTGAACAGGCTATCGAGTTGAAACAACCCAAACTCGGTGCCCACCCAGATGTCTCCAAATCGGTCTTCCAAAAGAGTATGAGCGTTGCCGAAGTTATACGAGCCCAGCGACTTCGGGATAGATGGCAAGAGTGATTTGCGGTCGGGTGAAAGGCGCAGAATGGCAGTGGATTCGTTACAAATCCAGATTTCCCCAGAACGAGCGTGATAAAACATATTGATGGGAGCAATACTCGGATACCCTTTTATTTGTTCAATCCGATTAGTGTGCGGATACAACCGCGCGAGGGCTGGCGGCGTATGGCTGCCAATCCAGATGCTGCCATCTTTATCTTGAAGCACAGCACGGATGTTATCCGTGCTAAGTTTGAAATCACGGCCAATCGGGCCGCCCCGAAAATGCGTCCAAACACCGCTGCGCCGATTAAGTCGGTTTAATCCCCCGAACTGTGTAGCCACAAACAAATTCCCGTTGTCATCTTCCAAAATCCCACGAACATAGTTATTGCTTAGGCTATTTTCGTCGTAAGGGTTGTGGCGATAGAGTTGGAATTTTTGTCGATAGGGCGCATACTTTGAAATCCCGTTGGTTGAACTGCCCACCCAAATTACTCCAGAGCCGTCACAGAAGACACAGCTAAGCATGTTGCTTGCCAAACTCTGTGGGTTCTTTGAGTCGTGTTGAAAGTGCTGAAATTGAAACGTGCGGGGATGGAACTTGTAAAGCCCCGTATAGGTGGCCATCCAAATCCACTGCTCTTTATCTATGGTCATGTTGTTTACCTCCACCTCAGGTCGTTGCCTGTGAGAACTATCACGGTCAGGTCTGAGGCGTTGGTGCACGCCTGTTCGATGATTCAACGCAAAAATACCCGTAGGGCAAGCACTGAGAGATGGGTCCAGCAGCCGTGATACCCCTAACCAAAGAGTGTCCTGATTGCCAAGAACAATTGAGGCAACATAGGCGGCTGATACCCCATTTTCCTCCACAGGGAACCGTGTGAATGTTCGACGGGCAATATCAAAGCAATACACAGCGCCCACAGTGCCACACCAGAGACAGTTGTTAGCGGTATCTGCAATCAACGATGTAATTCGGGAGCGATGTATGGCAGTTGAAATGAAGTGTTCAGGAGGATAGGGCAGGGTGAATCGTTCGAAGCGTCCGTTATAGAAGCGACAGAGGTATATGCCAAGCGTGAGCCATAATGAGCCATCGTTACTTTGCGCGATAGATTCTGCATAAGCGTGCGTTAGCGTATAATCGTGCGGTAAACGATACCAAGAAAATGTATGTTGTTTCGGGTGAAACTGATGCAAATACTCATAGGATAATGCCCAGACTACACCATCACGATCGACAAAAGTTTTGTGGATTAAGTTGCTTCTCAGCGATGTGCTGTCTTTCCGGTTGCTTCTGAACAATGTCATCGTGTAGCCGTCGTAGCGGTTCAAGCCGTCCGCTGTGGATATCCACAAATATCCTTGTTTGTCTTGTGCAATGTCTCTTATATCATTGTTTCCAAGCCCATCAGCAGTAGACAAGCGCTCAAAAGCAATAGGAGAGTCTTGCGCCCAAACCTTAGACGCCAACATTACAACAAATATCGCAGCAAGATAGCACCACATTGTAGCTCATGGTCTAATTTAAGCGAACGAACCAACGACCGTATTGCGCCGATAACAAATATGCCTACCCGACTTTAATCGGGATGACGACTTTCATCATATCCCAAACAAGCATCAACTCCGTCGTGGTGCCTTCGGGCTTTTTGAACATCATCGTGAAGGCTTCGAACTCGCCTTCGGTTTGTCCGACGGGAACATCGAAGCGCAGGACTTCTTTTTTCTCGTCCATTCTGAACTGCCCCCAGAGTCCGAGTTCGCTGTTGATGATGACGGTAAATTTATCCTTTTGCGGGATAGCGAACATTGAGTAGGTGCCAGCTTTGAGCGGTTTTCCAGCGATGGTGATGTCTTTGGTGAGCGTGATTTCAGTGGCTTCGTTTGCTCCCAATCGCCAAACTTCGCCGTAAGGCACGAGTGCTTTTTCTTCCTTTGTGCCGAAAATCAACCGGCCTTTTTTGAACGGGCGCGAATAAACGATTTTAATGTAGGCGTCGCCAATCGTCGTTTTAGCAACGGACATCGGGCTGGGGCGCGGCGCAAGTGCTTTGATGTAATTGCTGTCAGGCTTTTGTGCCAGCGCCGTTTGAGTCGCCAGTGCGGAGAGAACTAACAAAAAGAAAAATACAAGTCTCATAGGTTGAATGCGTTTTAAGTGGATAGAAGGCACCGTGATTGCACAGCACATTACAACCTGCTAAGATACAAAAAACGGCGCCATCATTGAACATCACTGAACTTCAAAAAAGCGTTCCGACGGTTTGAGAATGCGCCGCTTTCAGGCGTAAATTTACGCGCAAGGCACGAGACGCCTTGCTCTACTGCTATGATTGTCTTAGATACGCCTGCCTCCATGAAAAGCCGTTTGGTCGGCGCATGGAAACTTGTATCGTATTGTGTGCGCACGGCTGGTGGCGACACACACTTTCCATACGGTGAAGAACCTGTCGGACTCTTGCTCTATACCGATACTGGCTATATGTCCGCCCAAATTATGAAGCCAGAGCGCGCCCGCCAACACCGCCCCGGCACAGAGACAATTGAAGAGTTGAAATCATCTTACAATGGCTACATTGCCTATTTCGGCACATACACCGTCAGTGAGGATAGCAAAAGCGTAACGCACCATGTGGAGGGCAGCCTGCACACATGGATTCTTCAAACCGAGCAGAAACGGTTTATCAACCTCAATGGCACTACGCTCATTTTGACCGCCGAAGTGAAAAGCGGACTCAAGACGCGACTGCACGAAATTACATGGAAGCGCGTGGAGTAACTGACATCGGAAGCGAATAAGGTGTATCGTTGCAATGCCAAGTGCTGTCGTTAGGGCTGCTGAACTAACTCAATGAACATAAGCCCATAACCCAACCCCAACCACAATGAACGCACGGCGATAAACCAAGCAGGCTTGCTGGGCGCAAAACCGAGTTCGTTTTGCCACACTTTTCCAAAAGCGTAAGAGTCAAATGCAAACGATTTGCATTTTTTGAAAATCAAGTGTAAATTATTTCGGACACATCTCAACGAGCATCAACTATGTCAAGACCAGTAAAGAAACTGCCTGTAACAGTGCTGTCAGGATTTTTGGGCGTAGGAAAAACGACGCTCCTCAATCATATCCTTGCGAACCGTGAAGGCAAAAAGGT